>NZ_AJXW01000048.1 GCF_000264375.1 Rhodanobacter thiooxydans LCS2
ATTACGGATAAGTTCTAAGGCATACCGGGGCAGCGATAGGAACCCGGCATCGGCCCGGGGAGAATCAGGCGTCGCCCCATCCCGGCAGCCGGCTGCGAGTATGCTGGCGTGTCGCCGCGAGCCACCGGACGCGGAACTTCCAGGCCTGACCATCGGATACCTTCCCCATGAACCTGCATCGTTCCCTGTTGGTCGCCGTGCTGGCCGCCGCTGCTGGTCTTTCTTTCGCCCCCGTGACGCCGGCGCAGACCGCCGCCGCGCCCGCCAGCAATGCGCTTGGCGGCAATCCGGTGCCGGGTGTGTGCATGCTTTCGCGCGAGGCGGTGTTCGCGCAGTCCAAGGTGGGGCAGGCGGCGAGTGAGCGGCTGAAGCAGCTGGCGACGCAGCAGCAGTCGATGCTGGAGAACCTGCGCAAGCCGCTGGATACCGATATCCAGGCCTTCCAGCAGAAGGCCGCCTCGCTCACCGAAGCGCAGCGCCAGCAGCAGGGCCCGGCTCTGCAGCAGCGCATGCAGGGTTACCAGGCGCAGGTGAACCAGCTTGGCGAGCGTATCCAGCTCACCCGCGCCAAGGTCATGCAGCAGATCGGCGAGCAGGCCCAGCCAGTCATCGCCAGCTCCTACACCAGCCACCATTGCGGCCTGCTGCTGAACCGTGACGCCGTGCTCGGCGGCAACGCCACCAACGACCTCACCAGCGACGTGGTGCGCGGCCTGGACGGCAAGATCACCACGCTCAACTTCAACCTCGAGCCGGCGCCCGCACCCGCGAACACCGGCAAGTAAATCCGGGACGTGGTGGGCGAGACGGGTTGGGTGTGCTGGCCGACATCGGCCAGCGACCGGCGGGCGAGAACCGGGCAGGGAATCGTCCGCAGCAGACGGTTCCCGCTCCGCGCTTGCCCGGACGTATACTGATGCCCGCTGCGCCACGGCCGCGACAACCGTCCCCTGCGGCCGCCCGACCCGTTCCGGGAGAGCCGTCATGAAATCTTCTCCACTGCTGCGCCTGCTGTGTCTTGCCTGCCTTGCCCTCGCGGCCGCCGTCGCGCAGGCCGCGACCACGCCGGACAACGTGAGCGTGCGCTACAAGGACCCGCAGCACTTCACCGAGGCGAAGCGCAGCCTTGGCGTGCACCTGGTCAACCCCGACGCCTACCTGGCGCCGCTCAAGGCGTACATCGTCCAGCGCGCCTCGCGCATCCTGGCGCCGGGCCAGCGGCTGGAGATCGAGGTGACCGACGTGGTCCGCGCCGGCGCCTACGAACCCTGGCGCGGCCCCGACTTCAACGACGTGCGCATCGTCAAGGACATCTACCCGCCGCGCATCGACCTCAACTTCACCCTGTACGGCGCCGACGACAAGGTGCTGCGCCAGGGCCAGCGCAAGTTGCGCAACGCGGCCTTCCTGAGCAGCAGCTCGCCGGTCGACCAGGACTCGTTGCGCTACGAGAAGTCCCTGATCGATCTCTGGCTGCGCCGGGGCACCGATAGCCTTTAGACGGCCATTCGGCGGATTCGCGCCGGCACCTCCGCGGCAGGCCGGCTGAAAGTCGTGCATGCTTCGCTTCGCCGCTGGCCGGCATGCACAATGGCCGGCCGGCTCGTCCACTTGTCGACAGGAGATTCCCATGGAGCCTGAGTTCTGGTTGCAGCGCTGGCGCGAGGGCCGCACTGGTTTCCACCAGGCCGCACCGACGCCGCTGCTGCTCAGGCACTGGCCGGCGCTGGCGCTGGCGGCGGGCAGCCGGGTGTTCGTGCCGCTGGCCGGCAAGTCGATGGATCTGCTGTGGCTGGCGGGGCAGGGGCATCGCGTGCTGGGAGTGGAGTTGTCGCCGCTGGCGGTGACGCAGTTCTTCGACGAGCACGGCCTGACTCCGCAGGTGCATGCCTCGCGCCTTGGTCTGCACCACGTGGCCGGCGAGATCGAGTTGATCTGCGGCGACGTGTTCGATCTGGACGCCGCGGCTCTCGCCGATTGTGCGGCGGTCTACGACCGCGCGGCGCTGATCGCCCTGCCGCCGGACTTGCGCCGTCGCTACGTGCGCGAGCTGCACGCGCGGCTGCCGGCCGGTTGCCAGGACCTGCTGATCACGCTGGAGTATCCGCAGCACGCGAAACAGGGGCCGCCGTTCTCGGTGCCGGAAGCCGAAGTGCGCGAGTTGTATGGCCGCGACTGGACAGTGGCGACGCTGGAACGATACGACATCCTCGCGCAGCAGCCGGGGTTCGCCGCCGAAGGGGTGAGCGCGCTGGAGACGGTGGCGTACCGGCTTGCCAAGCGCTAGTGCTTCGCAGGGTTTGTCGCAAGCCGCGCGCTGCCGCCGGCGAGAAAATGGGACCGGGTTCCGCGTTTCCGGCGGCGTGGTCTTCAGACGGCCGCAGGGTGGCCGAAACAGTGGCAGACTGCCGGCACCGGCTTGGCCGGGCAGGTCGGCTGGCGCCCGCGGAAGATGCGCCAGGCAGACGAGTGGCCGCGCGCTGCGGGTCGACGCGACTCCGCTTTCGCCGTACTCCTCGCCGACCTGTCATGCGCAGCCAGGGGGCTTCGTGATCGAGGGGTTGTTGCCAGTGAACCGCAATGAGGTCGATGGGATTTGCGCGCATGACGGGTGAGCGCAACGGTGTTCCCGGCTGGCTGGCCGTTGCATCCCTCGCGTTGATCACCCTGCTGGCTCTGTGGGCGCTCACGCCGCGGCGCGTGCATTTCGCGGTGGTGGGCGAGGTGATCCTGGCGCCGCCGTCGCCGGAGGCCGCGGTCAGGCTGTGGCTGAGCACGGCGGACCGCCGGCTGCTCCTGGCGCGGCAGCCTGATATCGAGGCTGGCACCGGCGAGCCGTCGCCCGCCGACGTGGTCATCGACATCGACCGCAAGTACCAGTCCATTGTCGGCTTCGGCGCGGCGCTGACCGACTCGTCGGCGTGGCTGCTGCAGAACCGGCTGAACGCGCCGCAGCGCACCGCGTTGCTGCGCGAGTTGTTCGGTCCGCCGCCCGGGCTCAACCTCAGCATGACGCGGCTGACCATCGGCGCCTCGGATTTCTCGCTGCAGCCCTACACCCTGGACGACCTGCCCGCCGGCGACACCGACCCGCAGTTGCTGCACTTCAACGTGGCGGCGAACCTGCAGGACGTGATACCGACCATGCGCGAGATCCTGGCGGTCAATCCCCAGCTGCGCGTCATCGCCTCGCCGTGGAGCGCGCCGGCATGGATGAAGACCAACGCGAACCTGATCGGCGGCGCCTTGCTGGAGCAGTACGAAAGCACCTATGCGGACTACCTGGTCAAGTACGTCGACACCTACCGCAGCTACGGCATCCCGATCTTTGCGCTGACCCTGCAGAACGAACCGGCCTTCGTGCCGCTGACCTACCCGGGCATGGAAATGCCGCCGGCCACGCGCTCGCGCATCATCGCGCAGTACCTTGGGCCGGCGCTGGCGTTGCGCACCCCGAAGACGCTCATCCTCGGCTGGGACCACAACTGGGACCAGCCGGACCAGCCGCTCGGCGTGCTGGGCGACCTCGACGCCGGGCCCTATGTCGACGGCATCGCCTGGCACTGCTACAGCGGCAGCCCGTATGCGCAGGGCCAGGTGCATCGTGCGTTCCCGGACAAGGACACCTACATCACCGAGTGTTCCGGCGGCGACTGGGAGTCGGCCAGGAACGGCGAGCTGCTGTGGTTCACGCGCGACCTGATGCTGGTCGGGCTGCGGCAGTGGGCGCGCGGCATCGTGTACTGGAACCTGGCGCTGGACGAGCAGCATGGCCCGCATTTCGGCGGCTGCGACCTGTGCAAAGGCGTGGTGCTGATCGACTCGCGCACCGGCGAGGTGAGCCGCAACGACGAGTACTACGCGTTCGCGCACTTCAGCCGCTTCGTGCTGCCCGGCGCGGTGCGGGTGCGATCCACCGACACGAGCAAGGACGTTGCCAACGTGGCGTTCCAGAACGCCTCCGGCGGGTCGGTGGTGCTGGTGATGGTCAATGGCGATGCGCAGCCGCGCCGCGTCACCGTGGCGCAGGGCCGGACCCGCTTCGGTTACACCCTGCCGGCGCAAAGCGTGGCCACCTTCGAATGGCGGCCGGCCAGCGCCCGCCCGCCCGCGGCGCCGCCGCCGTCGCCGGCCACTGCCGCCGCGGCCGCAACCTCGCGCGAGGTCGGCGGTTGAGTCCGGTGCTACAGTGCTGCGCTCCCCTAGCCACAGCGAAGCGAGCAGCGCGATGACCAACCCGGCCTTCTACCCCATCGGCACACCCGGACGTCCCTGGGGCGACGCGGAGGTGGTGGCCTGGCGATCGCTGCAGCGCGTGCAGCGCAGCTATGCGGCGGAGGTGGCGAGCGTGATCGAGGCCTTGCGCGCACGCTTCGATGTGGCGGAGTACGGCCGGCTCGACTATCCCTCCGGCAGCTATCCGCTGTTCGCGATCAGGAGCCGCGGCTGGCGCGATGAACTGCCCGTGGTGCTGGTGACCGGCGGCGTGCACGGCTACGAAACCAGTGGCGTGCACGGCGCGCTGCAGTTCGTCGAGCGGCATGCGGCGGACTATGCGGGGCGGGCCAACCTGCTGGTGGTGCCGTGCGTGAGCCCGTGGGGTTACGAGCGCATCCACCGCTGGAATCCGGACGCGCTCGACCCGAACCGCTCGTTCCGCGAACACAGCCCGGTGCAGGAATCGGCGGCGCTGATGCGCCTGGTCGCGCCGTGGCGCGAGCGCGTGCAGGTGCACATCGACCTGCACGAGACCACCGACAGCGACGAGAGCGAGTTCCGCCCGGCGCTGGCCGCGCGCGACGGCAAGCCGTACGAGCCTGGCACCATCCCCGATGGCTTCTATCTCTGCGCGGACAGCGCCAAGCCGCAGCCGGCGTTCCAGCAAGCGGTGATCGCCGCGGTGGCGAAGGTCACCCACATTGCGCCGGCCGATCCCGATGGCACCATCATCGGCTCGCCGGTGGTGGCGCATGGCGTGATCGAATACGACTGCCGCAAGCTGGGCCTGTGCGCCGGCATCACCGACGCGTCGTACCGCACCACCACCGAGGTCTACCCCGACAGCCCGCGCGCCACGCCCGAACAATGCAACACCGCGCAAGCTGCGGCGGTATGCGCGGCGATCGACTACGCGCTGGCGCACGAGTCCGTTTGAGGGAGTCTGATCAATCGACCTTTGCTCGGCATGCCTGCAAGGCGCTTTACAGCGGTCGAAGGCGGCGCCCCGATCACCCGGATTTCTGCCTTGCCGCCTCCCTGGGTTTGCCGACCCAACAATGCCATCTTCCGGCTGCGACTCGTTGCTGCACCAGTGTGCGGTAATGCTCCGGGGAAGGCGCAGTTTTTCGGCAATGGCGATGGCGGTTGCAGAAATCGCAGGCCGCGACGATGTTGGACTCCGTGTCTTTGCCGCCGTCGCAGCGGGCAAGCAGATGCTCTGCCGTGGCTTGCATTTGTCTGGCTTGCCGTGAGGTCAGGCCGCACCTCTGGGCGAACGGCACTGGGCTGGACTGCCACATCGCACGGCCGCAGTAGAAGCAACGGCCGTGCTGGTTTCGGTAGGCGCGGTTGCGCAGGGAGGTCCGTTTGCTGGACATGAGGAGTCTCGCTGGATGAGTGAGGGAGATCCCGGTGAGTCGATACGACATCAATCCGGGCACCCAGCGATAACTCGTCATGGGCAAAACGCCGCCGGTTAACCCGGACGGCAGGTGCTTTATAACTGCAAGATTCGCAAGACCGCAACCATTCCGGATCCCATGGATTCCTCGTACCGGCGCCTCTCCACGATGATATTGCGCGACGCCGCTCCCGCCGACTTCCCCGCCATCCTCGCCCTCAACGAGGCGTTCGTGGCGGTGCTGAGTCCGCTCGATGCCGCGCGGCTGGCGCGGCTGCATGCGCAGGCGGCGCTGCACCGGGTGGCCGATGTCGAGGGGAGGGTGACGGCGTTTCTGCTCGCCTTCCGCGAAGGCGCGGACTACGACAGCCCCAACTATCGCTGGTTCGCGCAGCGCTACCCGCGCTTCCTGTATGTGGATCGCGTGGTGGTGGCCGGCGATGCGCAGGCGCGCGGGGCCGGCACCGTGCTGTACCGCGAGCTGCAGGCGCAGGCGCGGCGCGATGCGGTGCCGTGGATCACTTGCGAGTTCGATGTCGAGCCGCCCAACCCCGTGTCCGCGCGCTTCCACGCGCGGCTGGGTTTTCGCGAAGTCGGGCGGCAGTCGCTGTACGGCGGCAGGAAGACCGTCTCGCTGCAGGCGCTCGACGTCGCCGCGGGTGACACCCCGCTGGCGATGTCTGCCGACTGAGTAGTTGATTGCTGCGCAAGGCGCAGCGGAGCCGCCTGCGCGGATTGCCTGGCGCGGCGCCGACCTGCTAGCCTTCGTTACCGAAGGGGAGTAGCTCCCAGTCGCTGTCGCCGTCATGACGAACCCGTGCTCCACGAGCCTGGGCTCCGGTGCAGCAGCAAGCCATCCACTGGTTTGCGAGCAAGACCTTCGCCGTTCCACGGCGAAGGTGCGTCCATCACAGATGCCTTTTCCGCCGTGGCCTTTCGAGCCTTGCCGGAGCATCCGCGTGCCATTTGGACGTCCATTTGAAGTCGTGAAGCGCGCCCGCGCGCATTCGTCATTTTCATTCGCCGGGTCCGCCCCGGCCGGCCCGCGCGTGTGCGTGGCCGACCCCTTCCCGAGGAATACCCCATGCTGTGCCCCACCTGCAAAGACGTGAACCTGTCGATGACCGACCGCCAGGGCATCGAAATCGACTACTGCCCCCGCTGCCGCGGCATCTGGCTCGACCGCGGCGAACTCGACCGGCTGATCGAGCGCGCCGAACGGGCGGTTTCCGCGCCTGCACACGCGGCTGCTCCCCAGCGCGACTACCCGCCGCTGCAGCGCGACGATCGCTACGGCGGTCACGCGCATCACGAGCAGCGGCCCCGGCGGCGCAAGTCGCTGCTGGGGGAGCTGTTCGATTTCTGAGCGGCGACGATCCGCCTTTCCGCGTTCCAACCGTGCCGTCACGCCGCAAGCGGTGTGATCGCGCGCAACTCCTCGCCGACCAAAGAGACTTCCCATGGAATTGCTGGCCAATCCCGAAACCTGGATCGCCCTTGCCACGCTGACGGCACTGGAGCTGGTGCTGGGCATCGACAACATCATTTTCATCTCGATCCTGGCGGGCAAATTGCCATCGTCGCAGCGCGACAAGGCGCGTCGCGCGGGCATCGTGCTGGCAGCCGTCACGCGGCTGGGCCTGCTGCTGGCGATCGCCTGGATCGTCGGGCTGACCGCGCCGCTGTTCTCGCTGTTCGGCCATGCGTTCTCATGGCGCGACCTGATCCTGATCGGCGGCGGACTGTTCCTGATCGGCAAGGCCACGCACGAGATTCACCAGAAGCTGGAAGGCGCCACCGAGCAGGTGACGATCGGCACGGCGGCGGCAACGTTCGGCGGCGTGGTCGCGCAGATCATGCTGCTCGACATCGTGTTCTCGCTCGACTCGATCATCACCGCAGTCGGCATGGTCGACGAGCGCTGGATCATGGTCACCGCGATCCTCGCCTCGATCGGTTTCATGCTGGCGTTCGCGCGGCCGATCGGCGAGTTCGTCGAGCGCCACCCCACGGTCAAGGTGCTTGCGCTGAGCTTCCTGATCATGATCGGCCTGGTGCTGATGGCGGACGGCTTCGGCCAGCACATTCCGAAGGGCTACATCTATGCCGCGATGGCCTTCTCGGTGTTCGTCGAGCTGATCAACCTGGCGATCCGCCGGCGCGCGAAACGAAAGGCGCCGCCAGTGGCGTTGCACGAGAAGTACGCGCAAGGCGATGCCGGATAGGTTCGCTTGTCCCTCGCTCGGCAGGGCGGCAGGGTCACCTTCGAGGATTTACCCATGCAAGGTGGCCGATAATGTCTCCCTTTTGACCGGCAGGCGTGATCATGGCCCAGCATCGGCAGCCGCTGTGGCTGCTTCCCGGATTCCTGTGCGATGAAGACCTGTGGCGCGACCAGCTGACCGGGCTGGCCGACCTCGCCGAGTGTACGGTGGCCGACCTCGGCCACGCCGACAGCATCGCCGCGCTGGCGCGGCAGGTGCTGGACGCGGCACCGCCGCGCTTCGCGCTGGCCGGCTTCTCGTTCGGCGGCTACGTGGCGCAGGAGATCGCGCGCCACGCGCCGCAGCGCATCGCGCGGCTGGCGCTGCTCGACACCTCGTTCCGCGCCGACACGCCCGAACGCCTCGCGCAGCGGCTGGCGGCCAACCGCACGGTCAGCCTGCCGGGGAAGTTCCGTGGCATGACCGAACAGCTGCTGCCGAGCTTCGTGGCGCCGCCGCGACTGCACGACGCCACGCTGGCGCAGCGGATCAACGCAATGACGCTGCGCCAGGGGCGCGAGGTGTTCATCCGCCAGAACGCAATGCGGCGCGAAGACGGCGAGGCGGCATTGCGCGGGCTGGCTTGTCCGGTGCTGGTGCTGTGCGGCCGGCTCGACGCGCTCACGCCGCCCGCACTGCACGAGGCGATGGCGGCGCTGATGCCGCAGGCGCGGCTGGTGGTGGTGGAAAACAGCGGCCACATGAGTCCGATGGAGCAACCCGCGGCGGTGACCCGGGCGATGCGCGACTGGCTGACGGCGTAAGCTGTCGGCGCCGGCTACGCTGCGGATCGGGCGGCGCGGATCTCCGCAATCTCCACAGGAGAGCATGACGATGACCGGCTTGCGCGTTCGAACCCTGTCCGACAAGGCCTTCGCCATCGGCCTCGCCCTGAAGGGGCTCGACGGCGTCGCCGAGGTCGTGGGCGGGCTGTGGCTGCTGCTGATCGGTCCGGTGCGGCTGCAGGCCTGGATCGGCGCGCTGGTCGCGCCGGAGTTGAACCAGGACCCCACTGACTTCATCGCGACGCACGTACTGCATTGGGCCGCGCAGTTCGACCAGGGCTCGGTGCTGTTCGCGGCGGCCTACCTGCTGTCCCACGGCGCGGCGAAACTGGTGGTGATCGTGGAGATCCTGCGCGGCAGGTTGTGGGCCTACCCTGGCCTGATCTGGCTGACCGCGGCGTTTGCCGCGTACCAGATCTACCACATGGCGGTGGCCGGCCCCTCGTTCGGCTTCGTGGCGCTGACCCTGTTCGACCTGCTGATCATCGCGCTCACCGTGGTGGAGTACCGCCGGCTGCGGCATGCCGCCGGCAAATCGCGCGCGGCGGGCTGACCGGCGCGTGTCGTCGTCGCGGCTGTCCGGCTGTCCGGGCGCACGGCGGCGGCTGTCCGCGGACAGCTCGCCGGCACCGGACGCGCATGCGTCCAAGGCAGGCGGGGCAAGGCTTTGCACGCTTCATGGTGGCTTGGCACGGTGATTGCTCCCTCTGCATCACAGGGAACATTCACGCACGCGGAGACACATCATGAAATTCGAAACCCATATCCTGGCCGGCCTGTTCGTCGTCTGCTTCGCCGTGTGCGCGCTGGTCATGGGCGCCATGCTGACGGCCACCCCGGCTCCGGTGCAGCTGGCCGGCGCGGCTCATGCAGCGGTGGTGGTTCCGGTCGCCTCGGCCGGCTGAAGGCCGAGGCGCGCCGGCACGCCATCGTGCGCAGGCAAGTGGCGACGGCGGATCGCCGCACACCATGCCTTTAGTCATGCATGAAAGCGGCGCGCGTTGGGTAGGATCAGGGGTTTAGCCCACGACGAGATCCGTACCGATGAAGCATCCCATCGCGCTGGCCCTGGCCATTGCCCTGTCCGGCTCCATGACCGCCTGCACCGATGCCGGCAGCGGCAAGAGCGAATCCGCCGCGCCGCCGGCGCAGACCGATACGCTGGCTGCCGATACCGGCAACCCGCTGTTCCGCGAAAGCCCGCTGCCGCTGCACTACCCGCCGTTCGACAAGATCGGGGACAGCGACTTCGCGCCCGCCTTCGACCGCGGCATGGCCGAGCAGCTCACGGAAGTGCAGGCGATCGCCGGCAACGCCGAGGCGCCCACGTTCGACAACACCATCGTCGCGCTGGAGAAGTCCGGGCGGACCCTCACCCGCACCTCGACCGTGTTCTTCAGCCTGGTCGGGGTGGACATCAACGACGCGCGCAAGGCGCTGCAGGCCGAGTACGCGCCGAAGCTGGCGGCGCACCGCGACGCGATTTCGCTGAACCCGCAGCTGTTCGCGCGCATCCAGAAGCTGTACGACACGCGCGACAGCCTGGGCCTGGATGCCGAGGGCATGCGCCTGATCGAGCGCTACCACACCAACTTCGTGCGCGCCGGCGCCAATCTGTCCGACGCCGACAAGACGCACTTGAAGGAGATCAACGGCGAGCTGGCGAAGCTGGGCACCACGTTCAGCCAGAACGTGCTGGCCGAGGTGAACGACTCCGCCGTGGTGGTCGACACCAAGGAAGAGCTGGCCGGCCTCACCGACGAGCAGATCGGCGCCGCCGCGGCCGCCGCGAAGGCGAAGGGCCTGGACGGCAAATACCTGATCGCGCTGCTCAACACCACCGGCCAGCCGCCGGAAGCGCAATTGCACGATCGCGCGCTGCGTCAGCGCCTGCACGAGGCGTCGATCGCGCGCGGCAGCCGCGGCAACCAGTACGACAACACCGCGATCGTGTCGCAGGTGCTGAAGCTGCGCGCCGAGAAGGCGAAGATGCTCGGCTATCCCACCTGGGCCGCCTACGTGCTGGCCGACGAGACGGCGAAGACGCCCGAAGCGGTCAACGCCATGCTGACCCGCCTGGCGCCGCCGGCCGTGGCCAACGCGAAGCGCGAAGGCGCGGCGCTGCAGGCGATGATCAACAAGGAGCAGGCGGCGAAGGGCGAGCCGACGTTCGCGCTGCAGCCATGGGACTGGGCCTACTACACCGAGAAGGTGCGCGCCGAGAAGTACGACTTCGACGAGAGCCAGCTGAAGCCGTACTTCGAGATGAAGAACGTGCTGGAGAACGGCGTGTTCTACGCCGCCGGCCAGCTCTACGGGCTCAGCTTCAAGCAGCGCACCGACCTGCCGGTCTACAACCCCGACGTGCTGGTGTACGACGTGTACAACGCCGACGGCAGCCAGCTGGCGATCTTCCTGGCCGACATGTACGCGCGGCCGTCCAAGCGCGGTGGTGCCTGGATGAACGCCTACGTGCAGCAGTCCGGGCTCACCGGCAACCTGCCGGTGGTGGCCAACCACCTCAACATCACCAAGCCGGCCAGCGGCCCGACCCTGTTGACCTGGGACGAGGTGACCACCATGTTCCACGAGTTCGGCCATGCGCTGCACGGCATGTTCTCGAACGTGCAGTACCCGTACTTCAGCGGCACCAGCGTGCCGCGCGACTTCGTGGAGTTCCCGTCGCAGGTGAACGAGATGTGGTCCGACTGGCCGAGCGTGCTGGCCAACTATGCCAAGCACTACCAGACCGGCGCGCCGATGCCGAAGGTGCTGCTGGACAAGGTGCTGGCTACCTCGAAGTTCAACCAGGGCTTCGCCACCACCGAGTACCTCGGCTCGGCGATGCTCGACCAGAGCTGGCACCAGCTCGGCGCGGACAAGATCCCCGAAGCGAACGGCGTGATGGCGTTCGAGGCCGCCGCGCTGAAGGCGAACGGCACCGACTACGCGCCGGTGCCGCCGCGTTACCGCACGCCGTACTTCAGCCACATCATGGGTGGCTACGCGGCCGGCTACTACGCCTACATCTGGTCGGAGGTGCTGGACGCGAACACGGTGGAGTGGATCAAGGCGAACGGCGGCCTCACCCGCGCCAATGGCGACCGCTTCCGCGCCGCCCTGCTGTCGCGCGGCGGCAGCAAGGACGCGCTGCAGCTGTTCCGCGATTTCACCGGTCAGGAACCGAAGATCGAGCCGCTGCTGAAGCGGCGCGGGCTGGATGGCGCGCTCGACTGAGCCGGCACCGACTGCTGGAAACGCAGCCGCCCGGAGCGATCCGGGCGGTTTTTTTTGCGCGACGCCGGGCACGGGAGCAGGTGCCGATTCCCGTAGACTCCATCCAGGCGCAAGCATCAGCGCCGGTTGCCTGCCGCCAGGTCCCCGCCGGAACGCACGATGCCCTTCACCCCCGGTGCTTCGTCGTTTGCGTGCCTTCCGGCGTGCCGGCATGCGCTGATGCGCGAATGCCGGGATGGATTGGTCAAGGAACCGGAACGGACTGACCATCGTCAGCGATCTGGAATGAGCAGCCGGCGGATCTGATGATGTTGTTGCGAAGGGCTGCTACCGGCCATGAGCGGCCGCTCGAAAGTGCACTTTGACGAGTTTTTATTCAGATGGCGCCCAGTGCGTCGAGAGCATTCGACACCGCGCCTAGTACGTCTCTCTTGATGGGCGGCTTTCGGTTGGTATTGTTGATGTAGTCGAACAGCGCGAGCGCCGTCAGGACTGCGCTCGCCGCGTCATCCACCTTGGCCTTGGCGAGCCCCGCCGGCGCCCGGGTTCGAAGGCTCTTTGCCGCGTCGGCGACTTGCATGGCCTGATCGGCCAACGCTTGCGCGTCTTTCGGCACGAATGGCGCACGAGGGTCAATCGACATGTGCGTCTCTTTGATGGCGAGGCTGCACGTGTCTTGGTAGAGCGCTTGGATTGTCTTGAGGTTTGCCACGAGGACCTCCGCATGGACTATTTGACCGCCTGGGCGACCTCGACCAAGGCGCCGACGGCTGCCTTTAGATTCTGCAGTCGCTCGTTCGCAATGAGCTTCTTCTGCTCGTCTGTTGGATGTTCTACTAGGGAAACCATTGACTCGTTCGCGGCTGACAGGTTGTCGAACATGGCATTGATGGCAGTGGCCATCGCTTGGTCATCGCCGTACTGATAGTTTTCCAATTGAGCTGAAATCAGCCGCCGATCGTAATCGTCGCGTGCGTTGGCGAATTTCTGTTCCAGGAGCAACCGCTGATTTCGGACGACTAGATCCGAGTAGGTCTGGGCCAGCGAGCTATCGCCAAGTGCTACGGCCCGCAATGACTGGATCAACCCATCCACCGTACCTTTATTTTCACGGACCAATCGCTTTATCTCGTTCGCGCTTGTTGCGTTGCTTCCCATCGTTTGGAGGATGCCAGCGAGCTTGCCGATCGCGCCGAGAGCAGTCTGAACTTGCTCTTTGGTCTCCTTCGTCGAGCTCGATAGCTGTTTGCCAGAGACCTCTTCCACCTTGTTACTCAGGAACGTCAGCCTGTCCGATAGATGCGCGGCGTCGGCCAGATACTCGGACTTTCGCCCCTGTGCGACCTTGCTCAGGACGTCGAGATACTCGGAAAGTGCGCGCACGCCGGAGGCTGCCAGCGTGTTCTCGACGCTACCAGGGCGCTGGTACTGCACCTCATCGAGAAGAGCGACGAAGTCTGATGCTTCACTCTGCAGCGCATCGATGTACGCGGATGAGCTGTCGGTCGGCGACTTGATCTCGATGGCATAACTTCGCTCGAGCTGGCTGAGGCAGTTGCCCTCGTCGCGCGAATAGCAAGCCGACTTGCAGGCTGCAGGCAGGTGGCCGGGTTTTGCCGTGCCGCCACCCGCGCATTCCTTGAGCCGCTTGCAACCGGCCAGGACCGCCTGGTTCTTGAACCGCGCGAGCGCAGCGGTCACGGTTGGCAGTGTTGGAGAACCCGAGCGGACGTAGACGTGCGCGTCGGCGATGGGACAGGTCGAGTCCGAGTTAATCTTGGAGAGCCTCGCCGCATCAAGCGCTGTATCGAGCTGATTTGACGACTTCATCAGTTGGGCTTCCGCGGTACGTCCCGCAGCCGCGAATGACGTCGCTGAGTCCATGTAAACCACGGATGCGCAGCCAGAGAGCGTCAGTACCAAAGCGATTGCCGAACGGCGAAGCCACACTCGCGCGGACACCCTGCACAAGGAAACTTTGATCCCCATTACATTCCCCTCCCTGCATCTGACGCGTTCTACACCCGTAGTCGGTGGAACGCAATGGAGTTTTTCCCACGACCGGCGGCTACGGATGGATGCGAATGAGTTGGGTCTGGAGGGGCGAAAACGCTACCGTGCCGTGCGCTCTATGAGTTGGTCGTCGCCGCAACACGCGACCGGGGCTGATGGATAGACTGGACATAGGTGCGCTGGGAATTCTCGGAGTTCCGCAGCAGTGAACCTCCCGCTCATGATCATGCCTGCATGCAGGGCCTGACCGAATCCCGCAGCTCGGCGCCCTGATCAGTACCAGCGAGATGGTCAGGGGTTACCGGAATGATGTTCATTTATTGCCGGGATCTGCACATTATCAGCGCATTAGATGAGACGTGATAATTCAATCATGTCCACTCCGCTTTGCGGGTCGACTTCGCAGAAGTCTCTCGTAATGAGGCCAATATTCACGGGTTATCAGCCTTCCACAAAGCAGACGCTCGCGCCCGGCAGCAATGGGTCGGTAGCCGCCGTCGATCTAGAAATAATCAGCATGGCAGCGTGCTGGTCAGAATCTCCCGGGGCCGCTGATCCATCCTGTCCGCATGCGCTAGAGTCGACCGGCACCTGCCCACGAGCCTGCCTTCTGTCCATGCCCGATCCCACCACCCCGGAACCACGCCGCGCCCGCCTCGTGCGCGCGCTGCTGTTCGCGCTCGGCGCGGTGTCGCTGGTGCTGGGCGTGGTCGGTACGGTGCTGCCCTTGCTGCCGACGGTGCCGTTCCTGCTGCTGACCGCCGCCTGCTGGTCGCGTGCTTCGCCGCGCTGGCACCGCTGGCTGCTGGCACGGCCGCGGCTGGGGCCGGCGATCGCACGCTGGGAGCGTGAGCGCACGATCCCGCGGCGCGCCAAGTTCAGCGCGGTCGCGCTGATCGTGTTGTCGATGACCACGTCGATCTGGCTGCTGCGCGATCACGCCTGGTTGCCATGGGCGCTGGCGGGCGTAGCGGTGCCGGTGATCGTGTTCATCCTGCGCCTGCGGGAAACGCGCGACGGCGCGTGATGACCAAGTCGCGGTAGTCACTGATCGAAAAGGCGGACCAAGCGCGCAATGGGGACCCGACGAAAGGTGCGTTGAGCTCGCAGTTGAGCGCCGCCGCCGGGGAAGCTTGGTGGCGGCGTCGTGAACGCAGGTGAGCATGCGCACGGATCGCCGAAGGTATTCCACCGGTGCGTGATGCAGGTCGGTACGCCGGGAAGGGGCCGGGTGTGCGCCGCAGGTTGCGTGAGCGGGGCGCCGCGCTTCTCGCCATGCAGCTATGCCGTGCGCAAGCGAGGGTGGACGGTTGATATATGGCCGGCCCGGCGTCAAAGTGCGCAGGCATGGCGAGTCCGATGCACGCTCCATGAGCGTGCCGTCACCGACGCAGCGGGGGCTGCACGCCGTGATGGGGATATTCACGGATCAACAGGGGAAAAGGATGAAGCGATTGTTTCCAGTGCTTGCGGCACTGCTTGTGGCATGCCTGTGCGCGCCCGCCACGGCGCAAACCGACCCGATCGAGGCGCTGCCCTGGCAGCGGGGGCCGACTACCGTTTCGCTGGGCACGCACGCCTCGCTGCAGGTGCCGAAGGGTTACGCGTTCCTGGACAACAAGGGCACCAAGGCGTTGAACCTGTTGATGCAGAATCCCTCGAACGATGACGACGAATACGCGCTGGTGGACGATGGCGGCGACTGGGTGGCGTATTTTTCGTACGCGGATACCGGTTACATCAAAGACAACGAGCAGATCGATCCCGATGACATCCTCGACTCCATCCGCAGGGGCACCGAGCAAAGCAACAAGGAGCGGCGCTCGCGCGGTTGGGACGAGCTGCGGGTGCTCGGCTGGAGCGCGAAGCCTGAATACGACACCCAGCTCAAGTCGCTGGCCTGGTCGATCCTGGCCGAGGACGTCAGCACGCAGCAGCAGGTGGTGAACTACAACACCCGCCTGCTGGGCCGCTATGGCGTGATGGAAGTGGTGGTCGTCACTGCGCCCGACAGGCTCGGCGATGCCGTCGGCAGCTTCAAGGATACGGTGCCGGGCTTCCAGTTCTCGCCCGGTGAAACCTACGGCGAGTACCAGCCCGGCGATCACGTCGCGGCCTATGGCCTGGCGGCGCTCATCACCGGGGGAGCCGCGGCGGTTGCCGCGAAGAAAGGCTTCTTCGCCGTGATCGGCGGTTTCCTGGCAGCGGCCTGGAAGTTCCTGCTGGTCGGCCTCGTGGCCGTGGGCGCCAGGTTCAAGTCGTTCTTCCTGAAGAAGCGCTGAGGGATGGCGTTGTCCGAGCCGTGGTTGCTGATGGGCGGTGTGCTTGGCCTGTACCTGTACGACGCCGCCCAGCTGCTGTTCCACGATGAGGTGGTGCTGGAGGCGCGGCGGCGCGGTTTCGTCGTCTCCGGCGGTTCGTCACTGGAACTTGGCGGCCGGCACCTGTTCCTGCCGAACCCGTGCTGCCCGCATCGAGTGCTGCTGCGGCTGGCCTGGTCCGGCACGGCATCGCCGTTGCAGCGGGTGCGATGGCAGCGCGTCCGGTTCACGCTGGCGACCTTGGCGCCGTGGACGTGGCTGCTGCTGGGCCTGTTCTTCGCGGGTTTGCCATGTGCGCTCTGGCTCGGTTCGCATGCGGTGCTGCTGGGCTGGCTGCTGCTGACCTACCTGGTGATCGTGGCGATGCTGGTCCAGGTGTATCGCCGCCGGAAGGCGCTGAACCTTTCGCCGCGGGCAGTGCTGGCGCTGGCCTTCGACGCGCTGCTGTGCGCGCCATTCGCGCTGAACATCGTCAGGAAGATCAGCCTGCGACAACAAGCTGTTCCCGACCTGCGTCGCGCCGCCGCGTCGATGCTGCCACCTGCGCAGCAGGCAACGCTGCTCGATCTGCTGCGCGGGCGGATTCGCACCAGCCTGGATTTCGTGGAGCCGGGCAGTGCAGCCAGCGATTCGTTGCAGGCCTGCCTGACGCACTTCGAGGACAACACGCCATGACCCTCACGCAGGTCGTCATCATTCTCGCCGGACTGTTCTTTGGCTACCGGCTGGTCAGCCACCTGCTTTCGCCGGGCACCGGTGAACAGGATAGGTCATCGCGTCGCCCGTCCGATGGACAGGACGGGCGGGGCGACGCGAACGGCCACTGGCGCGACTACGGCCCGGCATGGAGCGATGCGCCGCCGCCCGCGCCGCCGGCCGCGTGGTACCAGGTGCTTGGTGTTGCCGAATCCGCCAGCCTGGGCGACATAGAGCGTGCCTACCGACAACAGATCAGCCAGTACCACCCGGACAAGGTGGCCCGACTCGGGGAAGATCTCCGTCAGTTGGCCGAACGGCGCTCCAGGGAGATCAACGCCGCGTACGACATCGCCTGCCGGTTGCGACGCGGATAGCCGTGAGGGTGGCAGGACGTGGGGCCAGCGAGGTCCGATGGTGTTGGTCGCATCGGCGGGGGCCATGGTTACAGGCATGTCGTGCATGCACCACGGGCTGATCCATGACGATGAGAACATTCCTGCCGCCTGCCCTGTCCGGAACGTCGGCGCTGCTCGTCGCCACGGCTGCTGACCAGCTACGGCAACAGCGAACGTACCGGCCTGCTCGCCAACGCGCGGGCTGGCCAGTGCTGTCGTTCGGCTTCGGCCTGCTGGTGTTTGCCGGCGCGGACCGGCACAGCCTGATCGGCCGCTGGCGCGTGCCGGGCGCGGGCTGGCTGGCGGCGGTTTCCTACACCCTCTACCTCAGCCACAAGATCGCCTTGCACCTATGCAGGTGACGTTCGGCACCGCGTTGCAGGGGCAGCGCGCGCTTGCTTTCGCCACCTATGCGCTGGCGGTCCTGCTGCTGGGGGCGGCGCTGCATTATCTGGTCGAACGCCCGTTCCTGCGCCTGCGCGAACGCGGCAAGGCGCGGGCGAATTCGCTGGCGCCGGGCGCAGCGGCAGCCCAGCCGGCGGCGGCCGCTACTGATTGAGGAGGCGGCTCAGTGCGCCCGGTCGTGCTGCGGCCAGCGGAATTCGGCCACCACCGGAAAGTGGTCGGACGGGTAACGCCCGTCCTGATGCGTGGTGACCGTGCGTGCCGCATCGGCGTGCAGGCCGCGGTAGAGGATCCAGTCGATGCGCCGGTCCGGCGTGCCGGTGAAATCGTGGAAGGTGGCTTCGGGGCCGCCGTGGGTGTCGGCAGCGAGCCTTGCGTCCTGCAGCAGCCCGGTGAGCAGTGCGTGGGCGGGGCTGGCCGGGGTGGTGTTGAAGTCGCCGGTCAGCACGATAGGCAGGTTCGCGGGCACGGCTTCGAGGCGATGGAGGATTTCCTGCGCCGCGCGGGTGCGCGCCGGTTCGTCCTGGTCGCGGTAGGGGAAGTGCGTGTTGGCGTAGTAGAAGCGCTGGCCGCCGGCCTTCAGCTCGAAGACCGCCCAGGTCACCATGCGCGGGAACGGGTGGCCCCAGCTGATGCTGCCGGGAACGTCCGGTGTATCGGACAGCCAGTAGTCGCCGGACTCCACCACCTTGAGCCGGTCGGTGCGGTAGAACACGCCCATGTGCTCGTCGCCGTCGCCGCCGCGGCGGCCGCGCCCGAACCAGGCGTAGTGCGTGAGCTGGCCGACCAGATAGTCGCCCTGCAGCTTGTACAGCTCCTGCGTGCCGATCAGGTCGGGTGCCTGTTCGCGGATGGTGCGCACCATCAGGTCGCGGCGCAGCTCCCAGCGGTTGGCGCCGTCGTCGGGGCTGGGCAGGCGCACGTTGAAGCTCATCACGCGCAGCGTCTGCGCCGCCGCCGGCGGCAACGGGAGCGACAGCATGGCTACGGCAAGCAGCAGCGGGATGAGGCGCATGGCGGTTCCTTCGAACGCATCGGCACGGGGGCGTCGCTAGCATAACGGTGCCAGCCGCGTGATGATGCAGGGCCACGCCCCTTCCCCGGACGCAAGATCATGTCGATGAAACCGCTGTCCCGAATCCTCCTGCTGGTCGCGTCGTTTGTCTTCGTCACCGCGGTGCCGGCAAAGCAGGCGCCCGATGCGCAGAAGACGCAGGCCTACATCCACCGCGCGTGGACCACGCTGACGCGCTCGATGGACGACTGCTCGGCGCTGCGTGATCCCAAGGTGGGCACGCAGCCGGTGCTGTACCTGCCGGCGAACCTGCCGACGCCGCCGGACCTGGCCGCGGTGAAGCAACGCTGCAACGTCGACGTGCACGTGCTGCCGCGGGCGATCGACCAGCTCGGCGACGTCGCGCCGACCTCGCTGCCGCGGCAGGGGCTGCTCTATCTGCCGCATCCGTACGTGGTGCCGGGCGGCTTCTTCAACGAGATGTACGGCTGGGACAGCTATTTCATCGTGCTTGGCCTGGTTGCCGATCACCGCGAGGCGCTGGCGCGCGACATGGTCGAGAACGCGCTGTTCGAGGTGCAGTACTACGGCGCGGTGCTCAACGCGAACCGCACCTATTACCTGACCCGTTCGCAGCCGCCGTTCCTGAGCTCGATGATGCGTGCCGTGCTGGACGACCCGGACAGCTTCAAGAGCAAGGCCGCAGCCCGCGCGTGGCTCGAACATGCGTACCCGCTCGCCGTGCGCGACTACTCCACCTGGACGCGCAAGGAGCATCAGGCCGGCGCCACCGGCCTGGCGCGCTACTACGATTACGGCGGCGCCGCGCCGGTGCTGGAGATGCGCGACAGCAGCTACCTGCGCGGCGTGATCGACTGGCTGCTTAAGCACCCGTCGCAGGATCCTGGCTACCTGGTCAAGGCCGCCGAGCATCCGGACGCAGCGGAAGCCGCGCGGCTGAAGACCACCAGCTGCGACGTCGAGGCTTCGAAGGTCTGCGCCGGTGCCTGGTCGAAAGGCTATCGCCTGAGCGCCGACTTCTACCTCGGCGACCGCGCGATGCGCGAGTCAGGTTTCGACACCAGCTTCCGCGTGGGTCCGTTCAGCGGCTCCACCCACCACTACGCGCCGGTCGACCTGAACAGCCTGCTGTATCGCTACGAGCGCGACCTGCACGACTTCGCCGTGCAGCTGGGGAACACGGCGGATGCCGCACGCTGGGCCGATGCCGCCGCGGCACGGCGCGCGGCGATCGACAAGTACCTGTGGCGCGCCGACCAGGGCATGTACATGGATTACGACTTCGTGCGCGGCAAGCCGTCCGACTATCACTTCGTCGCCACTTTCTACCCGCTGTGGGCCGGCGCGGCCTCGCCGGCGCAGGCCGAATCGCTGCGCGGCAAGCTCGGCATCTTCGAGCGCAAGGGCGGCCTGCAGACCAGCGACCACGCCAGCGGCGCGCAGTGGGATGCGCCGTTCGGCTGGGCGCCGACCAACTGGCTGGCGGTGGCCGGGCTGGACGCCTACGGCTTCCACGACGACGCCCGCCGCATCGCGGGCGAATTCACCGCCACCATCGACCGCAGCCTCGCCCACGACGGCACCATCCGCGAGAAATACAACATGGCCAGCGGCAACGCCGACGTGAAGATAAGCGCCGGCTACACCGCCAACGTGATCGGCTTCGGCTGGAGCAACGGCGTGTACCTGAAGATGCGGGCGCTGTTGCGCGATCGCCCCGGCGAGCCGTAAGCGGACGCATCGGCGTCGGGCATAATCGCCGGCGGAGGGAGCAGGGGATACGTATCGCGGCGCGGGAGTTTTCCGCCCCGGCCTTCGGGCCGGGACGGCAGCTGCCCACGCGTGGCGGCATCGGCCGGTTCCCGCCGCCGAGGTTCCAGTCAACCAACAGGGGAAAGGGAATGAACACCTACAATCCTTACGAGGCGCCGAAGGCCGCCATGGCCGCGCCGGTGGCGAACGACGCCGGCATCGAGCAGGTGGCGAGCGCGCAGAAACTGATCATCTATTCGATCCTCGCCTATTTCGCCGGCGCCGCCGCGCGGACCTTCCTGGGCCCGATCGGCCTGCTGCTGGTGCTGGGCGCGGTGCTGATGGGGCTGATCGGCACGTTCCGCCTGTGCTCGGGGCTGGGTTATTCGATGCCGGTGCGGGTGATCCTGATCGTGCTGATGTTCGTGCCGCTGGTCAGCCTGATCGTGCTGCTGGTGCTGAACGCGAAGGCCACCGCCAGGTTGCGTGCGGCCGGGTATCACGTGGGCTTGCTGGGGGCGACGCGCTGAGGCGCGGGCATCGGGCCCCGGCTACAGGCCGAAGCGGATGACACGGCGACGGGCGCGCAGCAACTCGGCTGCGCGCACCATTCGTGGTTCCGCGTCGAGCGCACCGGGGTCACCTTCCGCCGCGTGGGCGCCGACGGCGCAGTGTTCGACTACACCGGGGGCGATCGGCGCAGCGCCGGCGTGCACGCTCTGACGCGGCTCAGGGCTGCGCCTTGACGGTCTCGCTCTCGATCACCTGGTCCAGCACGTACGCGCCGGCCGGCGGTTGTTCCGGCGCGTAGCGTTTCACGCGAAGCACGTTGCGTACGCCGGGCTGGTGCCGGTAGCCCTCGATGTCCTGTGGCAGCGGCTGCCAGGGGCCGGGTTCGCCGACGCGGTGGCCGTCCGCGTCGTAGTGGCGTTCGCGCACCTGCAGGCAGCTTCCGTGCGCGGTCTGGCACGGCACTGTCTGCGCGGCCACTTCCAGGAACACCGTTTCGCCGGGGCCACCATGGCGCGTTTCGGCGGTGGGCTGGCCAGCAAAGGTGAGCGTCCGGCCGTTGGCGGTGGCCAGGGTGAGCAGCGGCGTGTCGTCGGCGGTCGACACGATCAGCGAGGGCCTACCCTGCAGCACGGCCTTGATGGTGGCTTCGCGCTGCACCAGGGTAGCGTCGGTGCAGGCCATCATGGTCTGCCGCGGCGTGGTGGCGAGGAGGTGGCCGTCGACGATCCGGTAGTCGCTGCCGATCGCGTTGCAGGCGTTGCGCACGCTGAGCTGGCCAGCGCTGAACTCCAGCTGCAACGGCGGCCGGTCGGTCTGGCCGAACAGCGCGTCGAGGCGCCGGTTGCGGGCGTCGACGGCGTCGTGCAGTTGCCAGTGGTAGCGCGTCAGGGTAGCGGTCGATGCTGCCATGCGGCTGGCCGCGGCAGGCGCGGGCGCCGGCGTGCCGGAGTCCGGTGCCGCCGTGCAGGCGGCCAGGGCCAGCGGGAGCAGCCACGGCAGGGTTTTCATGCGATGCCTCCGGCGGGGGCGTATGCCGGCAGGGTAACCCGGCAGCGGCGCGGCGTGGCGGCGGCGGTTCAGGGCGCGTTGATGCTGGCGGTCATGGCCCGCCCGCTGCTGCACTTGAGGTACGGCGACGCGTTGAGCCAGCGTGAATCGGGATAGTAGGAGAACACGTACTGGCCGCCCTTGAGCGCGTCGATCAGCGGCCGCGCGATCGCACTACGCACCGCCGGGCAACCGTAGCTGCGGCCGATGCGGCCCTGCTGATGGGCCAGCGCGGGGTTGACGTAGGCCGCGCCGTGGATCACCAGCGCGCGCTCCAGCGCGTGGTCGTTGGTACCCGGTTCGAGGCCTTCCATGCGCAGCGAGTAGCCGTTGCGGCCGGCGTAGGTGTCCAGCGTGCGGAACAGGCCCAGGCTGGACTGCAGGCTTTCCGGCGTATTCGAGAACCGCGTTGCCAGGTTGTCGCCGGTGTTGCGTCCGTGCGCCACCAGCTCGTGGTACAGCAGCTTGCGCTTGGCCAGGTCGAACACCCACAGCCGCGGCTCGGTCGAAGGCTTCGAGTAGTCGATCACCGCCAGCCGGTCGGACGGCGGCTGGCCCTGCGCCGCAGCGCATTCGGTGGCGGCCAGCGCCAGCCCGATCACCTTCGGGTTCGCCTGCGGGGCGAGCTGGCTGAGGGCGTCCTGCAGCGACGGCGTGGCCGCGTGGGCCGCGCTGAAACCGGCGGCAGCGAGGAACAGCGTCAGGGCGGCAGCGTGGCGCGGGAGTCGGCTCATCGAAACGGTTAGGGGGCGAACATGTGGCTGCCGATCCTAGCAGTCTTCTGTTAAGAGCCTGTTCGTACTCGCCCGTGAGGCCCGTGCGAACCCGTCGTCCGCTTGCGCTGACCGGAGGCTGTGTTATGACAAGGCGGTCCCTTGCGCAGGATCGTGCCGTGCCATCCAGATTTTCCCGCATCGTTCACGGCGTCCTCGTGCTGGGCCTGCTGGTGGGGGCTGCGGCACATGCGCAGCAGCCCGCGCTGCCGCAGCCCGCGCCGGAGCAGCCGCTGAGTCCGGTGGCCGAGCAGATCCGCGAGCGGGTCGAGCAGTGGCGCGCCGCGCACGCCAACGCCGATGTCCTCACCACGCCCGGCGATGCGGTGACGATGTTCTACGAGCAGAACCAGTTCGCGCCGGCGTGGACGCGGGCGGTGGACCTCGACCAGTTGCTGGCCGCGCTGCGCGACGTGGCCGACGACGGCCTCGACCCGCAGGACTACTCGCTGGCCGAGCTGCAGCGCCAGCGCAGCGTGCTGGCCGACCCGCGCGCCACGCCGACGCAGCGTGCGCAACTGGACCTGCTGGCCACCGATGCCTGCCTGGCGGCGCTGCTGCATCTGTATCGCGGCAAGGTCGACCCCGCCACGCTGGACACGCACTGGAACTACGACCCGCGCCAGCTCGATCCGGCACAGGGCCTGAAGGCCGTGCGCGACGCGCTGGCGCGGGGCGCGATCGGCGAGCTGTTCGCGCGGGCGCGGCCGCAGAACCCGCTGTATGCCCAGCTGCGCACTGCGCTGGTGAAGTTGCGTGAGGTGGCGGCGCAAGGTGGCTGGCCCGCGATCGCCGACGGCCCCACGCTGAAACCGGGCAGCCACGACGCGCGCGTGCCGGCGCTGCGCCAGCGGCTGCAGCAGGGCGGTCTCGCGGTGGGCAGTGGTACGGACGACCTGTACGACCCGGCGCTGGAAACTGCGCTTGAGCAGTTCCAGCGCGAACAGTACCTGGCGCCCGACGGCCACCTGGGCAAGGCCACCCTGGCGGCGCTGAACGTGCCGGTCGCGGCGCGCATCGGCCAGCTGCGCGTGAACCTGGAGCGCGCGCGCTGGCTGCTGTACCAGCTGCAGGGCGATTTCGTGGTGGTCGACATCGCCGGCTACCAGGTCGCCTACTACAAGGACGGCAAGCCGGTGTGGCGTTCGCGCGTGCAGGTGGGCAAGCCCTATCGCAGCACGCCGGTGTTCAAGTCGAAGATCACCTACCTCACGCTCAATCCGACCTGGACGGTGCCGCCGACCATCCTGAAGAACGACATCCTGCCCAAGGTACGCAAGAACCGCGGCTACCTGGCCGCCAACCGCATCCGCGTGCTGGACGGCCAGGGCCGCGAGCTGTCGCCTTCCAGCGTGGACTGGGCCAACCCGCGCGGCATCGTGCTGCGCCAGGACGCCGGCCCGGGCAATTCGCTGGGTCGACTGGTGATCCGCTTCCCGAACGACTACGCGGTGTACATGCACGACACCCCGCATCAGGAGCTGTTCGCCAACGAGCAGCGCACCTTCAGCTCCGGCTGCATCCGGGTGGAACGCCCGCGCGAGCTGGCCGAGCTGCTGCTGGATGATCAGCAGCGCTGGAACCGCGCGGGCATCGACGGCGCGATCGACACGCTGAAGACGCAGACCGTGATGCTGCGCAAGCCGGTGACCCTGCTGCTGGCGTACTGGACGGTGGACCTGCGCGAGGACGGCCGGGTCGGCTTCCGCCCCGACGTGTACGACCGCGACCCGCCGCTGCTCGCCGCGCTGGATCGCCCGCGCGTGTCGCCGTGGCTGCCGGTGGTTGCGACGCCGCCGTGAGGGAACCCCGAACAATCCGGTTTTGTTCGTCATCCCGGCTTGCGCCTGCTGTCCGGAATATTTTCAGAAGCGCGCTCGCCGCACGCCGTGGCCCGCCGCGGGGTCTTTTCCCTGATCACTGCCCACAGTGTCGAGGCTGCGACAATCCTCCCCACTGTCATTCCGGCCTTCGCCGGAATGACGACGGGGGTGGACATTTCGAGTCGAGGCGGCGCTCCATGAAGCAAAAAAAGGCCGCGCCAGGTGCGGAAATGGCGCGGCCAGGGTTGGAACCGATCCACTGCCAATGCATCGGTGACGGCGGCGGAGCGCTCCGCGCCGGCCCGCGCCGCATGCCGGGCGCGCGTCTCACCGACTGGGATTGCCCTGATCCCGGTCAGGGCGCCCGGGCGGGGCGGCCGTCACCATCGCCGCCGGCGGATAGGCCGCCCTCAACCCTGGAGACCGTACCGATGCTGTTTCAAGTGAAGGATCTTGCCGGCGACACCGGCGCCATCGCCGCCATCCTGCGTGCCCATGACGCCACCGCGAAGGTCACCGCGGATGCCGTCGCCGGACAGATCGACGTATCGGCGCAGCTGACCTCCGGCCAGGTCATCACCGCCCTGCGCGAGGCGGGTTACGAGGCCGCTCGCGTGTCCGAGCCGCAGCAGATCCACGTCAGCGGCGGCAGCACCTGCTGCGGCAGCTGTTCATGAGGCGCTGACGTCGCCGGCGCCGCGTGGCCGCGCCCGCGGCTTGCGCGGCCCCGGCGCGGAGCCGCGGCCCTGCGCCGCGTCGATTGTGTCGATCCAGCCTGCGCGTGCCTGCGGAAACGCGTCCGCGTAAGGCACGTAAGGCTTGATGTCGAGGATCGGCGTGCCGTCGAGCAGGTCCACCCCGCGCACCCGCAGCGCGCCTTCCTCCACCGCCACCAGTTCCACCGCCGACAGCCCGAGCGCGTTCGGCCGGTGCGGCGAGCGCGTCGCCAGCACGCTGCGCTTGCCGCCGCCGCGCGGCGGGCGCACCTCGGCTTTCCAGCCCTCGCTGCGGTGGAACGCGAACAGCAGCCAGATCCGCTCGAAGCCGGCCAGGTCGCGGAACGCCGCCGCGGGAAAGCCTGGCACGAACTCGATCACGGCCTCGGCCGCTACCCCGGTCTCGGTGCCGGCCACCACGGTGGGCTGGTGCGGCGCGTCGATGCGCTGCGCATACGGCGAGCGCACGAAGGCGATCGGATGGCAGGACAGGGCGTGCAAGCTATCGGGCGCGGTGCTCATTGCGGCATTATCGCTCCTTCGCCCTGCTTCCCCGCCGAGGACGCCATGAAATTTCTCGTGATGATCTACTGCGACGATACCTTGCTGGACGCGCTGCCCGAAGGCGAGTTCGACACCTTGATGCACGGTTGCTTCGCCAAGGCCGACGCCCTGCGCGCGAACGGGCAGCTGCACGACTCGCAACAGCTGGAGGCGCCCTCGACCGCGCGTACCGTGCGCGTACGCAACGGCGCCACCAGCGTGGTCGACGGCCCGTACGCCGAGACCAAGGAATACCTGGGCGGCTTCAACCTGATCGAGGCCGCCGACATGGACGAGGCGGTGCGCATTGCCTCGGCCTTCCCGTGGTCGCGTACCGGCGCGATCGAGGTTCGCCCGATCCGCGACATGGATGCGGTGCGGCGGCGGGTCGGCGCCTGAAATGCGCGACGACGACGATTTCGAGGACGATCACGACTTCGACGAGGACGACTCGGTCGAGGCGAAGGTGTGGCAGTTGCTGCTGCTGATCAACCCCGGCGACGAGGAGACGGCGCTGCAGCAGTTCGGCGAATACCGCGAGGCGTTCGCCGAAGACGGCGACGCCGAGCCGGTGGCGCTGATCGCGCGGGTGATCGACTGGCGCTCGGGCTTCATGGTCGCCGAGGATGACCTGCGTTCGCTGGTACAGGCGCTGGACGAACTGGCCGCGCGCTGGAACCTGTCGATCGACTGGGGCGGCGATCCGGACGACGACGACTATTTCGACGATGCCGATGCCGGCAGCCTGCTCGGCATCGCCTACGATCGGCTGGCCGAATCCGGCTATACCTTGTGGACGTGGGAAACCGACGACGATTCATACGCCGGCTGGATCACCCTGACCCGCGACAGCGAGCCGATGCGCGAACTGGCTGCCGCGTTGCACATCAACCTGCGTCCCGGCAGCGATTTCGGCTGAGAGGCTTTGAATTTTTCGGCCGCATGGGCGAGTCCGGCCATGCGCCGAGGCCCGATTCTTCACGAACTCCGGGCGACGGAACAGAGGGAACGGAACGAGCATGTTGCAACTGATCGGTTTCGACGGCGACGACACGCTGTGGCACAGCGAGGGCTACTACCGCGCGGCCGGCGAGGCGTTCGCCGCGATCATGGGGCGCTACGTGGACCTGGGCGACCAGCACGTGCACGACAGCATGCTGGCCACCGAGCAGCGCAACCTCAAGCTGTTCGGCTACGGTGCGAAGGGCATGGCGCTGTCGATGGTGGAGACCGCAATCGCGGTCAGCGATGGTCGCATCTCGGCGGCCGACATCCATCGCCTGGTCGAGCTGGGCAAGACGGTGCTGCAGCATCCGGTGGACCTGCTGCCGGGCATCCGCGAAGCGGTCGAGGCGGTGGCGGGGAAGTACGAGGTGGTGCTGATCACCAAGGGCGACCTGTTCCACCAGGAGAAGAAGGTGGCCGAGTCCGGGCTGGCCGACCTGTTCCGCCGCATCGAGATCGTCTCGGAAAAGAACGCCGCCACCTACCGCCGCGTGCTGGGCGAATTTGCACTGCAGCCAGAACAGTTCGCCATGGTCGGCAACTCGCTGCGCTCGGACATCGAGCCGGTGCTGCGCCTGGGCGGCTGGGGCGTGCACCTACCCTACCACGTGACCTGGGCGCACGAGCTGGAGAACGGCCTGGCCGCCGACGAGCCGCGCATGCTCACGGTGGACGCGCCGGCAGCGATCCCGGCGGCGGTGGAACGCTTGCAGGAGTTTGCCGCGGCGTAGGGCGGGCACTGCCCGCCGCTCGCCATCACAAGCAGGCCCAGCGCTTAATCGTCGAAGCCCGTGTAATCCTCGGGGAAGATCGGCGTGCCGTCCGCTTCCAGCCCCTGCATGTCGGCCAGCGCCTTGGCAGCAGCGGCCTCGGCAAGGTCCTTGTCGCGGAAGCTGCGGTTCTCGCAGATCGCGTAGTACACCGGAAAACCGTGGCGGCGCGGGGTGATCGCCAGCCATGCTGCGTAGCGCGAGCCCTCCAGCGTGGCGCCGGAGCGGGCAAGGTAGTCGTTGAACTCGCGCTCGGCCATCGGCGGCGGCTCCGGCTGGGGTGGGGCGTGCAGTGTATCGCGTGGCCCGCTTGCCTCATCATGGCGCGATGAACGCAGACGAGCCGCCCGTGCCACGCATCGTGCTGGACACCAACGTGTGCCTGGACCTGTTCGTGTTCCACGACGCGCAGTCCGCCGCGCTGCACGTGGCGATGCAGCGCGGCACGATCGAGGCGGTGACGCGAGCGGACTGCCGCGACGAGTGGCGGCGCGTGCTGCACTACCCGCAGTTGCCGGTCACCGACGCCACCCGGCCGGCGATCGAGGCGGCGTTCGATGCGCTGGTGCGCTGCCTGCCCGACGAGCTGGCCATGGCGCCGACCGCGCTGCCGCTGCCGTGTTGCGCCGATCCGGACGACCAGAAATTCCTGGAACTGGCGCAGGCTGCGGGCGCGCGCTGGCTGATCAGCAAGGACAACGAACTGCTGAAGCTGGCTCCGCGCTGCGCCCGCGACGCGCTGTTCTGGATCGGCCTGCCGCAGGCGTGGCCGCCGTACGAGCGTTGAGCGTCGCAGCGTCGCCGGTACGGTGCCGTGGTGTACTCGCAGACCCGCTTGCCGAGATGCGCCATGCTCACCCCGCACACTATCGACTGCCCCTACTGCGGCGAACCGATCGAGATCCTGGTCGATGCCTCGATCCCCAGCCAGCAGTACATCGAGGACTGCCAGGTCTGCTGCCGGCCGATCACGCTCAGCGTGGAGATCGACGCGGATGGCGAACCGCGGGTGCGCGCCAGCGGCGAGGACGAAACCTGAATTGGGGGCACCCCGCACCGCGGGCGGGGAAGTCAACGCCATGCGCCTCCCCCTGCAAGGCAGGGGGAGGTTGGCGACCGCAGGGAGTCCTTAGGGGGTGCTCCACGCGGGCGAAAAAGGGCAAGAGCACCCCACCCGACCCTTCCCTGCGTTGCAGGGGAGGGAGCCGTGCCTCGCCGTCAACCGGCGAACGTCGTTGATTCCACGATGCCGATACCCTGCGCCTGCAGCGCGGCGCGGGTGGCCTCGTCGCTGGCCGGCGTCACCGGGCGGCTGAGGTCCCATAGCACGCTGGCGCGGAAGCCCAGTGCCTGCGCGTCCTGCGCGGTCCATAGCACGCATACGTCGCGCGCCAGTCCACACACGACCACCTCGTCCACGCCGCGCTCGCGCAGCCAGCCGGCCAGGCCGGTGCTGGGGCGCGTGCCGTGCGGGCCGTGGTTCTCGCGGAAGCCGCTGTAGGAATCCACGGCGCCGTCGCTGCCTTTGCGGATCACCGCGTTCAGCGCCGACCAGTCCACACCCGGATGCAATGCGGCGCCGGGCGTCCCCTGCACGCAATGCTCCGGCCACAGTGTCTGCGGCTGGCCGTACAGCGCGATCTGCTCGAACGGCGCGTGGCCCGGGTGCGAGCTGGCGAATGAGACGTGTCCTCGCGGGTGCCAGTCCTGGGTCGCCACCACGTGACGGAAGCGGCGCGCGCGCAGCAGTGCGTCGAGGCCTGGCACGATCGCGTCGCCCTCGTGGCAGGCCAGCGTGCCGCCGGGCATGAAGTCTGGCTGCACGTCGACCACGATCAGCGCGGCATGGGATAAGAGGGGCTGGCTCATGGCGTGGGAGGCGCAGGGAGGGTCCGACCAGTCTAGCGCGCGTACCGCGATGCGCCGGCATGACCCATAATGCGCGCTGCAGCGGCAATACGAATCAGGGGCAGGTGATGCAGTACGACCAGTCGTGGATGGGTTACGGGATCGTCGGCGGGCTCCAGGCCGGCCTGATCTCGGCGGCGGCGGGACTGCTGCTGTTTTTCGTGTTCCACTGGCTCGGCCGGCGCAACGGCTGGGGCTGGGGCCAGAAGATCGGCTGGTCGTTCCTGCTGGCGACCGCGCTGACCGCCAGTGGCGATCTGTGGAACCTGTTCTATTTCAATTACGGCCGGTTGCAGTCGCTGCAGCTGCTGAAAGTGAAGCTGGCCGGAGTGCATGACCCGGATCACATGGGCCTGCGCGCGCTGTGCGAATTGCTCGGCGTGGCGCTCGGCATCTACGTCGGCTGGGTAGTCGCCAGCGGCGACTGGCGTCGCCGCTTCGGCGGGCGCAGGTAGCGGTTCCTCAGCGCGCCGGCAGGCGGTGCGCGAACATCCACGGCCACAGCGACGCGGTGGCGTAGGCCTGCGGCCAGGAGACGTGGCCGACGCCCGGAAATTCGGTGTGGCGCACCTCGCTGCCGCGCGCCTGCAACGCGGCGTACATGCGGCGCGATTCCGCCGGCGGCACCACGTCGTCATCGGCGCCGTTGAAGATCCACGTCGGCAGCGCGCCGATATGTGCGGCGACCCAGGCGTAGCGGTCGCCGACGTCGGCGGGAATGCCCTCCACCTGCAGCTCGAGGCTGTCGTTCGGGTGACGGATGCCGCCGCAGATGATCGCGGCGGCGGCGAACGTGCCGGGGTGATCCAGCGCGATCTGTCAGGAACCGTAGCCGCCCATCGACAGGCCGGTGAGGTAAAGCCGCCGGCGGTCGCCGTGCCATTCGCCGATGCTGTCGTCGAGCGCCTTGAGCGCCATCGCCTCGATCGCACCGTTCCATTGGCTGCCGTCAGGCGCCTGCGGGATCACCACCACGGCCGGGAAATCCGCGCCGTGCTGCGCCAGCCAGCGCGGCAGGCCCTGGCCAAGCTGGGCGCGGTTGTCGCTGCCGCGCTCGCCGCTGCCGTGCAGGGACAGCACTACCGGCCAGTCGCGTTTGGCCGTCCAGCCGTCCGGCACGAACACCTGGTAGCGGTAGCTGGCACCGTGTAGCTGCAGCAAGCGTTCCACGAAGCGCGGCGCCTCGCCGGCACGAGCGGCCACGCTGGTGGCCAGCAGGCAGAGCAACAGGACGAGTCGGCGCACGGGTGTTCCTACAGCAGGGGGTCGAACAAGCGTGCCACATGCATGGCCACCCGGCGCAGATAGGGCGCCTCGCGGTATTCGCGCTCGTCGATGGCTTTGGCGCGGGCGAAGTCGGCGTTGAACATCGCCGCCACCTCGGCGGTGAAGGCATGGTCCACTGCCAGCGCGGCGACCTCGAAGTTGAGCCGGAACGAGCGGCTGTCCAGGTTCAGGCTGCCGATCGCGGCGGTGTCGCGGTCGATCAGCAGTGCCTTCTGGTGCAGGAAGCCGGGCTGGTAGCGGAACACGCGGATGCCGGCGCGCACGGCGGCGTAGGCGTGCAGGGTGGAGGCGAGGAATACGGTGCGGTGGTCCGGGCGCGAGGGGATCAGCACGCGCACGTCGACCCCGCGCAGCACCGCCAGCTGCAGCGCGGCGCGCACCGCATTGTCAGGCACGAAGTATGGCGTGCTCAGCCACACGCGCTGGCGCGCTGCGTTGATCGCGGCAGCAAAGAACAGCGAGCCGGTCTCCTGCGGATCGGCCGGGCCGCAGGCCACCACCAGTGCGCTGGCATGGCCGTCGGCGGGCGGCACCGGGCACAGCGGCAGCGCCGTGCCGGTGATCCATTGCCAGTCGTCGGCGAACAGCTGCTGCAGGTCGGCCACCGCCGGTCCGGCCAGTTCCAGCTGGGTGTCGCGCCACGGCGCCAGCGGCGGCTTCAGGCCCAGGTATTCGTCGCCCGCGTTGAGCCCGCCGACGAAGCCGCGCGTGCCGTCCACCACCAGGATCTTGCGGTGGTTGCGGAAGTTCAGCTGGAAGCGGTTGCGCCAGCGGCGGGTGGCGAAGCGGTGGATCGCCACGCCGCCGGTGCGCAGGGTCTCGACGTAGTGCTGCGGCAGCGCGTGGCTGCCGATGCCGTCGAACAGCACGCACACGCGCACGCCGGCGGCGGCGCGTTCCAGCAACACCTGCTGCAGGCGCCGGCCGAGCGCGTCGTCGTGGATGATGAAGAACTGCACCAGCAGGCTGTGCCGGGCGTCGGCCATCGCGCCGAGCATGGCCTCGAACGCGGCCGCGCCGTCGATCAGCAGGCGCAGGCGGTGGCCGCTGCGGAACGGCCTTCGCTGCAGCGCGCTGATCGCGGCGTAGCGCTCGCAGCCCGGGTCGACCGGCGCCGCGGCGTCGGCCGTGGTGGACAGCGCGGGCGCCGCCGGCGCGCGGTGTCCGGCGTGGTAGCCGAGGAAGCGGCTGGAGCCCAGGTACAGGTAGGGCAGCAGGGTCACGTAGGGCAGCAGCAGCAGGCCGAGCGTCCAGCCAACCGCGCCCTGCGGCGTGCGCATGTGCATCACCGCATGCATCGCCGCGAACAGGCCCAGCAGGTGCGCCGTAGCGATGCCGGCGGTGAGCAGGCTGGCGGTCATCGCGGGCGCCGCGGGCCGCTCGATGGCAACGCCGGGCATGTGGAGATCATGAACAGTCGCTCAGCCGCCGAGCAGCTGGTCGGCGAGGTGGCGCGCCTGCTGGCGGATTTCCGGCATCGCGGTGGATTCCCACAAGGTGCCGCGCAGCAGGCTGCCGATGGCGAACAGGTTCGGCCAGTAGCGCTCGCCATCGCACAGGTGGCCGTCGCTGTCGGCCTGCACGCCGAGGCCGAGCGGGTCGGGTGCGATGTGCGCGTTGGTGAGCAGCTGGCTGAGCAGCTGGTGGTTGCAGCGGCGCAGGTCGGTCTCCAGGCCCACGGTCTGGATCACCAGGTCGGCGTCCAGCGTGCGGGTTGCGCCGGCGTGGCCCACGGTCAGCTGCAGCGCATCGCCGGCGAGCTCCACCGCGTGCACGCGTCCGCACTGGCGCTGCAGCCGGCCGTCGCGTTCGAGCGCAGCGATCGCCTCGCATACCTGCGGCGGCATGCGGTGGCGCACGCGCTCCCATGCCCAGCGCGCGTGGCGCATGAAGCGCGCGCGCTGCTCCGGCGACAGCTCGGCCCACAGTGCCGGCAGGTGCGGGCGCAGACTGTCGACGACGGCGCGCCACTCGGTGCCTTCCTGCGCGATCGCCTCGCGCAGCAGGCGCATCCAGCGGCGGATCTCCGGCGCGTCGCGCATCGCCTCGACCAGCTCGGCGCCGTCGCCGCTGGGGGCGGCGGCTGCGGGCAGGTGCGCCTCCGGCAAGCTGCCGTGGCGGGAGATCGCGACGAACTCGGCCTGCGGCCACTGCACGGACAGTTCCAGCAGCACGTCGACCGCGGTCAGCCCCAGGCCGATCAGCACCACCTTGCGCGGCGGCGGTTGCAGCTCGGCGGCACCGGCCAGTAGCGGCCACGGGTCGACCACGTAGCGGCCGCTGGCGAGCGCGGCAGCGCCGACCCCGGGGAGCGGCTGCGGCGGCAGCGCGCCCAGCGCCAGCACGGCGGCGTCGGCCTGATGGCTTTCTTCGCCGTGGATCACGGTGACGCCATCACGCTCGGGCACCAGCGCATCGACCGCAAACGGGATGATGTTGATGTGGTGCCCGCGCGTCTTGCCATGCTGCAGCGCGCGCGCCACCTCTGACTCGAGGTAGTCGCCATAGCGGCGGCGCGGCAGGAAGTCGGTGCCGGCGACGGCGGGGTCGTCGCGCTGCACGAAATCCAGGAAGCCGCGCGGCCTGCCGGCGAACATGCTCATCGAAGCCGCGCGCACGTTCAGCAGATGGCGCTCCGACATGGTGCCGTAGGCCACCCCGCGTGCCGGCGCGCCGTCGCCGGTGAACCAGTCCAGCTGCAGCGGCTGCGCCGACGCGCGCTCCAGCAGCTCGCTGAGCAGCGTGGCGGCCGCGGCGCCGCCGCCGATGATGGCGACCCGTCGAAACATGGACTCCCCCGTGCGTGCGGTGGCGGGCGGTCAGCCGGACAGGCGGCCGGCGATGGCGCTGCGTCGCGGCGGCACCATCCAGCGGCTGGCAGGTTCGGCCCGCGCGCCGATGACGTGCCCGGCCAGCTCGCCGCCGTAGACGTGCAGCGAAAGCGCGGTGTCGTGCCGCGACAGGTTGCGGCAGCGGTAGGCCTGCGCGCGGTCGCTCTCGAACAAGAAACCGTCGCCCGGGCCGAGCCAATGGCGGCCATGCAGGCTCAGTTCGCCGGAATCGGCGCGGTCGTACGACTGCACCTCGAGCGCGCCCACCAGGGACATTTCCAGACCCCACAGGCCGCTGTGGTCGTGCACCGGCGTGGCGTGGTTCGGCGGCCAGGCCAGCACCAGCACGCTGACCGGCGGCTTGTTGCGCTCGGCCAGCTGCCAGCGTTCGAAACCGTGCCGGCGCTGCCGCAGGTCGGCCAGCCGGCCGGCCAGCGCCGAGGCATCCTGGTGCACCACGCGACCCAGTTCGCGCGCCATGGTGGCGAGATCGGGGTGTTCGACGGCGGTGTGCTCGAGCGCGATCGCGCGCAGGATCTTCAGGAGATGCTGGTACTTGCCCATGCGTGGAACCTGGCAGGGTGAACAATCGCCAGTGGAGCATGCATATCGTTAAAGGTGCGTAAGCCAATAGTGTTTCGGCGGCACCGGCGCGCGGCGCCCGGACGGCGCTCGCCGGCCGGGCGCCTGCAGCGAAAGTGCTAGTCGCGCAGGTCGAATGTCACCGGCACCCGCGCCCATGCGCGCACCGGCTGCCCATCCACCATCGCCGGCTGGAATTGCCAGCCGGCCAGCACCTGTTCGGCAGCGCTGCGGTCCAGCAGCAGGTAGCCGCTGCCGTGCTCCACCGACACCTGCACCGGCTTGCCGGTTTCATCCACCAGCACGCGCAGCAGCACCGTGCCGTGCATGCGCTGCTGCAGGGCGCGGGTGGGGAAATGCAGCGGGGCCGAGCGATAGGCCAGGCTGGCCTCGACTGGCGCCGCCGCTGTCGGGCCGGGCGTGGCTGCGGTCGGCAGCAGGCTCGGGGCCGCCGACGGCGCGGCGACGTTGCCTTCGGCGGGGGGCGCAGCGATCGGCGGACTACTTGGCCGCGGGTGCGCAACGGGCGCAGCGGGCGGATGCGGCAGGGGTTTCATCGTGATCGGCGGCAGAGGCAGGGGCGGCTTCGGTTCGTCCAGACGGAGCGTGGGTATCGGGTTGATCTGCTCGATCGCGTGGAAGAACGCCGGGGCGCTCGGCCGCGAGGCGATCACGATCACGGCCAGGTTGAGTGCGATCGCCGCGCTGATGGCGGCGATGCGGTCGGGGTGGGGACGATGAGCTACGGCCAGGCTTGCGGACGACATGGCGACCTCCTGACAGCGATGGGCTGGATGCGTCCGTGCACGCTGCGCGGAGACGCAGGGGGATCGTGGGGACGCGCCCGCAGGCTATGCCCGGCGAGAGTTTCCGCGCAAGTGGCCGTCCAGAAGGCTGTTCGTCGAAGGGCGGTTCGGTGCGCCGGCCGGTGCGGCAGGCGGCCGTGCGGAAGGATGGGTGCAGCCCACCGCGAACGGGTTCCGGTTGCCATCACGGGCAGGGGGGGCGTGGATTCGCGGCCGCCGGGCGTGCGGCGCCGCGAAGCCAATCGTTGCGCAGCTTCCCGCATGCGCGAAAGGCACAACCGGAGCAATCGCAAGATCTTGCAAATGAGAATAAATATCAATATCGTCCGATACCCAACCGGGCCGATGTGTCCGTCCGTCCACCCAAGGCAGCTCCATGTCCAATCCGAACCCTCTCGCTGCGGCGCTCGCTGCGGCGCTTCTTCTCGCGTTCGCCCCGCCCGTCGTCGCCGGATCCGCGTCGGGTCCGGAACAGGCCACCAATCTCAAGCCGGTCAATGTCCGTGCGGCGAGTGTCGACGGCTACGCGGCGGCCGGCACCGACACGGCGACCCGGACGCGTTCCCTGCTGCGCGATATCCCGCAGTCGATCACGGTGGTGACCGGCGACCTGATCCGCGACCTGGCGATGACGAGCATGGCCGACGCCGTGCGCTACATGCCCGGCGTCGGCATGGGGCAGGGCGAGGGCCACCGCGATGCGCCGATACTGCGCGGCAACGGCTCCACGGCCGATCTGTTCATCGACGGCATGCGCGACGACGTGCAGTACTTCCGCGACCTGTACAACATCGAACGGGTGGAGGCGCTGAAGGGGCCGAACGCAATGATCTTCGGCCGCGGCGGTTCCGGCGGCGTGCTCAACCGGGTCAGCAAGGTGGCCGATGGCCAGCAGCACCGCGAGCTGTCACTGCAACTGGGCGAGCAGCAGCGCCGGCGCCTTGTCGCCGACTTCGGCGAGCCGATCGGGGAGAGTGCCGCATTCCGTGTGACCGGGCTGTACGAGGATTCCGGGAGTTACCGCGACGGCGTCACGCTGAAGCGCTACGGCATCAATCCGACGCTCGCGTTGCGCGCCGGCGAGCGCACCCAGGTGACGCTGGGCTACGAGCATTTCCGCGACGAACGGGTCACCGACCGCGGCGTGCCGTCGTACCGGGGGTTGCCACTGTCCACCGCCGCCTCGACCTTCTTCGGCGATCCGCGGCAGAGCCCGACCTGGGTCACTGTGGACGCGTTCAATGCCCTGGTCGACCACGATTTCGGCAACGGCCTGGGCTTGCGCAACCGCACCCGCTACGCCGACTACGACAAGTTCTACCAGAATGTATTTCCCGGTGCGGTCAACGCCGCCGGCACGCAGGTGTCGATCTCGGCCTACAGCAACGCCACCCGGCGCCGGAATCTGTTCAACCAGACCGACCTGACGTATGAACTGCTGACCGGCGCAGTCCACCACACCCTGCTCGGCGGACTCGAGCTGGGCCGGCAGAGCACCGACAATTTCCGTCGCACCGGCTATTTCGGCGGGACCGGCTCCCCCGCGACTTCGGTCAGGGTGCCGGTGTCGGACCCGCGCTACACGCTGCCGGTCGATTTCCGGCAGAGTGCGACCGACCCCAGCAATCACGGCATCGCCAAGGTTGCCGCGCTGTATCTCCAGGACCAGATCGAGTTCTCGCCGCAATGGCAGGCGGTCCTCGGTCTGCGCTACGACCGCTTCACGATGGAGTTCCACGACAATCGCAGTGGCCAGGATTTCTCCAGCACCGACAACCTGGTGTCGCCGCGCGCGGGCCTGGTCTACAAGCCGGTTGAACCGCTGTCGCTGTACGCCAGCTACAGCATCGCCCACCAGCCGCGGGCCGGCGAGCAGCTCACCTCGCTTACGCTGGGCAACCGCACGCTGGAGCCGGAGCGGTTCACCAACCGCGAGCTCGGTGCGAAGTGGGATGTGAGCCCCGGGCTGGCGCTGACCGCGGCGGTCTACCGGCTCGACCGCAGCAACGTGGCGGTGACCAACCCGGCCTGGGACCCGGCGACCAATCCGGGTGTGCCGCAGTCGTTGCTGGTGGACGGCCAGCGCATCAAGGGCGTCGAGCTTGGTTTCAGCGGCAGGCTGACTTCGGCGTGGAGCGTCATGGGCGGCTATGCCTGGCAGGAGGGCGAGATCACCAGGCCGTTGTCGCCGAGTCTCCCCGCCGGCACCCGGCTGGCGCAATTGCCGAAGCACAGTGCCTCACTGTGGAACCGCTACGACTTCAATCCGATGTGGGGTGCGGGCGTTGGCGCGATCCATCAAGGGCCGGTCTTCGCTTCCACCAGCAACCGGGTGACGCTGAAGGGCTACACCCGCTACGACGCGGCGGTGTTCCTGACGCTGAGTCCGCAGCTGCGGCTGCAGCTGAATGTCGAGAATCTTTTCGACAAACGGTATTTTGTCAGCGCGCACAACGACAACAACATTACCCCGGGTTCGCCGCGCGCGTTCTACCTGGGGGTGAACGTCAGGCTCTGAACCATGGCGGGGCGGGCAGTGCGAGCCCGCCTCGCCGACGGCCATGGCTCTGGGCGGAAAGTGCATAGAGGAGCGGCATTTCCGCATGGGGTTGTCACCGGTAGGCAAGCGCCGGTGCGCCGGCTAAGGTAGGCGCGAACCGGATCCGGGAGCCATGCCATGTCCACCTCCGTCGCGGCGATTCCCCGCTACAGCTTCGGCGACGAGCTGGCCAGCAGCATCGTGCATGGCCTCGGCATCGTGCTCAGCATTGCCGGGCTGGCGACGCTGGTGGCATTCGCCGCGTTGCACGGCAATGCGCTGACGGTGGTGGCCTGCGCGGTGTTCGGCACTTCGCTGGTGCTGCTGTACACCGCCTCGACGCTGTACCACTCGATTCCGGTGGCGGCGGCCAAGCCGGCGTTGCGCGCACTCGACCACATCGCGATCTACCTGCTGATTGCCGGCACCTACACGCCGTTCACCCTGGTTGCGTTGCCAGGGGCGTGGGGCTGGAGCCTGTTCGTGGCGGTGTGGGCGCTGGCGCTGGCCGGCAGCGCGCTGGAACTGGGCCTGCTCGGTCGCTACCGCAAACTGGCGGTGCTGCTGTACGTGGGCATGGGCTGGATCGGATGGTCGCGTTCAAGCCGCTCAGCGAGCATCTGCAGACCGGCGGCATCGTGCTGCTGCTCGCCGGCGGGCTGGCCTATACGCTGGGCGTGCCGTTCTACCTGTGGCGGCGGCTGCCGTACCACCACGCGCTGTGGCACGTGTTCGTGCTGGCCGGCAGCGTGCTGCACTTCCTCGCCGTGCTGCTGTACGTGATTCCCGACCCGGCGTGAGCGTGCCGCCGGGCCTCGCGGTACTGCGCCGCGAACTGGAGGACGCAGCCACCCACCTGGGCCGTCCGCACGAGTTGCGCTTCCAGCCGATGTTCGGCGCGCTCATGGCATACCTCGACGAGCAGCCGTGCGCCTGGCTGACGCCGGCCGGGCTGGCACTGAAACTGGCGCCCATCGACCAGTCGGCGCTGCTGCGGCTGGAAGGCACCGCGCGGCTGGTCGCGAAACCCGGCGCGGCGCCGAGTCGGCACTACATCGTGCTGCCCGCCGCGCTCAGTCGCGACACCGCGCAACTCGCCCGCTGGCTGGCGAAGAGTGCGCGGCGCTGACGCTCAGCGCTTGTGAAGAAAACCACTTCCTGTGGTTTTCTTCGATCGCGAGTCCGGTACACGCCCGTACTCGCTCACATGAAACAGTCACGTGTGACTGTTTCATGCCCGGCCGTCGTGGCCGGTCTGAGAGGTTGAATAGTCACAACCTCTCAGTGCTTGCGCTGCGCCGGCACGAACTGGGTGCGCACCGCCTCGGCCAGCTGCTCCGGCGGCAGCAGGCCCTGGCCGATCACGAAGTCGTTGAAGGCCAGGCGGTCGAACTTCGGGCCAAGCGCCAGCTCGGTCTGCAGGCGTAGCTGCTGCAGGCGCAGATAGCCGTAGAAGTACGCGGTGGCCTGGCCGGGTGCGCGGAACGTGTAGCGGTTGATCTCCTGCCGTGCCATCGGCTCGGACAGGCCGACCTCGTGCACCAGCACCTGGTGCGCGCGCTCGGGCGTGATCAGGCCCAGGTTGAGCATCGGATCCAGGTACGCGCGGGCGGCACGCTGCAGCCGCGCCTGCAGCGCGGCGAACTGGCCGGCTGGCGGCTCGTACGGCAGCATCTCGGACTCCGCGTACAGCGCCCAGCCTTCCACGTTGACGCTGTTGAAGGCGAACAGGCTGCGCGCCAGCGACACGCCGCGTTCGACCATCGCGGCGAACTGCAGCTCGTGGCCGGGCCGGCCTTCGTGCGCGGTCAGCGTCCAGGCGGCGGCCTTGAAGGTGAAGTCGTCGTAGGCCTGGCTCTTGTCGCCGTTCGCCGCCGGGTTGCCCATGGTCAGCACGAAGGTGCCGCGCTCGCCGTGATTGTTGAGGAACGGCGGCGGGTCCATGTGTGGCGCCGGCTGCGCCGCGGCTTCGGCTTCCGAGGCCACGCGCATCTGCATCTGGCGCTGCGGCAGGGTGACGATGCGTTCGCGGCGGATGATGTCCTCGATGTGGCCGAGCACCTCGTGGTACCACGGCTCGACCTGGTCGCGGCTCAACTGCTGCTGCTTCAGCGCCTTGAGCACGTCGCGGTAGTCGGTGGCGTGGATGCCCTCGGCCTTGGCCACCGCCGGCGCCATCGCCTGCATCATACCGCGCAGCTCCATGAACTCGAGCTCGGCCTGCTTCATCAGCTGCTCGGGGGGAATGTCGATGCCGACCTGCCGCAGGCGGTAGGCGTACAGCGGCTCGGGCAGGCGGAAGTCGGTGCGCGCGCGCGGCAGCACGGTGTGGCGCACCCAGGCGTCGTACTGCTTCAGCTGTGCATCGAGCGCATCCAGTGCAGCGTTGCCCTCGGGCGTGTCGAGCTTGTACTTGGCGAACAGCTGGCGGATCCCTTCGACGTAGCGCGGCGTGTTGGCCAGCTTCTGCTCGACCTCGCCCTGGTAGGGGCCGAGCAGCGCCTTGTTGCCCAGCCGGGCCGTGGTCAGCGCCTTGGCCTGCTCGGTGACCGGCGTGCAGCCGGGTGCCTTGCCGACGTAGCACTGCAGGCGCGCGAGCGCGGCGGGACGGCGCGCGGCGTCGACGTCGTCCTTGAGCAGGACGAACTCGCCGTTGAAGACCAGCGCGCCGACGTCCTGGTAGGGCAGCAGGTATTTGCGGTCGAGGTCGATGCCCTCGATCCGCTGCGCGGTGGTCTCGATCATGATCTTGAGGTCCTCGCGCACGTTCGGGTCCTGCTCCGTGGCGAGCAGCTTGCCGAGCCTGTCCCTGGCTTGCACCAGCGCGGTGCGCGAGCGCTCGTCGATGCCGGGTTTCAGGTCCGCCACCTTGCTGTCATAGCCGGGCAGGCCGACCTGGCTGGCAAACTCCGGGTTGAAGCGGGCGATGGTATCCAGCAACACCTTGGCGTCGGCGTTGCTGCGCTCGATCCATGCGGCGGGGGCAGCCTGCGCGTGCAGCGCTCCGGCGAAGGTCAGCGTGGCGGCCAGGGCGAGGGCCGGGATCTTGCGCATGGGTTTTTCCTCCGTGGATGACCGGCGCAGCGTAACCGGTGGCGGCCGTGGCGCGCCTATGCCGGAGGTCTAGAACAGCATGGCCAGGCCGAACAGGCCGACCATCAGGAACGAGATCACCAGCTTGACCAGGGTGCCGGCGAGCAGCCCGAGCCAGGTGCCGGCGCCGACGTGGGTCGAGCGCAGCACGCTGGCGCCGGCGCTGAGCTCGCCCAGCAGCGCGCCGACGAACGGCCCCAGGATCAGCCCCGGGATGCCGAGGAACATGCCGACCACGGTGCCGAGCGTGGCGCCCCACAACGCGCGCGGACTGGCGCCGACCCGCTTGGCGCCCAGCGTGCCGGCGACGAAGTCGACCAGCACACCGAGCGCGCCGAGCGCGCCGATCACCAGCAGCCAGCCCAGGCCCAGGTGGCGGTAGCCGTCGACCGCGGCGACCAGCCAGATGCCGCCGAAGATCATCGGGATGCCCGGCAGCATCGGCAGCACGGTGCCGGCGAGGCCGCCGAGGATGAGCAGTGCAGCGAGCAGGTAGAGCGCGATTTCCATCGGCAGTTTTCCCGGTTGGTCGCGCCCAATGTGCGGGTGTTTGCCCGCGTGGACAAGCGTCGCGCCCAGGCGGAGCGCAGCGGGGCCGTGGATGGCCCGTTGAAGCGTGCCGCGCGCTACTTCTCCACGAACGCCCGCTCGACCACGTAGTCGCCCGGCTCGCGCGTGCGCGGCGAGGCGTGGAAGCCGCGGCCGTCGAGCAGGGCGCCCAGGTCCTCCAGCATGGCCGGGCTGCCGCACAGCATCACGCGGTCGGTGGCCGGGTTCAGCGGCGGCAGGCCGGTCGCCGCGCCCATCGTGCCGTCGACGATCGCATCGGTGATGCGGCCCTGATGGCGGAACGGCTCGCGCGTCACGGTGGGGTAGTAGATCAGCTTCTCGCGCACCAGTTCGCCCAGGTAGTCGTGCTGCGGCAGCTGATTTTCCAGGTAGTCGGCGTAGGCGAGGTCCTCGACCCGGCGCACGCCATGGGCCAGCACGATGCGGTCGAAACGCTCGTAGGTGTCCGGGTCGCGGATGATGCTCATGAACGGCGCCAGCCCGGTACCGGTGCCGAGCAGATACAGGTACTTGCCGGGCTTGAGGTCGGTCAGCACGAGCGTGCCGGTGGGTTTGCGCGTGACGATCAGCGGGTCGCCAGGTTGCAGGTGCTGCAGGCGCGAGGTGAGCGGGCCGTTCGGCACCTTGATCGAGAAGAACTCCAGGTGTTCCTCCCAGCTGGCGCTGGCGATCGAGTAGGCGCGCATCAGCGGACGGCCTTCCGTCTCCAGCCCGATCATCACGAATTGGCCGCTGTCGAAACGGAAGCCGGGGTCACGCGTGGTGCGGAAGGAGAACAGGCTGTCGTTCCAGTGCCGCACGTCGATCACGTGCTCGGTTGCCATTGCCACCATGGTTGGTCGTCTCGCCTTGTTGCGCTGTCGGGTGCCGGGGAAGTCGCACGCCAGGCCACCCGGCAGGCCGGTGGCGGGGACTCGCGGGGAGGGCGGCTGTGGCCGCGGTGCCTTGCGAGCGCCGGGATGGACGCGGCGACAACTGCCTAGGATACGCGAGCGCCCCGGAATGCGCCTGCCTGGCGGCGATCGCGAGGCGATCCGCGACATCGTGCCGCGTCGCCGCCCTGGCCGGGCGTGCGACATGCCGGGTTTGTGACCGGCGGCCATTCCCGCGGCGGAAGAGGGCGGTGTACTACGCCGGCGGCCGTAGAGGTACTACATCGACAGCAGCCGGGGACGACAGCAGGAACATCCTTGGACTGCAGCATCGAAACTGCGCATACTCCATCGTCGCCGGCGGTCCGATGCGCCAGGGCCGGTTCGCGGTGGGTACCAGGGGGTTTCATGGCACGCCGATGGTTGGCGTGCAGCGGTTCTTGCTGGTAGCTCCGGGGGCGGATGATGCCGGTCATGCTCGGCCAATCCAAGGCGATCCAGGCGGTGCGGGCGCAGTTGCAGCGCTACGCCGGCTGCGACGTGCAGGTGCTGATCGAGGGCGAAACCGGCACCGGCAAGGAGCTGGCGGCGCGCGAGATCCACTATGCCAGCGCCCGCCGCGACCATCCGTTCGTACCGGTCAATTGCGGCGCCATTCCCGACAGCCTGATCGAGAACGAGCTGTTCGGCCACGGCCGCGGCGCCTTCACCGACGCCAGGGCCGCCCAGCCCGGCCTGGTCGACCATGCGCGCGGCGGCACGCTGTTCCTGGACGAGGTCGACGCCCTCTCGGACAAGGGCCAGGTGACCCTGCTGCGCTTCCTGCAGGACAACGAGTACCGCCCGGTCGGCGGCGGCGCAGCGCGGGTGTCGGACGCGCGCATCATCGCCGCCACCAATGCCTGCCTGGACCGCCAGGTGGCGGCCGGGCGCTTCCGCCGCGACCTGCACTATCGGCTCAATGCCCTGCATCTGCAGCTGCCGCCGTTGCGCGAGCGCGGCGAGGACATGGCCCTGCTCGCCGCGCATTTCGTCGATGCCGCAGCCGCGCGGTTGCGCGGGCCGGTCCGGCTGTGGGGCGAGGATGCCCTGCGGGCGCTGCTGGCGTATGCGTGGCCGGGCAATGTGCGCGAACTGGAGAACGTCGTGCTGCGTGCCTACATGGCCACCGAGGGCACCGTCATCGGCTTCGCCGAGCTGGTGACTGCGGAGCCGGCGTTCGCCGGTACCGAAATGGCGCCGCGGCGCCGCGCCAACGAGCCGGAGCTGGGCTTCAGTGCGGCCAAGCTGCACGCCATCCGCCAGTTCGAGCGCGAGTATCTCACTCAGCTGATGCAGCAGGCCTGCGGCAACATCAGCGCCGCCGCCCGCCTGTCCGGCACCGAACGCCGCCAGCTCGGCAAGCTGCTGCTGAAGCATGGCATCGTGACCAAGCAGTTCCGTCCGCACTGAGATCCCGTTCCGTTCAAGGTCCCGGTACAGCCCGCGTCGGGCGTCGGCCCCGGGTGCAATCTTCCCCACTGCGCCGGCAAAGCGGGTCATCGTCGACCCGGTGGCCGCGTGCCGGCGTGCCGCAAGCCTTGGCGCAGCTCATCCAGTCGGCCCGCGTCGGTGGCACGCATGTTGCGTCGGTCCCCACGCATGTGTGCAGCAGGGCGTCATGACCAGACATCCGGACCAGAGCACGGCAGGCGGAGGCGAGATGGAGGTCGAGCGCTCGGTACTCGCGTACCTGCATTCCCATCCGCAGGCGGCGGACACCCTGCGCGGCATCGTCAACTGGTGGCTACCGCGGCAGCGCTATGAGATCAGCTGCCTGCGCATCGAGCACGTGCTGGACCGGCTGGTCGCCGAGGGCCTGCTGCACCGCGACGAGTTGCCCGACGGCGAGGTGCTGTACGCGCTGAACAGGCAGGCCACGTCGTCGCAGCCGAACTGACCACGACACGGGTTTTTACTTTCGGAGGACCGATTCCATGCCATCTGCGCTCACCTATCCGGGCGTCTACATCGAGGAAATTCCCAGCGGCGTCCGCACCATCACCGGGGTGGCCACCTCGATCACCGCCTTCGTCGGCCGTGCCGCGCGTGGACCGACCGATGCCGGTGCGGAAAGCCCGGTGATCATCAACAGCTACGGCGACTTCGAGCGCAACTTCGGCGGCCTCGATCCGCTCTATCCGATGGGCTATGCCGTGCGCGACTTCTACCTCAACGGTGGCGCGCAGGCGGCGATCGTGCGGCTGTACAAGGGTACCGATGGCAAGTCGGCGAAGGCGGCCATCGCGATCGCCAATCTGCCGCTGGAAGCGGCCACGGCCGGCGGCTGGGGCAACCAGCTGCGCGTACGGGTGGACAGCAACGTGTCCACCGATATCGCCACCAGCTTCGGGCTGGCGGTCGGCGACCTGTTCAACCTGACCGTGCGCGACATGGCCAGCGGCATCCAGGAGAGCTTCCTCAACCTCAGCGTGAAGGAGAGCCCGCGCCGCGCCGATCGCGTGCTGAAGGCGGGCTCGTCGCTGCTGCGCGTGGCGTCGTCGCTGGCCTTGCCGACCACCGCCGTGCCCGCCGCCCACCTCGCCCCGGACGCCGGCAAGACCGTGTGGGAGCAGGATAAGTCCTCCACCGGTGTCGCCGCGGCCGACCAGGCTGTCGACAGCGTCGCGCTGGATGACGCGGCCTACCTGGGCAACACGGACGCCAAGACCGGCATCTACGCCCTGAAGAAGGCTGACCTGTTCAACCTGCTGTGCATCCCGCCGGACCTGCGCGGGGGCAACACGAGCAAATCGGTCTACCAGAACGCGATGGCGCTCTGCGTGGAGCGGCGCGCACTGCTGCTCGTCGATGCGCCGGTCGAGTGGGGCAGCGCCGGCACGATCACCCCGGCGGTGCTGGCGGCTCTCGGCCTCAACGGCACGGCCGCGCGCAATGCCGCGCTGTACTTCCCGCGGGTGATCGAATCCGATCCGAAACGCCAGGGCCAGCTAGACACCTTCGTGCCCTGCGGCATCGTCGCCGGCGTGATGGCGCGCACCGATACGCAGCGCGGCGTGTGGAAGGCGCCGGCCGGCATCGACGCGGCGCTGAACGGCGTGCAGGGGCTGGCCGTCACGCTCAACGACGCCGAGAACGGCATGCTCAATCCGCTCGGCGTGAACTGCCTGCGCAGCTTCCCGCTGGTGGGCCCGGTGGTATGGGGGTCGCGCACGCTGCGCGGCGCCGACCTGCTCGCTGACGAATACAAGTACGTCCCGGTGCGCCGGCTCGCGCTGTACATCGAGGAGAGCCTGTTCCGTGGCACCCAGTGGGTGGTGTTCGAGCCGAACGACGAGCCGCTGTGGTCGCAGATCCGCCTCAACGTGGGCGCCTTCATGCAGAACCTGTTCCGCCAGGGCGCGTTCCAGGGCAAGACGCCGAACGACGCGTACTTCGTCAAGTGCGACAAGGAAACCACCACGCAGAACGACATCAACCTCGGCATCGTCAACATCGTGGTCGGCTTCGCGCCGCTCAAACCCGCCGAATTCGTGGTCATCCAGTTGCAGCAGATGGCCGGCCAGATCCAGACCTGAGGAAGAAAGCCATGACTCAGTTCAGCGTCAATGCGCAGCGCTTCGATCCGTACAAGAACTTCAAGTTCCGGGTGAAGTGGGATGGCCGCTACGTGGCCGGAGTCAGCAAGGTATCGGGCCTGAAGCGCACCACCGAGGTGGTCAAGCACCGCGAGGGCGGCGACCCCAGCAGCACGCGCAAGTCGCCCGGGCGCACCGAGTACGAGGCGATCACCATCGAGCGCGGCGTCACCCACGACACCGAGTTCGAGAAGTGGGCGAACAAGGTGTGGAACTTCGGCGCCGGGCTCGGCGCGGAGGTCTCGCTGAAGGACTTCCGCAAGGACCTGATCCTGGAGGTCTACAACGAAGCCGGCCAGCTCGCGCTGGCCTACAAGCTGTACCGCTGCTGGGTGTCGGAATACCAGGCGATGCCGGACCTGGACGCGAACGCGAACGCGGTGGCGATCCAGCACCTGAAGCTGGAGAACGAGGGCTGGGAGCGCGACGCCGGCGTGGCAGAACCGACCGAGCCCAGCTTCAGCGTGCCTGCCTGAGCGCCATGCACACGCCCACGCCCGCACAGCTGCTGCAGGTCTGGGAACGCGGAGGCGACCCGTCCGCCGCGGCACGCGGGCTGTTGCTGCTCGGCTGCAGCTGCGACGATGAGGATTCCGTCGAGGCACTGGCCGCACTGCCGCTGGGCCAACGCGACGTGCGGCTGCTCGAGTTGCGCGAGCGCCTGTTCGGCGCGGCGATCGACACGGTGGCGAGCTGCCCGCAGTGCGCGGCGCTGATCGAGGCGACGCTGCACTGCGACGACCTGCGGCTGGCGTCTCCGGATGCTGCCGCGCCCACGATCGAGCACGTCTCGCACGGCATCCGCGTGCAGTTCCGCCTGCCCGACAGCCGCGACCTGCTGGCGCTGGAAAACTGCGCCGACGCCGGGGCTGCGCACGCGCTGCTGCTCGAACGCTGCGTGCTCGATGCGCGATCCGGCGACGAACCGCATGCACCACGCAGCCTGCCGCACGAACTGCAGGCGGAGCTGGCCCAGGCGATGGCGCAGGCCGACCCGCAGGCCGACCTGCAACTCGCGTTCCGTTGCCCGGACTGCGGCCACGAATGGCAACCGCTGTTCGACGTCGCCCGCTTCCTGTGGCAGGAACTGCACGCCTGGGCGCTGCACATGCTGCGCGAGGTGGACACGCTGGCACAGGCCTACCACTGGACCGAGGCCGACATCCTCGCCATGAGCCCGCGCCGCCGCCAGGCCTACCTGGAGCTGTGCGCGCCATGAGCGATTTCCTCGACCGCCTGGCGGCACGCGCAATCGGTGGCG
>NZ_AJXW01000049.1 GCF_000264375.1 Rhodanobacter thiooxydans LCS2
CGGCACGCGCAATCGGTGGCGACACTGCGCTGGCACCGCGGTTGCCGTCGCTGTTCGAACCGCTGCAGCGCGCGCCGTCGATGCCGGTGACCGAGGAAGGCGGGGTGCCGACGCGCCCTCGCGACGTGGACCCGGCACCGGCGGTGCCGGATGCCCCGCTGTCGCCGCGCTCGCCGACCCAGACCCGCGAGCCGATCGAGCCACCAGCCGCGCGCGCCACGCCGGTGCCGCGCGC
>NZ_AJXW01000050.1 GCF_000264375.1 Rhodanobacter thiooxydans LCS2
ACCGATACCTGGATCTTCCCCGACTGGCCGGCGCCCTCGCGCGTCCACGCGGCGGTCACCACGCGGCAGGGGCCCGGCATCTCGGCGGCGCCGTTCGAGCGTTTCAATCTCGGCCTGCGCAGCGGTGACGACCCCGACGCCGTGCAGGCCAATCGCAGCGCGCTGCAGCAGGCGTTGCGGCTGCCATCGGCGCCGCGCTGGCTGCGCCAGGTGCATGGGGTCAACGTGGCCCAGCTGGGCCCGCTGCCCGGCGCGGACGAGCCGCAGGCGGATGCGGCGGTGTCGCACATTCCCGGTAC
>NZ_AJXW01000051.1 GCF_000264375.1 Rhodanobacter thiooxydans LCS2
GGTGTCGCACATTCCCGGTACGGTGCTGGCCATCCTCACCGCCGACTGCCTGCCGGTGTTGTTCTGCGCCGCCGACGGCCGCGAGATCGGCGCGGCCCATGCCGGCTGGCGCGGCCTGGCCGCCGGCGTGCTGGAGGCCACCCTGACCCAGCTGGAAACCCCGCCGGCCCGCCTGCTGGCATGGCTGGGCCCATGCATCGGCGCGGCCTCGTACGAGGTGGGCGAGGAGGTGCGCGCCGCGTTCGTGGCGAACGATGCCGCGGCAGCAGCATGCTTCGCGGCGACCCGGCCAGGTCACTGGCGCTGCGACCTGGCCGCGCTGGCGCGGCAGCGGTTGGCGGCGGCGGGGGTGGCGCGGATCCACGGCGGCGGTTTCGACACGCACGCCGACCCGCGCTTCTATTCCTACCGCCGCGACGGTGCCCGCAGCGGCCGCTTCGCCAGCCTGATCTGGCTGGAGTAGGCACCGGCCAGCTGGCGCAGGCTGGGCCTTAGTGCCCCAAGGCCTGCAGGAACGCGTTGCACCAGGCGGTGATGTCGTTTTTCCGCAGCACCGCCATCATCGCGTTCCAGCGCTGGCGGCGTTCGGCCAGCGGCATGGCCAGCGCCTGCTGCAGCGCATCGGCGACTTCCTCGGTGTCGGCCGGGTTCACCAGCAGCGCATCGGTGAGCTCCTGCGCGGCGCCGGCGAAACGCGACAGCACCAGCACGCCGGGATCTTCGGGGTCCTGGCTGGCCACGTATTCCTTGGCGACCAGATTCATGCCGTCGCGCAACGGGGTCACCAGGCCGACCCGCGCGGTGCGGTAGTAGCCGGCCAGCAGCTTGTGCGGGAACGACTTGTTGATGTAGCGGATCGGCGCCCAGTCCGGCGCGGCGTACTTGCCGTTGATGTGGCCGGAGCTGCGTTCGAGGTCGCGGCGGATCTGGCGGTATTCCAGCACCGCGCCGCGCGAGGGGGGCGCGATCTGCAGGAAGGTGATGCGCCGATGCAGTTCCGGTGCGCGTTCGAGCAGTTGCGCATAGGCCTGGAAGCGCTGCGGCAGACCCTTGGAATAGTCCAGCCGGTCGACGCCGATGATCAGCGAGCGGCCCTCCAGGCTGTCGCGCAACTGACCCAGCTCGCGGTTCGATCCGGCGTTGCGGGCAGCTTCGGCGAGCCCGGCGGTGTCGATGCTGATCGGGAAGGCGGCGCCGCGGAACAGCCGCCCGTTCGCGCTGCGCATGCGGCCGTCGCGGCGCATGACGGCGCCGGTCTCGTGCAGGAAATAGTCCTCCAGCGCGCGCAGGTCGCGGGTGGTGTGCACGCCGATCAGGTCGTAGCTGACCAGCGTCTCCAGCAGCTCGCGGTGGTTGGGCAGCGCGATCAGCAGCCCGGCAGCGGGCAGCGGCGTGTGCAGGAAGAAGCCGATGCGGTTCTTCACGCCGCGCCGGCGCAGCATCGCGGCCAGCGGAATCAGGTGGTAGTCGTGCACCCAGATGATGTCGTCGGGGGTAATCAGCTGCTGCAGCCGGTCGGCGAAGGTTTCATTGACCCGCAGATAGCCGTCCAGATAGCTGCGCTGATAGTCGACCAGATCGGGTCGGTAGTGCAGCATCGGCCACAGCGCGCCATTGGCGAAGCCGGTGTAGAAGTCGTCGTAGTCGGTACGTGACAGGTCGATGGTGGCGTAGTCCACGTTGGCGTCGTGCAGCCGGTGCACCGTGGCCGCCGTGTCGGCGGCGAGCTTGCCGCTCCAGCCGAACCACAGGCCGCCGCGCTCGCGCAGCGCCGCCTGCAGCGCCGAGGCGAGGCCGCCGGTGGCGGTCTGGCGCGGCAGCGCGACGCGGTTGGACACCACCACCAGGCGGGCGCCGGCATGGCGCGGCGTGCTCACAGCGCATCCTCCCAGCGTCGCGACAACCGCATCGCGGCCTGGATCAGGCCGACCAGCGAATAGGTCTGCGGGTAGTTGCCCCACAGCTCGCCGCTGCCCGGCGCGAGGTCCTCGGACAGCAGGCCCAGCGCGTTGCGCCGCTTCAGCATGTGCTCGAACATCGCCCGCGCCCGCTCCTTGCGGCCGGTGGCGGCGAGCGCCTCGATGTACCAGAACGTGCAGATGTTGAAGCTGGTCTCCGGCGCGCCGAAGTCGTCCGGCGCGATGTAGCGGAACAGATAGTCGTTGCGCCCCAGCGCCACGCCGATGGCGTCGACGGTGGCCACGAAGCGTGGGTCGGCGGCGTCGATGAAGCCGATGTCGGCGAGCAGCAGCAGGCTGGCGTCCAGGTGTTCGCCATCATAGGCGTCGACGAAATGGCCAAGCCTGGCGTTCCACGCGCGCGCTTCGATCCGCGCGTGCAGCTGCACCGCTTCCTCGTGCCAGTAGCGCGCGCGGTCGTCCAGCCCCAGCTCGGTGGCAATGTGCGCCAGGCGGTCGCAGGCGGCCCAGCACATGGCGGCGGAATAGGTGTGCACGGCGCTGCGGCCGCGGTATTCCCACAACCCCGCATCGGTCTGCTCGGCCATGCGCAGCGCCATCGCGCCCATCCGTTCGAGCCGACGGAACGTCACCTCGTCGCCGCGATGCTGCAGCCGGCAGTCGAAGAACAGCTGGGCCGAAGCGAGCACCACCGAGCCGTAGACATCGTTCTGGCGCTGCCGCCAGGCGTCGTTGCCCACCCGCACCGGCCCCATCCCGCGATAGCCCTTGAGCGTGTCGACCTGGCGCTCGGGCAGTTCGGCCTCGAAGGTGATGCCGAACACCGGGCCCATCTCGCCCGTGTCCTTGTTGGCGACCAGGTTGAAGGCGAAGCGGATGTATTCCTCCATCGTGCGCGTGGCGCCGAGCCGGTTGAGCGCGCGCACGGTGAAGGCGGCGTCGCGCAGCCAGCAGTAGCGGTAGTCCCAGTTGCGCGCCGTGCCGGCCGATTCCGGAATCGAGGTGGTAAGCGCGGCTACGATGGCGCCGGTGGCCTCGTACTGGCACAGCTTCAGCGTGATCGCCGCGCGGATCACCGCGGCCTGCCATTCGTAGGGCACCGACAGGTAGCGCACCCATTCGTGCCAGTAGGCCAGCGTGCGCTCCAGTGCCAGATGGACGAAATCGCTCACGTTGTCTTCCAGCGTTTCGTCCGGGCCGAACACGAAATGCGCCGGCCGGTCGAGGCCGAAACTCAGGCTGCGCTCGATCAGCGGCGTGGCCACGTTGCTGGTCAGGCGCTGCACCACGTCGCTGAGCAGGTAGCGGATGTGGTTGCTGCCGGCGGTGGTCTGCGCGTTGCGCGCGCCGTAGTCGCACAGCGGGCGCATCAGGATGCGAACGCGCGGCGAGCCGCTGATCGGAGCCACCCGGCGCGTCAGCATTTCCGGATGGTAGAAACGTCCGTTCTTGCGATAACGCGGTGCGAAGTCGGTGATTTCGATGGCCCCGCCGTGGCGGTCGAACAGGCGCGTCACCAGCACCGCCGTATTGGCCAGGTAGAACTGCTCGGTGCGCTCGAGGTCTTCCAGCTCGATCGTCCAGTCGCCGCCCTCGATCGTCGGCGAAAGCAGGGCGCAGAAGCTGGCGTCAGCGTCGAAGCGCGGCAGGCAGCACCAGACGATGCGCGCCTGCTGGTCGATCAATGCGGCAACGCTGCCGTTGCCGATCACGCCAAGCTCAAGGCTGGCGGGCGGGCTCTCCTTCCGGGAATCGGGCATGAGTGGGGGCTCCCAGGGCGTCGAGGACGCCGGTCAACCAGGCTTCCGCCGCAGCGGGGCCGGGCAAGGTGGATGCGGCCAGGCTCGGTTCGCGCGCGCCGATGCGCACGCTGAGCCCGCCCTGGGCGTTGATGCGGGCGAACGCATGCTCGTCGGTCAGGTCGTCGCCCAGGTAAACCGGCCAGCGGCCGTTAAACGGCGCGCGCTGCAGCAGTTCCAGCACCGCGCGCCCCTTGTCCATGTCTGCCGGGCTGAACTCCAGCACCAGGTTACCCGGCTGCAACTGATAGCCGGGCAGCTGCGCCATCGCGGCGGCCGCCGCCTCGCGCAGCGCCGGCAGCTGCGCCGGTACGCGCCGGCAATGCAGCGCCACCGCCACGTGCTTGTCTTCCAGTTGTACGCCGTCGAAGCGTGCAGCCAGCGTGTGCGCGACGTCACGCATGCGTGCTTGCTGCGCCGGCGCCACCGCAATCTCCCGGCAGCTGCCGTCGGCATGGCGCAGCTGCAGTCCGTGCAACCCGACGGCGGCCCAGTGCGAGGCGGCGAACAGGCGGTCGAGGTCGGTCAGGGTGCGGCCGCTGACCAGCGCCAGCGCCCCATCCAGCCGCCGGTGCAGGGCGTGCAGCAGCTCCAGCAGTGCGGCATCCGGCCGCACCGCGCGCGGGTCGTCGGCGAAATCGAGCAGGGTGCCGTCGACGTCGAGAAGGATCGCCCAGCGGGCGTCGGCAGCGGGTAGCGGGGGCGGCGGCAACCGGTTGCGCGGCGCGCCGGCAGTGGTGGGAGTAGCCGTTGACATCGTCGCCACCGTAACAAACGGAATGTGAAAATCGCCTCGCCGGCAGCGGCTGGGCGGCAGCGGCGAAACTTGATTCGTCCTGCCGCGCCCACACCTTGGCCGGCAGTGACGGGGGCGCCGTCAATTCCTCTGACGCAAAACCACCAGGCGGGATCATCGACATGCGGATGGACAAACTCACCTCGCGTTTCCAGCAGGCGCTGGCCGACGCGCAGTCGCTGGCCGTGGGCCGCGACCACAACATGCTCGAACCGGTGCACGTGATGGCCGCGCTGCTCGGCCAGCAGGGCGGCTCGACCGCGCCGCTGCTGACCCAGGCGCAGGTCAACGTGCCGCTGCTGACCCAGCGCGTCAACGACCTGCTGGAGCGCCTGCCGAAGGTCAGCGGACAGGAAGGCAACATCAACCTGGGCAACGACCTCAACCGCCTGCTCAACCTCACCGACAAGCTGGCGCAGCAGCGCGGCGACCAGTTCATCGCCAGCGAGCTGTTCGTGCTGGCGGCGCTGGAGGACAAGGGTGAACTGGGCGCGGCGCTGAAGGCGGCCGGCGCGACCAAAGCGAACCTTGAGGCGGCGATCGAGAAACTGCGCGGCGGCGAGAAGGTGCAGAGCGAGAACGCCGAGGAGCAGCGCCAGGCGCTACAGAAATATTGCATCGACCTTACCGAACGCGCCGAGCGCAACAAGCTCGATCCGGTGATCGGTCGCGACGAGGAGATCCGCCGCACCATCCAGGTGCTGCAGCGGCGCACCAAGAACAACCCGGTGCTGATCGGCGAGCCCGGCGTGGGCAAGACCGCGATCGTCGAGGGCCTGGCCCAGCGCATCATCAAGGGCGAGGTGCCCGAAGGGTTGCGCGACCGCCGCGTGCTGGCGCTGGACATGGGCGCGCTGATCGCCGGCGCGAAGTTCCGCGGCGAGTTCGAGGAACGCCTGAAGGCGGTGCTGAACGACCTGGCCAAGAACGAAGGCCAGATCATCCTGTTCATCGACGAGCTGCACACCATGGTCGGCGCCGGCAAGGCCGAAGGCTCGATGGATGCCGGCAACATGCTGAAGCCGGCGTTGGCGCGCGGCGAGCTGCACTGCATCGGCGCCACCACGCTGGACGAGTACCGCAAGTACATCGAGAAGGACGCCGCGCTGGAGCGTCGCTTCCAGAAGGTGTTCGTGGGCGAGCCGTCGGTGGAGGACACCATCGCCATCCTGCGCGGCCTGAAGGAGCGCTACGCCGTGCACCACGGCGTGGAGATCACCGATCCGGCGATCGTCGCCGCGGCCACGCTGTCGCACCGCTATATATCCGACCGCCAGCTGCCGGACAAGGCGATCGACCTGATGGACGAGGCCGCTTCGCGCATCCGCATGGAGATCGACTCCAAGCCGGAGGAGCTGGATCGACTTGAACGCCGCCTGATCCAGCTGAAGATCCAGCGCGAGATGCTGAAGAAGGAAAAGGACAGCGAATCGAAGCAGCGCCTGGCCGACCTGGAAACCGACATCGGCAAGCTTGAGCGCGAGTTCTCCGACTTGAACGAGATCTGGAAATCGGAGAAGGCCGCGTTGCAGGGCACGACCAGGGTGAAGGAGCAGATCGAGCAGGCTCACCAGGAACTCGACGCCGCCCAGCGCCAGCAGGACTACGCCAAGATGAGCGAGATCCAGTACGGCAAGCTGCCGGCGCTGGAGAAGCAGCTCGCCGCGGCGCAGGCCGCCGAGACGCAGGATTTCAAGCTGGTGCAGACCAAGGTCACCGCCGAGGAGATCGCCGAGGTGGTCAGCCGCTGGACCGGCATCCCGGTCAGCAAGATGCTGGAAGGCGAGCGCGACAAGCTGCTGCACATGGAGGACGAGCTGCACAAACGCGTGGTCGGCCAGGACGAGGCGGTGCACGCGGTGTCCGACGCGATCCGCCGCTCCCGCGCGGGGCTGTCCGACCCGAACCGCCCGAACGGCTCGTTCCTGTTCCTCGGCCCCACCGGTGTGGGCAAGACCGAGCTGTGCAAGGCGCTGGCCGAGTTCATGTTCGACACCACCGACGCGATGGTGCGCATCGACATGAGCGAGTTCATGGAGAAGCACTCCGTCTCGCGCCTGGTCGGTGCCCCGCCAGGCTACGTCGGCTACGAAGAGGGCGGCTACCTGACCGAGGCGGTGCGGCGCCGACCGTACAGCGTGATCCTGCTGGACGAGGTGGAAAAGGCGCACCCGGACGTGTTCAACATCCTGCTGCAGGTGCTCGACGACGGCCGCCTCACCGATGGTCAGGGCCGCACCGTGGACTTCCGCAACACGGTGATCGTGATGACCTCGAACCTCGGCTCCCAGATGATCCAGGACGAGGTCGAGAGCAACGGCAGCGACGACGCCGAGGCGCAGTACACGCGCATGAAGGCGTCGGTGCTGGGCGTGGTGCAGGCGCACTTCCGCCCGGAGTTCATCAACCGGCTCGACGAGATCGTGGTGTTCCGCCCGCTGGACAAGACGCAGATCCGCGCCATCGCGAAGATCCAGCTGGCCTACCTGGAGAAGCGCCTGGCCGAGCGGCAGCTGAAGATGGACGTCAGTGACGATGCACTGGCCCTGCTCGGCAACGTCGGCTTCGATCCGGTGTACGGCGCGCGGCCGCTGAAGCGGGCGATCCAGCAGCAGCTGGAGAACCCGCTGGCGAAGCAGATCCTCGAAGGCCGCTTCCAGTCGGGCGACACGGTCGAGGTCGCCGCCGAGGGCGGGCAGCTGGTGTTCCGCAAGGCGTAAATCGGGCCGCGGGCGTGCCCGCGACAGCGTGCGGCGGCCGGGAAGGTCCGGCCTGCCGCACGGTGCGCCCGGCGGTCAGCCGAGGTCCAGCGTCTTCTTGCCGTTGTCGCGGCGGCGCTGTTCCTTCTGCTGATAGCGGGCTTCGCAGCCGGCACGCTTGACCATGGTGCAGTCCAGGTAGTTGGTGGCTTCGATCACCGCCGCGCGCACCGCCTTGCTGGCCGGGGTCTTCTTCGCGTGGCGAAGTCGCCGTAGCCGCCGCTGACATAGCCGCGCAGGTCGACGCCGCCACTGGAGCTGCGTCCTTCGACGGTACGCGAGTACACCACTTCCGAGGTTTCCGCGTCGATCACCCGCAGGTCGATCGCGACATAGGCCTCCGACTTGCCGCCACCCACGCGGAAACCGGCGATGTTGAGGACGCCGCCGGTATGGGAGGTGTCCTCGGTGTACCCCGCGACGCTGCCGGTGACCAGGTACTGGGCGCCGGTGACGTTGCCGGTGTGCGGGCTGCTGCCCGGGCGCATGCGGTGAGAGGCGGCCAGGTCCTGCTCGGCCAGCACGGCGTCGATCTTCTGCGCTCGGTCACCTTGAAGTCGCCGGTGGCACCCAATTCGTTGCCGAGCACGTCGGCGAGCTGCCGGCCGACGTCGCCGTTCCACCAGTTGGCGGAGCTGGTCTCGTTGGTGAAGTCGATCACGGCGACGGTCATGGTCGGCGCTTCGCGGGCCATGGCGACCCCTGCGCCCAGTGCCAGGCGACGGTGCGCCGGGATTATCGGTGCCACGCGCTGGCTGTAGGCACAGGCGGCAGAGGTTGTCAGCGAAATCCGTCAGCGGACAGTGACGGGGTGACGCGGGCCGGCCCGGACTTCCGCCATGAAAAGCCCCGGACTGGCCGGGGTTCTTGTTCGCTTGCCTTGCGCCGGCTTACCAGCGGTACGCCACCTTGCCGTAGACGTAGGCGCCGTTGAAGCCGAACGGCGAGCTCGAGCTGTACGGCAGGATGCCCGAGGTGCTGTTGGCGGCGATCACCTTGTCCGGGTATTCGTCGAACACGTTGTCCGCGCCGAGGGTGAAGGTCCAGTTGTCCAGCCGGTAGTCGCCGGCCAGGTCCAGCACCCATTTCGCGCCGAAGGTCTGATCGTTGGCCGGGTTGTTGTTCAGCACGGTGAACTTGCCGTAGCGGGCCACGGTCGAGCGCAGGCCCCAGTGGCCGAGCGTCCAGTTGCCGCCGAGGGTGAGCTTGTCGCGCGGCGCGCCGACCGTGATGCGGCCCTTCTCCGTGCGCCCCATGCGCTGCAGGTTGAGCCCGTTCTGCGCCAGGATCGCCGGGTTCGGCCGGGTGTTGATGATGTCGGTCTTGTTGTAGTTGTAGCCAAGCGTGAGGTCGAGGCCGCCGCCGGCCAGCTCGGTACGCCAGCTGCCCACGATGTCCACGCCGCGGGTGCGCGTGTCCACCGCATTGGTGAAGTAGCGCCCGCCGGTGACGCCAGGGAAGCCGTGCGCGGTGAGGTAGTTGGTGACCGCGGTGCCGGTGAGGTTTTCCGACAGCACGATGCGGTTGCCGATGCGGATCTGGTAGGCGTCGATGGTCAGCGCGGTGCGGTCGGTCGGCTGCAGCACCAGGCCCAGGCTGTAGTTGACCGACTTCTCCGCCTTCAGCGGTTCGGCGCCGAACGCGCGCCCGACCGAGCTGTTCACCGGGAAGGTGCGCACTTCATACGGCACGCTGCTGATGAACACGGTGGAAGTGGTGGAGTAGCTCTGCTGGGCCAGCGACGGCGCGCGGAAGCCGTTCGACGCCGTGGCGCGCAGCGCGACCTTGTCGGTGAACGCGTAGCGGGCCGACAGCTTGCCCGAGGTGGTGTTGCCGAAGTCGCTGTACTTCTCGTGGCGCAGCGCCACCGAGCCGCTCAGCTTCTGGGTGAGGTCCGCATCCAGTTCGCCGTAGAGCGCATAGCTATGGCGGCTGTTGGAGCCGGCGTCGGAAGGCCGGAAGCCGGGGAACACCTGCGAGCCGCCGCCGAAATACGAGCTGGAGTCGCCGGCGTCGATGGTGTAGTTCTCGTGGCGGTACTCGCCACCGAACGCCAGGGTCAGCGGGCCGGCCAGGCCGCCCACGTCGAAGTCGCGCGAGAAATCCGCGTTGAGCAGCTTCTCGGTGTTGTTCAGCCGGCCGGCGTAGAAGTGGGTGGGGCTGGTGGGGCCGAGCTGGGTGTTGAGGCTGTGGTTGACGTCGAACTGCAGGCTGTTCTTGCCGTAGTTGCCGCTGAGGTCCCAGTGCCAGTAGTTCGCCGTGGTGCCGCGGATGCCGGCGACGAAGGCGCGGTCCTTGGAGGTGGTGGCGATCAGCGGCAGGAAGCCGTCGGGGTAGATCGCGCGGATGTTGCGTCGGTCCAGGCCCGGTCGGTAGAAGCCGGCGGATTCCGCGTCGCGGTTGCTGGCGTTGGCGAACGCGTAGACGTTGACGTTCGGCGACAGGTCGTACTGGCTGTTGAGGAAGATGCCCTGGTGGGTGACCTCCGGATCGCCGAAGCGCTGGTTGACCCGCGCATAGCTGGGGTCGGCCGGGTTGCGCAGGTCCGGGCCGGCGCGGTCGGTGTAGCCGTCCTTGCCCGCGGCGGCGGCCACACGCAGCCAGCCGTCCTGGCCGAGGCGGAAGCCGATGTCGCCGCTGGCTTCGCGCTGCAGGCCGTCGCCGGCGCTGTACTGGCCCACGCTGCCGGCCACGCTGCCGCCGTCGGCGCCGTCCTTCAGCACGATGTTGATCACGCCGGCGATCGCGTCGGAACCGTATTGTGCGGCGGCGCCGTCGCGCAGCACCTCGATGCGCTTCACCGCGCCGATCGGGATCGCGTTGAGGTCCACCGGCGAGGAGCCGCGGCCCTGGGTGCCGTTGAGGTTGACAATGGCGCCGGTGTGGCGACGCTTGCCATTCACCAGCACCAGCACCTGGTCCGGCGACAGGCCGCGCAGTTGGGCCGGGCGCGAGCCGTCGGTGCCGTCGGTGAGCGACGGCCGCGGGAAGTTCAGCGACGGCAGCAGCCGCGACAACGCGGTGGCCAGCTCGCTGGTGCCGGTGCCCTGCAGGTCGTCCGGGTTCAGCACGTCGATCGGCGCCAGCGACTCGCCGGCGGTGCGGTTGGACACGCGCGTGCCGGTGACCACCACGGCATCCAGGCTCTTGGCCTTGGCCGGGGCGGGCTGGGCGACATCCTGCGCGGCGGCGTTGCCGGCCAGGGCCAGCAGCACCGCGGCAGGCAGCCATGCCAGGGCGATCGGATTGGAACGTTTGCTCATGGGAACACTCCGGTTCGTGATTTTCCGCGGTGCAGCAAAATGCAGACTAGTGACGCACCACCGCTTCGTCAATAGACGTATAGACGTCTATCAGTCCAGATGCTTCAACGGCCCCTTCGCATGCAACCGGGCGAACCCGGAGCGACAGGCTGCCGCCAGCGTTCGCCATGGATGTGCAGACTACTCCGGTGCGCAGAACGCCCGCCATGCACCGCCTGCTGCATTGAAATCCGGCCGCACACCCCGATAATGGTCCGTTGCCGGCCGCGCGATGGCCGGCGTGCCCGGAGTTCCCATGCCCATCTACGAGTTCGAATGCAGCCATTGCGGTCACCGTTTCGACCGGCTGCAGAAGTTGTCCGACGCCGATCCCACCATCTGCCCCGCCTGCGATGCGCCGCACTTGCGGCGGATGGTCAGTGCGCCGTCATTCCGTCTTGCCGGCAGCGGCTGGTACGAAACCGACTTCAAGAAGAACGGCGAGAAGAAACACAACCTCGCCGGCGACGCCGGCCAGTCCAGTACGGTGGCGGCCCCCGCCGCGGCACCGGCGCCGGCCTCCAGCGACGCCGCCGGCAGCGCCAGCTGAACCGGCGAAACCTCCGCCTGGTTGGCGCATTCCGACGCGGGATATGCTGATTCCGCAAGACTTCGGCGGGGTGCCGGTGTCAGGGCAGGCGAGGAGGCGGCAATGCGTGCAATCGGCGGGTGGATGGTCGGAGTCGTCGCGGCCGTGCTGGCGGGTGGCCTGCTGGGCATGGCGACGCCGGCCCGGGCGCAGTCGGACGCACCGGTGCGCTGCGTGAGCAACGATGGCCACTATGCGCGCTGCGCCGTGCCATGGCGCCGCGTCGAGCTGTACAGGCAGGAGTCGAAGGCCGCCTGCATCCGCGGCGAGAGCTGGGGCATGGACTACGACACGCTGTGGGTCGACCGTGGCTGCCGTGGCCTGTTCGGCTCCGCCGACCGCGGTAGCTACGGCTATGGCCACCGAGGCCGCTACAACGATCCTGATGACCGTTACGCCCAGGGCGACCGCTGGGGTGACCGCTATGGCGATCGCTACGACGACGACCGTGGCGGCTGGCGTCCCGGTCCCGGCTGGGATCGCCGGATCAGCCTGCAGTGCGACAGCAACCAGAAGAAGTATCAGCTGTGCCAGGTCGACGTGGGTCGCAACGGTCGCGTGCGGCTGGGGCGGCAGCTGTCCGACGCGAACTGCACCGAGGGCTACAGCTGGGGCTGGAACCGCGCCGGGGTGTGGGTGGCGCACGGCTGCCGCGGCCAGTTCCTGGTCGACCGGCGCTGGTAGCGCGGCTAGCCGCACGGTGCGGCGGTGGTAGACTTCGCGGTCTTTTCCCTTGCCTGAAGTCGCCGCGGCGACGCCGGAGTTCCAACGCATGCGCACGCATTACTGCGGCCTCATCGACGAGGCGTTGATCGGCCAGACCGTCACCCTGTGCGGCTGGGTCAACAAGATCCGCCTGCAGTCGCATGTGGCGTTCGTCGACCTGCGCGACCATGAGGGGCTGGCCCAGGTGGTGGTCGATCGCGACAACGCCGCTGCGTTCGCCGTGGCTGGCGAGATCGGCAACGAATATTGCCTGCGCGTGACCGGCGCGATCCGTCCGCGGGTGTCGGTCAACGACAAGCTGAAGACCGGTACGGTCGAGCTGTTGGCCGACACCGTCGAGGTGCTCAACGCCGCGAAGGACCTGCCGTTCGCGCTGCATGAGAACCCGAACGAGGATATGCGGATGACCTACCGCTACCTCGACCTGCGCCGCCCCGAGATGCAGGCGATGATGCGCAAGCGCACCAAGCTGGTACAGGCGCTGCGCCGGTATCTCGATGCACGCGGCTTCCAGGACATCGAGACGCCGATCCTGACCAAGGCCACGCCCGAGGGCGCACGCGACTACCTGGTGCCCAGCCGTGTGCATCCGGGCCAGTTCTACGCGCTGCCGCAGTCGCCGCAGCTGTTCAAGCAGATCCTGATGGTGGCCGGCTTCGACCGCTACTACCAGATCGCCCGCTGCTTCCGCGACGAGGACCTGCGCGCCGACCGCCAGCCGGAGTTCACCCAGCTCGACCTGGAGTTTGCCTTCGTCGAAGAGAAGGACGTGCAGGATTTCGTGGAGGAGCTGATCCGCCACGTGTTCAGGGAAGTGCAGGGCGTCGAACTCGCCGCCACCTTCCCGCGCATGACCTGGGCGGAGGCGATGCGCCGCTTCGGCTCGGACAAGCCGGACCTGCGCATCGCGCTGGAGCTGGTCGACGTGGCCGAGGCGCTGAAGCACGTCGAGTTCAAGGTGTTTGCCGAACCGGCCAACGACCCGGCCGGTCGTGTCGCCGCGCTGCGCGTGCCCGGCGGCAGCACGCTGTCGCGCAAGGACATCGACGCCCTGGCCGAATACGCCGCGCGCTACGGCGCGAAGGGCCTGGCCTGGCTCAAGGTCGAAGATCTGGCCAAGGGGCGCGAGGGGATCAACTCGCCGGTGGCGAAGTTCCTCGACGACGCGGCGCTGGACGGCGTGCTGAAAGCCACCGCTGCGCAGAGCGGCGACATCGTGTTCTTCGGCGCCGGCAACTGGAAGACCGTCAGTGACTTCATGGGCGCGCTGCGGCTGAAGCTCGGCAAGGACCGCGGCCTGGTCGAGGACAGCTGGAAACCGCTGTGGGTCACCGACTTCCCGATGTTCGAGTACGACGCCGAAGAACAGCGCTTCGTGGCCCTGCATCACCCGTTCACCGCGCCGAAGGTGGACGACGCCGCGCAGCTGCGCGCCGACCCGCACAACGCGGTGAGCCGCGGCTATGACATGGTGTTGAACGGCAACGAGATCGGCGGCGGCTCGATCCGCATCCACCGGCCGGAGATGCAGAGCACGGTGTTCGAGCTGCTCGGCATCGGCGCCGAGGAGGCCGAGATGAAGTTCGGCTTCCTGCTGAAGGCGCTGAAATTCGGCGCGCCGCCGCATGGTGGTCTGGCGTTCGGCATCGACCGCATCGCGGCGCTGCTGGCCGGCACCGAGTCGATCCGCGACGTGATCGCGTTCCCCAAGACCACCAGCGCGCAGGATCTGATGACCGATGCACCGTCGATGGTGAGCGACGTGCAACTGAAGGAGCTGCACGTAGCCGTGAGGGAGTAGGGAATAGAGAATGGTTCAAAGCGTTCGCCCGTGAGCTCGCCGCTTCACTGCTGCTGCGGTTCCCCATCCGATTCCCGACTTTCTCCCCATGACCGACCACGTGATCCTGTTGCACGGTCTGTGGATGCGCGGTTTCGCGCTGTCCATGCTGCATCGTCGGCTGATGGAGGCGGGGTTCCGCGTGCATCGCTTCGACTACCTGAGCGTGGCGGCCACCCAGCAGCGCATCCTGGACCGGCTGCAGGCGCGCATGGCCGCGCTGGCGGGGGAGGCGGATGCGGTACATCTGGTCGGTCACAGTCTCGGCGGCTTGCTGGCCTTGCGCGCCTGCCTTGACGGCACCCCGCCGCCCGGCCGCATCGTCTGCCTGGGCTCGCCGCTGAAGGGCAGCGCCGCTGCGCGCGGTTTCGCTGCCTGGGGCCGCGGCGGTGAGGTGCTGCTGGGGCACAACCGCGAGCTGCTGCAACAGGGCTTCGAACGCTGGGGCGGGCCGCGCGAGGTCGGCATGATTGCCGGGCGCCTGCCGCTCGGCCTGGGCGCCATGCTCGGCCATTTTGCTGGCGAACACGACGGCACCGTGGCAGTGGAGGAAACCCGCCTGGCCGGGCTGGCCGCGCACCGCGTGGTCGAGGCGAATCATATCGGCCTGCTGTTCTCGCAGGAGGTGGTGCGGCTGGTGGCGGAATTCCTGCGCCACGGCCGGTTTCCGCCGGCCGCAGACTGAGGCGTCATGTCGCGGCACGGCGCGGCGGCGCGACCGGCACACTGGCCGAATTCGGGTAAAATCGAGCGCTTGTCCAATCGCTTCGTGCAGGAATCGTCATGGGTAGAGGCCCGTCCATCGAAGGTCGCAAGAACGCCGAAGACGCCAGGCGCGCCAAGGTGTTCACCAAGCTGATCCGCGAGATCACCGTCGCCACCCGTTCCGGCGTCGCCGACCCTGGCGGCAACCCGCGCCTGCGTGCGGCGATCGACAAGGCCCTGTCGGCGAACATGACCAAGGACACCATCGAGCGCGCGGTCAAGCGCGGCTCCGGCGCCGACGGCGGCGCCGACATGCAGGAACTGCGCTACGAAGGCTACGGCCCGGCCGGCATCGCGCTGATCATCGAGAGCTTCACCGACAATCCCACCCGCACCGTGGCCGACGTGCGCTATGCGCTGACCAAGCACGGCGGCAACCTCGGCACCTCCGGTTCGGTGGCATTCCAGTTCACCCGCTGCGGCGAGCTGGTGTTCGCCACCGATGGCGACGCGGCGGCCGAGGAGAAGGTGCTGGAGGCGGCGCTGGAAGCCGGCGCCGACGACGTCATCAACGAGCACGGCGAGAGTATCGTGCTGTGCACGCCGGAGAATTTCGAGGCGGTGCAGCAGGGGCTGATCGCTGCCGGGCTGAACGCCCAGCACGCCGGCGTGGTGATGCGCCCGAACAACCGCGTCGAAGTGCCGGAGGAGGCGCTGGAGCAACTGCTCGACCTGCTGGAGAAGCTCGACGCGCTGGACGACGTGAGCGAGGTGTCGCACAACGCCTTGCTGCCCGCCGGGACCGTCGAATAAGTCGAAGGCCGCGCGCCTTCGCATCGCATCGTGATGACCCGCATCATCGGCATCGACCCTGGCAGCCAGCGCACCGGCGTAGGCATCATCGACGTGGATGACGCAGGCAAGCTCAGCCATGTTTTCCACGGGGCGCTTGCAGTGGCCGGCGAGGCCACGTTTCCGCTGCGCCTGAAACGCATCTTTGACGAACTGTGTGACATCATCGCCGCCCATCGACCGACCGAGTGCGGGATCGAGCGCGTGTTCATGGCGCGCAACCCGGACTCGGCACTGAAGCTGGGGCAGGCGCGCGGCGCTGCCATTTGCGCGGTGGTCAGCCAGGGGATCGTGGTGCACGAATACGCAGCAACCGAAGTGAAGCAGTCCGTGGTCGGCAGCGGTCGCGGCGACAAGACCCAGGTACAGCACATGATCGGCGTGCTGCTCGGCCTCAAGGGGCCGCTGCAGGCCGATGCTGCCGATGCGCTGGCGGTCGCGGTGGCGCATGCGCATACCCGCGCCAGCCTGGCCCGCGTCGGCATTCCGCGTACGGCCTGGAGGCGGCGCCGGTGATCGGCCGTCTGCGCGGCACCCTGATAAGCAAGCAGCCACCCTCCCTGCTGGTCGAGGTGGGCGGCGTCGGCTACGAGGTCGAGGCGCCGATGTCGACGATCTACGACCTGCCGGGCCTCGGCAAGGAAGTGGTGCTGCTGATCCATCATGCGGTGAAGGAGGACAGCATTACGCTGTACGGCTTCCTGCACGAGGCTGAGCGCGTGCTGTTCCGCAACCTGCTGAAGGTCAGCGGGATCGGCGCGAAGATCGCGCTGGCGGTGCTGTCCGGCGTGTCCACCGACCATTTCGCGCGGCTGGTGCATGCCGGTGACGTGGTCGCGCTGACCAAGATCCCCGGTATCGGCAAGAAGACCGCCGAGCGCATCGTGGTGGAACTGCGTGATCGTCTCGACGGCATGTCCGGCATTCCCGGGGCGCCGCTGCAGGCGACCGGCGCGCCGCTGGACGCCGCAGGCGAAGCGACCGTGGCGCTGCAGCAGCTGGGCTACAAGCCGGCCGAGGTGAGCCGGCTGGTGCAGAAGGTCGCCGCCGAGGGCGACGACGCCGAAGCGATTATCCGCAAGGCTTTGCGCGCGGCGCTCGGGAGCTGACCGTGGGACAGCACGCCACGCAGGGCGAATCGCCGGCAGAGACCCGGCGCCGATTGCGGGCGCTGGCGCTGGGTGCGATCGGCGTGGTGTTCGGCGACATCGGTACCAGCCCGCTGTACACCATGAAGGAAACCCTCGGCACGCACGGCATGACGCCGACCGAACCGGCGGTGCTGGGCGTGCTGTCGCTGGTGTTCTGGTCACTGATCATGGTGGTGTCGCTGAAGTACGTCACTTTCGTGATGCGCGCGGACAACAAGGGCGAGGGCGGCATCATGGCGCTGATGGCGCTGGCGCAGCGCTCGATGAGCGGCTCGGCACGTGCACGCTGGGTGCTGGCCGGCATCGGCATCTTCGGTGCGGCGCTGTTCTATGGCGACGGCGTGATCACCCCGGCGATCTCGGTGCTCGGTGCGGTCGAGGGGCTGCAGGTCGCTGCGCCCGGCCTGGGCAGGTACGTGGTGTGGATCGCACTGGCGATCCTGCTGGGCATGTTTGCGGTGCAGCGGTATGGCACGCACAAGGTCGGCAAGGCGTTCGCGCCGGTGATGACGCTGTGGTTCGTGGTACTGGCGGTGCTTGGCGTGCGCCAGATCATCGCCAATCCGCAGGTGCTGTACGCCGTCAATCCGCTGCATGCAGTGCGCTTCTTCCTCAGCCACGGCGATACCTCGTTCATCGCGCTCGGCGGCGTGGTGCTGGCGCTGACCGGCGCCGAGGCGCTGTACGCGGACATGGGCCACTTCGGCAAGAAGCCCATCCGGCTGGCCTGGTTCGGCTTCGTGCTGCCGGCGCTGCTGCTCAACTATTTCGGCCAGGGTGCGCTGCTGCTGGGCGACCCACTGGCGATCTCCAGCCCGTTCTACCTGATGGTGCCCGAGTCGCTGCTGTACCCGATGATCGTGCTGTCGGCCGCCGCGGCGGTGATCGCGTCGCAGGCGGTGATCTCCGGCGCGTTCTCGATGACCCGCGAGGCGATGTCGCTGGGCTATTCGCCGCGGCTGGCGGTGGTGCATACCTCGCGCGAGATGTCCGGGCAAATTTTCGTGCCGTGGGTCAACCGCATGCTGATGGTGCTGGTGATCCTGGCGGTGCTCGGCTTCCGCAGCTCCGACAACCTGGGCGCCGCCTACGGCATCGCGGTGACCGGCACCATGACCATGACCACCCTGCTGGCGCTGGTGGTGGCGCGCAAGCGCTGGCACTGGAGTTGGCTGACGGTGGTGCTGGTGGGCGTGCTGTTCCTGATCATCGACCTGTCGTTCTTCGGCGCGAACTTGCTGAAGGTGGCGCATGGCGGCTGGTTCCCGCTGGTGCTCGGCGTGGTGCTGTTCACCGTGATGACCACCTGGCGCCGCGGCCGCGAGCTGGTGGTGCGCGAGATCAAGCAGGGTGGCCTGGCGCTGGCGCCGTTCATCGAGAACATTGCCGAGCACCCGCCGCTGCGCGTGCCGGGCACGGCGATCTTCCTCACCGCAAACCAGCACGCCGTGCCGCATGCGCTGCTGCACAACCTCAAGCACAACAAGGTGCTGCACGAACGCAACGTGCTGCTGACGGTGGAGACGCTGGAAACGCCGGTGGCCGAGGCCCACGAGCGCATCGCGATCACCCCGATGGGCGGCAACTTCTTCGGGCTGGAGCTGCGCTTCGGCTTCGCCGAGGACCCGAACATCCCGCTGGCGCTGACCCAGTGCTCGCGCGAAGGACTCGGCTTCGACATGATGGACACCACCTTCTTCCTGTCGCGCGAAACCATCGTGGCCGATGCGCGCCGCCCCGGTATGGCGCTGTGGCGCGACAAGCTGTTCGCGTTCCTGTCGCGCAACGCGATGCCGGCCACCGCGTTCTTCCAGATCCCCGGCAACCGGCTGATCGAGCTGGGGGCGCAGGTGGAGATCTGATTCGCGTAGCGGATCAGATCTCCACCGCGGCCCACGGATGGGTCGCACGCAGGCCGATCGCGGATGCGATCGACCTGCGGAGCCCCGGTCGGGCGTAGCCCGACCGGGGCGAGCCAAAGAAGTGCAGGACAGCACTTCTTTGGCTCATGGGAACGGCTGCTCCTGCTCTTGATTCCCACTCCATATTCACCCACACAAGTCGCCATAATGCCGGCATGACCGAAGCCCGCATCATCACCGCCGCCGCCCAGCTCGACGACGAGGCGCTGGAAGCCACCATCCGGCCGAAGCGGCTGGCCGAGTACCTGGGCCAGCAGGCGGTGCGCGAGCAGCTGTCGATCTACATCGAGGCGGCGAAGAAGCGCGGCGGGGCGCTGGACCACGTGCTGGTGTTCGGCCCGCCGGGGCTGGGCAAGACCACGCTCAGCCATGTGATTGCGAACGAACTGGGCGTCAACCTGCGCTCCACCTCCGGCCCGGTGCTGGAGCGCGCCGGTGACCTGGCCGCGCTGTTGACCAACCTGGAGGCGAACGACGTGCTGTTCGTCGACGAGATCCATCGCCTGTCGCCGCTGGTCGAGGAGGTGCTGTACCCGGCGATGGAGGATTTCCAGATCGACATCATGATCGGCGAGGGACCGGCCGCGCGCTCGATCAAGCTGGACCTGCCGCCGTTCACCCTGATCGGCGCCACCACCCGCGCCGGCATGCTTACCGCGCCGCTGCGCGACCGCTTCGGTATCGTGCAGCGGCTGGAGTTCTATTCCGCCGATGAACTCACCGCGATCGCGCGCCGCGCCGCGAAGATTCTCGGTATCGCCTGCGCGCCGGAGGGAGCGCAGGAAATCGCCCGCCGCTCGCGCGGCACGCCGCGCATCGCCAACCGCCTGCTGCGCCGGGTGCGCGACTACGCCGAGGTGCGCGCCGGCGGCGAGATCACCCTGGCGGCGGCCTGCGCCGCGCTGGATATGCTGAAGATCGACCCGGAAGGTTTCGACGAGCTGGACCGGCGCCTGCTCGGCCTGATCATCGAGAACTTCGGCGGCGGCCCGGTCGGAGTGGAGTCGCTGGCCGCCGCGCTGAGCGAGGATCGCGGCACGCTGGAGGACGTGGTCGAGCCGTACCTGATCCAGCAGGGCTACCTGGTGCGCACCGCCCGCGGCCGCATGGTCAGCGCCAGGGGCTGGCGCCACCTGGGGCTGGTTCCGCCGCCGCGGCAGGCGCAGCCCGCCGACCTGTTCGGGAGTGGGGCCGACGATGCCTGAGCCTGCCGCGAAGCCGTCCTTCCGCTGGAACGTGCGGGTCTACTGGGAAGACACCGATGCCGGCGGGGTGGTCTATCACGCCGGCTACCTGCGTTTCATGGAGCGCGCCCGCAGCGAGTGGATGCGCGCGCTCGGTGTCGACCAGATGGCTTTCAAGCAGGCCACCGGGCTGGCCTTCATGGTGCGCGACATGCGCATCGACTTCCTCAAACCCGCCCTGCTGGATGATGAACTGTCGGTAACGGTCGACGTCGAAGAACGGCGCGCAGCCAGTATCCTGTTCGCCCAGACGATCACGGGAAACGACGGCAGCTGCCTGGTCCGCGCCAGCGTGCGGGTGGCCTGCGTCGACCTCCAGCGCATGCGGCCGGCGCCGATTCCTGCCGACCTGATCCCGCAAACCGCACTTCAAGACAACCCAGGCCGATAGGCGGAGCACCTGCAAGCAATGAACAGTGGACTGAATGTTTTCACGCTGATCGCCGATTCGAGCGTGCCGGTAAAGCTGGTGCTGCTGATCCTGCTGGTGTTCTCGTTCCTGTCCTGGGTCATCATCATCCGCAAGTACTCGCAGACCAAGGCGGCGATGGAGAATGCCGAGGAATTCGAGGAGCGCTTCTGGTCCGGCGGTGATCTGGCCCAGCTGTTCCGCGAGGTCAGCAACCGCAACGGCGGCACCGGCGGCATCGAGAACATCTTCGAGTCGGGCTTCCGCGAATTCGCTCGCCAGCGTCAGCGCAAGACCCACGACACGCGCAGCGTGATCGAAGGCTCCGAGCGCGCGATGCAGGTCGCCGGCACGCGTGAGATCGGCCTGCTCGAGCGCAACCTGGAGTTCCTCGCCAACGTCGGCTCGATCAGCCCGTACGTGGGCCTGTTCGGCACCGTGTGGGGCATCATGGGCGCATTCCAGGGCCTGGGCGACATGAAGGACGTGACCATCGCGGTGGTCGCGCCGCACATCTCCGAGGCGCTGATCGCCACCGCGATGGGCCTGTTCGCGGCGATCCCGGCGCAGTGGGCGTACAACCGCTACGCCACCAAGGTCGAGCGCATCGCCTCGCGCTACGACGTGTTCCAGGAAGAGTTCTCCTCGGTACTGCAGCGGCAGATCCAGACCGACGACGTCGCCTGAGCGGAGAGCAGCCATGCGAACCTCCGGGCGCCAGCGGCGCTACAAGCTCAAATCCGAGATCAACGTGGTGCCGTACATCGACGTGATGCTGGTGCTGCTGATCATCTTCATGGTCACCACGCCGATGATGAACTCCAGCGTCGACGTGCAGCTGCCGCAGGCAAACGCCAAGTCGCTGCAGCAGAAGAAGGACCCGGTGCTGGTCTCGGTGCTGCAGGACGGCCAGCTCTACCTGACCCTGAGCGGGGCGAAGAAGGAACTGGTCGATGCCGACACGCTCAAGCTCAAGGTGGGCGCGTTCGTGCGCGAGAACCCCGAAGTCAGCGTGCTGGTCGGCGGCGACGAGCGCGGCAGCTACGGCGGCGTGTTCAAGGTGCTGGCCGACCTGCAGCAGGCCGGCGTGGCCAAGGTCGGCCTGATGGGCCAGCCGGGTCAGCCGGGCGGCCAGGGCAAGAGCGCCTCCGATGGACGAAAGTAAGGCGACGCCGAAGGCGGTCGTACTTTCCGCCGTCCTGCACATCGGCATTGTGGGGTTCCTGTTCCTCGCGGTACTGCCGTGTTCGACCTACGAGAACGTGTTCGACGCGCTGCACCTGCCGGCGTGGATGAACCCGATCACCTGCTCGAAGCCGCTGGAGCTGCAGGGTCCGATCATCGAGGCCACCCTGATCGGCCCCACCGGCAGCCCGCCGCCGAAGGCGGTGAAGGTCAAGCCGGTACCCGATTCGACGCCGCCGCCACCGACGGTGCCGCCGCCGACGCCGCCCAAGATCGAGGCGCAGGAGGTGAAGACCCTGCCGCCGCCGCCCAAGCAGCCGGACCTCAAGGATCAGGAGCGGGTAGTGGAGGAGGCGGCGCTGAAGGCCGAGGAAGCCAAGCAGGTGCAGGAGGAAAAGCAGCGCCAGCGCCAGGCCGAGCTGGATGCGCAGGCGGCCAGGCAGAAGCAGGAGAAACAGAAGCAGATCGACGACCTGTTCGCCAAGATGGACGCCGCCGCGCAGCAGACCCGCAAGCTCGACAACCGGGCCAAGCAGGCCAGGCAGCAGCTGGAGGATCTGAAGAACGCCCAGGACAACGGCGCTCCCGACCTGCCCAACGCGGCACAGCGCCAGACCGGCAACAACAGCCAGAACAGCAACCTCGCCGACGAATATGCAGCGGCCATTCAGAATGCGGTCACGCCGAACTGGTTAAGGCCGGATAACATACCGTCTGTTCCGTGCCAGGTTCATATCGTGCAGTCGCCCGGCGGTGACGTGATGAGCGCCACCGTGGATTCCAGCTGCCCGTACGACGATGCTGGCCGGCGTTCGGTCGAGAATGCGGTGCTGCGTACCAAGACCTTGCCCTACAAGGGCTTTGAAAGCGTGTTCCAGCGCAACCTCACCTTCACTTTCAGGCCGCAATGATCAAGCCCATGCGCAAATCCAGCCCCAGCTTCGCCGCCATCCTGCTGGCCGTGGTGGCGTTGTTCGTTGCCGGCCCGGCCGCCGCCCAGTCGCTGAATGTCGACATCGTCGGCGGCGTCAAGACCGCCACCCCGATCGTGGTGGTGCCGTTTGCCCAGGCCGGCGGCGCGCCGCTGTCGACCGACGTGGCCGACGTGATGCGCAACGACTTCAACCGCTCCGGCAAGTTCCGCTCGCTGGCCAAGAGCGACATCGTGGAGTTCCCGTCCAAAGGCTCGGACATCAAGTTCGCCACCTGGCGGTTGCTCAAGCAGGACTACATCGTGGTCGGCAACGTCGCCGACGTCGGCAACGGCATGGTCCAGGTCGAGTACGAGCTGTGGGACGTCAACAAGCAGCAGAGCCTGCTGCACCAGCAGATGCCGCCGGCCCCGGCGGGCGACCTGCGTGGCGTGGCGCACCAGATCGCGGACATCATCTACCAGAAGATTACCGGCGTGCGCGGCGCGTTCTGGACCCGCATCGCCTACATCACCGCGGTGGGCCTGGGCAACCACACCACCTATTCGCTGATCGTGGCCGATTCGGACGGCTACAACCCGCAGGTGGTGGCACGCTCGAAAGAGTCGCTGCTGACGCCGGCATGGTCGCCCGACGGGCGCAAGCTTGCCTACGTCTCGTTCGAGAGCGGCAATTCATCGATCTACGTGCAGGACATCACCACCGGCTCGCGCCAGCTGGTGGAATCCCATCCGCGGGGGATCAACGGCGCGCCGGCGTGGTCGCCCGACGGCAGCAAGCTGGCGGTGGCGCTGTCCTATGTCGGCAACCTGGAATTGTTCGTGCTGGATCTGGCCAGCCGGCGCGAAACCCGCCTGACCAACAGCCTGTCGATCGACACCGAGCCGGTCTGGGCGCCCGACGGCCAGAGCATCTATTTCACCTCCGACCGTTCCGGCCGGCCGCAGATCTACCAGGTGCCGGCCAGCGGCGGTACGCCGCAGCGGATCAGCTTCCAGGGCCAGAGCAATCTGAATGCCGACGTGAGCTACGACGGCAAGCAGATCGCCATGGTGCAGGGCAACGGGAACGTGTATCGTATTGCCATCATGGATCGCAGCCTGGGTGACCAGGTGCGTTTCCTCTCGCCGGGTCCGATCGACGAGTCCCCGAGTTTTGCTCCGAATGCCAGCATGCTGCTTTACGCCGCTACCGAAGGACGTCGCGGCGTGTTGTATGCCGTATCGGCTGACGGTCTGGTTCGCCAGCGCCTCGTGCTTTCCGATGGCGACGTGCGCGAGCCTGCCTGGGGGCCCTTCCGGCAACGTTGACTTTCCAGGCTGCTGCGCGCGAGTGCGGCAGCCTGATGCCCAGGGATTGGGCCCGAACGGCGCTGCGAGGCGCGTTTCGGTTTCCGGCCATGGCGCTTCGCCGCGCCAGGAGCCAGTCAGGGCGACCGTGCAGAGCCATGCACAATCGACCTCTCAAGTGTCAAAATAACAGCCGGACAACCGGCGTCAGCTGTCCCGTAACCCAGTCGTCATCGTTTGTCGGAACTCAACCCGTAAGGAACGTCACCATGAATAAGACCGTTCGCATTGCCCTGGTCGCCCTGCTCTGCGTGGGCGCGGCCGCTTGCTCCAAAAAGCAGGAAGTCAAACCCCAGCCCGCCCCGGAGCAGGCTGCTCCGGTCCAGGCTCCCGTCTCCGACGGCAAGTACACCCCCGCCGACCTCGATACCGATGCCTGCCTGCGTCAGCGCGTCGTGTACTTCGACTTCGACAAGACCGAGATCAAGCCGGAGTTCCAGCAGATCATGGCTTGCCATGCCAAGTACCTGCAGGATCGCCCGACCTCGCACATCCGTCTCGAAGGCAATGCCGACGAGCGCGGTTCGCGCGAGTACAACCTCGGCCTCGGCGAGCGTCGCGGCAATGCCGTCTCTGACGCGCTGCAGGCCAACGGTGGCTCGGCCAGCCAGCTGGAAGTGATCAGCTACGGCAAGGAAAAGCCGGTGTGCCGTGAGCACAACGAGGATTGCTGGAGCAAGAACCGCCGCGTCGAGATCGTCTACACGGCGCAGTAATGATGAAGCGACTGGCTAACAGCTTTGCGGCCAGGTTCAGCATGGCGGGCGCGGTCGCGTCCGCCATGCTGTTCGCGTTCCCGGCATTCGCGCAGGATTCGCGGTTGAGTCTCGCCGATCGCGTCGCGCGGCTGGAACAGCAGGCACAGAACAAGGACCAGTCCGGCACCGGCATGGTCAACCAGATGCAGCAGTTGCAGGCACAGGTGCAGCAGCTGCAGGGGCAGGTCGAGGAACTGCAGCACCAGCTGCAGACGCTCGACGACAAGAACAAGGCTCAGTACACCGATCTCGACGCCCGCCTCGGGCGACTCGAGGGCGGTGCGGCGGGCGCTGGCGCGGCGGCGGGCAACAACCCGCAGGCACAGGCCGGCGGGCAGGCTGCGGCGGCCACTGCCGCTGGCTCCGGCAACCCCGCGACCGCCGCCCAGCCCGCCGCGAAGGCCGGCAACAATGGCACCGCCGCCGGCGATCCGGCCGCGGCCCAGGCCGCCTACGACGTGGCCTTCAAGGCGATTCGCGCGGGCAATTACGTGGAAGCCTCGCGCGAGTTCCGCAGCTTCATCCAGCAGTATCCGAACCATGCGCTCGCGCCGAACGCCTGGTACTGGCTCGGCGAGTCGTACTACGCCACCACCAACTATCCGGTGGCGCTGGAATCGTTCCAGCAGCTGCTCAGCCAGTTTCCGCAGAGTGACAAGGCAGCCGACGCGCTGCTCAAGGTCGGCTACAGCCAGCTGGAGCTCAAGCAGACCGCGGCGGCGAAGGCCACGCTGGCTCAGGTCACCGCCAAATATCCGGGCTCCAAGGCGGCCAGCCTCGCCCAGGAGCGCCTGCAGCGCCTGCAACTGCAGTCGGGCAACTGAGCGGGTAACGATATGAGCGGCCATGACGCGCGCGAGGCGTCCGGCACGCCTGCCGCGGCGGTTGCCGGGCGCCTGCGCATCACCGAGATCTTCCACTCGATCCAGGGCGAAGCCGACGCGATCGGCTGGCGCACCGTGTTCGTGCGCCTCACCGGTTGCCCATTGCGCTGCGTCTGGTGCGACACCGAGTATGCGTTCCACGGCGGCAACTGGCACGCGATCGACGACATTCTCGCCGAGGTCGCCACGCACGGCGCGAAGCACGTGTGCGTGACCGGCGGTGAGCCGCTGGCCCAGAAGCGCTGCCTGATCCTGCTGCGCAAGCTGTGCGATGCCGGCTACGAGGTCTCGCTGGAAACGTCCGGCGCGCTGGATGTTTCCGCAGTCGACCCGCGCGTGCACAAGGTGATGGATCTGAAGGCGCCGGGCTCGGGCGAGAGCGCGCGCAACCTGTGGTCGAACCTCGACCATCTGTTGCCGCACGACCAGGTCAAGATCGTCATCGCCAGTCGCGCCGACTACGAGTGGGCGTGCGCGGTGCTGGCCGAGCGTACGCTGGCAGACCGCTGCATGGTGCTGTTCTCGCCGGTGTGGAGCAAGGTCGAGCCGCGCGAGCTGGCCGAATGGATCATCGCCGACAAGTTACCCGTGCGTTTCCAGCTGCAGCTGCACAAGCTGCTGTGGAACGACGCGCGAGGAAAATAGGTGAGAAGTGAGGGGAGAGGAGTGAGAAGCGAGAGTACGCAGCGTGCTTTCCACTCACTTTTCACTCCTCTTCACGCACCCCGGTTTTACGCGCTGTGGCCTGTGCTGCCGCGTGCGCTTTCCGGCCGGTGATCGGCCGTACCCCAGTGGATGAACCCATGTCTGAACCACTTCCCCGCAAGGCCGTCGTGCTCGTCTCCGGCGGCATGGATTCGGCCGTCACCATCGCCATCGCGCGCGAGCAGGGTTACCAGGTGTATGCGCTCAGCGTGGCCTACGGCCAGCGTCACAGCTCGGAGCTGGCAGCATCCGACCGCGTGGCGACGATGCTGGGTGCGGTCGAGCACAAGACGGTCGGCATCGACCTGCGCAGCATCGGCGGCTCCGCGCTCACCGCCGACATCGATGTGCCGCTGGATGCTGCCGACAGCAGCGCCATCCCGGTGACCTACGTGCCGGCGCGCAACACCATCATGCTGTCGATCGCGCTGGGCTGGGCCGAGGTACTCGGCTGCAGCGACATCTGGTGCGGGGTCAACGCGGTCGACTACTCCGGCTATCCGGATTGCCGCCCCGCCTTCGTCGCGGCGTTCGAAAAACTGGCCAATGTCGCCACCAGAGCCGGCGTGGAAGGCGCCGGCATCCGCATCCATGCGCCGCTGATGCGCATGAGCAAGGCCGACATCGCGCGCGAGGGCCAGCGTCTCGGCGTGGATTTCTCGGCCACGGTCAGCTGCTACCAGGCCGACCAGGAAGGCCGTGCCTGTGGCCATTGCGATGCCTGCCGACTGCGCGCACAGGGCTTCCGCGAAGCGGGGCTGTCCGATCCCACCCGCTACGTCTGAAGCGGGTCGGTGCGTTTGCTTGTACGGCTGTCGCCCAGCCCGTAAAATTGCCCGCTTGAGTTTTGCAATGAGGGGTCGTTAGCTCAGTTGGTAGAGCAGTAGACTTTTAATCTATTGGTCCCGGGTTCGAGTCCCGGACGACCCACCACTTCAAACTCCAATACAGTCCAACGAAGGCTGGAAACCCTAGCAACAGCAAAGGTTCCGGCCTTTTTTGTGTCCGAAGTAGTCCAGCGTCGTGCATTGCAATCTGGCCCCTGCTAGGGCCAGTATCGGGGGCAGTAGGTTGCCGATGGTGAGGAGATGGCCCCTGGGCCGCTCTTCGCCGTGTTGCTTTCCGCTCAAGCGAGGATTGCCGCTATGCCTTTGACCGACATTGCCATCCGCAAGGCCAAACCGGGCATTAACCCGAAAGGGGAGCCAACATCAAAGCCGTACAAAATGGGCGACACGGGCGGTTTGTATCTGGAGGTTGTCCCTGCTGGCGGCAAATGGTGGCGCTTCAAATATCGCCACAGTGGAAAAGAGAAACGGCTGGCGCTTGGAACATACCCGGACACCGGCCTAGCCGAAGCCCGCGAGAAACGCGACGCGGCGCGCAAGCTGCTGGCCGCTGGCGTCGATCCTGGCGAACAGCGCAAGGCCGCTAAGGCAGCGGGCGAGGAACGCGCGGCGAACAGCTTTGAAGTCATCGCGCGCGAATGGTTCGCCAAACATGCAACCGTGTGGTCACAAGGCCATTCCAGCAAAGTCATTACCCGATTGGAGAATGACGCCTTCCCGTGGCTGGGCAACCGGCCGGTTGCTGATATCACGACCAAGGAGCTGCTGGCGACCGCGAACCGCATTGTTGACCGTGGCGCCGTCGAGACTGCACACCGTGTCTTGCAGTACTGCACTCAGGTACTTCGCTACGCCATCCAAACCGGCCGCGCCGAACGCAACCCGGCTGCCGAGGTGCGCGGCGCGTTGCCGCCGGTCAAGCAAACTCACCATGCCGCGATCATTGAACCAAACGCTATTGGCGGCCTGCTGCGCGCAATGGACGCCTATCAAGGTTCGTTCGTGACAAGGTGCGCGCTACGGCTGGCCCCGCTGGTATTCGTGCGACCGGGCGAGCTGCGGCACGCCGAGTGGGCGGAGTTTGATCTGGACGCAGCACAATGGAACCTGCCCGCCGAGAAAATGAAGATGCGTCAGCCGCACCTGGTCCCGCTGGCGCCACAAGCCGTGGCGATCCTGCGCGAGCTTCACGCACTGACCGGACGCGGGCGCTACCTGTTCCCTAGTGCGCGCAGCCCGCAGCGACCCATGAGCGATAACGCGGTGTTGTCTGCCTTGCGGCGCATGGGTTACGCCACCGATGAAATGAGCGGCCACGGCTTCCGGGCGATGGCGCGCACGGTGCTGGACGAAGTGCTGCACTTCCGGCCGGACTATATCGAGCACCAGCTGGCGCACGCGGTCAAGGACCCGAACGGCCGCGCCTACAACCGCACCGCGCACCTTGCCGAACGCCGCAGGATGATGGCGGCATGGGCGGACTATTTGGATACCTTGAAGGCCGGCGGCAATGTTGTGCCGATGACACGCAAGGTAAGCTGACTGGCAACTGTTGAACGCCGCGCCTAGGACGGCCATCCGAAAACCAGGCACCTTCCCCGGCTGGCGCGGCACCTATTGAAGGGCGCAGAGGTGTGCGTGTCCGAATATCTGATGCAATGGTACCGACCGGTTGTCGACGCGCTACTGGATAGATATGGGTTGTCTGTAGATGACGGCATTCGCCACATGCTGGCGTCGACAATAATGCACAACCGGGCAAATCCTTGCCCGGCGTCTGTGCGCAAGCACTCCCCGATGCCCGCTCTCCAAAAGGCACTCACGCATGTGAAGGCACTGCTGCAATACGCCGACAAACCCCCTTCGCGGGCATCGAGCCTGGTGTTGCGTGCGCGCAAGCTTGCTGAGGCATTGCGTGAGAACGCTCTTGTTGGAATGGAGCTGGTTCTTACCAAGCCGAGCTTCAACCCATTGCCACTGCTGGATGCACTGGATGCCGGCAATGCCGAGCGCATCGAATTGCTGCGACTGTTGGCAACGCTGGAGGTGGCGACCGGCAAGGCTTGGAAGGTAGGCCGGCCGTGGGCTGCTTTCACGGTGGTCATACGGGCCGGCTGTATCACATGGCAACGCGCTGGCAAGCGCGTTCAATCGCGATGGAGCGTCGACGAAGAAACGCTTTCGGGAGAGCTTCCAGACTTTCTGCGCGACTTGGTTGCGTGCTGCAACGGTACGCATGAGCTCGTCCGCTCCCTATGGACTGAACGACTGCGCCTGATGCCAAGAAGAGGCCATACCGACCCGAGACAGGCACCCAAGGGCGATGGTCTCGCGGTAAGCGATATGGCGATTAGGGACGCGATTCGTGCATATCAGGCGTGGTGCAGGGCCGGTGCGCAAAAAATCGAACCTTTCTCTTTGGACTCGAAGCCTTCCGGTGCCTAATTTCCTGACCGTCCTAATCAACAAAGGCCGATCGTATGTCATCCGGCGGATTCAACTCCGAAGT
>NZ_AJXW01000052.1 GCF_000264375.1 Rhodanobacter thiooxydans LCS2
GGCTCGCTCGGCCTGCTGCCGTCGGCCTCGCTGGGCGAAGGTCGACGCGGGCTGTACGAGCCAATCCACGGCTCGGCGCCGGACATCGCCGGGCAGGGCGTGGCAAACCCGGTCGGCGCGATCCTCTCCGCCGCGCTGCTGCTGCGCCACTCGCTGGGCCTGGAGGCCGAGGCGGTCGCGGTGGAATCGGCGGTGGAGCAGGTGTTGCGCCATGGTCCGCACAGCCGCGACATCGGCGGCGATGCCGGCACCGACGAGGTGCGCGATGCGGTGATCGCCGCGATCGACGACCACGCCGACACCGCCGCCGCGTTCTTCGCCGGAGCGCGCGCATGCGGCTGATGCCCTTACCCGGTTCCCCCAGCGGCCACACGGACGTGGCCGCGTTTTCTGCTGTCCCCTGCGCGCATGCGGCGCGGACGGTCCCTGCACGCCGCGACGGCGCCGACTCCCTGGCCGTCCCGTCGACCTCCCTCGCGCGCAGGGGGCGCTTTCTTATTCGCCGTCGATCGGCTTCATGGCGAGCACCCACCCCTCACCTCAGTTCCCTCTCCAAGGGGGAGAGGAGGCACATGCAAATGGCCGTCCATCGGAGCTTTCCTCATGCGCAGTGACCTGATCAAGAGCGGCCCCGACCGCGCCCCCGCCCGCGCCATGCTGCGCGCCACCGGCCTGGACGACGCCGCGCTGAGAAAACCACTGGTGGCGGTGGTGCACACCTGGTCGGATGTCTCGCCGTGCAACTTGAACCTGCGTGATCTCGCGCAGGCGGCGATGGCAGGCGTGCGTGCTGCCGGCGGCACGCCGGTGGAGTTCAACACCATCGCGGTCACCGACGGCATCGCCATGGGCACGCCGGGCATGCGCTATTCGCTGGTCAGCCGCGAGGTGATCACCGACTCGATCGAGGCGGCGGTGGAAGGCCACCTGTGCGACGCGATGGTGGTGCTGTGCGGCTGCGACAAGACCATCCCCGCCGCCGCGATGGCGATGGCGCGGCTGGACATCCCGGCGGTGGCGCTGTACGGCGGCACCATTGCGCATGGCCTGCACAAGAACCGGCCGATCACCATCCAGCAGGTGTTCGAGGCGGTGGGCGCGCATGGCGCGGGCAAGATCGACGACGCGGAACTGCGCGCGGTGGAATGCGACGCCTGCGGCGGCGCCGGCGCCTGCGGCGGCCAGTTCACCGCCAACACCATGGCGATGGTGCTGACCACGCTGGGACTGTCGCCGATGGGCCTCAACGACATCCCCGCCACCCATCCCGACAAGCTCGCCGCCGCGCGCCGCTGCGGCGAGCTGGTGATGGACTGCCTGCGCACCGGCCGCACGCCGCGCGCGCTGATCAACCGCGACTCGCTGGCCAACGTCGCGCGCATGGTGGCGGCCACCGCCGGCTCCACCAATGCGGTGCTGCACACCCTGGCGATCGCGCGCGAGGCTGGCGCCGAGTGGTCGCTGGAAGATTTCCAGCCGGCCACCGAGGCCACCCCGGTGATCGCCGATCTGCTGCCCTCCGGCCGCTACACCGCGGTGGAGATGTTCGACGCCGGCGGCGCCGCGCGCGTGGCGCAGGAGTTGATCGCCGCCGGCATGCTGATCGACGCGGCCACCGTCACCGGTCGCAGCCTGTTCGCCGAAGCCACCGCTGCGCCGCGTTTCGCCGGGCAGGAAGTCATCGCGCCGGTGAGCGCGCCACTGAAACCGCACGGCGGCTATTCCATCCTGTACGGCAACCTGGCGCCGGACGGCTGCATCCTGAAGATCCCCGGCAAGCACTCGGCCGGCCACGGCGGCACCCGCTTCGAGGGCAGCGCACGTGTGTTCGAGAGCGAGGAAACCGCCTTCGCCGCCGTGCAGGAAGGCCGCATCACGAAGGGCGACGTGGTGGTGATCCGCAACGAAGGCCCGGCTGGCGGCCCCGGCATGCGCGAGATGCTCGGCGTCACCGCCGCGCTGATCGGCCGCGGCCTGGGCGACGACGTGGCGCTGATCACCGACGGCCGCTTCAGCGGCGCCACCCACGGCTTCATGGTCGGCCACATCGCGCCGGAAGCGGCGCGCGGGGGGCCGATCGGCTTGCTCAAGGACGGCGACAAGCTGGTGATCGACGCGATCACCCGCGACATCAGCACCAACGCCGACCTCGCCGAACGCCGTCAGCACTGGATGCCACCCGCACCAAAGGTGACGCGTGGCGTGCTGGCCAAGTTTGCGCTCTTGGTTGGTTCGGCCTCCGACGGCGCCACCACTTCACCCACCGCAACCCCACAGGAAACGCCCTTCTCCCTCCGGGAGAAGTTGGCTCCAAGAGCCGGATGAGGGTACGGCACCGCCGCGACTTCTCATTACTACCGAACCCTCACCCCAACCCCTCTCACCCGCAAGGGGACCCCCTCAGGGTCGCCGCAGGGAGAGGGGCTCAATCAGGAGACACTACGTGAGTTCGCAAACTTCTAACCCCTTTGCCACATCCCGCATCGCCGTACTCGGCTACGGCAGCCAGGGCCGCGCGCATGCGCTGAACCTGCGCGATTCCGGCCTCGACGTGGTAGTCGGCCTGCGCCCGAACGGCCCGACCTGGCACAAGGCGAAAGCCGACGGCTTCAAGGTCGCCGAAGCGGCCGACGCCGTGAAGGGCGCTGACCTGGTCGCCGTGCTCACCCCCGACATGGTGCAGCCCGCGCTGTACAAGGGAGCGATCGAACCGAACCTCAAGCCCGGCGCGGCGTTGCTGTTCGCGCACGGCTTCAACGTGCACTTCGGCCAGATCAAGCCGCGCGCCGACATCGACGTGATCCTGGTGGCGCCGAAAGGCCCCGGCGCGCTGGTGCGCAGCGAGTACGAGCGCGGCCGCGGCGTGCCGTGCATCTGGGCGGTGCACCAGGACGTCAGTGGCCAGGCCGAGGCGAAGACGAAAGGCTACGCCGACGGCATCGGCGGCGGCCGCGCGATGATCATCCAGACCGACTTCAAGGAAGAGACCGAGACGGATCTCTTCGGCGAGCAGGCGGTGCTGTGCGGCGGCGCCAGCGAACTGGTGATCAAGGGCTTCGAGACCCTGGTCGAGGCCGGCTACCAGCCGGAGATCGCCTACTACGAGGTGATGCACGAGCTGAAGCTGATCGTCGACCTGTTCTACGAGGGCGGCCTGGCGAAGATGCTGCAGTTCGTCTCCGAGACCGCGCAGTACGGCGACTACGTCAGCGGCCCGCGGGTGGTCGACGCCGGCACCAAGGCGCGCATGAAGGAGGTGCTCCGCGACATTCAGGACGGCACCTTCGCGAAGAACTGGATCGCCGAGTACCAGGCCGGCCTGCCGAACTACAAGCGCCTGAAGCAGGCCGACCTCGAGCATCCGATCGAAGTCGTCGGCGCCAAGCTGCGTGCACGGATGCCATGGCTGCAGCCGAACGCCACACCCGCCACCGTCGCGCCGTTGAAGAAGGCCGGCTGACCTGCCCTCTGGCTCCTCCCCCTGCGCAGCAGGGGGAGGTTGGAGGGGGTTGCGCTTTTTGACCTCAAGATCAAGAGCGACCCCTCCCCGACCCTCCCCTGCGTTGCAGGGGAGGGAGCACGGCATCGAATCTTTGGGGATTTTCTCGTGAATGCACCCGCACTGAAAGCCGAAACCACGACCGACCGGCACCCGCTGGCCGGCCACAGCATGAGCGGCGCCGAGGTGATCGTGCAGGTACTCGCCGACGAAGGCGTCGGCGTGCTGTTCGGCTACTCCGGTGGCGCGATCCTGCCGGTGTACGACGCGGTATTCCGCCACAACGCCACCCACACGTGCGTCGACGGCTCCGCAGAGGAGGTACGCGAGCCGATGCGTCTGGTGGTGCCGGCCAACGAGCAGGGCGCCGGCTTCATGGCCGCCGGCTACGCGCGCGCGTCGGGCAAGGTCGGCGTGGCCATCGTCACCTCCGGCCCCGGCGCCACCAACATGGTCACGCCGGTGCGCGACTCGATGGCCGACTCGATCCCGCTGGTGGTGATCTGCGGCCAGGTGGGCACCGCGGCGATCGGCAGCGACGCGTTCCAGGAGGCACCGGTCAGCAACATCATGGGCGCCTGCGCCAAGCACGTGTTCCTGGTCACCGACGCGACGCAGCTGGAAGCGACCGTGCGCACCGCGTTCACTCTCGCCCGCAGCGGCCGCCCCGGCCCGGTGGTGGTGGACGTGCCCAAGGACGTGCAGAACGCCACGCTGGTCTGGCAGGGCCGCGGCGAGCTGGCGCTGGCCGGCTACCGCGCGCGGTTGCGCGCGGTGGAGCAGGCCGTGCTCGGCGACACCGACTGCGCCGCGTTCTTCGCCGCGCTGCTGCAGGCGCAGCGCCCGCTGATCTACGCCGGCGGCGGGGTGATCGCGGCGGAGGCCGCGGAGGCGCTGCGTGCCTTCGTCGACGCGTTCGGCCTGCCGGTCGCCACCACCCTGATGGGACTGGGCGGCTTCGACAGCACCGACCCGCTGGCGCTGCACCTGCTCGGCATGCACGGCACCGCGTACGCGAACTACGCAGTGGAGGATTGCGACTTCGTGCTGGCGCTGGGCGCACGCTTCGACGACCGCGTGGCCGGCGTGCCGGACAAGTTCGCGCCGCGGGCGAGGTTCATCGCGCAGGTCGACATCGACCCGGCCGAGATCGGCAAGGTGAAGCGCGTTGACTGGCAGCATGTCGGCCCGCTGAAACGCGCGCTGGAACGGCTCACCGCCTATGGCCGCGTGCACGGCCTGAAACCACAGCTCGCCGCCTGGCATGCGCACGTGGCCGAACTGAAGCGCGCGCACGCGATGAACTACGACCGCGAAAGCGCGCTGGTCCTGCCGTACGCGGTGATCGAGGCGATCAACCGTCACGCGCAGGGCCGCGCCGTGGTCAGCACCGGCGTCGGCCAGCACCAGATGTGGGCAGCGCAGTACTTCGACTTCCGCGCGCCGCGGCACTGGCTCACCTCCGGCTCGATGGGCACGATGGGGTTCGGCCTGCCGGCGGCAGTCGGTGCGCAGTTCGCGCATCCGCACAAGCTGGTGATCGACATCGACGGCGACGCCAGCATCCGCATGAATATCGGTGAGCTGGAAACCGTCACCACCTACGGGCTGCCGATCAAGGTGGTGGTGCTGAACAACGTCGGCGACGGCATGGTGCGGCAGTGGCAAAAGCTGTATTTCAAGGGCCGCTTCGCCGCCTCGGACAAGAGCCTGCACAAGAAGGATTTCGTGCTTGCCGCGCAGGCCGACGGCTTCGGCTGGGCGCGGCGGCTGGAACGCGTGGATGAACTGGAACCGGTGATCGCCGACTTCCTCGCCTACCCCGGCCCGGCGTTCCTGGAAGTGATGATCGACCCGGACGCCGGCGTGTATCCGATGGTCGGCCCCGGCGCCAGCTACGCGCAGATGATCACCGGCGATTTCATTCCCGCGCGCGCGGCAGCGGCTGCACGCAAGGACTCGCCGTCGCACATGTTCTGAGCTTTTGATTTTTCCCTTCTCCCCTTGGGAGAAGGTGGCCCGAAGGGCCGGATGAGGGCACGGGCGGGCGTCGATACCTCGCTCCGCCCGCACCCTCACCCGCCTGTCGGCACCCTCTCCCGAAGGGAGAGGGTTTCACCATCGGAGTCCTGCCATGAACCACACCCTGTCCATCCTGCTGCAGAACGAAGCTGGCGCGCTGGTGCGCGTGGCCGGGCTGTTCGCCGCGCGCGGCTACAACATCGACACGCTGACGGTGACGGCCACGCACGACCCGGCCGTCTCGCGGCTCACGCTGAGCCTGCAGTGCGACGAAGCGGCACTCGGCCAGATCCTGCAGCAGACGCGCAAGCTGGTCGACGTGCTGCAGGTGGCGCACCCGGCCACCGCGCTCGCCGCATGAGCGCAGTCGCCCCGCTCGACGCCGACGACGGACTGCTGGCGCAGATCCGTGCCGCGCGCGTGTACGAGGTGGCGCAGGTCTCGGCGCTGGAAGCGGCGCCGCTGCTCGGCGAGCGGCTGGGCCGGCCGGTGCTGCTCAAGCGCGAGGACCAGCAAAGCGTGTTCTCGTTCAAGCTGCGCGGCGCGTACAACCGCATGCTGCAGCTGGATGCGGCGCAACGCGCGCGCGGCGTGGTCGCCGCCTCCGCCGGCAACCATGCGCAGGGCGTGGCGCTGGCCGCGGCCAGGCTGGGCATCCGTGCCACCATCGTGATGCCGGTGACCGCGCCGCCGGTGAAGGTGGACGCGGTGCGCCGCCTCGGCGGGGCGATGGTCGAGCTGCTGCTGGCCGGCGATTCCTACAGCGACGCGCAGGCCGCCGCGGCGCAGCTGCAGGCCGAGCGCGGCGCGGTGTTCGTGCACCCGTTCGACGATCCGGCGGTGATCGCCGGCCAGGGCACCATCGGCCTGGAGATCCTTCGCCAGCATCCGGGCCCGCTGGAGGCGGTGTTCGTGCCGGTAGGCGGCGGTGGCCTCGCCGCCGGCGTGGCCGCGTGCATCAAGGCGCTGCGGCCGGAAGTGCGCGTGATCGGCGTGCAGGCGGCGGATTCGGACGCGATGGCGCGCTCGCTGGAAGCCGGCGAACGCGTCACGCTGGAGGAGGTCGGCCTGTTCGCCGACGGCACCGCGGTGAAGCAGGTCGGCGCGCCGACCTTCGCGCTGTGCCAGCGGCATCTCGACGCCATGCTGCGGGTGGACGCCGACGCGATCTGCGCGGCGATCCGCGACATCCACCAGGACTGCCGCAGCGTGGCCGAGCCCGCCGGCGCGCTGGCGCTGGCCGGGCTGAAGCAGTACGCCGCCGCGCACGCGGGCGGCGGCGCGCTGGTGGCGATCGTCTCCGGCGCCAACATGAACTTCGACCGCCTGCGCTTCGTGGCCGAACGCGCCGAGCTGGGCGAGCAGCGCGAGGCAGTGTTCGCGGTGACCATTCCGGAGGAGCGCGGCAGTTTCCGCCGCTTCTGCGCCACGCTGGGGCGCCACGCCATCACCGAGTTCAACTACCGCATCGGCGACGCGCGGCAGGCGCACATCTTCGTGGGCGTGCAGATTGCCCGCCGCGGCGAGCGCGAGGCGCTGGCCGCGGCGTTCCGCGCGCAGGCGTTCGACGTGCTCGACCTCACCGACGACGAGCTGGCCAAGCTGCACCTGCGCCACATGATCGGCGGCCGCTCGCCGCTGGCGCGCGACGAGCGGCTGTACCGCTTCGAGTTCCCCGAGCGGCCCGGTGCGCTCACCGACTTTCTCGGCCGGCTGCATCCGGACTGGAACGTCAGCCTGTTCCACTACCGCAATCACGGTGCCGACCACGGCCGCATCCTGGTCGGCCTGCAGGTGCCAGCGACCGAGCTGCCGCTGCTGCGGCAGTTCCTGGCCGCGCTCGGCTATCCACACGTGGACGAGAGCACGCACCCGGCCTACCGGCTGCTGCTGCGCGATTGACTCAGGGCTTGTGAAGAAAACCACTTCCCGTGGTTGCCTTCAGTCGCAAGTCCGGTACACGCCCGGACTCGCTCACATGAAACAGTCACTGGCGTGCCTGTTTCATGTCCGGACATCGGGCAACCGCTCCCTGCGTTGCCTCAACTCGGGCATCCGTACCCTCGCCATGCCCTCGCCGCGGCCGGCTTGAGAGGTTCAATACAACCTTTCAGAACAGGTCGATGCTGCCCGGCGCCATTCCCTGCCCCAGCAGGCCGCGCGCGCTCAGACTCTCGTAGCCGTAGACGCCGTTGCGACCGTGTTGCTTGGCGTAGTACAGCGCCTTGTCGGCACGGTCCAGCGCGCTGGACGGGTAGTCGTGGCGACCGACACCAGCGTAACCGATGCTGACGGTGACGCTGCCCACCTGCGGAAACACGTGCTCGGCGATGCGCTGGCGGAAGCGCTCCAGCACGGCGTGCACGACGGCCTCGCCGGCCGCGCCGAACAGGATCACGAACTCCTCGCCGCCAAAGCGGAACAGCACGTCGCTGCGACGGAAGCAGGCGCGCATCTGCTGGGCCAGCAGCAGGATCACCTCGTCGCCGTAGATGTGTCCGTAGGTATCGTTGATGCGCTTGAAGTGGTCGATGTCGAGGATCGCCAGCCACACCTGCGGCGGCTCCCCGCCAGGCTCGCCGGGCGAGCCGTTGGCCGGCGGCAGCGCCATGCGCAGCGTCCGCTCGTGCAGCAGCCGCTGCAGCTGGCGTTCCAGGCTGCGCCGGTTGTACAGGCCGGTCAGCTTGTCGTGCTCGCTTTCGTGCAGCAGCGCGGTGTAGTTGGCGTAGATGCGGGCGAAGCCGTCGGTGAGCGGTCGGCTGGTGGCTGGCGGCAGGTCGCTGTCCAGCTGCAGCGCGCCGATCGCGCGACCGTCGCACAGGATCGGAACCACCAGCCGATGGCGGCCCTGCACCGTTTCCGTCTGCGCCTCCAGCCGATGCATGCAGCGGTACAGTAGCTGCAGCGTCGGATCGACCTCGTCCAGATCGTCCTCCTGCAGCTGGTAGACGCCCTGCGCGTCCGGCGCGCAGCGCACGATCGCCTCCACGGACGCGCCGTCGATCGTTCGCTTGGCCAGCACCACGCGCGCCGCCGAGGTCAGTTCGGCCAGCGAGAGCACCAGGCTGTGGTCGAGCGCGCCGATGTCGCGGTGGTGGGTGAGCGAGGCCACCGAATCGAGCAGACGCGAGTGCACGAACGAGTTGGTCATCGCCGATTCCGCGGCCGGTGGGGACGCGTCGTCGTCGAGCGCCGGCGCATCGGACGACAGCGGGAGGTCCTCCTCGCTGGTTTCGTATTCGGCCATCGTGGCTCCGACGCCGACGACTTCGGGCTGCGGCGCATGCTTGGCGTTACCCCGAACGGTTTCGCCCACCCGCCATATCGGCCGTGGCGCGGCGAACTTTAGAGCCACCGCGCGGTTCGCCCTGGCACGGCGCGCTAGACTTCGCCGCATGGCTCCCCCTTCCCGCAAACGCCAGCAGCGCCCTGCCGCGCCCTCCCTCGCCACCCGGCCGCGGCCCGCTGCGGCGAAACCCGCCGCCCGTGCGGCGCAGCCGGCCGACAGTTCGACCCGCGCCACGCGGGTGCTGGACTGGCTGCTCAAGAAGCTGCCGGCGCACCATCGCGCCAAGGCGCGCGACTACCTGGTGCTGACCCGCATGGATCGCCCGATCGGCGCGCTGCTGCTGCTGTGGCCGACCTGGTGGGCGCTGTGGCTGGCGGCCGGTGATTTCCCACCGTGGCAGCTGCTGCTGATCTTCACTCTCGGCGTGTTTGCGATGCGCGCGGCCGGCTGCGCGATCAACGACTACGCCGACCGCAAGCTCGACCCGCTGGTGAAGCGCACCGCCGGGCGGCCGCTCGCCAGCGGCCGGGTGACGCCGCGCGAGGCGCTCATCGTGTTCGGCGCGCTGCTGGCGTTTTCCTTCGTGCTGGTGCTGTTCACCAACAAGCTGACCATCCAGCTGGCGTTCGCCGGCGCCGTACTGGCGGCGATCTACCCGTTCACCAAGCGCTGGACCTACCTGCCGCAGGTGGTGCTGGGCGCGGCGTTCGGCTGGTCGATCCCGATGGCGTTCGCCGCGGTGACGCACGCGGTGCCGCCGCTGGGCTGGTTGCTGTTCATCGGCAACATCCTGTGGACGGTGATCTACGACACCGAGTACGCGATGGTCGACCGCGACGACGATCTCAAGGCCGGCGCGAAATCCACCGCGATCCTGTTTGGCGACGCCGACCTGCCGATCCTCGGCATGCTGATGGGCACCTTCCTGCTGGCGATGCTGTTCGTCGGCCAGCGCGCCGCGCTGGGCTGGCCGTACTGGCTGGCGCTGCTGGCCGCCGCCGCGCTGTTCGCCTATCAGCTGTGGCTGATCCGCGGGCGTCAGCGCGACGCCTGCCTCGCCGCGTTCCGCCACAACAACTGGCTGGGCCTGGCGCTGTGGATCGGCATCGTGCTGGCGCTGGCGGTGCGCTGAGAGGGCACCGGATCGGCAGCAGCGGTCAGCGGGGATGCTGCACCAACACGTAGTTCCCGGGCTTCGTCGCCGGTGCGACAGACCAGCCCGGCGCCAGATCGATAGTCCAGCCCTTGCCTTCGAGATGCGCCCCCTGGGTCACCGTCGGAGCGGACAACGCGGCGCGACTGAAGTCCGGCGACACCAGCACGCCGCCCGCGCTCACATCCAGGGTGCCCCATCGCGCGATGGCGTGGAACGTGCTGTAGACCATGCCGTTCGCGCCCAACGCCACCGCGGTGCTGGGGTTGAAATTGAAACGGCCCAGCGCCGTCAGCGAAAGCGTTGGCCCATCGACCAGGGCGGCACGGTACTGCGCCTGCAGGGCCTTCTCGCGGGCGGCGCGATCTGCCAACACCACGCGCAGCCCGCTTGCGCCGTAAGCCGCGGCACGCGACTCGGCCGATTCTTGCGCGGCGTCGTGCAGCGTCGATGCCAGCATCGCGCCCAGGTCGGAATGCTCGTTCAGCGTCTTGCGCCATCCGGGCATGCGTTCGTCCAGCAACCGACCATAGGCCGGCCCCGACATGAAGGCGGAAAGGCGCGAGAAGGAAATCTCGGCGTCGGGATGGATCAAGTCGGCCGCCGCATGCCAGCGCGCCGCTGCGACATCCGGTTCCGCAACCACGATGCCAGTGTACTGGGCAGTGCCTTCCACGATCTCCATGGCGGCTTCCGTCGCCGCCGAACCGGGGAACAACGCTTGGCGGTGGTCGCGGAAGGTCAAGGCGTCGCGGATGGTCTGAACCTGCGCAGGGCCTGATTCGATCAGGGCTGCGGCGAGTGCGCGCCACTCCAGCCGCAACCACAGCCGCCCCTGCTCGGCATCGAGCTGCGGGTTCGCGGTGGCGTTCGCTGCAATATGCAGCTCCGGCTGGATGCGATGGAACATCTCGTGCGCCAGCGTGACCGAGCGCGTCATGGCGTCCTGCGGCAGGGCCGGCAACCTTAGCTGGGTCCAGCGCACGCCCTCCCATTCCGTGGGGGCGTCGGAAAGGACCACATCGTTGGGCAGCGTGCCGACATAGACCCCGTCCGAGGACCGCAGCAGATGCCGGGGATCCGGCTGGTTGGCGATCACGGCCCGCGTAGCGGGGATCACCAGCAGCATCCGGCCGTAGAGCGGGAGACCCCACAGACGGCCGGCGTCCCTGGCGGAGACGCCTTGCGCATCCGCGAAGACGGATTTTGCGTGCGCGATCTCGGCTGGCATCGGCGACGCGGCCAGCGCCGATGCCGGCACAAGCAGGAAAGAAACCAGCAATGTCACGAGCAGCGACCTGCGAATCCACCTTGCAACTGACATGGCAAACGTCCTCCGTCACTCCGCCACCGACCGGTGCTCCGCAAGCGCAGGGCACAACCCCGGCCCGAAGCTGATCCAGCGTGGTCACGCCACCGGTATCCGGCCTGCCCGATCCCGCGTCGCCTACGGTGACAAGCGGCACAGATCCTCGTACTCATCGCGCGTCTGGACCACAGGCAAGGCGAATACCAGGGCGAGGTAGACCAGCACCACGATGCCGCCGGTGAAAACCGCGCCCAGGATGAAGATCGTCCGTACCCAGTCGACGCGGATGCCCGAACGGATGGCCAGTCCGGTACAGACGCCGCCGATCCAGCTGCCCTGCGCGATACGGCAAAAGGGCCGTCGCCGCATCGGCGACTCGTGGCGATCCGGGCCATTGCCGCTGCCTGGATCGACCGTGCCGACTTGTCCAAGCACCGCGTCGACCTCGTTGCCGGCAATGACCCGGCCGCCGGATGGCGACAACGCCGCGAACCTCTCGCCTATCGACTGCTCGAGATCGCGAAGTACTTCCTCGCGATCGGGATCGCCCCCAAGCCTCGAACGTGCGCGCTCGAAGTAGGAGCGCAAGGACCGGTAGCCTTCCTCGTCCAGCAGGAACGTCGTCGTGTGGCCGCTCAAGCCGACATGGATCATGGTTTGCATGGTGGTGTACCCAGCTCGTCGATCAGACGCGTCAAAGATTTCCAGTACGCCCGGAACGCAGCCAGCTGCCTGCGGCCGTCCGGCGTGAGCCGGTAATACTTCCGCGGCGGACCGGCCTCGGATTCCTGCCACTCGTACTCAAGCAACCGCTCGCGCCGCATCCTGCTCAGGAGCGGGTAGAGGGTGCCCTCCTTCGTGGCGAACTCGGTGTCGCCCAGGCGCTGCAGGATGTCGGCGGCATAGATCCTTCCCGACGAAACGACGGCCAGGACCACGAACTCCAACAGCCCCTTGCGCAACGCGCCGGATTTACCTGCATCCATCTCACATACTACCTTTTTTGAAAAAGGTACTTGTGCGCAGACATGAAGTCAAGGCATTTGCCGAGGCCGGCCGCCGCGATGACATCGGTCCGCTTTCCACCATGGCAACGGTTGATGCAGGACATCCCGCGGCCTGCGCGATCCATCTGCACCACGACGCGGATCCGTGCACATGCGACGGCAGCTTCCGGCCAGGGACGCTCCAGACCACGGCGACATCCCGATGACTGCCTTCAATTGCGCGGCGCCGGCGCTTCGGTGACCTCCATATGACGACAAGCTTGCCGCGACGCGTGATTTGGACGTCCAAATTTCAACATTGTCACGCAACAGCCTGACTGACTGTCACAGGCTGCCCCTAGGCTGCACGCCATCAGAGCCTGTGACGGAACCAGGGAAATCCACCGGCAGGGATGCCTCTGCGCGAAACCCGTGCCGCCTCGCGGGTCCACTCCCGGTGGAACGCATGCGGCGCCAGGTCGCGCACGTTTCCCGCACGGCTCCGCGATCTCCCCGTCCCCGGAGCATTCAACTTGCGTACTTCCCTCATCAGCCGATCCGTCGGCATGGCCCTGCTTGGCAGTCTGTCGCTCGGCCTCGCCCTTTCCGCCCACGCCCAGGAGCGCACGCCTGCCGAAGCGGACGCCACCACCGCCTCCACCGACAAGGCCAAGAACCTCGACAGCGTGGTGGTCACCGCACGCTCCGGCGTGGAGACGCGGACCAAGGCCGAGACCAGCTACTCGATCACCACCATCGACGAGGACCGCCTGCGCATGCAGGCGCCGACCTCGGTGACCGAGGCGATGAAGTCGGTGCCCGGCTTCTGGGTGGAGGCGTCCGGCGGCGAGGCCAGCGGCAATATCCGCGCGCGCGGCATTCCCGTCGACGGCTTCGGCTCGGTCAATCTGCTGGAGGACGGTATCCCGGTGCAGCACGATCCCGCGCTGGGCTACCTCAACGCCGACCAGGCGTTCCGCCTGGACGAGACGATCGAACGGATCGAGGTGGTGCGCGGCGGCCCCTCGTCGGTGTTCTATTCGAATGCGCCGGCCGGCGCGATCAACTTCATCCCGCGCCGGGTCGGCGACACGCCGGACGGCCTGGTCAAGTACACCGTCGGCGACTATGGCCTGCAGCGTGCCGACTTCTGGTACGGCACGCCGGTCGGCAACGGCTGGAAGCTCGGCGTGGGTGGCTTCTACCGCAAGGACGACGGCATCCGCGACCCGGGCTTCGACGCCAACGACGGCGGCCAGATTCGCCTGAACCTGGCGAAGGATTTCGAACACGGCCGCTTCAGCGTCGACCTCAAGCACATGGACGACAAGGTCGCGCTGTACCTCGGCATCCCGATGCGCACCTACCCGAACGGCAAGATCAAGGCCGTGCCCGGCTTCGACGGCAATTTCGGCACCATGGCCGGGCCGGAGACCGAGCACGTGCTGATGAAGCAGGGCAACGGCAGCCTGTACAACTTCGACAACAGCGTGGGCACGCACGTGAAGCGCGACCAGCTCACGCTGAAGTTCGACCATGACCTCGGCGCGGGCTGGAAGCTGGCCGAGTCGATGCGCTACAGCGACACCAAAACCCAGCGCAACGGCGTGTTCCCGAACTCGCTGATGAGCGCGGACAAGTTCCTGACCCAGGCCAAGCAGTTCCAGCCGGCCGGTGCAGCCGGCCTGCAGCTGCGCTACGTCGACAACCCCGCACAGGTATTCGACAACAAGAACCAGAACGGCAACGGCCTGGTGGTGATCGGCGGCCTGCGCGGCGTGACCATGCCGGTGCAGGAGTTCATCAACGATACCCGGCTGCTGCGCAAGTTCGACCTCGGCGGGCAAAGCCACGACGTCACGTTCGGTTACTACTACGCGCACTTCAACCAGGACTTCAGCCGCTACTCCTCCACCGCCCTGCTCGACGTGCGCGACAACGCGCGCCTGCTCGACCTGGTCGCGGTGGACGCCGCAGGCCAGCCACTGGGCACGCTCACCGACCACGGCATCTATCGCTACGGCTACGAGTGGGAGAACGCCAGCGGCAGCTCGGCGACCCATGCGTTCTACCTGTCCGACGAATGGCAGGCGACCGACGCATTGCGCATCGACGGCGGCGTGCGCTGGGAGCGCGTGAACACCAAGGGCTGGGTCGAGCAGAAGCAGACCGTGAACCTCGGCACGCTGGCCACCTCGCAGATCCAGACCGGCACCGGCCAGACCGTGTCGTACGACCACAGCTTCAGCAAGCCGGGCTGGACGCTGGGCGCGAACTGGCAGTTCTCCGAGCGCTCCGGCGTGTTCGCGCGCTGGACCTCGGCGTTCCGCCTGCCGAACCTGAGCAGCTACATCACCAACGCGACCGCCACGCCGATCATCCAGACCATGAAGCTGGGCGAGGTGGGCTACAAGTATTCCGAGCGCCAGCTCGACCTGTACGCCACCGCGTTCTACACCAAGTACGACAACGTCGGCTTCAGCAACTACGTGTTCAACCCGAACAACAACACCTCGGTCGCGCAGCAGGGCTACGCCAGCACCAAGACCAAGGGCCTCGAACTCGAAGGCACCTGGTTCCCTACCCGCTGGTTCGACGTGCAGCTCACCGCCACCTGGCAGGACCCGCAGTACGAAGGTCTGCGCTACACCGACAAGAGCAGCACCGGTCCGATCCTGCGCGACTACACCGGCAACCAGCTGATCCGCGTGCCGAAACTGAGCTACCGCGTGGTGCCCGGGGTGAACCTGCTGGACGGGCAGCTGCGCCTGCAGCTGGCGTACGAGCACGAGGGCGAACGCTACGTCGACACCGCCAACTCGGTGCGGCTGCCCTCCTACGACGTGTGGAGCGCCAGCGCACGCTACGACGTGTCGCCGGCGTTCTCGGTGTACCTGTACGCCGACAACCTCACCAACTCGCTGGGCCTGACCGAGGGCAACCCGCGCGCCGGCGAACTGCAGAGTGCGGACGCGGGGGCGAACACGTTCATCGCGCGGCCGCTGCTGGGCCGTTCGTACCGTGCCGCGGTGATGTACCGGTTCTGAGTCGTGCGGCCGGGCGGCTTGCTGCCCGGCCGATTCGTCGCGCTGAAGGCTCCGTCCGCCACATCCCACCAACTGACCCAAATCCGGCGCGCACAGCTGCCGGGTGCCGCGAGCGCCCGCCAGCCATGAACCCGCCAATGGAAATCCGCCATGAATCCGCGCCTGCATCCCCGCCTGCTTCATCTCCTCGCCGGCCTGCTGCTGGCCGGCCTGACGCTGCTGCTCGGCAAGGTCCAGGCCGCGGGTCAGGGGCCTGGGCACGAGCAGCCCGACCTGGTCCTGCGCGGCGAACTGGATGGCCGCGATCACCAGACCTACCGCATGCTGCCGTTCGAGGTGCCCGCGGGCACCAACCGCGTCACCGTGCAGTTCGACTACAGCGGTCATGACGACGAGCGCACCACCATCGACCTCGGCCTGCTCGGCCCCGACGGCTTCCACGGCCAGGACGGTTTTCGCGGCTGGACCGGTGGCTCGAAAAAGCTGTTCACCGTCGCCGTCAGCGACGCCACGCCATCGTTCCTGCCAGGTGCAATTCGCGCGGGGCGGTGGACCCTGCTGCTGGGCATCCCGAACATCCGCAAGCACAGCCGATCGCACTACACGGCAAACATCTGGTTTGGCCGTCCGGACGATCCCGCGTGGGAGCCGGCCGTGCTGAACCCGCCGCTGCGCCGCGAGGCGCGCTGGTACCGCGGCGACCTGCACATGCACGACGCGCACAGCGACGCCAGCTGCGCCGCGCAGTCCGGCCAGCGCGTGCCCTGCCCGCTGTTCCTCACCGCCGAGGCGGCGGCTCGGCAGCGTCTGGACTTCATCGCGATCACCGACCACAACACGGTGTCGCAGGCGAACGCGATGCGCGAGCTGCAACCGTACTTCGACCGGCTGCTGCTGATCCCCGGCCGCGAGATCACTACCTTCAGCGGCCACGCCAACCTGTTCGGCACCAACGCGCCGGTGGACTTCCGCATCGACGGCCGCCAGGTGAAGGACTGGAACGCCTTGCTGCGGCAGATCGCGCCGCTGCAGGGTCTGCTCTCGATCAACCACCCGGTGCGTCCCAGCGGCGAAACCTGCATGGGCTGCGGCTGGACCGCCACGCCGCCGATCGACATGACGCAGGTACAGGCGATCGAGATCGTCAACGACAGCGATGCGGGTACCGTGCTGTCCGGCGTGCCGTTCTGGGAACAGCAGCTCGCGCAAGGCTACCGACCCACCGGCATCGGCGGCAGCGACAACCACGATGCCTCGCTGACGGTGGCGAAACCCGGCTCCAGCCAGGTCGGCCGACCCGCCACGGTGGTGCACGCGGCTGAGCTGTCGATGCCGGCAATCCTGGCCGGCATCCGCGCCGGCCACGTGTTCGTCGACGTGGAGGGCAGCCGCGACCGCCTGCTGGAACTCGAGGCACGCAGCGGCGACCAGCGCGCCACCATGGGCGACGCCCTGCACGCCGCCGCGGGCGCGCGGATCCGCTTCGAAGTGCACGCCGTCGGGGTCGGCGGGAAACGACTGGTGGTACTGCTCGACGGCAAGCCGTTCAAGCCCACCGTCGATGCCGCGATCGGCAGCGCCGACCAGCGCATCGACTTCGACTGGACCAGCGACGGTCGCATGCACTGGCTGCGCGCCGAGGTCCGCGACGACGCCGGCCAGCCCCTGCTGTTGGGCAACCCGGTCTATCTCAACCCGATGCGCCGCTGACCCGCGGCGACGGCGCGCGCGCCAACGCCCAGACGTCCACCCGCTGCACGCCGGCGCGGCGCAGCACGCGGGCACACTCGGCCAGGGTGGCGCCAGTGGTCATCACGTCGTCGAGGATCGCCACGTGCGCGGGCAGCGCCACGCCCTCGCGCAGGGCGAACGCGCCGTGCACGTTGCGGCGGCGGGCGAGCGCGTCGAGTTCGGTCTGCGCCGCGGTGGAACGCCGGCGCAGCAGCGCGTCGTGGCGCAGCGGCACGCCGGATGCACGCGCCAGCGAGCGGGCCAGTTCCAGCGCCTGGTTGTAGCCGCGCCGGCGCAGGCGGCTGTGGTGCAGCGGCACCGGCAGCAACAGCTGCGGCAGGCGGATCGGGCACGGCTCGCGCTGCCACAGCTGGGCCAGCACGCGGCCGGCCGCCAGATCGGCCTGGAACTTGTAGCGCGATTCCAGCCGGTCCAGCGGCCAGCCGTAGCGGAATGGCGCCCACGCCGCATCCCACGGCGGCGCGCGGCGCTGGCACTCGCCGCACAAGGCTGCCGGCGCGGCCAGCGGCAGCGCGCAGCGCGCGCAGCAACTGCGGTTGCGCGGCAGTTCGGCCGCGCACTCGGCGCACAGGTCGGCGCCGGCGGTGCCGGGCGCGCCGCACAACAGGCAGCGCCATGGCAGCAGCCACCGCCGCAGCGCTCGCCAGGGTTGCAGCAGGCTTGGCTGATCCATCCGTCCTCCCCATGTTCCGCCGGCATGGTAGCGGTAAGCCGCGTACGGGATATCACCCTGCGCCCATATTGGCGACGTACACTGCAAGGCTGTCGCTCCGCGACGCCTGCTTGCAGCTGCAACTTCATCCACCTGGGAGGTTCCCATGTCCGTACCCGACGGCGGCAAGTCCGCCCCATCCACCTGGCCGGCCGTCGCCGGCACCGCGCTGCGCGTGGCGTTCGGCCTGATCTGGGCGGTGAGCGCCGCGCTCACCTGGACGTCCGACTTCGCCAGCCACTACGTGGGCTACCTGCACAACGCCGCCACCGGCCAACCGGCCTGGTCGGCATGGTGGTTCGACCTGTGGATCGGCCTGGTGACGCCGCACGTGGGCTTCTTCGTGTGGGCCACGCGCATCGCCGAAACGCTGCTGGCCCTGGCGCTGCTGCTGGGCTTCGCGCGCAAGATCACCTACGTGGTGGGCATCCTGTTCAGCCTGTTGATCTGGAGCACGGCGGAGGGTTTTGGCGGCCCGTACTCGGTGGGCGCGAACAACATCGGCGCGGCGCTCAGCTACGTGCTGATTTTCGTGGCGCTGATCGTGATCAATCTGCGCGCCGGCCCCAGCCCCTACAGCCTGGATTACCTGATCGAGCGCCGCTGGCCCGGCTGGCGCCGCGTGGCCGACTGGAACGACAAGCTCCCGCTGGCCGACGTGCATCCGCTGCCGTGGCGCGTGCAGGGGCCGGCGCTGGCCGGCGTGCTGATCCTGGTGGCGCTGCTGCTGGCCGGCCTGCACAGCGCGTTGAACGTGCGCTCGTCCAGCCCGCAGGCCGCCGCCGCCGCAGTGACACCGCTGTCGCTGGCCTCCAGCCAGCCCATCGAGAAAGCCCGCGACGCCCGCCTGCCGCCGCTGCAGCCGGGCGACAGCGTGGACGTGCACATCATCTCCAGCAACGACAGCGTGGAGATCGCCAGCGGCGTGCAGTACCAGGCCTGGACCTTCGGCACGACCGTGCCCGGCCCGGTGATCCATGTGCGCCAGGGGCAAACGGTGAACTTCACCCTCACCAACCGCGGCACCATGCAGCATTCGATCGACTTCCACTCGGCGATCACCCCGCCCAGCCTGCACTACGTGGACATCATGCCGGGCGAGTCGATCACGTTCTCGTTCGTGGCCAAGGTGCCTGGCGCGTTCCTGTACCACTGCGGCACGCCGCCGGTGCTGCTGCACATCGGCAACGGCATGTACGGCGCGATCATCGTCGACCCGGCCACGCCATTGCCGCCGGCCGCGGAAAGCTACGTGCTGGTGCAGGGTGAGTGGTACACCCAGCAGGTGTCCGGCCAGCTGATGGCCGGCAACTACGAGAAGATGCAGCAGATGCGCCCCGACGAGGTGGTGTTCAACGGCGCGGCGTTCCAGTACCGCGACCACCCGCTCACCGCCAAGCCCGGCGACCTGGTGCGCCTGTACGTGGTCAACGCCGGCCCCAGCCTGTGGAGCGCGTTCCACGTGATCGGCGCGATCTTCGACAAGGTGTATCCCGGCGGCAACCCGGCACAGGCCATCGACGGCGTCTCGACCTACTCCGTCGGGCCCGGCGAGGGCGCGGTGTTCGACCTGAAGCTGGACGAAGCCGGCCACTACCCGTTCGTCGACCACGCGATGGCGCACATGCAGCTGGGCGCGCAGGGCGTGCTGCTGGTGGGCGGCCCGAACGAGACGGCGGCCAAGCCGCCGGTGAGCAAGGCGCCAGCAGCAGCCGCGCCCGCCACGCCGCCGCCGGCGGCCGCCAGCGGTCCGTACAAGTTCGACCCGGCTCGCGGCGCTTCGCTGTACGCCGCCAACTGCGGGGCCTGCCACCAGGCCACCGGCCTGGGCCTGCCCGGCGCGTTCCCGCCGCTGAAGGACAACGTGGCAGTGCTGGACGCCAACCCGGCCAAGCACATCGAGGTAATCCTGAAGGGGCTGCAGGGCCAGGTGATCAACGGCACCAGCTACCCCACCGCGATGCCTCCGTTCGCCGCCGCCCTGAACGACGCAGACATTGCCGACATCGCCAACCACGAGCGCAGCTCATGGGGCAATCAGGGCAAGCCGGTCACCGCCGAGCAGGTGAAGGACGCGCGCGGCAAGTAACCCCGGCGTGGATGAGTCGAGGAAAGGCGGCCTGCGGGTCGCCTTTCCGTTTGCGGCCGCCGCGCGGCGTCACCTCGTCAACCAGTCAGCATGTAGAAGAGTTGACGACAGAGGTCGGCCCGCCCAAACTCGCCGGCTCTGCCACGGAGCCCGCCATGCCCGAAGCCGCCATCCGCCACGACTGGACGCGCGAGGAAGTCGCCGCGCTGTTCGCGCTGCCGTTCAACGAGCTGCTGCATCGCGCGCACGGCGTGCATCGCCAGCACCACGACCCGAACGCGGTGCAGGTGTCGACCCTGCTGTCGATCAAGACCGGCGGCTGCCCCGAGGACTGCGCCTACTGCCCGCAGGCGGCGCGCTACGACACCGGTGTGGCGGCGCAGAAACTGATGGATACTGACGACGTGCTGCAGCGCGCCCGCGCCGCCAAGGCCGCCGGCGCCAGCCGCTTCTGCATGGGCGCAGCCTGGCGGGGGCCGAAGGACCGCGACATCCCCAAGGTCGCCGCGATCGTGCGCGCGGTGAAGGGTCTGGGCCTGGAAACCTGCGCCACCCTGGGCCTGCTCGGCCACGGCCACGCGCAGGCGCTGAAGGACGCCGGCCTCGACTACTACAACCACAACCTCGACACCGCGCCGGAGTTCTATGGCGAGATCATCCACACCCGCGAATACCAGGATCGACTGGTCACGCTGGCACAGGTGCGCGACGCCGGCCTGAAGACCTGCTGCGGCGGCATCGTCGGCATGGGCGAGACGCGCGAGCAGCGCGCCGGCCTGCTGCAGGCGCTGGCCAACCTCCCCGAACACCCGCAGTCGGTGCCGATCAACCAGCTGGTGCCGGTGCCCGGCACGCCGCTGGGCGGCGCCGAACCGATCGATCCGTTCGAGTTCGTGCGCGCGATCGCGGTGGCGCGGATCCTGATGCCGCTGTCGATCGTGCGCCTCTCGGCCGGCCGCCAGCAGATGGACGACGCAGTGCAAGCGCTGTGCTTCTTCGCCGGCGCCGGCTCGATCTTCTACGGTGAGAAGCTGCTCACCACCGGCAACCCGGATGTGGAAGCGGATCGCGCGCTGTTCCGCCGGCTCGACCTGCATCCGCTGGAAGTGACCGCGAGCATGGGCACCGTGCACGCGGACATCGTCGACAGCGAAACCAACAGCTGCGGCCACGGTTGCGGCTGCAGTGCTGCAGCTTAAGAGCACCCCACCACCCCAACCCTCCCCTGCTCACCCTGTCGGGGTGAGCAGGGGAGGGAGCAGAGCGCGCAGCTTTGGTCCGGTCCCTCCCCCAGCACAGCAGGGAGAGGTCAGGAGGGGGTGCTCTTCACCCCGCGCCGAGCACTGACCCATGCCCCGCCCTGACCTCCTGCAGCGCCTCGCCAACCACACCGCCGAACGTACGCGCACCCGGCTGCTACGCCGCCTGCACACGATCGACCTCGCCGACGGCCCGTGGCTGGAGAGCGGCAGCCAGCGTCTGCTGTCGTTCTGCAGCAACGACTACCTCGGCCTGGCGCAGCACCCGCAGCTGGTTGCCGCACTCACCCGCGCGGCGCGCGAGGAAGGCGTCGGCAGCACCTCGGCGCATCTCATCTGCGGCCACCGCCGTGAACACGCCGAGCTGGAAGAGGCATTGGCCGTCTGGACCGGGCGCGAGTGCGCACTGCTGTTCTCCACCGGCTACATGGCCAACCTCGGCGTGCTGCAGACGCTGCTCGCAGGCGGCGATGTCTGCGTGCAGGACAAGCTCAACCACGCCTGCCTGCTCGATGGCGCGAAGCTCAGCGGCGCCGGGCTGAAGCGCTACCCGCACGCCGACGTGGACGCCGCCGCGCGCCAGCTGGCGGCGAACCCCGACGCTGCGGCAATGCTGGCCACCGACGGCGTGTTCAGCATGGACGGCGACGTCGCGCCGCTGCGCGAGCTGGCGCAGCTGTGTGCACGCGAGCGCGCCACCCTGATGGTCGACGATGCGCACGGCTTGGGCGTGCTCGGCGCGCACGGCGCCGGCAGCCTCGACGCGGCAAACCTGGGCCAGCACGAGGTGCCGCTGCTGATGGCCACGCTGGGCAAGGCGCTCGGCTGCAGCGGCGCGTTCGTGGCTGGGCCGGCCGCGCTGATCGAGGGGTTGATCCAGTTCGCGCGCCCTTACATCTACACCACCGCGATGCCGCCGGCGCTGGCCGCCGCCGCGCTGGAGGCGGTGCAGCTGGCGCAGGCCGAAACGTGGCGGCGCGACAAACTCGCCGCGCTGATCGCGCGTTTCCGTCGCGGCGCGGCCGAACTCGGCCTGCCGCTGGCGCCCTCGCCCAGCGCGATCCAACCGCTGCTGCTGGGCGGCGCCGAGACCGCACTGGCGGCGGCGCATGCGCTGGAACGGCAAGGCGTGCTGGTCACCGCGATCCGCCCGCCGACCGTGCCTGCCGGCCAGGCGCGGCTGCGCATCACGCTGTCCGCGGCGCACGAGGAAGCCCACGTCGACCGGCTGCTGGGCGCGCTGGAAACGCTGCACCTGCCGGCCTCGCTCCGAGCGCCCGGCGACGACCACGTATAATCGCCGCCTGCTCCGCCGATTCCCCCGCATGTCGATCGTCAACATCTCCGCCTACAAGTTCATCAGCCTGGACGACCTGCCCGCGCTGCGCGAGCGGCTGTTCGCGCGCTGCGAGGCGCTGGCGCTGAAGGGCACGATCCTGCTGGCGCCGGAGGGTATCAACCTGTTCCTCGCCGGCAGCCGGGCGCAGATCGACGGCTTCCTGGCCACGCTGCACGACGACCCTCGCTTCGCCGACCTCGCGCCGAAGGAATCGCTCTCCGCCACGGTGCCGTTCGGCCGCCTGCGCGTGCGCCTGAAGCGCGAGATCATCACCATGCGCCTGCCCGCGATCCGCCCGGAAGGCGGCCGCGCGCCCGTGGTGGACGCGCTTACCCTGCAGCGCTGGCTGGACCAGGGCCGCGACGACGAGGGCCGCGAAGTGGTGCTGCTGGACACCCGCAACGACTACGAGACCGATGCCGGCAAGTTCGCGCAGGCGGTCGACTACCGCCTCGCCAGCTTCACCGGCTTCCCCGCCGCGATCGCCGCCGACCGCGCGCGCTACGAAGGCAAGACCGTCGTCTCGTACTGCACCGGCGGCATCCGTTGCGAGAAGGCCGCGCTGCACATGCATGGGCTCGGCATGGAGCACGTCTACCAGCTCGACGGCGGCATCCTGAAATACCTCGAACAGACCAACGGCGCGCACTGGCAGGGCGACTGCTTCGTGTTCGACGGACGCGGCGCCGTGGACAAACGGCTGCTGCCTGCGCAGGGCACCAACGCATGAGCCTGTTCGTCGACCGGCGCGGCCAAGGCCCCGTGCCGCTGGTGCTGCTGCACGGTTGGGCAATGCACGGCGGCGTGCTGGCGCCGCTGGTCGAGGCGCTGGAAACGCAATGCACCATGTACGTGGTCGACCTGCCCGGCCACGGCCGCTCGCGCGACTGCGGCCTGACGCTGGAGCCGCGTGCGTGTGCCGCGGCGATCGCCGGGCTGACGCCGCCGGCGTTCTGGCTGGGCTGGTCGCTGGGCGGCACCATCGCGCTCACCGCCGCGCTGGAACTGCCGCGGCAGGTGCGCGGCCTGGCGATGCTGTGCGCTACACCGAAATTCGTGCGCGACGCCGGCTGGCCATACGGCGCCGACGACCAGTTGGTGCATCAGTTGGCCAGCGACCTGGAAACCGACTACCACGCCACCATCGAGCGCTTCCTGGCGCTGGAGGCGATGGGCAGCGCCGACCCGCGCGGCGAACTGCGCCACCTGCGCGAGCTGGTGTTCACCCGCGGCGAACCCGACCTGCGCGTGCTGCAGGAAGGCATCCGCATCCTGGAAAGCAGCGACCGCCGCGCCGCCCTGCCCGACCTGGCCGTGCCCAGCGCCTGGATCAGCGGCCGCCGCGACCGGCTGGTGCCGCCGCGGGCGATGGCCTGGTCGGCCAGCCAGTGCGCCGGCCAGTACACCGAAATCCAGCAAGCCGGCCACGCGCCGTTCTTCGGCCACGCCGACGCGGTGGCGCAGGCGCTGCAGCCGCTGCTGTTTCCTTCTTCCCTTGAGCAGGTTCGATGAGCGACTTTCAACTCGACCAACAGCGCGTGCGCCGCAACTTCAGCCACGCCGCCGGCAGCTACGAACAGCACGATGCGCTGCAGCGCGAAGTGGGCGATGCCCTGCTCGAACGGCTGGGCTTCTACCTGGAAACGCCGCTGCGCGTGGTCGACGTCGGCGCCGGCACCGGCCGCGGCAGCGCGCTGCTGAAGCAGAAATACCCCAAGGCCGAGGTGATCGCGGTCGACCTGGCGTTGCCGATGCTGCGCGCGGCGAAGCAGCACAACAGCTGGCTGAAACCGTTCCGCCGCGTCTGCGCCGAAGCCACCCACCTGCCGCTGGCCGACCACAGCGTGGACGTGCTGTATTCCAACCTGTGCTTCCAGTGGGTCGACGACCTGCCGGCGCTGTTCGGCGAATGCATGCGCGTGCTCAAGCCCGGCGGCTTCATGGCGTTCTCCAGCTTCGGCCCGGATACCCTGATGGAGCTGCGCGCGGCCTGGGCCGAAGCTGACCAGGAGCCGCACGTGGGCCGCTTCCTCGACATGCACGACGTCGGCGACGCGATGCTCAACGCCGGCCTGCGCGACCCGGTGCTGGACGTGTTCCGCTACACCCTCACCTACAGCGAGCCACGCAAGCTGCTGGAAGAACTGCGCGGCCTGGGCGCCACCAACGCCGACCGCGCACGTGCCCGCGGCCTCACCGGCAAGGCGCGCTATCGGCGCATGCTGGCCGCGTACGAAAGCATGCGCCGGGACGGGCGCATTCCGGCCACCTGGGAAGTGGTCAGCGCGCACGCCTGGGGTCCGCCAGTCGGCCAGCCGCGCCGCGTGCCCGGCGGCGAAATCGCCACCTTCTCGATCGACAGCCTGCGCGGCTCGCGGCGGCGCTGAGTCGCGAGGCGGCTTTCGGCAGCCGGGAAACCCGGACCAGGCCGCCACTTCGCTGATGGACGCGATAGTCGTTCCGGAAGAAACAAGGCTCCGTGCAGATGCACGGAGCCAGGGTCTGGAACTCCAGCGGGCCTCGGGCTGGGCGCGAGACCGCGGGATGCTTCCTCAGAAGCTGTACTTCAGCGACGCGCCCACGCCGTAGTCCGGGCTGCCGTCGGCGAAGCCACCCATCACATAGGCCTGCACGCGCAGGCTGTCGTTGAACTTGTGGTTCCAGTAGCCGGTGACCTCGCTCTGCGGGGCGCCGCCGGTGGCGATCCGCTCGCGGTAGTAGTAGTAGGCGCCGATGTCGTCGCTGCCGCCGAGCTTGTAGCCCATGCCGACGTTGGCGTTGAAGCCGTTCTTCAGCTGGATGTACGACGAGCTGGTGTACTTCATCCAGCCCACGCCGCCGAACGCGGTCCAGTCGCCCATCACCTTGTAGGCGTCCAGCGCGAGGCCGTAGTCGTTCTTGCCGGTACCCAGGCCCTTGTTCTCGTCGGCGGTGCCGAACTTCACCTTGCCGGTGAGATCAAGCCCGGCGGTGTGGTCGGCGTTGGTGAACAGTTCGTAGCCGAGCGAAGCGGTGACGTCGCCCAGACCCGATGCCGAACCGGTGGTCGTCGTGCCCGGTGCCGGCGGCACGCTGCCCTTGCCGTGGCCGCGGCCATTCGGGTTGCCATTCTTCACCCTGCCCACGCCGGGAATCACGTTGTCCGCACCGCTGATGTTGATGTAGGGCACGACGAGCTTGAAGGTCCAGCGATCGCTCTGGTACGCCGCCGTCACCGGCACCGACCAAATGTCGGTGGTGGCGCTGGTGCCGTACTTGCCGCTGCTGTAGTCGGCGCCCGCGGAGAGACTGAACTGGCCGTCGTCCGTGGCGGCATGGGCCGCCGGCGCACCGGCCAGCAGCAGGCCGCCTGCGATCATCCAAAGGTGTGGGTTGCGCATGAAGAAGGTTTCCTTGCTTGTTGCTGGGGAGAGAATGGCAACAGGCCCGGCTCACGCCGGGCCCGCTGTTTGGTTGTGCCGGGCGGGATGGACTCAGCCGCCCGGGCGGCCGGCATGGTCCGGACGGTCGGGGCGCGCGGGACGCTCCGGCCGGCTCGGACGATCGGGGCGGTCGACCTTGGCCACGTGCTCGGGCTTGGCCGGACGATCGGCGCCGTGCACCTTGGCCACCTCGACCTTTTCCACTTGGACGTGCGCATGCCCGTTCGCGGCGGCGCTGCCGACCGCCTTCGGCGAGCGCATCACCTCACCGAGCTTGAAACCGTCGGCCTTGGCGATCTGACCCCAGCCTTCGCCAGCGGCGCGCTGGGCCAGCACACCTTTCAGGTCGACGCTGGTGCCGTCGGCCAGCACCAGCGTGCCGCCATTGAGCGCGGCCTGCAGCTCGGCTGCGGTCGGGTCGGTGATGCCTGCCTTCGCCAGACTGGCCTCGGCCAGCGACAAGGCAATCTTCACGTTGCCGTAGCCCATCGGGCCGGTGGCCGGGGTGAAAGTGGTCGACACCGTTGTCGTGGTGCCCGTCGTGGTGCCGCCCGTAGTGGTACCCGTGCTGCTGCCGGTGCCGGTGGTGGGCGCCGGCCCGGTGAGCGTGATCGCGGTGCCATCCCGCAGCCCCTGCACCAGCGCCTGCGAGTTCGTGGTCGAACCGGCGAACGTGCCGAACTGGTTGCTCAATGTCACCGATTCATGGGTGGTTGTGGTGGTTGTCGTGGTCGTAGTCGTTGTGGTGCCGGTGGTGCCGGTGGTTTGCGCCAGCAGCGGCGAGGCAGCCAGTGCGGTGAGCACCGCAGCACTGACCAGCTTGAGCATGAGATGACGTGATTTCATTGCGTGCCTCCGGGATGGCGTTGATGGATTTCGGGATACGGCTTGCGGCGTGCCGGCCCGTGCAGATGCTCGGGACCCGCGCAGCTTCCATCGGAGAACGAAGTTTTCACAAGTGCGCACGGCGTGCCATTCAGCACACATTTCGTTCACGGTACCGTTGGCGTTCAGGCTGGTGCCGTTGCTGTGAAAGGGCGCACATTTCGGCATATCGTCGTCGCCGCGTCTCGCAAGTTCCTGCGTCTGCGCGCGCGCCGCACTCACCCCCGCCGGTGGCGAAAACAGCCCACAAGGTGATCGTCGACCATGCCGGTGGCCTGCAGCAGCGAGTAGCAGATGGTGCTGCCGACGAAGCGGAAGCCGCGCTTCTTCAGCGCCTTGCTCATGCGATCGGACAGGGCGGTGCTGGCCGGTACCTCGGCCTGGCTGCGCCAGCGGTTGCGCAGCGGCTTGCCGTCGACGAACGACCACAGATAGCCGTCCAGACTGCCAAACTCCGCGATCACTTCGAGCGCCGCGACCGCATTGTCGCGGGTGGCCGAGACCTTCAGTCGGTTGCGGATGATGCCCGGGTCGAGCAGGCACTTTCCCAGCTCGCGACCGCTCATCGCGGCGACGCGGGCGATCTCGAAACCATGGAAGGCCTTGCGGTAGTTCTCGCGCTTGGCCAGCACGGTGCGCCAGGACAGGCCGGCCTGGGCGCCTTCGAGGCACAGGAACTCGAACAGCGCGCGGTCGTCGTGCAGCGGCACGCCCCACTCGGTGTCGTGGTAGTGGCGCATCAGCGCGTCGCCGTTGGCGGCCCAGTGGCAGCGTGGCAGTTCGGCGGTCGCGGTCATGGCTGGCGGATGGTCGAAGGGTGCGCCACAAGCTAACCCACGCCGCTAGACTTGTCGCCCCTTCCCGTCCCGACCGCCCATGCCGCCCTCGCCTTCCCGCGGCGCGTTGTCCGCGCTGCTCGTCACCATCCTGATCTGGGCCTACAGCTGGGTCGTGATGAAACAGGTGCTGGCGTACGCCGGGCCGTTCCACTTCGCAGCGCTGCGCTACCTGCTTGGCGCGGCCGTGCTGTTCGCCGCGCTGCTGCTGTCGCGGCAATCGCTGCGCCCGCCGCCGCTGGGACCCACGCTGCTGATCGGCCTGTGCCAGACCACCGCGTTCCAGGGGCTGGAGCAATGGGCGCTGCTCGACGGTGGCGCCGGCCACGTCGCGCTGCTGGCCTACACCATGCCGTTCTGGGCAGTGCTGCTGGCATGGCTGCTGCTGGGCGACCGCCCGACCGCACGGCACTGGCTGGGGCTGGCGCTGGCCGCGATCGGGCTGCTGTGCATCATCGAACCGTGGCGTGACATGGGCAGTACGCTGAGCACCACGCTGGCGATCGCCGGCGGCGTCGCGTGGGCGGCCGGCACCGTGCTCAGCAAGCGCATGTTCCTGCGACATGCGCCGTCGGTGCTCAACCTCACCGCGTGGCAGATGCTGCTGGGCGGCATTGCGCTCGGCGGCATCGCGCTGGTGGTGCCGGAGCGCCCGATCGAATGGAACTGGATCTTCATCGGCGGGCTGACCTACAGCGTGCTGCTGGCTTCCAGCCTGGCCTGGTGGCTGTGGTCGATCGTGCTGCAGCGGCTGCCGACCACGGTGGCCAGCGTGTCCAGCCTCGGCGTGCCGATCGTCAGCGTGCTGCTGGCCTGGCTGATCCTGCACGAACGGCCCTCGGCCATGGAGCTGGTCGGCATCGTGTTCGTGCTGCTCGGGCTGTTCGCGGTCAGCGGCGTGGGGGCGCAGCGCCGTTCCTGAACATTCAGTGTCCGCGCCGGCGTCCGGCGATATGATGAGCCGCTGCCGGATCTGAAGAAGTGCCGATGTTCGACCTGCCCCAACTATGGACCCATCTGGTCAACTGGCTGGGTGACCACGCGGTCATCCCGCTGCTGGGCGCGCTGCATCTGGACGGACTGGCTGGCGACCCGCGCGACATCGCCGCCGCGCTGCTGATCGCGGCGCTGCAGCTCGCCATCATCGGCCTCGTCTTCCGCCCGCTTGAAACCTTCTTCCCCGCGGAAAAGTGGGCGGACCGCAAGCTCACCCGGGTGGACCGCAACTACACGCTGCTGATGCTGCTGGGCATCTTCCCGCTGTTCACCTATCTGGTGCTGATGCCGTTCAGCCACCTGTTCGGCAGCGCCGACGCGGCCGCCGCCACCGGCAGCGCCTCGCCGCTGGCGCTGAAGAACCTGGTGCCGTGGTTCAACGACCACCCCTACGTGCTGTTCGCGGTGTACTACGTGGTCTACGACTTCACGTACTACTGGATGCACCGCACCCAGCATGCGATCCCGTGGTGGTGGGCGCTGCACAGCATGCACCACAGCACGCGCCAGATGAGCTGCTGGACCAACGACCGCGGCAGTCTCGTCGATGGCTTCATCCAGTCGATGATCCTGGCCACGGTGGGTCTGGTGATCGGCGTGGACCCGGACGAGTTCGCCTGGCTGATGCTGCTCGGCGAACTGGTGCAGAACTTCTCGCACACCAATGTGCGGCTGGGCTTCGGCCGCGTGTTCGACCGCGTGTTCGTCGCCCCGAAATTCCACCGCCTGCACCACATGCTGGTCGACCCCGAGCGCCCGACGCTGCACAACTGCAACTACGGTCAGGTGCTTGCGGTGTGGGACGTGCTGTTCGGCACGGCGCTGTACGGCGAGCCGCCGCGGCCGACCGGCGTGGGCGATCCGATCGTCGACGCCGACAACAACTATGGCCTGGTTGGGCTGCACTGGGCTGCGCTGAAGCGCTTCTGGGTCGCCGTGCGCCAGCCCGCCGGCTGGCGGCCCGGGGAAGTAGCCTTCGGCGCGGATTACACGCCGATCCCGGTGGGCCAGCTGGATCTGCATACGCTGGCCGGCCATGCGCCCGCCGTCACCCCCGTCGACGACGCCCCGGCCGGCAGCACCCTGGTGGAGTCGGCGCCGGGCTGATCCACCTGCCGGTTCACCAGGGCAGCGCATCGAGATCGACGTTGCCGCCGGTCAGCACCATGCCGACGCGCTTGCCGGCAAAGCGCCGAGGCTGCTTGAGAATCGCCGCGAGCACGGTGGCGCTGGAGACTTCCACCACCTGCTTCAGCTCCGACCACAGCAGCCGCATTGCAGCGACGGTCTCCGCGTCGCTGACCGTGATCACTTCGACGCGGTGCATGTGCAGCGCGTCCAGGTTGTGCTTGCCGACCAGTGCGCGCAGGCCGTCGCAGATCGTGTCCGGCACCACCGTGGTGACCCGCGCGCCCTGCATCAACGACTGCGCTGCGTCATCGGCGCCGAGCGGCTCGGCGGCGAACAGGGTCAGCGCCGGGTCGAGGCCGTGCGCGGCGATCGCCACGCCGCTGGCCAGGCCGCCGCCGCCGACCGGTGTGACCAGCGCGTCCAGTCCCGGCGCCTGCCGCGCCAGCTCCAGCGCGAGCGTGCCCTGGCCGGCCATCACCCGGCTGTCGGCATACGGGTGCACCAACTCGGCACCGGTGGCGCGCTGCACCTCGGCGCACATTGCTTCGCGTGCGGCCTGGGTCGGCGCGCAGCGGTGCAGGGTGGCGCCAGCGCGCTCGATCGCCGCGAGCTTGGCGCGCACCGCGCCTTCGGGCACCACCACGTGCGCAGCGATGCCGCGGGTGGCGGCGGCCAGCGCCAGCGCGTTGCCGTGGTTGCCGGAGGAATGGGTGACCACGCCGCGCGCGGCCTGCGCGTCGTCGAGCGACCACACTGCGTTGCAGGCGCCGCGGAACTTGAACGCACCGCCGCGCTGCAGGTTCTCGCACTTGAAATGCAGCTCCGCGCCGGAGAGCGCATCCAGCGCCGCGCTGCGCAGCACCGGGGTGACGCTGGCGTACGGCGCGATGCGCGCTGCAGCATCGAGAATCTGCTCGAAATCGGGCAAGGCATCCATCACGGTTCGATCTCCACGCCACAACGGAAGCGGCGCTCGGCGCCGGGTTCGAGCCGGATCGCCGCGGCGCACTCGGGCCGGTTGAACGCGTCGGCCATGCATTCCATCGGCTCCAGCGCAACCGCGCGGCGGGCGTCGCGGCTGACCGTGTCGGCGGTGAACGCGTGCATCACGCCGCGCTCCTGCCATATCGCGATGGCGAAGCCGCTGGCCGGGTCGCGCAGGCGGGTGCGGATGCGGCCGTCGGCGTCGGCGTCGAGGTCGGTGTAGCCCTGGTCGATGATGCTGTCGCCGATCCGCCGCGACTCGCGGAAATCCAGCGCCGGCGCATCGTCCAGCGCCATGTACGCTTCTGCGCCGGCCAGCGCGATCAGGTCGGCGCCGGTGCGGATCAGCGTCTGCGCGGGAATCTGCAGCTGCCAGTCGTCGACCTCACCGTCGGCCACGTGGAAATACGGATGCCAGCCGAAGAAGCACGGCGCGGCGCTGTCGCCGACATTGCGCATGCACGCCTCCAGGGTGAGGCCGCCACCATCCAGGGTGAACGTCACCGCGAGATCGATCGCATGCGGGTAGCCGGGCTGCGGGCGGATCGCGCGGGTGGTCAGGGTGGCTTGCGCGCGGTCGTCGTCCGCGGCCAGTGCGGCGAGATCGAAATCCACGTTGCGCACGAAGCCGTGGCGCATGGCCCGCGCGGCACCGGTCACGCCGGGCAGCAGATCCTGCGCCTGGCCGTCGAAGGTGTAGCGCGCGTCGGCGATGCGCCCGGCGAACGGCGCCATGATGGCGAAACGCGAACCCGCGCGGGAGGTCACTTCGTCCGCATCGCGGTAGCCGTCGGCGAGGTCGCGCACCGACCCGGCGGCGCCAACCTCGAAATCGAGCAGTGCCGCGCCATGACGTGCGATGCGCACGCGCCGGCCGGTGCCGGGCTCGGCCAGCACCACCATCTCCTGCTCGCCAAGGCGGTCCTGTCCGGCGGCATAACGCTTCGCGTCCACGGGGGTTCTCCTGCGTCTGGAACACCCCATGTTACCCTCAGCGGTCCCCATTCCCGCGCCCATCCCATGCATGCACTACCACAAGCCGCCACCCCGAGCCTGATCCGCCTGCGCGACTACCGTGCGCCCGCCTGGCGGGTCGAAGCGGTCGAGCTGGACTTCGACCTCGGCATTGACGCCAGCGAAGTGCTCGCGCGTCTTCATTTGCGCCGCAATCCCGCGCAGGACGCGCCGCTGCGGCTGGACGGCGAGAACCTGCAGCTGCTGGCGATCGCGCTGGACGGCCGCACGCTGTCCGCCGACGAATACCGCTACGACGACAGCGTGCTGGTAGTGGACGGCACCCGCGACGGCAGCGTGCTGGAGACCCGCGTGCGGCTGCGCCCGGCGGCGAACACCGCGCTGGAAGGCCTGTACCTGTCCGGCCCGCGCGAAACCGGCTTCCTGCTGACCCAGTGCGAGGCCGAGGGCTTTCGCCACATCACCTTCTTCCCCGACCGGCCCGACGTGCTGTCCCGCTACACGGTCACCCTGCGCGCCGACCGCGCCCGCTTCCCGGTGCTGCTGGCCGGCGGCAACCCGGACGGCGCCGGCGAACTGGAAGGCGGCCGCCACTGGGCGCGCTTCGTCGATCCGCACCCGAAGCCGAGCTACTTGTTCGCGCTGGTCGCCGGCCATCTGGAAGTGATCGAGCGCGGCTACGTCACCGCCGACGGCCGCGCCGTGCAGCTGAAGATCTGGGCCGAGGCCGACGCGATCGAGCGCTGCCACTACGCGATGGACGCGCTGGAGCGCGCAATGCGCTGGGACGAGCAGACTTACGGCCGCAACTACGATCTTGATGTGTTCCACGTCGTCGCCACTCACGACTTCAACATGGGCGCGATGGAGAACAAGGGGCTCAACATCTTCAACGCGAAGTGCCTGCTGGCCGAACCGGACTCGACTACCGACGAGGAGTACCGCCACGTCGAGGCAGTGGTGGCGCACGAGTACTTCCACAACTGGAGCGGCAACCGCGTCACCTGCCGCGACTGGTTCCAGCTCTCGCTGAAGGAAGGCCTCACCGTATTCCGCGAGCAGAGCTTCTCGGCCGACATGAACTCCGCGCCGCTGAAGCGCATCGACGACGTCGCCCTGCTGCGCCGCGCGCAGTTCCCCGAGGACGCCGGCCCGCTGGCGCATCCGGTGCGCCCGGCGCAGTACAGCGAGATCAACAACTTCTACACCGCCACGGTGTACGAGAAGGGCGCCGAGCTGGTGCGCATGCTGGCCGGCACGCTGGGCCGGGATGGCTTCCGCCGCGGCATGGACCGCTACTTTGAACGCAACGACGGCCACGCCGCCACGCTGGAGGATTTCCTCGCCGCGCTGGGCGAGGCCAACGGCACCGACCTCACGCCCTACCTCGCCTGGTACGCCCAGGCCGGCACGCCGCGGCTGAAGGCGCACGGGCACTACGACGCCGCTGCCCAAACCTATACGCTGACCCTGGCGCAGCAAACCCCGGCTGGCCACGGCGCGGAGCCCCGCGCGCCGCTGCCGATCCCGGTCAAGCTGGCGCTGTTCTCCCCGCACGGCGACATGCTGCCGCTGCATATGGACGGCCAGACGTCCAAACCAGCCATCGAACTGGTGGTGGTGCTCGACCGCGCCGAGCGGAACTTCGTCTTCACCGACGTCGCCGCTGCGCCGGTGCCGTCGCTGCTGCGCGGCTTCTCCGCGCCGGTGATCCTGGCGTGCGATTACACGCCGGACGAGCTGGCGCTGCTGCTGGCCCACGACGTCGACGGCTTCAATCGCTGGGAAGCCAGCCAGCAGCTGGCCGCACGCGCCTACGAGGAGCTGCGCGACGGCACCGCCAGCGCTGCGCTGCACGCCTGGTGCGATGCGCTGGCGCGGTTGTTCGACAGCGCCGCCGTCGACGACGCGTTGCTGGCCGACCTGCTCACCCCGCCCGGCGAGATCGAGCTGGCCGAGCGCGAAACCGCGATCGATCCGCAGCGCATCCTCCAATCACGCCAGGCGCTGCAACGGCAGCTGGCCGAGCGGCTGGGCGCGGAAAACCTGCAGCGGCGGTACCTCGCACTGCTCGCGCAGACCGGCATCGAACTCGATGCAGCAAGCCAGGCGCGCCGCCGGTTGCAGCGCCGCGTGCTGGAACTGCTGGCGCTGCTGGACCCGGTCGGTGCCGGTGCGCTGGCCGCCACGCAATATCGCGACGCCCCCGGCATGACCGATCGCCTCGCCGCGCTGTCGGTGCTGGTGCGCAGCGGCGCGGCGCAGGCCGCCGCGGCGCTGCGTGACTATCGCGAACGCTACGCCGGCAACGCGCTGGCGCTGGACAAGTGGTTCGCGGTGCAGGCGCAGTTGCCGGGTGAGCCGGCGCTGGATCGCGTGCGACAGCTGGAGCGCGACGACGCGTTCACGCTGAAGAATCCGAACCGGGTGCAGTCGCTGCTGGGTGCATTCGTGCGCAGCAACCCGAGCGGTTTCCATCGCGCCGACGGCGCTGGCTACCGACTGCTGGCCGAACGGCTGGTGGCACTGGATGCCTTGAACCCGCAGGTGGCCGCGCGACTGGCTACGGCGTTCAACGGCTGGCAGCGGCTGGAGCCGCGGCGGCGCGAGGCGGCGCAGGCGGCCATCGTGGAATTGGCCCGGCAACCCGGGCTTTCGCGCAACCTGGGCGAGATCATCGACAGTGTGCTGAACCACTGAGCCGCGGCGGACGCAGGGCCCCGCCGGATCGCCCTGGCATGCGCGGCGATGCCGCCACGCACACGGGCGGGGTATCTCATTCAGACGTCCAGATGATCGAGCGCCTCAAGCAGGCTCTGCATGCGCGACTCCAGCGTCGGCTGCAGCTCCACGCGCTCGCTGTCGTCGCGCTCGCTCAGTCCGTCGATGGCCATCTCGACCTGGCCGATTTCGACCAGCAAGTCATGGTGCGGATAAACCGGTTGGAAGTCGAAGCTCATGTCCATTACTTCCCTGGTGGGTGGGTAAGCAGACGATGCAACCGCCATGCCATATGTGAGCTGGATCACGGAGAATTTGGGCAGGCAATCACACGACTGACGCAACACGTCATCTGCTGCCGCGATCCGGCACAAAACTCCATTTCAGTCACCCCGTGTTCACGCGTTTGCAGCGAATATCGCCCCACGTTCCGCGGCAGCCGCCATGGGGCGGCGCCAGCAGATTTCCGGTTTCTGGCGCTCGGCAACACGGTCATCCTGGATTCCCCCTGTTCCTGAGACCGCCGGGCGCCAGATCTAACAGCACGAAGCCCCGCGGCCCTCGCCGCGGGGCTTCGTCTTTACGGCCCTTGCCGGCCGCACAAAAGACGACGGCACCCCGAGAGGTGCCGTCTTGCTTCCTTTCCTGGTACGCGATCGAACCCCTGTCCGTCCGACCTCGGCGCGCATGGTTCGCGCAGCCTCTGCCCGTGAAAGTGCAGGTTTCCCCGAAGCAGGAAGCGTGCCAGCCACTGCGTGCGGCCCGCAAGGCATTGATGGCGCTACCATGACGCCCCGTTTCGTCACTTTCTGCACGCCCAGGTCAGTTTGATGCGCCACCCGACCCACTACGACGTCATCGTGATCGGCGGCGGCCACGCCGGCACCGAGGCCGCGCTGGCCGCAGCGCGCACCGGTGCACGCACGCTGCTGCTCAGCCACAACATCGAGACGATTGGCCAGATGAGCTGCAATCCGGCGATCGGCGGCATCGGCAAGGGCCACCTGGTGAAGGAGATCGACGCGCTGGGCGGTGCGATGGCACATGCAGGCGACCGCGCCGGCATCCAGTGGCGCACGCTGAACGCGTCGAAAGGCCCGGCAGTACGCGCCACCCGCTGCCAGGCCGACCGCGCGCTGTACAAGGCGGCGATCCGCCGCATGGTGGAAACCCAGCCGAACCTGGAATTGTTCCAGCAGGCGGTGGACGACCTCATCATCGAAAACGGCCGCGCCTGCGGCGTGGTCACCCAGATGGGGCTCGCGTTCGACGCCCGCGCCGTGGTGCTTACCGCCGGCACCTTCCTCGCCGGCAAGATCCACATCGGCCAGGCGCAGTACGCCGGAGGTCGCGCCGGCGATCCGCCGGCCAGCACGCTGGCCGCAAAACTGCGCGAGCTGCCGGTCGCTGCAGACCGGCTGAAGACCGGCACGCCGCCGCGCATCGACCGCCGCAGCATCGACTTCAGCGACCTGGAAGAGCAGCCCGGCGACGATCCCATGCCGGTGTTCTCCTACCTCGGCACGCGCGACGAACACCCGCGCCAGGTCAGCTGCTGGATCACCCACACCAGCGAGCGCACCCACGAGATCATTCGCGGCGCGCTGGACCGCTCACCGCTGTACACCGGCCAGATCGAGGGCATCGGCCCGCGCTACTGCCCGTCGATCGAGGACAAGGTGGTGCGCTTCGCGGAGAAGTCCTCGCACCAGATCTTCATCGAGCCGGAAGGGCTGGACACCTTCGAGATCTACCCGAACGGCATCTCCACCTCGCTGCCGTACGACGTGCAGCTGGCACTGGTGCGGTCGATCAAGGGCTTCGAAAACGCACACATCACCCGCCCCGGCTACGCCATCGAATACGACTACTTCGACCCGCGCGGGCTGCACCCGTGGCTGGAAACGAAGGCGATCCCTGGCCTGTACTTCGCCGGCCAGATCAACGGCACCACCGGCTATGAGGAAGCCGCCGCGCAGGGCCTGATCGCCGGCTTGAACGCCGCGCTGGCGGTGCAGGGCAAGGCGCCGTGGTATCCGCGCCGCGACGAGGCCTACCTTGGCGTGCTGATCGACGACCTCACCAGCAACGGCACGATCGAGCCGTACCGCATGTTCACCTCGCGCGCCGAATACCGGCTGCACCTGCGCGAGGACAACGCCGACCTGCGCCTCACCGAGCAGGGTTTCGCACTCGGCGTGGTGTCGCAGGCACGCTTCGACGCACTGCGCGCCAAGCGCGAGGCGGTCGAGTGCGAGCTGCAGCGGCTCGGCACGTTGTGGGTGACCCCGGCGAACGCCCGTGGTGCGGCGATCGAGCGCCAGCTCGGTATCGCGGTCAGCCGCGAGACCAGCGCCATCGACCTGTTGCGTCGACCCGAACTGGATTACGCCATGCTCGCCGCCGTGCCCGAACTGGGGCCGCCGGTGCAGCGCGACGACGTTGCCGCACAGGTCGAGGTGCAGGTGAAATACGCCGGCTACCTGCAGCGCCAGCGCGAGGAGATCGAGCGCCAGCGCCGCCACGAGCAGCTGGCGATTCCCACCGGCTTCGACTACGACAAGGTGCGCGGGCTGTCGGCCGAGGTGCTGCTGAAACTGAAGCGCGTGCGGCCGGCCACCGTGGGCCAGGCCGCGCGCGTCAGCGGTGTCACCCCGGCGGCGATCTCGCTGCTGCTGGTGCACCTGAAGCGCCGCGATGCCGCCTGACCCCGCGCGGCAATCCGCTCATGGCATCATGCGCACTTTGACCAGCATGGGGGTGCGCGATGGAAATCTGGATCGGCCGCGACGGTGAACGGCATGGCCCGTACAAGGAAGACGACGTGCGCCAATGGCTGCGCAGCGGCCAGGTGAGCCCGGCCGACCTGGCCTGGCACGAAGGCCTGGCCGACTGGCAGCCGTTGTCGGTGCTGTTCCCCGACGTGGCGGTCGCGCCGCCGCCGGCAACCGCCAACCCCTACGCCGCACCGGCCGCCCCGCTGCTGCCGCAGACCACCGCCGCCGCGCTGGAAGACCACGCCGGTTTCTGGAAGCGCGTGGCCGCCTATATTCTCGACGCGATCGTGCTGTACATCCCGCAAATGCTGATCGAGAAGGCGTTCGGCGGCGACGCGGCCAAGGCGGCGCTGAAGCAGGCCAGCCTCGACGCGGTCGGCAACCCCGACGCCATGATGGCCGCCAACATGCACTACTACTCCACGATGTGGCCGGCCATGCTGCTGATCGTGGTGCTCGGCGTGCTGTACTTCACCGTGTGTGAAAGCTCGGCCTGGCAGGGCACGCTGGGCAAGCTGGCGCTGGGCATCCGGGTGACCGACCTGGAGGGCCGGCGGATCAGCTTCCCGCGCGCGCTGGGGCGCTACTTCGCCAAGTTCCTCAGCGCCATCATCCTGGGCGTCGGGTTCCTGATGGTCGCCTGGACCCAGCGCAAGCAGGGCCTGCACGACATGGTCTGCGGCACCCTGGTGCTGAACGGCCGCGCCAGCGAGTTCAAGGCAGCCTCCGGCAACGGCAACGCCTTCCGCGCCTGAGTCACCCGGACGGTGGCCGCGCCGAAGGATCGGCCACCCCGGCATCGCAGCCCTTCGGTCCACGCGGAACCGCGGCCGCGTGACCTCGTGGCCTCGCACTCCAGCGCAGACCGGCAACGGGGAGTTGCCGGGTTCAACGGAGACGACGGGTTCCCTCGGGCCTGACACCGGGCAACCCGTGGCAAATGGCCACCGCGGAGCTTGAGGAAACCGTGCGGCAGGTCTGCGGAAATGATGCGGAAGCCGCGGGAGTTTCGTGGCAAGCATGGAGGGATCCCCAGCCGGGCCGGCGACATCACGCGTGCCTAATCATCCGCGGCGTAGATTTTCAGGGCTTCGCGGCGCAGGTCCAAACGATGCCTCGAATCGAGCCCGAAAGCACCGGAACCTATTGGTTCGACGACATCCTGGTCGAGCCGGCCGCGCATCGGCTGGAGCGCGGCGGTCGACCTTTGCCGGTGGAACCCAAGGCTTACATGCTGCTGCTGACCCTGCTGTGCCATGCCGGCGAGCTGGTGAGCAAGGACACGTTGCTGGACATCGTCTGGGGACATCGCCACGTCACAACCGGGGTACTCAACCGGGTAGTTTCGCAACTGCGCCGCACGCTGGGTGATTCGTCCGCACAGCCGCGCTACATCGCCACCGTGCACAGCCTGGGCTTCCGTTTCATCGGTGAGGTACGCCATGCGCCTCCCCCGGTGGTTGGCGCCATCGACTTGCCGGCCAGAGCACCGCCGCCGCGCCTGCTGGCCCGGGTACAGGCCTCAAACGGGCAAGTGGAAGTCGCGCAGACACCCTACCGCCGCCGCTTCAGCGACGGCGATCCGTTCCTGAACTTCATCGACCTGGAGCCGTGCCTGGGCCAACTCGCGAATTGGGCGGCCCTGTTGCCGCGGGGCGACGCGCAACGCCGCGCCATCCTCACCGTGCTGAGCCTGGAGTATGCGCGCCTGGGCGAAAGTGGCGTGGCGACACCATCGCTGGTCTATCACGGAGCGGTGCTGGCCGTACTGGAAGGCGACCGGGAAACAGCCATCGCCGAGCTGAGTCGGGCGATCGACGAAGGTTTCCGCGACGAGCCTGCCTTGCGACGCGACCTGGCCTGGCGCGCGCTGGCCGATGACGCGGACTTCCGCCATCAGCTACAACGACTCGACGCGCAGCTGGCCATCGAGCGGGCGCTGCCCGATCCACCGCCAGCACGCTGACTGCGCCACGGATACGACACCGCGGCTGGGCCGCACAGTGCCACGCCTGATCGGCAACACGCTGCGAGGGGCTGACGGCACGACACCGTCGGCCCCTGCTCCGCTATCGCGTGGGGATACCCCGTCTCGGTTGCCTGATGCATCCATCCGTTTCGGTGCTGGTCACTGTTGCAGCAGTGGTGCCGGGCCCGCTCGGGCGTGACAAACCGGATGCAATGGATGCCGACGACGGCGACCGTGTCATCCGGGCCGATCCAGCGGACTTGTCTCATCGGGCGGAGCACCGTCGATCCGTCGCCGGCATCAGGCAGGCATGGCGCAGCCCAGCTCAGTCAATGCTGAGCCACCTCCACCAGCTGCAGACGCCCCGTCTCTATCGACGCCAGGCTCTGGCCAGACGCGTCCCGGGAAGCCAACTGGCACCGTTGGCCTTCCGCCGGTGCGGCGCGCTTGCAATGTGCTTCCACGACGGCAACCGTGGCCCGGTTGGCGTCGAACAGCAGGATCCGTCTGCCCATGGCGGGACCGGACGAGTTGTCGAGGGCCACCGTGACAAACGGCGACAGGGCCATACCCTGCTTGCGCAGGGCCTCCGACCTCTCGGCCTCCCGCTGCGCTTGCACGTATTGCCGGTGAGTGTTGCCGACCAGGGTCTTCAATCCGTAGCCGGTGTTCAAGTTGATGGCGTAGGTCTCGTATTGGCCTGGTGCAGGGTTGACTGTGACACGCTGCAGCCTGGTGGTTTGTTGGGACTCGTCTTGGGCGGCACTGATGCCGCTGATGCAGGAAAGAGCGAGCACGATGGTCGTGGCAATAATCGGGCGTTTCATAAAAGCCTCCGGGCGGACGACTGCGTCCGTCGGGCAACCTTAGGCCGGAGCTGCGGCTCTTATTTGAGGGATTCCGGTGGGATCGGTGTGGATACATTGATGGTTCCCGGTGGATCCGCCGGCGAAACGCGAAGGCCGAAAGACCCATGGAACCGCCGTCAGATGTGCGGCAACCTGATCGTTCCCGGGATGACGGCCGGGCATGTGCTTCCGTTCCCACGGAGCTCCTCGCCAATGCCCGCATCCGAGACCGGCTTTCAAGGACACCTGACGCGCGGCCTTGGCGCTCTTGCTGACGCAGAGCCTCCGACACGCGGCATCGAGGCCGCCTCACGCCAGCCACGCTTGCCCCCGTCGATCTCGCCGGAGCTCGCTTCGTGCCGAACCCATGGCGGGACTCCTCGCGACTGACGGAGGTATCCGGGCGGCTTGCTATCATCGGCGGTCCCGCCCGGCTGGCGCCGGCAACCAAGGAACCGTAGTCAACTCATGCCCAGCATCGAACAACGCATTGCCCAGGACATCGCCGCCAGGACCGAACAGGTGCGCGCGGCGGTCGAGCTGCTCGACGGCGGCGCTACCGTGCCGTTCATCGCGCGCTACCGCAAGGAAGTCACCGGCGGCCTCGACGACACCCAGCTGCGCCTGCTGGAAGAGCGCCTGCGCTACCTGCGCGAGCTGGAAGAGCGCCGCGCCGCGATCCTGGCCAGTGTGGAAGAACAGGGCAAGCTCAGCGATGCGTTGAGAGCCGACCTGCTCGCCGCCGATACCAAGGCGCGACTGGAGGACCTGTACCTGCCGTTCAAGCCCAAACGCCGCACCAAGGCGCAGATCGCCCGCGAAGCCGGGCTGGAACCGCTGGCGACGGGCCTGCGCGAGGATCCCACGCTGGTGCCGGAAGCGTTCGCCGAAACATTCGTCGATGCGGAGAAGGGCGTCGCCGACGTGCGCGCCGCACTCGACGGCGCGCGCGCGATCCTGATGGAATCGATCGCCGAAGACGCGCACCTGGTCGGCGAGCTGCGCGACTGGCTGTGGGCGCAGGGGCAGATCCGCGCGAAAGTGGTCGAGGGCAAGCAGAACGAGGGCGCCAAGTTCCGCGACTACTTCGACCACGTCGAGCCGATCGCGAAGATCCCGTCGCACCGCCTGCTGGCGCTGATGCGTGCGCGCAACGAGGGCGTGATCGAACTCGAGCTCGCGCCCGCCGCCGACAGCGAGCAGGGCCACGCCGAGGGCGAGGGCCGCGTCGCGGCGCACGCGAACATCCACCAACGCGGCCGTGCCGCCGACGCCTGGCTGCGCGAAACGGTGCGCCTGACCTGGCGGGTGAAGCTGCACCTGCATCTCACGCTGGATCTGTTCGGCCGCGTGCGCGAAGGCGCCGAGGACGAGGCGATCCGCGTGTTCGGCGACAACCTGAAGGACCTGATGCTGGCCGCGCCGGCGGGCGCCAAGACGGTGATGGGGCTGGACCCGGGCATCCGCACCGGCTGCAAGGTCGCGGTGGTCGACGCCACCGGCAAGCTGCTGGCCACCGACACGATCTACCCGCTGGAGCCGCGCCGGCAGTGGAACGAATCGCTGGTGTCGCTGGCCAGGCTGTGCAAACAACACCACGTGGACCTGATCGCGATCGGTAACGGCACCGGCTCGCGCGAGACCGACAAGCTGGCCGCCGAGCTGATCAGGAAGCTGCCCGAGGCGAAGCTCTCGAAGATCGTGGTGAGCGAGGCCGGCGCTTCGGTGTATTCGGCGTCAGAGCTGGCGGCGAAGGAGTTTCCCGATCTCGACGTGAGCCTGCGCGGCGCCGTCTCGATCGCCCGCCGGCTGCAGGACCCGCTGGCCGAGCTGGTGAAGATCGAGCCGAAGGCGATCGGCGTGGGCCAGTACCAGCACGACGTCAACCAGATCAAGCTGGCGCGCGCGCTGGATGCGAAGGTGGAGGACTGCGTCAACGCGGTCGGGGTGGACGTGAACACCGCCTCGGCCGCGCTGCTCGCGCGCGTGGCCGGCCTGTCCGCCTCGGTGGCCGAGAACGTGGTCAAGCACCGCGACGCGAACGGCCCGTTCCCGAACCGCAAGGCGCTGCTGAAGGTGCCGCGCCTCGGCGACAAGGCCTTCGAGCAGTGCGCCGGCTTCCTGCGCGTGCCCAGCGGCGACAACCCGCTGGACGCCAGCGCGGTACACCCGGAGGCCTACCCGGTGGTCGAGCGGATCATCGCGCAATGCGGCCGCGAAGTGCGCCACATCATCGGCGACAGCGGCTTTCTGCGCGGCCTCAAGCCCGAGCAGTTCACCGACGAGAAATTCGGCGTGCCGACCGTGCGCGACATCCTGAAGGAACTGGAGAAGCCCGGTCGCGACCCACGCCCGGAATTCGTGGCACCGAGCTTCGCCGAAGGCGTCGAGGACGTGAAGGATCTGAAGCCCGGCATGATCCTGGAAGGCCGCGTCACCAACGTCGCCGCGTTCGGCGCGTTCGTCGACATCGGCGTGCACCAGGACGGCCTGGTGCACGTCTCGGCGTTGTCGCATACCTTCGTGAAAGATCCGCGCGACGCGGTGAAGGCCGGCGACATCGTCAAGGTCAAGGTGATGGAGGTGGACATCCCGCGCCAGCGCATCGGCCTCAGCATGCGCCTGGACGACGAGCCGGGGCAGGCGCGCAGCACCCGTCCTGGAACCGGCCGCGATGCCGGCGGCAGCCCGCGCGACAGCCGCGGTCCGCGCCCCGGCGGCGGCGCACCCAAGCCCGCTGCCGCCCCGGCCAGCAACGCGTTCGCCGATGCGTTTGCGCGGGCGGGCAAGCGCTGAATTGCCCAAGCCGGGACCGCAGGCGGCGGCGATGCGCTGCAGCATGCGGTTCCGTATGGAATGCCGTACCGTAACGTCCAGCTAACAAGGCCATCCCGGCCGAGGAGTATCTGCATGCTTCGTACCCGCCATCTGGCCGGTGCCATCGCCACCGCCCTGCTGTTCAGCACGGCCGCCGCGGCCACCGATTTCAGCAACGTCATCGTCTTCGGTGACAGCCTGAGCGACAACGGCAACATTTCGCTGGCGACCGCGCCGGCGATCCAGCCGCCGCTGCGCTTCACCACCAACCCGGGGACCACCGCGGCGGAGAACGTGGCGACGGGCCTGGGCTTCACGCTGGCGCCGTCGGCGGCCGGCGGCACCGATTACGCCTGGGGCGGCGCGGGCTTCGTCAACAACGTCGCGCCGGTGCCGACCATCGCGCAGCAGTTGCAGATGTACCTCGGCGCGAACGGCGGCAAGGCCGACTCGCGTGCGCTGTATCAGGTCTGGGGCGGCGCCAACGACATCTTCTACCTGAGCGGCACGCTGAGCGATCCGAACGCGATCGCCGCCGGCGCGGTCAACGCCGCGCAGACCGAACTCGGCGTGCTCGCCGGCCTGCAGGCGGCCGGCGCGAAATACGTGCTGGTCTACAACCTGCCCGATCTCGGCAAGACCCCGCAGGCCGCTCTCGGCGGTGCCACCGCACAAGCCGGCGCCAGCCAGCTCGCCGTGCTCTACAACGGCGTGCTCAACAGCGGCCTGACGCAACTGAGCAACAACGGCCTGAACATCATTCCGGCGAACACCTACGCGCTGCTCAACGAAGTGATCGCCAACCCGGGCGCCTACGGCTTCAGCAACGTCACCGCGCCGGCCTGCGGCGCCGGTTCCAGCTCGGTGCAGTGCGGCCCGCAGGGCTCGGGCCTGCCGTACAGCTACGCGGCCGGCACCGACCAGACCTATCTGTTCGCCGACGGCGTGCACCCGACCACCGCCGCCCACGCCATGCTCGGTCAGTACGTGCTGTCGGTGATCCACGCGCCGGAGCAGGTCTCGCTGCTCGGCGAAGCGCCGCTGGCGGCCAGCGCCGTGCAGAACCGCGTGATGCGCGAGCAGATGCTGACCACCGGCAAGGATGGCGACGTGCGCACCTTCGTCAACATCGACTACGCCCGGCAACGCTTCGACGCCAGCAACAACTCGCCGCGCACCAACAGCGACAATTTCAATTTCACCCTGGGCGCGAATTATTTCGCCGGCGAACACGTCACTGCCGGCGTGGCACTGGGCATCGGCCAGCACAACGCCGACTTCTCCGGCGGCGGCGGCTACAAGCTGCAGGACGTCAGCGGCCTGGGCTATGTCGGCTACCACAACGGCGGTGGCTACGTGGGCGGCTACGTCAACTTCGGCCAGTCGAATTTCGCGGACATCGAACGACGCATGAGCATCGGCACCATGCAGCGCACCGAAACCGGCAAGACCGACGGCTCGCACCTGGGCGGTGGCGTCACCGGCGGCTGGTGGTTCGATCTCGCCGACAAGCTGCAGACCGGCCCGTTCGCCACCGTCGACTGGCAGACCGTGAAGATCAGCGGCTACGCCGAGAGCGGCAGCGACAGCAGCGCCATGTGGTTCGGCCGGCAGCAGCGCGACTCGCTGCTGTCCACGCTGGGCTGGCGCCTGCGCGGCCAGTGGCAGGTCAACAACCTGGTGATGTCGCCCTATGTCGAGCTGGGCTGGAACCACGACAGCAAGGCCGACCCGCGCATGGTCCGCGCCGGCCTGAACAGCATGAACGGCAGCTTCGCCCTGTCCGGCTTCAGCCCGGACCAGAGCTGGGGTACCGCGACGCTGGGCCTGTCCGCCCAACTCACCCCGAGCGTGCAGAGCTGGATCGGCTACAGCGGGCGCTTCGGCGACAACAGCCAGAAGCTCAACAGCGTCAACATGGGTGTGCGGATCAGTCTCTGATCCGCTCTGCCCAGCGGCCCGGCCTGGTCCGGGCCGCCCATGAAAAAGCCGTCCGCGGATGCGGACGGCTTTTTTTGTGGGCCTGCCCGCTCGACGCGGGAGCCCGGACGGCTTACTTGTTCTTGCCGCCGGTAGCCATGCCGAGGATCTCCACCGCCTGCTTCTTCAGCGTCGCCGCCACGGCCGGATCGAGCGGCTGCACGTCGCTGCCGACCTGGTGCTGCTTGAGTACCAGCGTGCCGTCGTCGCTCCAGCCGGCGCGGTCGATCGCGCTGGGTTTGCCGTCGCGGCTGGCCTTGGTTTCCTGCACGATCGCCCACGGCTTGCCGCCCTTGTAGGCATAGTCGGTGCTGGTGTAACCCTTGTCGCCGTAGTCGACCTCTTCGCGGATGTACTTCACCTCGCCGGCCTGGCGGAACAGCTGCCAACCGCGCGAATCACTGGCCTCCAGCTTGGTGCCGTGGCTGATCTTCATGCCGCCGATCTGCGCCTTCGCCTCGGCGAACTCGGCCAGGATCTTCTCGCTGGGCGTCTGCTCGGCCAGCAGCTCGATCGCCACGCCGTCGTTCTTGCTGCCCTTGGCCAGCACCGGCGCCTGGATCGGCATGGTGTACTTGCGGTCGCCGTCGGTCAGGGACGCCTGGATCACGTACAGGTCGCCCGGCTTCACTGCGGCCGGGTTGAAGCTCAGCGTGAACGACTGCGGGAACGAGCCGGCCGGCGAGGTCTTGCTGGCCAGCGGGGCGGAACCCACGGCGGTGGACGACACGTCGACCAGGTTCAGCACCAGGGTGGCGTTCGCCGACGGCGCGGGCGTACCGGCGCGCAGCGTGATCGTACCGCTCACCTGGCTCGGGACCGGCGCAGCGGCCGCAGCCGTGTTCGCGGAAGCGGGCGCCGCGGAGTCCGTCGACTGAGGCGGATGGGAAGCGTTGTTGCAACCAGCCAGAGCCAGTGTCGCAACCGACATCAGCGACAAAACCGTCTTGCGCATGGGAAAACCTCATCAACGTGAAATCAAGCACGAGGCCGTTCAGGCGCTATGCGCCACGACTCTACGCGGGGGAAGTTCCAAGCATAGCCCAAAAAGCGCCGCCCGGAAAAGTCAAGCCATCCAATGGCCTACCATGCGGCGGCGTACGCGGCCCGCGACGGCGGCCCGGCTCAGCGGCGGTGCAAGGCCCGGTGCGCGATGTCGCGGCGGCAGAATGCGCCGTCGTAGTGGATCCGGCCGAGCGCGGCATACGCGCTTTCGCGCGCCGCGGCGAGATCGCTGCCCAGTGCGCACACGGTCAGCACGCGGCCGCCGGCGGTGAGCACGCGCCCCGCCGGGTCGAGGCGGGTACCGGCGTGGAATACCTTGACGTCGGCCGCCAGCGCCACGTCGAGGCCGTCGATCGCGTCGCCCAGGCGCACCCGGCCCGGATAGCCGCCAGCTGCCATCACCACGCCGATCGCCGGGCGCGCGTCCCAACGCGCCCGGGTCTGTTCCAGCCGGCCGTCCAGCGCGGCGTCGATCAACTCGACCAGATCGGACTTCAGCCGCAGCAGGATCGGCTGGGTTTCCGGATCGCCGAAGCGTACGTTGAATTCGATCACCTTCGGCGCACCGGACTTGTCGATCATCAGGCCGGCATAGAGGAAGCCGATGAACGGCGCGCCCTCGGCCGCCATGCCGCGCAGGGTCGGCTCGATCACTTCCTTGAGGATGCGCTGCTCGACTTCCGGCGTGACCACCGGCGCCGGCGAATACGCACCCATGCCGCCGGTGTTCGGGCCCAGGTCGTTTTCGTCGCGGCGCTTGTGGTCCTGGCTGGAGGCCATCGGCAGCGCGTGGCTGCCGTCGCTCATCACGATGTAGCTGGCTTCCTCGCCGTCAAGGAACTCCTCGATCACCACCCGTGCCGAGGCGTCGCCGAACGCGTGCGCGCCGAGCATGTCGTGCAGCGCCAGTTCCGCGTCGGCCAGAGTCAGCGCCACCACCACGCCCTTGCCGGCGGCCAGGCCGTCGGCCTTGATCACGATCGGCGCGCCGCCGCTCTGGTGGACCTGCTCGCGCACGTAGGCCAGCGCCGGATTCAGTTCGGTGAACACCGCATAGTGCGCGGTGGGGATGTTGTGCCGCTGCAGGAAATCCTTGGCGAATGCCTTGGAGCCTTCCAGCTGCGCGGCGATCGCGCGCGGGCCGAAGATGCGCAGGCCGGCGGCGCGGAAACGGTCGACCACGCCGGCCACCAGCGGCACCTCGGGACCGACCACGGTCAGCCCGACCTTTTCGCGCTTCGCCAGCTGCAGCAGGCCATCGAGGTCGTCCGCCGCCACGTTGGCGTTGCGCACGCCCGGCTCGCGCGCGGTGCCGGCGTTGCCGGGCGCCACGATCACCTCGTCGACCTGCGGCGATTGCCCGAGCTTCCACGCCAGCGCATGTTCGCGACCGCCGCCGCCGATGACCAGGACCTTCATTGGGCTGCTCCGTGTGAGGCGCGCCACCCGGCGCAGCCCGACATTGTAGCGGCTGCGCGCTCAGCCGACGGCAACGAGGCCGCACGCCCTGGCGCGGGCCGGCGGCTCAATCGTCGTCGTGCTGGCCGAGCAGGGCCAGCAGCGCCGCGCGCGGCAGCTTGCCGGTCTCGTTGCGCGGCAAGGCCTCGACCAGCTTCAGCGGACGCGGCAGGAACAGCGGATCGATCGCGCGGCGCAGGGCGTCGAGTATCGCGTGTGCATCCAGCCCCGGTGCCACCGCCAGTGCGGCAATCCGGTGCACGCCCAGCGCATCGCCGTCATCGAGCTGGAACACCGCGCCGTCGCGCACGCCCGGGATCGCCAGCAGGCGCCGGGTAAGGTCGCCCAGCGAGGCGCGCTTGCCGGCGATCTCCAGCAGGTCGGCGTGGCGGCCGCACAGGCGGAAGCGGCGGCCGCCGTCGAACAGGCTCACGATGTCGGCCAGGGCCACCGGCGCGTCCAGCTGCGGCGCCTGCACCAGCGTGCCGTCCGGCTGCGGATGCAGGCTGGCACCGTCATACAGCGACCAGTCCTCGTCCACGGCGGGACGCCGGCTGGCGAACACGCAGGTCTCGGTGGAGCCGAACACCTCCAGCAGCGGCGCGCCGAAGCGCTGCTCGGCGCGGCGCGCCAGTTCCACCGGCAGCGGTGCGGTGGCCGACACCATCGCCGCGAGCAGCGGCAGCGCGATGCCCGATTCCACCAGTGCGCGCAGGTGCACCGGCGTGGTCACCAGCACCCGCGGCGCCGGCACCTCGGCCAGCGCGGCGGCCACGTCGGCCGGGAAGAACGGCCGCCCGGCATGCACCCCGACGTCGCCCAGCAGCGGCAGCAGCACCGACATCTCCATGCCGTACATGTGCTGCGGCGGCACCGTGGCGACGATCTCGACACGCGGCCCGACCGCTGCGCGCAGCAGCGCCAGGTTGCCGGCGTTGCTGGCGTGGAAACTGCCCCAGGTCTTCAGGTTCGCACCGGGCGCACCGGTGGAGCCGGAGGTATAGCCGATCGCCACCACCTGCCCGGCCGGGATCGACGGCCACGCGGCATCGGAATCGAGCAGCGGCGCGGCATCCAGCGGCGGCAACTGCCGGTAGCCGCGCGGGGCCGGATCGAGCGCCTGCTCGCCCAGCGCATAGCAGCCCGGATGCGCCGCCATCACCTCGTCCACGGCCTGCGGCGCGCGCGAGGAGGGCAGCAGGTTCGCCTGGCCGCGCAGCGCGATGGCGCAGAACGCCACCAGGAACGCATAGCGGTCCTCGCACAGGTTCACCGCCGCGGCGGCCGTCGGCAACTCCGCCGCCACCGCCTGCACCTGCGCCAGGAAGCGCGCCGCGCTCACCGGCTCGCCGTGGCGCCAGGCCACCACCCGCGCGGCATCGTCTACGCCGAGCAGCGGCAACCGCTGCGGCACCTCGCGCTGGCAGGTGTCATAGACGATGGCCACGCTGCGTTCTCCCTGGTCTTCGATTCGTCACGCCCCGCAGCATCGCGCCGCACGCCGAACGGCGGCATGAACGGCCGCCGCCGGCGCCTCGCGCCGGTTCAGCCGATCCGGCACGCCCCCCGGAACGCTCAGGCGCGGATGATAGCGCCCGACAGCGCGTCGCGGATCACCGTGGGGCTGGCCTGGCCGCCCAGCGGGGCGTCCAGCAGGCCATCCAGCGCGTCGCCGAAGTAGCCCGCCACGGTCTGCGCCGTGCGCGCCGGCGGCTGGCCGTGCGGATTGGCGCTGGTCGACACCAGCGCGCCGCCGAACGCGCGGCACAACGCGGCGGCCGGTGCGTGCGCGGTGACCCGCAGCGCGATCCCGGCATGCGCGCCGGCGACCCACGCCGGCACCTCGGCCGAGCGCGGGAAGATCCAGGTGTGCGGGCCGGGCCAGCTCGATCGCACTTCCCGCAGCACCTCGATCGGCACCGCGGCCAGTGCGATGTAGCGCTCGACCTGGGCGAAATCCGCGGCGATCAACAGCACGCCCTGGGTCGCCGGGCGCTGCTTCAACGCGAAGATTTTCTCGAAGGCGACGCGGTCATGCGGATCGCAGCCGAGGCCGAACACCGCCTCGGTCGGGTACGCCAGCACGCCGCCGCCATGCAGCAGCGCGGCGGCAGCGTCGAGTTCGGCCAGGGTGAAGCGCTGCAGCATTCAGGCCCCGGTCTTGCTGGTCGCAGGCTTCTTGGCGGCGGTCTTCTTCGCCGCCACCTTCTTCGCCGCCACCTTCTTCGCCGCGGTCTTTTTCGTCGCGGTCTTCTTGACGGTGGCCTTCTTCTTCACCGCCGCACTCTTTGCCGGCGCGGCCTTCTTCGCGGCCGCCTTCTTCGCCGCGGTCTTCTTGCCGAAACGGCCCTTGCGCACCGGCGCGGCGGCCAGCAGCTGCAGGCACTGCGCCTCGGTCAGCTCCTTCGGTTCCTGCTCCTTCGGGATGCGCGCGTTCTTCTCGCCGTCGGTGATGTAGGCACCGTAGCGGCCGTTCAGCACCTGCACGCCGTTGCCGAAATCGAGGATCAGCCGGTTCGCCAGCATCTCGAGCTTCTCCTGCACGATCTGCAGCGCGCGCGGCAGTTCGATCGTGTACGGGTCGTCCTCGGGTTTCAGCGAGGCATAGGTGCCACCCTGCTTGACGAACGGGCCGAAGCGGCCGATCGCCACGCTGACTTCCTCGCCGTTCGGTGCGCTGCCAAGTTGGCGCGGCAGCTTGAACAGCTCCAGCGCCTCGGCCAGGGTGATCGTGTGCATGCTCTGGCCCGGGCGCAGGCTGGCGAAGGTGGGCTTGTCCGCGTCGTCCTTGGTGCCGATCGCCGCATACGGCCCGAACCGGCCCAGCCGCACCGAGACCGGCTTGCCGGTCTTCGGGTCGCTGCCGAGCTCGCGCGCGCCGGTGGCCTCGCTGCGGTCGACCGATTCGGTCTTCTCCTCCACCTGCTGCTTGAACGGCTGCCAGAAGCGCTGCATCAGCGGCACCCACGCCTCCTCGCCGCGGCTGACCGCATCGAGCTCGTCCTCGAGCTTGGCGGTGAAGTCGTAGTCGACGTAGCGGGTGAAGTGCTGGGTGAGGAACTTGCTGACCGCGCGGCCCACGTCCGTCGGCTTGAAGCGGCGGCTGTCGAGGAACACGTACTCGCGGTTCTGCAGCACCTGGATGATGCTGGCATAGGTCGACGGCCGGCCGATGCCGTATTCCTCCAGCGCCTTGACCAGGCTCGCCTCGGAATAGCGCGGCGGCGGTTCGGTGAAGTGCTGGTCGGCGACGATATCGTGCAGCGGCACCTGCTCGTCCACCGCCAGCCGCGGCAGGCGGCGGCCTTCGTCGTCGTCCTCGGCATTCTTCTGGTCGCGGCCTTCCTCGTACACGGCGAGGAAGCCCGGGGCGACCACGGTGGTGCCGCTGGAACGGAACGCGGCGTCGCCACCGGCGACGTCGCGCACGGCGAATTCCACCGTCACGGTGTTCAACGTGGCGTGGATCATCTGGCAGGCCACCGTGCGCTTCCAGATCAGCTCGTACAGCTTGCGCTGGTCGTCGTTGAGGAAGGCGGCCACCGATTTCGGCGTGTGCATCGCCGAGGTCGGGCGGATCGCCTCATGCGCTTCCTGCGCGTTCTTCGACTTGGTCTTGTACACCTGCGGCGCGTCCGGCAGCGCGTGGCCGCCGAAGTCGCGGGCGATCAGCTGGCGCAGCTCGGCCACCGCATCCTCGCCGAGCATGGTGGAGTCGGTACGCATGTAGGTGATCAGGCCGACATTGCCCTCGCTGCCCAGCGCCACGCCCTCGTACAGGCCCTGCGCCACCTTCATCGTGCGGCTGGTGGTGAAGCCAAGCTTGCGCGCCGCCTCCTGCTGCAGGGTGGAGGTGGTGAATGGCGCGGCCGGGCGGCGCTTGCGTTCCTTCGAGCTGACTTCGCTGACCGTGAGGCGGCCGCGCGCGGCCTGCTTCAGCGCGTCGCGGGCGGCATGCGCGCCCGCTTCGCTGGTGAGGTCGAACTGCTCGAACTTCTTGCCGTTGAGCCGGGACAGGCGCGCCGTGAAGTCACCTTCAGCGTGCCTGAGCTGGGCCTCGACGGTCCAGTACTCGCGCGCCTTGAACGCCTCGATCTCGTCCTCGCGCTCGACGATCATGCGCAGCGCCGGCGACTGCACGCGGCCGGCGGAAAGCCCCCGCTGCACCTTGCGCCACAGCACCGGCGACAGGTTGAAGCCGACCAGGTAGTCCAGCGCCCGGCGCGCCTGCTGCGCATCGACCAGGTCGTGCGACAACTGCCGCGGCGCGGCCACCGCGGCCTTGATCGCCTTCGGCGTGATCTCGGAGAACACCACCCGGTGCAGCTGCTTGCCCTTGGTCAGGCCGCGCTCCTTCAGGATCTCGCTGATGTGCCAGCTGATCGCCTCGCCCTCGCGATCCAAGTCGGTCGCCAGGTAGATGTCGTCAGCCTCCCGAGCGGCCTTGGCAATCGCCTCGACGTGCTTCTGGTTGCGCTCGATCACCTCGTAGCTCATCGCGAAGTCGTGCTCGGTGTCGACCGCGCCCTCCTTCGGCTTGAGGTCACGCACGTGACCGTAGGAGGCGAGGACCTGGAAGTCCTTGCCCAGGTATTTGTTGATCGTCTTGGCCTTGGCCGGTGATTCGACGATGAGCAAGTTTTTTGCCATGAAACGGGATATCCACCAAGTGAACCACCGGCGCTTCCGTGCCGGACATATATATAGTTGAAACCATGCCGCACCGACGACTGTCAAGCCCGGCCGCGCCGCAGGCGTCGCCCGACGGCAGTTCAGCCGCCGGGCAATCGCTGGTAGCGGTTGCCCGGCAGACTCGCCACCCGGGCCTCCAGCTCCAGCATCATCAGCATCGAGGAAAGTGCGGCAGCCGACCGCCCGGTACGCTGCACAAGTTCATCCAACGTCGCCGGTTCATGACCAAGTTCGGTCAAAAGCCGTCGATACCCGGTGTCGCCATCTGTCTCGGCGGGCCCCGGGGCGACACCATCGTCACTCGCGGCCCGCGGCGGCCCGGCCACCGCGCCGTCGGTCGCACCCAGCCGCGCGGCCAGCTCGCCGCCAAGCATGCGCGCTGCCGGCGTCAATGTCTCGACAATCTCGGTCGCGCTCTCCACCAGCCGGGCGCCGTCGCGGATCAATCGGTGGCAACCGCGGGCCAGCGGGTGGTGGATGGAACCGGGCAGCGCGAATACCTCGCGGCCCTGTTCGGCGGCCAGTCGGGCGGTGATCAGCGAGCCCGAACGCAGGCCCGCCTCGACCACCAGTGTGCCGAGCGCGAGCCCGGCGATGATCCGGTTGCGCCGCGGGAAGTGATCCGGGCGCGCCGGGGTGCCGGGCGGAAACTCGCTGACCAGCGCCCCCTGCGCGGCAAGCCGCCGGGCCAGCGCGTGGTGCTTGCGCGGGTACACCCGGTCTGCTCCGGTGCCGACCACCGCGAGTGTCTTCGCACCGGCATCCAGCGCGGCCACGTGGGCGGCGCCGTCGATGCCGTCGGCCATGCCGCTGGTGATGGCGAAACCGGCTTCGGCCAGCGCCAGCGCGAACGCGCGGGCATGGGTCAGGCCCACCGCACTGGCGCCGCGCGCACCCACGATGGCCACCTGCGGATACAGCAGCAAGCCGGCGTCGCCGACCACGAACAGCACCGCCGGCGGCTGCGGGATGTGCTCCAGCTGCGGCGGGAAATCCGCCTCGGTACAGCGCAGCAGCCGATGCCCTGGCACGGCCAGCCAAGCCAGGTCGGCGTCCAGGCGCGCCTCGTCCGGCCGCGCCAACCAGGCCTGCGCCGGCTCGTCCAGCCGCGCCGCATCGCGGCGCAACTGCGCCAGCGCGGCGCGGATGTCGCCGCCGGCCGCATCCAGCTGCTCGCGCAGGCCGCCCGGGCCGAGGCCCGGCGTGCGCAAGGCGATCAGCCAGGCGCGCAGTTCATCAGGATCGTCCATGGTCATGGCGGCAGTTTACGGAGCGGGCCGCAAAGGAAACGGCGCGGTGGAAGCCGCGCCGTCCTGTAGGCAGATGCCGCAACGCTGGTCGCAGGCTCCTATTCGGGCATGACCAGACGGGAACCGATGTGCACCGGCCGCAGGCCATCCATCACCAGGCCGTAGCTGACCCGGTCGAAGGTGCGGAACACCATCACGTGGCCGATGTACTCGTCGGGCAATTTGACCTTCTCGCCCACCCCACGCCGCCAGCTGTTGCTGGCCACGTCGTCGTGGATCGTCTCGCCGGGCTGCATCATCGTGTAGGTCTGGCCGTTGTCCACGCCGTCCTTCGCGCCGATCGACAACATGACCACCTGGCGCGACCCGGCCGCATCCATCGCGTCGGCGAAGCCGATCACCTTGGCGTTGGCCGGTACCGACTTCGGCGCATGCGGGTAGTAGTAGGCGTCGTACGGCTTGTCGTCGATCGGCATGATGCGATCGCCGCTGCGGATCTCCTGGGTGGCGCCGAGCAGCAGCAGGGTCGCCGGGTCGCCGGTGCGCAGCGTCTCGGCGGTGCCGATCACGCTGACCTCGACGCCGAGGTCGTCGCCCTTGCCGTAGTGGCCGTCGTTGCGCGAATCCTCGCGCCACGGCGCATTGACCATCGCCGCGTTGCTGTCCAGGTCATGCGCGACCAGGTCGGCGCTGGCCGCGTCACCCTGATTGAAACCGCGGAACACGTGGCTCGGCCGCACGATCGCCCAGCGCTGGCCCGGCTCACCCTGCAGGCCGCGCACGTAGATGTTCTGGCCGACCGCGCCACGCAGGCGCGATTCCTCGAGGCCGACCACGTACGGCGCGGAGCTGACCGCGTTCGAGTCCATCACCCGCATGTCCTTCAGGAACATCTTCAGCTCGGACAGCGGGATCGCCGGCACCGCCTCGCCTTCGCGATGCACGCTCGGCTGCAGGCCAAGACGCGGACCGTTGATGAAGGACAGGTTGAGCACGTCGCCGGGGTAGATCAGGTGGGGGTTGCGCACCTGCGGGTTGGCCTGCCAGATTTCCGGCCACAGCCACGGCTTGGACAGGAACTTGGCGGAGATGTCCCAGAGGGTATCGCCCCGGCGCACGGTGTAGCTGTCCGGATGATCGCTACGCAGTTGCGCACCGGCCGCATAGACGGCCACGGTGACCAGCATGCCGGCCAGCAACACGATAATTTTCTTGATCATTGGCGGGAATCCCCCTTCCCCAGATGCTCGGTCGAGTGTAACCGAATGGTTAATGCGCGCAACAGGCGCGAGTTGGCAAAAATCGTCTGTACTCGGGCGCTTGCCGACGTACAATGAGGCCCATTCTAGATGGCGCTGCGGCTGGCTTTTTACCAATTCGCCCGCATTTTCGGCGCTGAGGTGATGCCATGTCCGTTCTTTCGATCCTTGAATTCCCCGACCCCCGGCTGCGCACCCGCGCCGCGCCGGTGAGCGTGTTCGACGCGAACCTGAAGCAGTTCGTCGCCGACATGTTCGAAACCATGTACGCCGCCAACGGCGTCGGCCTCGCCGCCACCCAGGTCAACGTGCACCAGCGCGTACTGGTGATCGACATGAGCGAGGAGCGCAACCAGCCGCTGGTGCTGATCAACGCCGAGATCGTGGCGAAGGACGGCGCCCAGGTGTACCAGGAGGGCTGCCTGTCCTTCCCCGGCCTGTACGCCGACGTGACCCGGGCGCTGAAGGTGAAGGTGAAGGCGCAGGACCCCGACGGGAAGGACTTCGTCTACGAGGCAGAAGGCCCGCTGGCGGTGGCCGTGCAGCACGAGATGGATCACCTGGAAGGCAAGGTGTTCGTCGACTACCTGTCGCCGCTGAAACGCAGCCTGCTGCTGAAGCGGCTGGAGAAGCATCGCAAGCAGGCGGCCAGCGCTTGAGCCCCCGGCCCCTGCGGCTGGTCTTTGCCGGCACCCCGGAATTCTCCGTGCCTTATCTCGAAGCCTGCCGCGCCAGCGGCGCCGAGGTGGTGGCCGTCTATACCCAGCCCGACCGACCCGCCGGCCGCGGCCGCCAGCTCGCGCCCAGCCCGGTGAAGCAGGCCGCGCTGGCCGCCGGCATCGTGGTGGAGCAACCCGAATCACTGAAGTCCGCTGACGCGCAACAGGCGCTGGCCGCGTACCGGCCGGACCTGCTGGTGGTGGTGGCCTACGGCCTGATCCTGCCGCGCAAGGTGCTGGCGATTCCGCGGCTCGGCTGCTGGAACGTGCACGCCAGCCTGCTGCCGCGCTGGCGCGGCGCGGCGCCGATCCAGCGCGCGATCCTGGCCGGCGACGCCGAGAGCGGAGTCGACCTGATGCAGATGGAGGCGGGCCTGGACACCGGCCCGGTGCTGCTCGAACGACGCACCCCGATCGGCCGCGACGACACCGGCGGCTCGCTGCACGACCGCCTCTCCCTGCTGGGTGCGGAGGTACTGGCCGACGGCCTGCGCCGTACGCTGGCCGGCGAGGTGCTGGCCGCCACGCCACAACCGAAGCACGGCGTGACCTACGCGCACAAGTTGGACAAGGCCGAGGCAAAACTGGACTTCAACCGCCCCGCGATCGAACTGGAACGCCAGGTGCGGGCGTTCGATCCGTGGCCGGTGGCCGAAGGCGAGATCGCCGGCGAACCACTGCGGATCTGGGCCGCCCATGCGATCGAGGCGGACCACCACGCCGCCCCGGGCAGCGTGCTGGCCGCCGGCCGCGACGGCATCGACCTCGCTTGCGGGCACGGCGCGCTGCGCGTCACCGCGGTGCAGCGTGCCGGCGGCAAGCGCATCGGTGCGATCGACTACCTCAACGCCCGCCCCGAACTGCGTCAGCGCCGATGAAGGCCGACACCCGCGCACTGGCCGCCAGGGGGCTGGCCGAGATCGCCCTGCGCGGCGCCTCGCTGCGCGAGGTGATGGAGCGCTCCGCGCCGCGGCTGCCCGACCCGCGCGACCGCGCCCTGCTGATGGCCCTGCTCAGCGAAGGCGCACGCTGGTGGCTGCGTTTCGACCCGGCGGTCGACGACCTGCTGGAGAAATCCCTGCGCCACAAGGAGCCGGCCGTGCACGCGCTGCTGGTGCTCGGTCTGGTCCAGCTGGAGATCCTCGAACTGCGGGACTACGCCGCGGTGGCCGCCACGGTCGAAGCGGTGCGCGCGCTCAAGCGGCCGCCGCTGGCCGGCCTGGTCAACGCCGTGCTGCGGCGCTGGCAGCGCGAGCGCGAAAGCCGGCTGGCGAAACTCGACGCCAGGCCGCAGACCCGCCACGCCCATCCGGCCTGGCTGGCCACCGCGCTGCAGCGCGACTGGCCGCAGCAGGCCGAGGCGGTGATGACCGCCGACAACAACGAGCCGCCGCTGATGCTGCGGGTCAACCGCCGGCGCAGCGAGCGTGAAGCGCTGATCGCGCGCCTGCAGGCCGCCGGTTACGCCGCGACTGCGCATCCCTGGCTGGCCGATGCGCTGGTGCTGCCGCACAGCAGCGACGTCACCCGCCTGCCCGGCTTCGACGATGGCCTGTTCGCGGTGCAGGACGGCGCCGCCCAGGTTGCCGCCGACCTCGCCGACCTGCACGATGGCCTGCGCGTGCTGGACGCCTGCGCCGCCCCCGGCGGCAAGGCCTGCCACCTGCTCGAACGCGCCGACATTGCGCTGACCGCGCTGGAGTTCGATCCCGCGCGCGCCGAACGCATCCGCCAGAACCTGATGCGCCTGCGCCTGGACGCGAAGATCGTGACCGGCGATGCCGGCGCACCGAAGGGCTGGTGGGACGGCCGGCCGTTCGACCGGATTCTGCTCGACGCGCCGTGCTCGGCCAGCGGGGTGCTGCGCCGTCGCCCGGACGTGCGGCTGCACCGGCGCGAGAGTGACATCGCCGCGATGCAGGCGCAGCAGCGCCGCCTGCTCGCCGCACTGTGGCCGCTGCTGGCGCCGGGCGGGCGGCTGCTCTACGTCACCTGTTCGGTGCTGCGTGCGGAGAACGAGGCGATCGTCGGCGAACTGCTGGCCGCGCAAGCCGATGCGCAGGCCGTGCCGTTCACCCTGCCGGTGGGTCAGCCCGCCGCCGTCGGCTGGCAGATCCTGCCTGGTGACGGCGACCTCGACGGCATGTACTACGCGGTGCTGCAGAAGTCCCGCTAGGCAGCTCGCCGGCTTGGCAGGATGGCTGGCCGGGCTATGCTTGGCACTTCCCCGACCGCCGCCGACCCTCCCGCGTGAAGCCCTCCCTCTCCCATGCGCACCCGCTGTGGCTGCGCAGCGCCCGCACCGAACTGCTGCTGTTTGGCGCGTTTGCGCTGTTGCTGCTCGGCCTCGGCATCGGCCTGCGCGACCCATGGCCGTCCGACGAGCCGCGCTTCGCGCTGGTAGCGCAATGGATGGTCGAGTACGGCCAGTGGCTGTTCCCACACCGCGGCCACGAGCTGTACCCGGACAAGCCACCGGTGTTCATGTGGCTGCAGGCGCTCAGCTACTACCTGGTGCGCGACTGGCGCATCGCCTTCCTGCTGCCCTCGCTGCTCGCCGCATTCACCGTGCTGGCGCTGGTCTACGATCTTGCGCGGCGGCTGTGGAACCACCGCAGCGCGCTGCTGGCCGCGGCCACGCTGCTGGTCACCATCCACTTCACCTACCAGATGCGCAACGCGCAGATCGACCCGCTGCTGCTGGGCTGGATGACCCTGGCCAACTACGGCCTGCTGCGCCATCTACTGCTGGGGCCGTCGTGGCGCTGGTTCGCCGCCGGCTGCTTCTTCGCCGGGCTGGGCGTGGCGACCAAGGGCGTCGGCGTGCTGGCGCTCTTGATGCTGGTGCCGTACCTGGTGGCGCGCCGCGGCCACTGGCGGCACCTGGCGCTGCCCGTCGGCGGCTGGCGCTGGGCCGGCGGGCTGGCGATGTTTTTCCTGCCGATTCTCGGCTGGCTGCTGCCAATGCTGCTGGTGGCGCATGCCGACGGCGACCCGCAGCACGCCGAGTACGTGCAGAACATCCTGTTCGGGCAGACCGTGCACCGCTACGCCACGCCGACCGGGCACATCCACTCGCCGTTCTACTTCCTCGGCATCATCGCGGTCGACTGGCTGCCGCTGTCGCTGCTGCTGCCGTGGGCGCTGCCGGCGTGGTGGCGGAGGCTGAAGCGGCGCGATGCGCGCTTCCTGCTGCCGCTGGGCTGGATCGTGCTGATCGTGCTGTTCTTCTCGCTCAGCCCGGGCAAGCGCGACGTCTACATCCTGCCGGCGCTGCCGATGACCGCGCTGGCGCTGGCGCCGCTGTTGCCCGGTCTGCTGCGCCGGCGCGGCGTGCGCATCGCGGTGTGCACGCTGACCGTGCTGCTGGCCGGCGGCCTGAGCCTCGCCGCCGCGCTGGCGATCCATCGCCATCCGGCCTGGGCGGTGAAGATCGAGCAGAGCCTCGACCCGCAGATCTGGTGGATGCTGCTGAGCATCGGCGTGGCCGGCCTGGTCATCACCGCACTCACCCGGGTGCGCCGCGCGCCGCTGGGCTGGCTGCTGTTCGCCGGCGTGCTGTGGAGCGTGTATGGGCTGTGGGGCTACCCGATGCTCAACGGCGACCGCTCGGCGCGCGATGTGATGGTGCAGGCACGCGCGGTCGCCGGGCCGGACGCCACCATCGGCCTGCTCGCCTGGAAGGAGCAGAACCTGCTGATGGCACAAGGCCCGGTCGCCGAGTTCGGCTTCCTGAAACCCTGGCCGCAACAATATGCGGAGGCGATCGACTGGCTCCGGCAAGATCCTGCGCAGCGCTGGATCTTCAGCCTCGATGAGGCGATGGGCACGTGTGTGGATCGTCATCACGCCACCTACGTGGGTCACGCCAACCGCCGCGAGTGGTGGATGTTCAAGGTGGAAGCAGTGACGCCCGGCTGCGTGCCCGGCATCGCCGTGGACCAGGAAGCGGACGACGCGCCCTGAGAGGTTGTGAGTTTTTCAACCTCGAAGCCCGGCCATGGATGGCCGGACGCGGATCGGGCACGCAAGTGCCTGATTCGCGTGAGCGAGTCCGGACATGTGCCGGACTCGCGACTGAAGAAAACCACAGGAAGTGGTTTTCTTCACAAGCCCTGAGCGGTGACGTGCTTCGCAACTTCACGACATGCCCATGGAACGGCGCACATGGAAGATGAACCTACTCGTTACGATGCAACGCGCACATGCCGTGTCGAGGACGCTGGCCCGTTAGCATTATCAGACAGGGATTACACGTTGGTTCGACAGGTTTCTCGCGTGCGCGCTCAACCCGCTTCATGGCAGCTCTGGACCGTTTCGCTGCTGCTGGCAATCATGCCGCTGTGTTTCGCCGTATCCGGGCGCTTCAAGATCCTGCCGATGACCCTGCTGTTCGTGGTCGGCGTGGTCCTGCTGGCCACGCGGGCGGAGAGCCGGCAGGCCTGGCGACTGGCCTGGCCGGTCATCGCCGTCTGCGCGTTGCGCCTGCTGTACGACATCGGCAACTTCCTCAGCCACCGGCTCGACTGGTCCACCCTCGACCTGCCGGCGCAGACCGTGCTGTTCCTGGGCATCGCGGCCGTGTTCACCCTGCCGGTGAAGCAGCGGGTGGTCGCGATCGGCTTTAGCCTGACCGCCGTGCTGCTGGGCGCAGCGAGCCTGTACCAGCGCTACGTGCTGGGTGTCGATCGTCCCTACGGATTGAACGGCGGTGACTGGGCCGCCGTCGAGTTTGCGATGTACCTGCTGGTGCTGGTGCTGCTGGCGATGTTGCAGGCGCTGCGGCCGGGGATCTCGCGCGGCGAGCGTTGGCTGCACGTCGCGGCGATGGTGGTCGGCCTGTACGGCGCGGTGCTGACCCAGAGCCGCGGACCGCTGCTGTCGTTCGCTCCGGTCTACCTTGGGCTGATGCTGTGGTACGCCATGCGCTCGCGCCATTGGCGCCGGGTTCTGCTGTTGTTCGCGGTGACCGTGCTCGGCATGCTGGCGGTCACCGCCACGCTGCACCGGGAGATGGTCGAGCGGCTGACCGACGTCCCGGCCCAGATCGCCAGTTTCGGCAACGGCGGCAGCGATGGCGGCGCCACCGCCGTCGGCGAACGGCTGGAGATGTGGCGTACGGCGTGGCAGGCATTCTGCGAGCACCCGCTGGCAGGCATCGGGCTGGATCAGTTCGGCGTCTATGTGCGCGAGCAGGTGGCCATGGGCCAGGCCAGTCCGCTGATCGCCAAGTATGTGCATCCGCACAGCGAATACCTTGAGTCGATGGTGGCCGGCGGCGTGCCCGCGCTGCTGGTGCTGCTGCTGTTCCTGGCCGTGCCGCTGGGTTTTTTCGCCCGCCACCTCGGCCACCCGCAGGAGCCGGTCGCCGCGGCGGCCGCTGCCGGCGTGATGGTGATCGGCATGTACGTCTTGTGCGCGTTCGGCGACAACGTGTTCTACCGGGCCATGCCGCAATCGCTTTATCTGTTCCTGGTGTCGGGCCTGGCCGTCAGCATCGGCCGCCTGCGCTGCAGCGTCCCATCCCGCTGATCCCCATGGCCCGCATCAATCTGCTTGCATGGGACAACCAGCGTGGCCTCAGCCACGACATCCGGCTGCTGTCTTCGGCCCTGGTTGCGCTCGGCCACCAGGTCCAGGTGACCCGGCTCGGCCCGCACCGGCATGACGGCCGCAGCAAGGCATGGCTGGCGCACGCGCGCATGTGGTGGCAACGACTGCGCCATGCCGACCGGCATGCCACGCCGTACGACATCAACATCGCGCTGGAGCATGTGCGCCCCGACTGGTTCGGGCTGGCCCGGCTGAACCTGCTGGTGCCGAATCCGGAATGGCTGTCGTCGCGCAGCCAGCGCTACCTGACCCGCCACGACGCGATCCTGTGCAAGACCCGTCATGCCGTCGAGCTGTTCTCGGCCCGCGGTTGCCGCGCCCTGCATATCGGCTTCCGCAGCACCGATTGCCTGCTGCCGGAGATTCCGCGGCAACCGACCTTCCTGCACCTGGCCGGCGCCAGCCGGATGAAGGGCACCCAGCGGCTGCTGGCACTGTGGCAGCGGCATCCGGAATGGCCGCGGCTGCTGGTACTGCAGTCGCCGCGCACCGCCATCCCGCTGACCGGGCCGCTGCCGGACAACATCGAGCACCGGATCGGCTACCCGGGCGACGTGCGCGAGATCCACCGGCTGCAGAACACCCACCTGTTTCACCTGTGCCTGTCGGAGACCGAGGGCTGGGGCCACTACCTGGTGGAGGCGATGAGCTGCGGAGCGGTGGTGCTCACCTGCAACGCACCGCCGATGAACGAACTGGTCACCCCGGCACGCGGCATCCTGATCGACGCGGGTGAAACCGGGCCATTCAACCTGAGCACACTGCACCGCTTCGACGAGGCGGCGCTGGAGGCCGCCATCGGACGCCTGCTGGCGATGAGTGGACCCGAACGCGCGGCGCTGGGCGCACAGGCGCGGGCCTGGTTCGAGTCGAACGAGGCCGGCTTCGCCGCGCGGCTGGACGCCGCCTTGCGTCAGCTCGGCTGAGCCGGTCTCGCGCGCAAGTCGGGCGGCGCCGCGGCGAACTCGGCCAGATGCTGCTCGACGCCGCGCTCGCAACGTAGCAGCCGGCGCGAGCGCGTGTCGTCCACGATGCGGTCGTTCGGGTTGCCGACGACATGCTTGCGGGTGAGGTGGTAGAGGTGGGTGGCCAGCGCGCTGAAGCGCAGCTCACGCCGCAGCAGCCCGGCATGGAACGCGCGCAGCGCCAGCTCGGTATCCTCGCGGCCCCAGCCGGTCATCGCCTCGTTGAAGCCGTTCAGGCGCAGCAGGTCGTCGCGCCAGAACGCCATGTTGCAGCTCTTGATGCCGCGCTGTTTGGTCCCGGGCCGGGCATACCAGCGTGCCAGCCACGGCAGGCGCAAGGTGTGCCGGCGCCGCTCGATGCCGCGGCTGAAGAAGTCCGGCGTGGCTGCGCCGCGCTCGAGCATGCGCGCGGTGAGCGCGGCGTCGGTCAGCACGCGCGAGCCCTGCACGAAGCAGCCGCGGCGCGCGAACGCCCGATGGTCGGCGACGAAGTGCCGCTCGGCGACCATGTCGCCGTCGAGCAGGATCACGTAGTCGCCCTGCGCAGCGGCGATGGCGCGGTTGCGTGCGCGGCTCATGCGCGCGCCGTCGTCGGGCTGCCACAGGTGCACCAGGCGCACCGGGTAGTCGGCGGCCAGCCGTTCGAGCAGCTGGCGGGTTTCCTCGCGCGAGCCGTCGTCGGTGACGATCACCTCGTGCGGCAGCTCGCTCTGCGCGGCCAGCGCGCGCAGCACCCGTTCCAGTGCCGCGGGCCAGTTGTAGGTGATCACGGCAACGCTGATGCGCATGGCGACCCGCTAGTCCGTCGCCGGCCGCGTGGCCGCCCCGGGCCGGCGCCGCTTGAGCGTCGACCACAGGATCGACGCGGCGTGCTGCAGGTTGCGCAGCCACGAGCCGTGGCGCAGGCGCGCCAGCTTCGCGTAGTGCCGGGCCTCGCGCCAGGAGGGATCCGGCTTGGTGCGGAACTCGTGCTTGACGCTTTCCAGGCAGCGCTCGTCCAGGCCGATGCTGCGGGCGTAGATCCCGATCAGGCAGCGCGAGCGGAACCGGTTGAGGTAGGTCGTGGCCGGCGTCTGCCGGCCCCACCAGCCGTTGTTGCCATGGATGCGGTAATGCACCGCGCCAGTGCGCAGGTAGTATTTGCGCGCGCCCAGCACACTGGCGCCGAACACCAGGCAGTTGTCGGCGGACAGCCGCCAGGTCTGGCCCAGCTCCGCCGGCAGCTCCAGCGTGCGGCGCGCCCACAGCGCCCGCATCGACAGCGCCGAGGTTGGCGCGCCGTACCAGTGCATCAGCGCATAGGTGCTGATCGCGGTGAAACCGAGGTCGCGCGAGTGCTCGGCGTAACCCTCCCAGCGCTGCTCGTCGCCGAACAGCTGCATGTCGGAGAACACGAAGTCGACGTCGCGGCGGCGGTCGTAGAGTTCCCCCAGGTGCGCCAGGTAATCCGGCGCCCAGCGGTCGTCGGCATCGAGGAAGCAGACCACGTCCGCGCGGGCATGCGCCACGCCGCGCTGGAACGCCACCAGCTGGCCCCCGTTTTCGCCGCAGACCAGGGTGACCCGCGGATCGTGGCCGTAGCGCTCGCGCAGGTGGGCCGGCGTGCCGTCGGTGGAACCGTCGTCGACCACGATCACCTGCATCGGCGCGCGGCTCTGCGCCAGCGCGCTGTCGATCGCGGTGCCGACGAACGCACGGTAGTTGTAGCTGGTGACCACGACCGCGAAGCTGGTCATGCCGCGGCACCGTCCTGCAGCAGGCGGCGGAAGTAGCCGATGGTTTCCTTCAGGCCGTCCTCCAGCGCCACCGTCGGCTGCCAGCCGAGCTGCCCGCGCGCCACGCCGATGTCGGGCTGGCGCTGGCGCGGATCGTCCGACGGCAACGGCCGGTACACCAGCTTCGAGCGGCCGCCGACCAGGGCCAGCACCTTCTCGGCCAGCTCCAGCATGGTGTGCTCGACCGGGTTGCCGATGTTCACCGGGCCGGTGAAGCCGCGCTCGGATTCCATCATGCGCACGATCGCCTCGATCAGGTCGTCGACGTAGCAGAAGCTGCGCGTCTGGCTGCCGTCGCCGTAAATGGTGATGTCCTCGCCGCGCAGCGCCTGCATGATGAAGTTGCTCACCACCCGGCCGTCGTTGGGGTGCATGCGCGGACCGTAGGTATTGAAGATGCGCACCACCTTGATGTCCAGCGCGTGCTGGCGGTGGTAGTCGAAGAACAGCGTCTCGGCGCAGCGCTTGCCCTCGTCGTAGCAACTGCGGATGCCGATCGGATTGACCTTGCCCCAGTAGCCCTCGATCTGCGGGTGCACTTCCGGGTCGCCGTAGACCTCGCTGGTGGAGGCCTGCAGGATGCGTGCCTTTACCCGCTTGGCCAGGCCCAGCATGTTGATCGCGCCGTGCACGCTGGTCTTGGTGGTCTGCACCGGGTCGTGCTGGTAGTGCACCGGCGAGGCTGGGCAGGCCAGGTTGAAGATGCGCTCCACTTCCACGTACAGCGGGAAGGTCACGTCGTGGCGCATCAGCTCGAAGTACGGGTGGCTGAGCAGGTGCGCCACGTTGCGCTTGCTGCCGGTGAAGAAGTTGTCCACGCACAGCACGTCGTGGCCGTCGTGGAGCAGGCGATCGCACAGGTGCGAACCGAGGAAGCCGGCGCCGCCGGTGACGAGGATCCGTTTCATGCGCTGCCGTTGGCTACCGTTGCGAGAAAGGAAAGGTGACGCCGGCCCCCCGGTCGACCGGCGCATAGTGTCACGGATTCCCGCGCAAGGATGCGACCGGCTTGGCCCGATGCAGAACCCGTTCAGGCCGCCGGCGCGCGGGCGCAATCCCCGCTTCGGCTAGAATCCGCCCATGCCCACGTTCCCGCTGACCCTCGCCGTCATCACCCGCAACGAGGCCGGCAGCATCGCGCGCTGCCTGGACAGCGTGCCGTTCGCGGCCGAGAAGCTGGTGGTCGACTCCGGCAGCGACGACGACACGGTGGCGATCGCGCAGGCGCATGGCGCGCGGGTGGTGCACCAGGACTGGCTGGGTTTCGGCGCGCAGCGCAACTTCGCCACCACGCAGTGCGCGCACGACTGGATCCTGGTGCTGGACGCCGACGAATACCTCAGCCCGGAACTCGCCGCCGAGCTGGAACGCCGCTTGCCCGCGCTGATCGCCGGCGATGCGCCAGCGGCGTACCTGCGCCGGCGCACGATCTACATGGGCCGGCCGATGCGCTGGTATCGGCCGAACGTGGGCGAGAAGCTGGCGCGGCTGTACCACCGCGGCCGCGCGCGCTGGAGCGACGTGCGGGTGCACGAGTCGCTGCGTTTCGAGGGCCGCGCGCCCACCTTCGACGCGCCGTTCGACCACGCCAACAACCCCACCCTGGCGCACAAGCAGCTCAAGGTGCTGCGCTACGCCGAACTGAAGTGCCGCGACTGGCTGGACCGGCGCAAGCCGGCGCGGATGTGGCAGGCGCCGTTCGTCTACGCGCTGGCCTTCCTCAAGGATTACCTGTTCCGGCTGGCCTGCCTGGACGGCTGGCGCGGCTTCCTGATCGCACAGACCGCCGCCAGCTACGCGCTGTACAAGCGCATGCGCTACTACGAGATGGTCAACAATCCCGAGTCGGTCGCGGACGCGGCCGATTTATTGAACAAGCATCAGCTGGATCGCTGAAGTACGGGTTCGCGACGCAGCATGCTCAAGCGAACCCGCCCGGCACCTCCGCCTCGGCGACACAGGGAGTCCCCTCGCGGTGAGAGGACCGAGGCGAGGGTACGAGGCTTGCCATAACCTTTTGCAATTCACACCACGCCCGACTCGCCCATGTCTTCCAGAAAACACTACCTGCTCTACGGCTCCGAACGCTACGCGCTGGCCATCCTGCGCCCGCTGCAGGAAGCCATCCGCGCCCGCGGCGACGAGGCGGCCTGGTTCTTCGACGGCCCCGGCGCGGAGGACCTGGTCGCGGGCGAACGCCTGCTGAGCGTGGCCGAGGTGCGCGCGTGGCAACCGCTCGCGGTGATCACCTCGTCCAATGCGGTGCCGCACTTCTTCCCCGGGGTGAAGGTGGAGACCTTTCACGGCTTCGACGCCGGCAAGCCGCGGCATATCTACGTGCGCGGCTTCTTCGACCTGTACTGCACCACCGGCCCACGCGACACCGCGCAGTTCCAGGCGATCGCGGACAAGGTGGGGCATTTCAGCGTGATCGAGACCGGCTTCCCCAAGCTCGACCCGTTCATGCAGGGGATCGACGGCCCGCTGCCGCCGGTGCGCACGCCGCCGGTGATCCTGTATCACTCCACCTTCTCGCCATCGTGGAGCGCGGCCGAGACGCTGTACGAGGAAGTGAAGCGGCTGTCGCGCGATGGCCGCTGGCGCTGGATCGTCACCTTCCACCCGAAGATGAACCCGGAAACCACGGCGAAGTTCAAGGCGCTGCAGAACGAGTACCTCACCTTCGCCGAGAACGACAACATCCTGGAGCTGTTCCCGCAGGTCGACCTGATGTGCTCGGACACCTCCTCGGCGCTCAGCGAGTTCCTGCTCACCGGCAAGCCGGTGGTGACGTTCAAGAACCGCCGGCCCGGCCCGCAGCTGATCGACATCGACGACCCGGCGCAGTTCGAGAGCGCGATCGGGCGCGCACTGGCGCGGCCGCCGGAGCTGCTGCAGGCGATCCGTGACTACGCCGACGCGATTCACCCCTACCGCGACGGTCGCTCCAGCGAACGCGTGCTGGACGCGATCGACGCCTTCATCGCCCGCGGCGCGAAGAATCGCCGGCGCAAGCCGCTGAACCTGTGGCGCAAGCTGAAGATCCGCCGGCGCATCGGCTACTGGGGCCCGGCCTGAGCCGCCGACCCCGCTCCGCTCGACTTGCCGCCGCCCCGCGCGGTCTAGAATCCGTCTTCCGCCCGCCATGAGCCTGCCCGTGTCCATGAGCCCTTCCTACAACCGTTCCGAACAACTGCGCGCGGTCTGGCCCTGGCTGCCGCTGTGGGCGGTGGTGGCGCTGCTGGCGATCTTCTCGCACGGGCCGATGCCGCTGTATTCCACCCGCACCCTGGCGGTGGCGTGGGAGATGTGGAACCAGGGCCATTGGCTGGTGCCGCACATCAACGGCCAGCCGTACAGCGAGAAGGCGCCGTTGCTGTTCTGGCTGATCCACGCCGGCTGGTTCGCGTTCGGCGTCAGTGACGTCTGGCCGCGCGTGCTGGAGGTGCTGCTCGGCGGCACGCAGCTGGTGCTGGTCTCGCTGCTGGCCCGGCGGCTGTTCCCGCAGCGGCCGTGGATGGCCAAGGCGGCGCCGTGGATGCTGCTGGCGTTCGGCTACGCGTTCCTGTTCGGCTTGCAGATCATGTATGACGTGCTGCTGGCGGTGTGGACGCTGGCCGCATTGCTGTGCCTGACGCCGAAGGCGCAACGCAGCGAGCCGCGCTGGTTGTTGTTCGGCCTGTGCGTGGGTTTCGGGCTGCTGACCAAGGGCCCGGTGATGCTGCTGCACGTGGCCTTCCCCTGGCTGCTCGGTCCGCTGTGGAACGACTGGGCCGGGCAGCACCGCGCGCGCTGGTACGTCCGCGGCGTGCTGGCGCTGCTGCTGGGCGGCGCGATGCTGCTGGCGTGGGCGCTGCCGGCCGGCTACTCCGGCGGCGAGGCGTACCGGCAGCGGCTGTTCTTCACCCAGACCGCCGGCCGCGTGGTCGACAAACTGGCCCAGGGCAAGGACCTGCAGAACCACGCCGAACCGATCTGGTTCTACCTGCTGTGGCTGCCGGTGATGCTGTTCCCGTTCAGCGGCTGGCCGCGCGCCTGGCTGGCGGTGGCCGCGCTGCGCCGGCCGTTGGAAGCGGGCCTGCGCTTCGCGCTGTGCTGGCTGCTGCCCACCTTCCTCATGCTCTCGCTGATCAGCGGCAAGCAGTTGTACTACCCGCTGCCAGAACTCGGCGGCATCACCCTGCTGCTGGCCGGTGCGATCGCCGTGCTGCGCGAGCGCCGGCCTAACCTGGCCTACAACGGCTGGCTCGGCACCTGGCCGCTGGGCGTGGGCGGCATCGCGTTCGCCGTGGCGCTGTTCCTGCTGCCGCTGCTGGTGGCGGGCAATCACCTGCACGGCGAGTGGGCTGACGCGGCGGCGCCGTACAGTCGCTACTTCAGCGTGGTGTTCCTGCTGCTGGGCGCACTGCTGCTGCTGCGCGGCCGCGGTGAACTGCGCCGCCTGGCGGTGGCCGGCCTGATCGGCGTGCTGGCGCTCAACACGCTGTTCACGCTGACCCTGTGGCCGCGCTACGACCTGCGCCCCGCCGCGCGCCTGCTCGGCGCCGCCGACCAGGCCAACCGGTCGATTGCCTTCCTCGGCAACTACGAAGGGCAGTTCCATTTCGAGGGCCGGCTGACCCGGCCGGTGGCCGAGTTCTACACCGACCAGGCGCTGCAGGATTTCGCCCTCGCCCACCCGGACGGCCTGGTGGTGGTGCGCGTGGAGCAGCCGGACGCGAATGACCTGCGCTATGCGCTGCTGGTGCAGCCGTTCCGCTCGTCGTGGCTGGTGGTCTGGCCGGCCACTTCGCTGGCCGACCTGCGCGCCGGGCTGATCCCGCCGGAACCGGCCCAGCCGACCCGGATCTATCCGGCCGACGACTGGCGCTACCGCGTGCAGCCATGAGCACGAAGCTGATCACCAACCTGCGCCAGCAATGCGGCGGCCCGCGCGACGGTGCGCTGCTGCGCTTCTCGCTGGGCAGCGCGCTGCTGGCCGAAGGCGACGCCGGCGCGGCGGCCGACGAACTGCGCCGCGCGCTCGACTTCGACCCGACCTACTCGGCGGCGTGGAAACTGCTCGGCAAGGCCTGCCTGGCTCACGGCGACGCCGCAGCGGCCGCCGATGCCTGGCGCCGCGGCATCGCCGCGGCCGCCGCACGCGGCGACAAGCAGGCCGAGAAGGAAATGGGCGTGTTCCTGCGGCGGCTGGAAAAGCCGTAGGCATCCGCGCCGGACGAAATACGGGCGATTCGCGGGAGCGCTGGTGCTGGCGCCGCCGCCGTCATGGCGGCGTGGTCGGGTCCGCCTTTTCACGGTCCGCCGAGCGCTGCCGCGAGCGGCGAAAGCGCGCAAAGCGCACCCGGTTCAGTCCGCCAGCGACTCGACCTGCAGCGGCTCGCTGGTGGCAGGAAACGCCGCCCACAGCTCGGCCATGCTGCGCCCGCTCTGCGGGTGCCGGAACGCCGGCGCGATGTCCGCGATCGGGCGCAGCACGAACGCGTGTCGCAGTTCCTTGCGCGGCACCTGCAGGTGGCCGGGGCCGTCAAGCACCAGCGCGCCGTAGAACACGATGTCGACGTCCAGCGTGCGGTCCGCATAGCGCGGCACGTCGCGGCGGCGACCGTGGCGGTCTTCCAGCGCGTGCAGCCAGTCGTTCAGCACTTCGGGCGGAAGATCGGTATCCAGCCCCACCGCCAGGTTGATGAAATCCGCCCCGTCGAAGCCCACCGACTTGCTGCGATACGCCGGCGACACCGTGAGCTCGCCGAAGCGCGCGCGCAACTCGGCGATCGCCGCGGGCAGATAGCGGCGCGGTTCGAGGTTGGAGCCCAGGCTGAGGTAGACGCGCACCATCATTGAAGAGGCTCTAACGCCGCGTGCCGCGCTCGATGCACACGCCGACCGCCTTCGCACCGCGCACCGCACCGGGCTTGGACAGCTTCAGGCGCACCCAGACCACGCCGAACTCCTCGCGGATGATCGCCGCGCAGCGCTCGGCCAGCGTTTCGACCAGGCCGAAGCTGGAGGCCTCCACGTAGCCGATCAGCCGCTTGGACACGTCCTTGTAGTTCAAGGTCTGCGCGATGTCGTCGGTGCCCGCCGGCACGGTGTTGTCGAACGCCATCTCGACGTCGAACGACAGGGTCTGGCGCACACGGCGCTCCCAGTCGTAGACGCCGATCACGGCGTCGATGCGCAGGTCTTCGATGAAAACGGTATCCATGACGGCGATTCGTGGGGCGACGGCCGTACAGGGTCCGCGAGCCGGCGGCCGGATGCAAGCCCATGGCGCGATGGTCGCCATGCGATCATGTGCGGATGCCCACGTTCAGCACGCTCCCGCTCAAACCCGCCCTGCTCGCCAGTGTCGACACGCTCGGCTACGCCGAGATGACCCCGGTGCAGGCGCAAAGCCTGCCGCCGATGCTGCAAGGCCGCGACGTGATCGCGCAGGCGCAGACCGGCAGCGGCAAGACCGCCGCATTCGGGCTCGCCCTGCTGCAGGCGCTGGACGTGGACACGATCCGCCTGCAGGCACTGGTGCTGTGCCCCACCCGCGAGCTGGCCGACCAGGTCAGCAAGGCGATCCGCAAGCTCGCCGCGAACATTCCCAACGTCAAGCTCCTGACCCTGTGCGGCGGCATGCCGCTGGGGCCGCAGCTGGCCTCGCTGACCCACGATCCGCACATCGTGGTGGGCACGCCCGGCCGCGTGCAGGAACACCTGAAGCGCGGCAGCCTGCACGGCGGCGGCATCAAGGTACTGGTGCTGGACGAGGCCGACCGCATGCTCGACATGGGCTTCAGCGAGGTGATCGACGACATCGTCGGGCGCATCGCGAAGCACCACCAGACGCTGCTGTTCTCCGCCACGTATCCCGAAGAGATCCGCGCGGTCAGCCAACGCCTGCAGAAAGACCCCATTGAAGTCACGGTGGACGCACCGGCCGCGCAGCAGCCGGCGATCGAGCAGCAGTTCATCGAGGTAGAGCCTGCACAGAAACTCGACGCCTTGGCGCAGTTGCTGGCCGGCGAGCGCGGCCAGCACGCGCTGGTGTTCTGCAACATGCGCCGCGACGTCGACGCGGTGGCGCAGGAACTGGACCGCCGCGGCTACTCCGCGCTGGCCCTGCACGGCGACATGGAGCAGCGCGACCGCGACGAGGTGCTGGTGCGCTTCGCCAACAGGAGCTGCAACGTGCTGGTGGCCACCGACGTGGCCGCGCGCGGACTGGATATCGCTGCACTGCCGCTGGTGCTGAGCTATGACGTGGCGCACGACCCGGATACCCACACCCACCGCATCGGCCGCACCGGTCGCGCCGGCGAAACGGGCCTGGCGATCACCCTGTGCACGCCGCGCGAGCGGCCGAAGGCGGCGAACATCGAGGACGCGCAGGGCGCACCGCTGCCATGGCGCGCGCTGAAGCTCGCGCCGCCGCGCGGCAAGAGCCTGCAGCTGGCGCCGATGAAGACGCTGGTGATCGACGCCGGCCGGCAGGACAAGCTGCGCCCCGGCGACATCCTCGGTGCGCTCACCGGCGACGCCGGGCTGGAGGCCAAGGACATCGGCAAGATCGACGTGTTCGCCACCCGCGCCTACGTGGCGATCAGCCGCGCGTTGGCGAACAAGGCGCTGGAGCGCCTGCGCGCGGGGCGGATCAAGGGCCGCAACTTCCGCGTGCGTCCGCTAGGCTAGGCAGCCCGACTCCCGGAAGCCGACCCGATGCCGCGCTGGTCCATCCGCCTCCTCGCCTTCGCCCTGCTCGCTTGCATGACTGCCGCACACGCCGCCGAAATCCCGGTCTACGGCTATCGGGTCGTGCATGCCTACCCGCACGACACCGGCGCCTATACCGAGGGGCTGTTCTACAAGGATGGTTACCTCTACGAGAGCACCGGCCAGGTCGGCGCGTCGACCGTACGCAAGGTGGCGCTGGAAACCGGTGAAGTGGTGCAGCGCCATCGCCTGCCGAAGCAGTATTTCGGCGAGGGCATCGTCGACTGGAAGGACCGCCTGGTGCAGCTCACCTGGCAGAGTGGCACCGGCTTCGTCTACGACCTGGCGAGCTTCACGCCGCAACGCAACTTCCGCTACGAGGGCGAGGGCTGGGCGCTGACCCGCGACGGCACGCACCTGTACATGAGCGACGGCACGCCGGTGCTGCGCGTGCTGGATCCGGAAACGCTCGAGGTGGTGCACCGCATCCACGTCACTGCCGACGGTGAGCCGGTGCGCAACCTCAACGAACTGGAATGGGTGGACGGCGAGATCTACGCGAACGTGTGGCTGACCGACCGCATCGCGCGGATCGACCCGGCCAGTGGGCAGGTGACGGGCTGGATCGACCTCACCGGCCTGTTCGACATCAGCCGGCTGCCGGACCCCGGCGACGACGTGCTCAACGGCATCGCCTGGGACGCGGCGCGCAAGCGCCTGTTCGTCACCGGCAAGTGCTGGCCGCAGCTGTTCGAGATCGAGCTGGTGAAGCGACCGGCGCGCTGAGAGCTTGTGATTTTTTTAACCTCTCAGGCCGGCCACGGCGAGGGCATGGCAAGGACATGGCGAGGGCATGGCGAGGGCATGGATGCCTGAGTTGAGGCCACGCAGGAGCGGTTGCCCGATGGCCGGCCATGAAACAGTCGCACAGGTGACTGTTTCATGTGAGCGAGTCCGGGCGTGTACCGGACTCACGATCGAAGAAAACCACAGGAAGCGGTTTTCTTCACAAGCTCAGGGCCCCGGCGACCTCACAGCGTATCGAGGTAGGCAGACAGCGCCTGTACGTCCTCGTCGTCGAGCGTGGCTGCCACGCCCTGCATCACCTTCGCGTTGCTGGTGCCGGCACGCGTGCCGGTCTTGAAGTCGTGCAGTTCATGGGCCAGATACTGGCCAGACTGGCCGCGCAGGCGTGGGAAGGCCGCCCACGGCGGTTGCGGCGCGCTGCTGGCATGCGGTCGCGGACCGGCCCCATCCGGGCCGTGGCAGCCCTGACAGGGCGGAATGCCTTTGGCCGGATCGCCGGCCAGGTACAGCTGCGCGCCGCGCGAAGCGGCATCGGCCCGGCCGGCCGGCTTCGGCGGCATCGCGGCGTAGTAGCTGGCCAGGTCGCGCGCGTCCGTGTCGCCCAGCGTGGCGGCCTGGCCGTTCATCACCGCGCCGACGCGCTGGCCTTCGTGGAATTCCTTCAGCTGCACGTACAGGTAGGTAGCCGACTGCCCGGCCAGGTTCGGGAACTCCGGCGCGATCGACAGGCCGCGTGCCCCATGGCATGCCGTGCATACCGTGGCCTTGCCGGCGCCGGCGACGGCATCGCCGCTGACCGGCTGCAGCCGGCGCAGGTCGACGACCCTGGTCGGCGGGGTGTGGGTGTGCGGCGGCTCGCTGGCCCCGGCGTCCGCGACGAGGCCCGCGCCGAGCAGGAGCATGCACAGGAGGCTGGTACGAGAGGTCATCGCGGCGCTCCTCACAGCTTCAGGTTCAGCATCACGCCGACCAGGCTGACGCTGTAGTGCAGCTGGCCGCCCTTGTCGGTGTACAGACGGTGGTCGTAGCTCAACGTCTTGTCGAAGCCGGCGTAGTGCCAGTCGCTGAAGGCACCGGTCTGGTAGCGGCCGAACAGGCGCACGCCGACGCTGCGGTTGATGGCGAAGTTGAGACCGAGGTCGAGCGTGTTGGTGCGGTACTTGTTGTCGGGGTAGCCCGCCGCCGCGGCTGCCACCGCAGCCGGTACGCGGTTGGCCAGTGCGCCGATGGTGGCGTAGCGGTAGCCGACGTGGCCGAACGAGCCGTTGTAGTCGTAGCGCAGGTCGGCGCGCACGCGGCCGAAGTCGTGGCTGAGGCTGAAGCCGCCGTTGCGGTTGCTCTCGCGGTCGAGTTCCCACCACTGATTCGCGAACGGGTACAGCGGGCCGCCGAGGTTGGGATTGGTCTGGCCAGGGGTGCCCAGCGCCTTGCCGTTGTCGGGGCCGTCAGCGTCGTTCACGTTGGAAATGCCCAGGCGCGAGCTTTCCGCGCCGAGGTAGACGTTCACCACGGTGGCCGGGGTCGGCTGCCAGTCCCATTGCACGGTGGCGCCGGTGGTGCGGGTGTTCTGCCGGCCGATCGTCGCGTCATAGTTGTCGCGGTTGCCGTAGAAGGTGGCCGACAGCGTGGCCGACTCGCCCCACGGATAGGTGATGATCACGCGCGCCTTGCTCTCGGTGCGGTCGGACAGATCGTACTTGCGCATGTCGGCGACGGTGTGCGCGGGGAGGCCGTTGACCGGCTCGACGAAGCCGGGCAGCGATTCGGAGAAGAACTGTCGGTACGGGTTGTAGTTGTACCGGTCGCCGTCGCGCCTGGCGTACTCCCAGCTCAGCCGCACGGTGGCGCCGATCACGTCGCGGCTGACCCAGTCGAACTTGATGCGCTGGTCGTCGATGCGCTTGCGCTCACGGTACTTGGGCCGGTTGTGGTCGAAGGTGTAGACCACGCCGAGCGAGCTCTTGCGGCCGAACTGCCAGTCGCCGCCCAGCTCGAAGATGGTGTCGGTGTAGCCGAACGGGTTGTTGCGCACGGTAACCATGTACGAGCGGTACAGCGGGTTGTTCGGGTCGAAGATGCCGGTCTCGCCCGGCACCACGCTGCCCTGCGAGCCGTTCTCGGAGATGTAGCCGTACTGGCCGGTGAGCGGGTTGTAGGCGAGGTAGCGGGTCTTGTCGTTCTCGCGGTACCAGCGCAGCCCGGCGTGCCAGCCGAACGCGGCGGTGGGATGGAAGGTCACGCGGGCGTCGACCAGGCCGGTGTCGATGCGCGCGTTGGCATTGCGCTGTGACAGCGCCGCGGTGGTGTTCCAGTTGGCGCACTGGAAGGTGTAGTCCACCGGCGGCGCGATGAAGATGCCGCCGGTGCCGGTGCAGGTGGTGGGCGCCAGCAGCGCGTCGTTCTGGCGCATGGTGCCCCACGCGCCGGCCATGCTGAACTGGCCGTTCCACTTCAGCGTGCGCGTCAGGTCCAGGCGCAGGTTGTGGTAGTCGTTGTCCGGTTCCAGCGAAAACTGGCCGTTCTTGATGTCGGCCACCTGCGGCGTGCCGACCACGTTCCACAGCGCGAACGGGCTCTGGAAGTTCAAGTGGTCCTTGTGGTTGCGGAAGAACGAGCCGTTGTAGGTGGCGAGGAAATGCCACACCTTGCCCACGTTGCGCAGGCTCAGGTTGATGTCGGTGGTGCGAAAGTCGATCGGTCGCACCGTTTCCAGCACTCCGCCGTTGCTGGGAAACGGGTAGTTGAAGAACATCGAGCCGCCCCACAGGCGGGTGCCGGTGCGCTTCTCGTTGGTGATCGAGGCCGAGCCGATCCAGTCGCGGTACAGCACGCCTTCGTAGCCCAGCCCCGCGCGGGTGCGGGTCATCCCGATGCTGCGCCGGGGCGTGGCCGCCGACACCGCGGCCACCTGCGCCGGTGTGCTGGCGCCAGGCACCAGCGGTGCCGACAGGGTCAGGTCGGTACTGCCCACGCCGTTCCAGATCGGATAGGCGCTGGTCGACACGGTATGCGGCATGTCGCGGTAGAAGCCCTCGACGCGGTAGTGGCCGTAGCGGCCGACGCGCAGGCGGTAGAACTGGTCGTCGCCGCTCAAGCGGCTGCCGCGCAGCTCGACGTACTGGCCGGTCCGGCGGTTGAGGAAATCGAGCACGAACAGGCCGAGCACGGCGCCGCTCTTCCAGTCGGCGTACTGGCGGAAGTACTCCGCGTTGCGGTCGCCGCCGACGTGCAGGTAGCCGAGCTGCAGCAGCCCGGCGTAGTTCCAGTCACTCAACCCCAGCGGCTTGCCTGCCTCGGGCAGCGGCGGGTACGGGTACAGCGCGCCGGTGGGGGTACGCAGCATGCCGGCGTGCAGGTAGGAGGTGCCTTCGGGATCGGCGCGGTACAGCATCGGCGCCCAGCCGGTCGGGTCGAGCGGGCTGCCGTAGTGCATGTCGCCCACGCGCATGGTGCCGCTGGTGTCGCTGGCCAGCGCGCCATGCATGCCGAACAGGCCGGCCAGCAGTCCCAGCGTCAGGGCTTTCGGTGCGGAGTGGTTTCCTTTCTGCACAGGCATGGTCGGCCTCCGTCACTTGTGGAACTTCGGTCCGGAAGGATTGTTGGAACCGTGGATGTTGGCGTGGCAGCTGAGACAGCCGCGGCCCATCGAACGCTCGTCCGGGAACGGCCCGCTGCCGAGGTTGGCTGCGCTCTGCAGGTCGTTCGGGTGGCGCGTCATGGTGTGGCACTGCTGGCACAGCATCGGGATTGGCGCGACCAGCAGGGTCTGCTGGTTGGAGCCGTGCACGTCGTGGCAGTTGAGGCAGTTCTGTCGAACAGGCGCGTGCTCGAACAGGAACGGCCCGCGCTTCTCGGCGTGGCACGTGTAGCAGGTCTCGTTGACGGTGTCGGTCTTCAGCAGCGGCTTGGTGATGCTGCCGTGCGGGTTGTGGCAGTCGGTGCAGGCCATCTGCCCTTCCGGCAGCGGCATGTGCGAGCGACGGTTGAACTTGGCGCGGATGTCCTGGTGGCAGCTGGCGCAGACTTCGTTGATCGACGACTTGGCCAGCGCGCCCTCCGGCGACAGCCGCGCCATCGGGTTGTGGCAGTCGGTGCAGGACAGCCCGCGGTTCTGGTGGATGGAGCCGATCCAGTGCTGGCGCGCGCCGCCGGCATGGCAGGCGAGGCAGACCCCGGCCTGGGTCTGCGGCGAGCTCTTCGAGTCGTGGGTGAAGCCGATGATCAGGCCTGGTGCGGTGGGATCCTTGGCGTGCGCGGAGCCCGGGCCGTGGCAGCTTTCGCAGGCCGCCTGCGGGCCGGTGTTGGCCGCGCCGGCGCGGAACGCGGCCATGTGCAGCGAGTGCGAAGCCTGCACGTTCTCCTGCGTGTGGCAGGCCACGCAGCTCTTCGCGCCGGTCGCATCGGCATTCGGCGCCAGCGGGTTGGCCGGGATCGAGGCGGCGTCGAACGGGGTGGCCAGGCTGTCGCTCATGCTCGCCGGGTGCGGGTTGCCGGCACGCGCCGCGCCCGCGCCCATGTCGGTGGCCGGCAGCATGCGGGCGATGTCGCTCTGGCTGAGCCCGCCGGCAGGGGCGGCATGCGCACCCGGCGCGGCGTTGCCACCGGCCTGCTGGGCCTGCACGTCGCGAGCCCCGAGCAGCATGGCGCCGGCACTCAGCGCGGCGCACAGCACGACGGCAAGCAACAGCGAAATCGCACGCATGGCTCGAACCCCTTGGCTAGCGTGAACACCCGCAGCGACCGACCGACGCCATCCTGATGCGTGGCACGCGCCCCTGACGTCTGCGGCGATGTCCCGAGGCCGTAGTATTTCCCTCATGCAATGCGATTGATAAGCCCTTTCATGTTGCGTTTAATATCCATGATCAGCGAACAATTCTTCACGATTGCGCAACGCAACAAGACAGTTCCCCCGATCCACCGCCACGCCCGCCACCCTCGAGGGACACGCCGTGCAGGATCTCAACGACATCTATTACTTCGTGCAGGTGGTGGAGCTGGGTTCGTTCACCGCGGCCAGCAAGGCGCTGGGCGTGGCCAAGTCGCAGCTGAGCTTCCGCGTAGCACGACTGGAGACCAGCCTTGGCGTGCGGCTGATCCAGCGCACCACGCGGCGCTCGCACGTCAGCGAGATCGGCCAGCGCTACTACGAACAATGCCAGCAGTTGCTGGCCGCGGCCGAGCAGACCCAACGCGTGATCGACGAAGCGCAGGCCGCGCCGCGCGGGCGTATCCACGTGGCCTGTCCGGTGCTGTTCGCGCAATTGCTGCTGGCGCCGATCCTGGTCGAGTTCCTGCGACAGCACCCTGGGGTGCAGGTGGACCTGGATATCTGCCACCACCAGGTCGACGTGATCGCCGGCGGCTACGACATCGCATTCCGGGTGCGCGACTCGCTCCAGGATTCCAGCCTGGTGATGCGCAGCTATGGCCTGGACCCGCAGGTGCTGGTGGCCAGCCCCGAACTGCTGCGGCGCCAGGGCCAGCCGACCCAGCCGCTGGAGCTCAAGCGCCTTTCCAGCGTCGGTCTGATCAGCGCGGAAGGCAGGCACTTCTGGCACCTGCAGGCCGCCGACGGGCGCACCCAGCAGGTGGAGTACCACCCCAGCCTGATCAGCGACGACCTGCAGGTGCTGTACCAGGCGGTGGTCGGCGGCGTCGGCGCGGCGCAGCTGCCGCAGTTCGTCTGCCGCGAGGCGGTTGCCGCAGGCCGGCTGGTGCCGCTGCTGCCGGCGTGGTCGCTGCCTGCCGGCAACGTGCATGCGGTGTATCCCTCGCGCCACGGCCACACCCCGGCACTGCACAGCTTTATCGACTTCGTGGCGCAGTCCATGCCCCAGGTGCTGCGCCGCACCCAGCAGGGCACGCCGGCCGAGCACGCGGAACCCGCAGCGGAAAACCTGGTCGCCGACTGAAACTGCGCCGGCTACGCGCCCAGCAGCCGGCGCGCCGCCGCGCGGCCGGCGAGCCGGCCGCTGGCGAAGCAGGCGGTGAGCAGGTAGCCGCCGGTGGGCGCCTCCCAGTCGAGCATTTCGCCAGCGCAGAACACGCCGGGGCGCTCGTGCAGCATCAGGTTCTCATCCACTGCCTCCAGCCGCACGCCGCCGGCGGTGCTGATCGCCTCGGTGACCGGTCGCGGCGCGCGCAGATGCAGCGGCAGGGCCTTGAGCTGCGCGGCCAGCGCCGCCGGATCGGCCAGGGTGGATTTGTCGGTGAGCTCGAACAACAGCGCGCACTTCGCCGCGTCCAGTCCGGCGCGACGACGCAGCCAGTCGCCGATGCTGTGCTTGCCGCGCGGCGCGGCGAGACGGCTAGCCAGCGCGCTTTCGTCGTAGCCGGGCACCAGGTCCAGCTTCAGCACGCCTTCGCCGCGTTCCGCGATCTGCTCGCGCAGTTCGGCGCCGATCGCGTAGATCAGGCTGCCCTCGATGCCGTACTCGCTGAGCACGAACTCCCCCTGGCGCGAACGGGCCACGCCATGGCGGTCGACCCAGTGCGCCACCACCGGCTTCAGCGGGGCGCCGGCGAAGCGGCTGGCAAGATGCTCGCTCCACGCCAGCTCGAAGCCGCAGTTGGCCGGCTGCAGCGGCGCGATGTCGATGCCCGCGTGCTCGAGCGGCGCCACCCAGGCGCCATCGGAGCCCAGCTGCGGCCAGCTGGCGCCGCCGAGCGCGAGGATTGCCGCCTCGGCTGCCACCGTGCGTTCGCCCTGCGGCGTGGCGAAGCGCAGCGCGCCATCGCTCCAGCCCAGCCAGCGGTGGTGCATGTGGAAGGCCACGCCCGCTTCGCGCAAGCGGTGCAACCAGCCACGCAACAGCGGCGCCGCCTTCTGGTCGAGCGGAAATACCCGGCCCGAACTGCCGACGAAGGTTTCCACGCCGAGACCGCGGGCCCAGCGGCGCAACGCCTCGGCATCAAACGCGTCCAGCCAGCGCGCCACCGCGTCGCGGCGCGCGCCGTAGCGCTCGACGAAACGCGCGCGCGGCTCGCCATGGGTCAGGTTGAGGCCGCCCTTGCCGGCCAGCAGGAATTTCCGCCCCACCGAACCCTTGGCCTCGTACAGGTCGACCGCCACGCCCGCCGCGCACGCGGCTTCGGCCGCCATCAGTCCCGCCGGACCGCCGCCGATGATCGCCAGTCGGGGAGTTGTGGTCCGGGTCACCCGCGCATGGTCGCATGCCGCCTGCGCGGCATGCATCGCCGGTGTCGCGGTGGTGGTGACGCCGGCCCGGCAGGGCCGCGTGGCTTCGCGCATGAATCGCAGCTGACCACCAGGGCAGGAAGGGCTGAACGGCAGCGCCAGATAATATTATCTGTGGCGCAAGCAATTACGCCTGAAAAAACAGCCATGGAGAAACTTCTTGCGCCGGTGGCGTAACCCCGCTCGGCCGTCATGGATAATCGCAAATCTGCGCGAATCCACCGCCATCGAACCGGTTTTTCGCGGGCGTGTTGGTCGCGGCAGGGCGCGCCACCGAGCCGTCGGTGGCCACGCCGCCGCATGGGGATAATCGCAAACATTTGCGCCATTCCGGCCGCCTGATAATCCCGGAAAACCTGTGACGCAAATCACCTGTTCCCTGAAAAAATCCTATTGACGGTTTTCCGCGGCGAATCCTACCGTCAGCGGGTTCGCCAATGGGGAGCTTGGCGAACGGTTCCGTGACGACATTCCGCACCGGCGCTGATCGCGGCGGACGTCCACCACGTGGTGCAATTCCGGGAAGTAAGACGAATCCGCCGCGCACGGAATCGCTGGGCCATTCCAAAACCGATCGCGTCGCGCCTGTCCGCGACGTTCATTCCATGAGGTCCACGCGGCCCCAGCGGCTTCGTTTGCCTCGAAAAACTTTTGGGAGCCACAGATGCAAAATCATTTCCGTCTCACGCTGCTCACGGCCGCCATCGGCCTGGCGGCGATCGCCTCGGCCAACGCCGCCTCGGCCAGCAGCAACGCCTTCGTCGCGCTGAACCAGCACGCCACCCAGTTGCGCCAGGGTGACGTGGTCAGCGGCCCGCTGGCGACCTCACAGCCGATCCATATCGAGGTGGCGCTGAAGCTGCGCAACCCGGCCCAGCTGCACACCTTCCTGGCCACGGCCATGACCTCGACGCTGTCGATGGTGCAGCATCGGATGTCGAGCGAGCAGTTCGTCGCCAACTATTCGCCGACCGCGGACCAGGCGAACCAGGTGGCCGCATGGCTGAGCTCGGTCGGCTTCACCAACGTCAAGATCGCGCCGAATCGCCTGATGATCTCGGCGGACGGCCACGCGGACACCGCGCAGGCCGCGTTCAAGACCAGCTTCGCCAAGGTGCGCACGAAGGAAGGCCGCATGGCCTTCATGAACAACAGCGACGTGCAGATCCCGGCCACGCTGCAGGACAGCGTGCTGTCGGTGATCGGCCTGCAGACCGTGCACCAGGCGCATACCTTCGCCAAACCGGTGCAGGCCGCCTACACCACTCAGGCGGTGACCGGCCACAACCCCACCGAGTTCTCCTCGATCTACGGCGGCAACGGCGTGGCCACGGCGGCCGGGGTGCCGGTGGGCATCGTCACCCAGGGCAAGATCACCCAGACCATCACCGACCTGAACACGTTCACCTCGCAGAACGGCCTGGCCACGGTGACCACCCAGATCGTCAACACCAACGGCACCAGCACCGACACCAGCGGCCTGGGCGAGTGGAGCCTGGACAGCCAGGACGTCGTCGGCATGGCCGGCGGCCAGGTCGGCAGCCTGATCTTCTACAACATCCCGACCCTGTCCAACGCCGACCTCACCGCCGACTTCAACACCATCGTCACCGCCAACGCCACCAAGATCATCAACGTGTCGCTGGGCGAGTGCGAGACCAGTGCGAAGAGCGACGGCTCGGCCGCGGCGCAGGACCAGATCTTCCAGCAGGCGGTGGCGCAGGGACAGACCTTCTCCATCTCCACCGGCGATTCCGGCGCCGACGAGTGCAAGAACGGCGGCGTCACGCCGAGCTGGCCGGCCGCGTCGCAGTACGTGGTGGCGGTGGGCGGCACCACGCTGGACGCTTCCACCACCACCTGGAACGGCGCCACCGTGTGGGTCAGCGGCGGCGGCAGCTCCAGCACGTTCGAGCCGCAGCCGAGCTGGCAGAACGGCGTGGCGCCGGGCACCACGCGCGGCCTGCCGGACATTGCCTATGACGCCGATCCCAGCTCCGGCTCGAAGATCATCGTCAACGGCGCCACCCAGCAGTACGGCGGCACCAGCCTGTCCGCGCCGCTGTTTGCCGGCGCGTGGGCGCGCATCATCGCCATCAAGGGCGCCAGCGTGGGCTTTGCCGCACCGCTGCTGTACCAGTTGCCTGGCGCCGCCTTCCACGACATCACCTCGGGCAACAACGGCGGCTATACCGCCAGCGTCGGCTACGACCTGGCCAGCGGCCGCGGCGAGCTGATCATCAGCACGGCCGCCGCCGACATCGGTGGCACTGCACCGCCGGCCAACGTGCCGCCGGTCGCCAACTTCAGCGACTCGGTCAGCGGCCTCACCGTGAACTTCACCGACAGCTCCACCGACAGCGACGGCACCATCGCCTCGCGCTCATGGAACTTCGGCGACGGCAGCACCTCGACCGCCACCAACCCCAGCCACACCTACGCCGCCGCCGGCACCTACAGCGTGTCGCTGACGGTGACCGACAACGGCGGCGCGACCAACACCAAGACGCAGTCGGTGACGGTCGCCAGCAGCAGCGGGAACGTGCTGCAGAACGGCGTGGCGCTCACCGGCCAGTCCGGCGCCCAGGGCGCACAGCTGTTCTACACGGTGGTGATCCCGGCCGGTGCCAGCAACCTGGTGATCTCCGAGTCCGGCGGCACCGGCGACGCCGACCTGTACACCAAGTTCGGCTCCGCCCCAACCCTGTCCAGCTACGACTGCCGTCCGTACCTCACCGGCAACAACGAGAGCTGCACGGTGGCCTCGCCGCAGGCGGGTACCTACTACGTCATGCTGAACGGCTACGCCGCGTTCTCCGGGGTCAGCGTCAAGGCCAGCTGGAGCACCAGCAGCAGCGGTGGCAACGTGCTGCAGAACGGCGTGCCGGTGTCCGGCCTGAGCGCAACCACCAGCAACGCCCTGTACTACACGATGGTCGTGCCGAGCGGAGCCACCAACCTCAACATCAACATCGCCGGTGGCACCGGCGACGCCGACCTGTACGTCAAGCTCGGTTCCACGCCGACCACCAGCAGCTACGACTGCCGCCCGTACATCACCGGCAACAACGAGAGCTGCACCGCCTCCGCGCCGACGCCGGGCACGTACTACATCATGGTGCGCGCCTACAGCAGCTACAGCGGTGTCACGCTGACCGGCAGCTACACGCCGTAAGCGGCTGAGCGGAACACCGGCGCACACGGAAGCGCGCCGACAACAACCCGAGGCCCGGCCGGCAACGACCGGGCCTCGCGGTTTGCGATGGTGCGAACGCACATCGGCTCATCGTGCCGACGTTGTATGGTGCGGGCTTTGCCGCCGGAGAACGCGCGCGATGCCCCGAACCGCCTTCCTGCTTCTGTCCGCCCTGTTGGCCACGACGACCACCGCCGCAGCGGCGCCGCCGCCGGCGATGCCGCACGAACAGCCGGCGCTGCACGCACTGGCCCAGGCGCCCAGCGAGGCGGAACTGCGCGCCACGATCACCAGGCTGGTCGGCTTCGGCACCCGCCACACGCTGTCCGACACGAAGTCCGACACCCGCGGCATCGGCGCCGCGCGACGCTGGGTGAAGGCACGCTTCGAGGCGATCTCGCGCGATTGCGGCGGCTGCCTCGAGGTAGTCACGCCCGCGCAGGTATTCAGCGGCAAGCGCATCCCCACGCCCACCGAGGTGATGGACGTGGTCGCGATCAAGCGCGGCCAGCGCGACCCGCAGCGGGTGATCGTGATGAGCGGCCACCTCGACTCGCGCGTCAGCGACGTGATGAACGCCACCAGCGACGCGCCCGGCGCGAACGACGACGCCTCCGGCGTGGCCGCCGTGATCGAGGCGGCGCGACTGCTGTCGAAGCAGGACAACGACGCCACCCTGGTGTTCGCCGCGCTGTCCGGCGAGGAGCAGGGCCTGTACGGCGGCAAGGTGCTGGCCGACTACGCGGTCGCGCACGGCTGGCGGGTCGAGGCCCAGCTCAACAACGACATCGTGGGCAACAGCCAGGGCCAGAACGGGGCGACCGACAACACCACGGTGCGGGTGTTCTCCGAGGGCACCAAGAGCAACGAGACGCCGGCCCAGGCGGACTACCGCCGCTACCACGGCGGCGAAGTGGATTCGCCTTCGCGCAACCTCGCCCGCTACCTCGACCGCCTCGCCGGCAACTACCTGCCCGACTTCCGCGTGAACATGGTCTACCGCACCGACCGCTACGGCCGCGGCGGCGACCAGGTGCCGTTGCTGGAAGCGGGTTATCCCGCGGTGCGGGTCACCGAGGCACACGAGAACTACACCCGGCAGCACCAGGACCTGCGCAGCGGACATACCGATCAGGATCAGGGCGTGCATTACGGCGACACCATCGACGGCATCGACTTCCGCTACCTCGCCCGCGTCACCGCCTTGAACACCATCGCCATGGCCGCGCTGAGCCGCGCGCCGGCGCCGCCGACCGGCATCGACACCGCCGGCGCCGTGGCCACCGACACCACGCTGAAGTGGCGCAAGGTGCCCGGCGCCGCCGGCTATCGGGTGCACTGGCGCGACACCACCGCGGCGCAATGGCAGCACGCGCGCGCGGTGGGCGACGTCGATCATGCAGTGCTCAAGGACGTAGTGATCGACGACTGGTTCTTCGGCGTGTCGGCGGTCTCGGCCGACGGCTACGAGAGCCCGGTGGTGTTCCCCGGCGACGCCGGCAGCTTCGAGCGTTCGCCCGCAGCGGCCGCGAGCAGCGCCGCCCGCTGAGCCGACGCCGGCAGCGCCGCCTCAGTCGCGCTGGAACAGCGCCGGCTCAGGCCGGTGCAGGCTGAAGCCCTGCACCCGGTTCACCCCCAGCGCCGCCAGCGCGCGCACGGTTTCCGCGTCAGCCACCCATTCGGCGACCACTTCCAGGCCGAGCCGGTGGCCGATGTCGGTGACCGCCCTGACCATCAGGTGGCTGACCGGATCGGTGAGCATGTCGCGCACGAAGCTGCCGTCGATCTTGATGATGTCCAGCGGCAGGTTTTTCAGATAGGTGAACGAGGACATCCCCGCGCCGAAGTCGTCCAGCGCGATCCGGCAACCCACCGCGCGCAGCTGCTCCATGAAGCGCACCACCTGCGACAGGTTGCGCACCGCCACGGTCTCGGTGATCTCGAAACACACCCGCGACGGTTCGACCCGGTAGCGCCGCAGCAGCGCGATGATGCGGCCGGCCAGTTCCTCGTCCTCGACGCTGGCACCGGACAGGTTGATCGCCACCATGCGCAGCGCGCTGCCGGCCGGATGCAGCCGGTCGAAGTTCGCCAGCGTGGTCTCGATCACCCAGCGGTCGACCACCGGCATCAGGCCGTAGCGCTCGGCCGCCGGCATGAACACGCCGGGCACCACCAGCTGCCCGGACTCCTCGCGGAAGCGCAGCAGCACCTCGATGTCCGGCTCGCCGCCGGCGACCAGCGGCAACGGCTGGATCTCCTGGTAAGTGAGCACCAGGCGGTGTTCGTCGATGGCCCAGCGCAGGCGGTTCGCCCACTCCATCTCGCTGTGCCGGCGCACCGTCTGGTCGTCGCGCTCGGAATAGAAGTGCACGCGGTTGCGACCGAGCTCCTTGGCCATGTAGCAGGCGGTGTCGGCCTGGGCCAGCAGGTCCTTCACCAGGATGCCGGGACGGTCGATCATGACCCCGCCGATGCTGGCGCTGATCATGTAGCTGCGCTGTTCCCAGATGAACACGTAGCCGTCGATGCAGCGGCGCATGCGCTCGGCGATCCGTTCGGCTTCCGCGCGATCGGCCACCTCGGTCACCAGCACGCCGAACTCGTCGCCGCCGAGCCGCGCCAGCATGTCGGTGCCGCCCAGCTGCCTGCGCATCACGATCGCCAGCTGCGCCAGCAGCTGGTCACCGGCGAGGTGGCCGGAGGTGTCGTTGATCAACTTGAACTGGTCGAGGTCGATATACAGCAGCACGGCCAGCGGCGCGCCGTCCTGGGTCGCGTCCAGCGCGCGGTGCAGCCGGCGTTCGAACTCGCGCCGGTTGTACAGCTCGGTAAGCGCGTCGTGGCTGATCTGGTGGCTCAGCAGCTCAGTCAGCTGGCGCTGTTCGCTGATGTCGCTGGCCACCAGCAGCAGCTTGCTGCGCCCGCTCAGGGTCACTCGCGAGATCGCCACGCTGGCCCAGAAGCCGTCGCCGACGTCGTTGCGCAGGATCGCATCGACCCGGCCGCAGCCGCGGGTGTCGTCCTGCTGCAGCTGCGTGCGCAGCTCCGGGTCGCCGAACAGCTCGGGCAGCTGGCGCTCGGTCACACGCAGGCCGAGGCGGTCGCGCGCCGCCTGGTTGGCGTAGGTGATCGTGCCGTCGGCGGCCTCGGCCAGCAGCACCAGTGCCGGCAGCAGGTCGTTGAGGGCGCGGAAGCGCTTCTCGCTCTCGCTGTAGCGGCGGCTCATGCGCCAGCCCTGCGCCAGCGCGCGCTGGCGGGTACTGCTGACCGAGTACACCAGCAGCGCCAGCAGCACGCTGGCCAGCACGCCAGCCAGCAGGATGCCGCGCCCGCCGCCGATCAGGCCATGGGCACGCTGCGGCAGCGAGTGCACCTCGACGTTCCACGTGCGCCCACCGTACGCGAGTCTGCGCTCGTAGCGGTAATCGCCGCCCGACCACCAGGGGCCGCTATCCGAGTCGAACAGCAGCACCATCTGCGGCCCGCTGACGTCGCTGACCCGCAGGCGCAGGTTGCGCACCAGCTGCTCGGGCAGCGCCTCGCCGATCAAGCCCTCCAGCCGGAACGAGGCCGCGATCGAGCCGCGCACGCGGCTGCGTCGCTCCGCGGTGGTTTGTGGCGGCGGCCCGGGGCTGTAGATCGGCAGCCGCAGGGTGACGCCTTCGCCGGCCGTGCCGGACCCGGCCAGCTGCACCGGGTGAAACGGCGCCGACAGGGTCGCCTGATCGTTGTCGCGCGACGCCAGCAGGCTGGCGAAGTTGTGCGGCTGCGTGGCCACGTCGAGCCCGACCACGCTTTCGTTGCCGGCCAATGGCCGGACCCAGCGGGTGATGTAGTGCTCGCCGTCCGGTCGCAGCTCGCGCGGCGCGTAGGCCAGCGCGAGCAGGCTGGGGAACTGTTCGCGCGGGCTCATGTTGGCGTAGAAGCCGGCGTACTCGCCCTCATCCACCTCCTCGGAAGAGAGGAACAGCGATTGCGCGGCTCGCAGCAGCGATTCGGCGGTATGCAGCCGGCCTTGCAGCGAGACAAGGGCCTTGTTGGCCAGCCCGTCGTGGATCAACGTGTGCTCGACCTGCAGCCGCTGCTGATGATGGTGATGAATGAACACAGTCAGCGCCAGCCCCGACAGCAGCACCAGCAGGCTCCACAGCCAGCTCGTCAGGCGCCACGGCGACGGCACAGGAAACGCGACATCGGGCTCGCCACGGCCGTTGGCCGCCATCGGATGGAATTCGTCGTAGTCCTTGTTCCGGGGCAAGGGATTCACCACGCGATGCCGTGACCGGCGATGGTACACAACTGTGCCGCGGGCGCCACGTCCGGCGGTGCGTCAATGCCGCCCGCGCGGCTTGGCGCGATGCGTGGGCGTGGCGGTCCACGGGTCGTCCGGCCACGGGTGGCGCGGGTAGCGGCCCTTCAGTTCCTTTTTCACCTCCGGGTAAGTGCGCTGCCAGAAGCCCTTCAGGTCCTGGGTCACCTGGATCGGCCGGCCGGCCGGCGACAGCAGGTGCAAGGTGACCGCAACGCGTCCGCCGCCCACGCACGGCGTGTCGGCCAGGCCGAACAATTCCTGCAGCTTCACCGCCAGCACCGGCGACTGGCCTTCGCTGTACTCCAGCCGGCGCTGCTGCCCGCTCGGCACCTGCAGGCTTTCCGGCGCCTGCATGTCGAGCGTGTGGCGCTGCGCGTGGTCCAGCCGCGAGACCAGCGCCTGCGTCAGTTCCTCCGCAGCAAGCGCGTCGAGGCGGTGCCTGCCGTCGAGGTACGGCGCCAGCCAGTCCTCCAGCGAGGCCAGCAAGGCGGCATCGGAAACATCGGGCAAGCCCAGCTCGGGCATCCATGCGCGCAGCGCCTGCATGCGTGCCCTCAGCCGCCGCGCGTGCTCGCTCCACGGCAGCGCATCGAGACCCCGCGCGCGCACGGCGGCCAACAGCGCGGGCAGCGCATCGGCGGGTTTCACCGGCACGCTGCGCCGCTCCAGCACGATCGCGCCGAAACGGCGCTCCTCGAACGCCTCAGCGGCGCCGCGCTCGTCGTTCCAGCGCAGCGTGCGTTCGCGGGTGAAGCGCAGCGGGAAGTCGCGCTCCAGCGCGCGCGGGTCGAACGGCGCGGCAGCGAACACCAGGCTGTCGCGCGCTTCCAGACGCAGGTCCAGTACCACCAGCCACGGCTCGCCGAGCAGCGCGGTGTGCTCGTGCAGACGCGCGCCACGGCCATTGGCCAGCGTGTAGCGCAGCGGGTTGGCCTCGTCGCGACGCGCGATGCGGTCGGGAAAGGCGTGCAGCAGCAGGTCGCCGACCGCGTGGCTGTCCGGCGTGCCGCTGGCGGCGCTGCGCAGGTCCAGACGCCGACGCCAGCCCTTGCTGGCCTGCTCGATCGCCGCCAGCGCGCCGCTGTCGGCTTCGCCGCGCACGGACGAGCCACGGCGGTCGCGCCAGGCATGCAGCGCGGCGACGCGGACGCGGAAATCGTCGCTGCGCGCCTGCGTGCCGCGCAGCGGCGAACGCGCCTCCATCAAGGCCAGCAGGTCGGCGATTAGTGCCCGCAGTTCCGGCGGCGCGCGCAAGGCGGCGGCACCGAGCCGCGGCGTGGCGCCGAGTTCCAGCATGCGCCGGCCCAGCGCGGTAATGCGGCCATCGGTGTCCAGCGCGGCAAGATTCGTCAGCAGCTCGCGCGCCTGCGCCAGCGCGCCGGGCGGTGGCGGGTCCGGCCAGCGCAGCTCGTCGCTACCCCAGGCGGCCAGTTCCAGTGCCAGGCCGGAGAGTTCCGCCTGCGCGATCTCCGCGCTGCGCGCGGGGTCGAGTCGCCTGCTCTGCGGCCACAGCCGGTACGCCGTGCCCGCGGCCACGCGCCCCGCGCGGCCTGCGCGCTGGTCGGCCGAGGCCTGCGAAATAGCCACGGTTTCCAGCCGGGTGAAGCCGGAGTTCGGATCGAAGCGCGGCTCGCGCGCCAGCCCGCTGTCGACCACCGCGCGGATGCCCGGCAGGGTGACGCTGGACTCGGCCACGTTGGTCGCCAGCACGATGCGCCGTGTGCCCGGTTCAGCCGGCGCCAGCGCGGCCTGCTGCTCGGCCAGCGAGAGTTCGCCGTGCAGCGGCACGATGTCGATGCGTGTGCCCTCCCTTCTCCCTCCGGCGACCGCCAGGGAGTCCCCTTGTGGGTGAGAAGGTGCCCCGGCAGGGGCGGATGAGGGCGCGGGCGAAGCGCGGTGTCCCGCTCCGCCCGTACCCTCTCCCCCAGCCCCGTTGCTAGGCTCGTTCCTCGCCAAGCAACCCCCGGCCCTCGCTTGCGCTCGGGCGTTCCCGGTGGCGCGATCTGCCACCGGCAGATCGCCAACACCACCGCTCACCCCGGAGCGATAGGGGTGTGCAAGCGCTGCGTCACGCGCTACGGCTTCCTCCAGCACCGCCTGCGCCCGCGCGATCTCCCGCCGACCGGGCAGGAAGGCCAGTACGTCCCCATCGTTTTCTTCCAGCGCCTGCCGCGCGACGCGAGCAAGCTGGTGCTCGACGGCTTCCTGCGCACGCGCCGGCGGATACTCGACACGCACCGGGAAACTGCGGCCCGGACTGGACAGCCGCGGCGCGTCCAGCCACGTCGCAATGCGCTCGCCATCCAGCGTGGCCGACATCACCACCAGGCGCAGCTGTGGCCGCAGCGTGGCCTGCACCTCCAGCGCCAGCGCGGCGCCGAGGTCACCGGCGAGGTGGCGTTCGTGGAACTCGTCGAACATGATCGCGCCGATGCCGGTCAGCTCCGGATCGTGCTGGATCAGCCGGGTGAGGATGCCTTCGGTGACCACCTCGATGCGGGTCGCCGCACTCACCTTCGACTCGAAGCGTATGCGGTAGCCGACGGCCTGTCCGACCGCCTCGCCGAGCTGCTGCGCCATGAACTGCGCGGCGGCGCGCGCGGCGATCCGGCGCGGTTCCAGCATCACGATCTTCTGCCCGGCCAGCCACGGCGCGTCGAGCAGGGCCAGCGGCACCTGGGTGGTCTTGCCGGCGCCCGGCGGCGCCTCCAGCACCAACCGCGGCGTCGCGGCCAGCGACGCGCGGATCTCGGGCAGCAGTGGGGTGATCGGGAACGAAGGCGGCGCACTCATCGCGCCGATGATAGCGGGCGCCGCCGTACGGCTGCCCCGGCAGCGCGCCGGGGCGGTCGCCCGCTACGGCTTCGTGCCGGCGCCAGCCGGCGTGCGCAGTGGCTCCAGCGACTCGAACTTGCTCTGGTAATCGTCGGTGATCTGCTTGGCGTCCGCGCCGCCGCGGATCACCCGCGGCGTGATCAGCACGATCAGCTCGGTGCGGTTGCGGCTGCGGTTGGTGCTGCCGAACAGCCGGCCCAGCACCGGCACGCGGTTGAGCCCCGGGATGCCGGTGTCGGTATTGCCCTCGGCCTGCTGGATCAGGCCGCCGAGCAATACGGTCTGGCCGCTCTGTACGGCGACCTGGGTGGCCAGCTTGCGTTGCGAGATGGCCGGGTTGCCGTTGACCAGCGGCACCGACTTGTCGGCCTGGCTGACTTCCTGGCTGATGTTCATGTAGACCAGACCGCCGGGGTTGATCCGCGGCTGCACGTTGAGGATCACGCCGGTACTCAGGTAGTTGACCTGGCTGTAGCTGGTGGTGGTGCCGATGCCGGTGTTCACGCTGGTCTGGTTGATCGGGATCTGATTGCCGACCGCGATGCTGGCCACCTGGTTGTTCATCACCACCATCGACGGCGCCGACAGCGTCTTGGTGTTGCCGCTGGTCTCCATCGCGCGCACGGCGACCTGCAGGTCGCTGTTGAGGAAGGAGTAGAAGAACGGCTCGCCACCGAACGCGTTGCCGCCCTGGCCCAGGCCCAGCTGGCGGTGGCGGTACGACTGGCCCGGCACGAACGTACCGTTCGAGGTGCTGCCGGTACTGCCAGTCAGCCCTTCCAGGTACCACTGCACGCCGAACTGGAACTCGCCGGTGAGATTGACCTCGAGGATGCGCGTCTCGATCTGCACCTGCAGCGGCACGTTGTCGAGCTTGCTGATCGCCGTCTTGATCTCCTCCCACTGCGACGCGCGCGCGCGCACCAGCAGCTGGTTGCTGCCGTCGACCGAGCTGATCCGCACGCTGCCGTCACTGGAGCTGTACTGCGCCTCGCTGGCCGCGCCGTTGCCGCCGCCGGCCGGGTTGCCGCCAAAACCGGCTGCGCTGCTGCCGAAGCCGCCGGCCGCGGCGCCACTGTCACGGCCGCCGCCGGTGGCGCCGAAGCCGCTGCTGCCCATGCCACTGTTGACCTGGCCGCCACCGCGCGAGGCGTCGGCCGGGTTGCCGAAGCCGCCGGCGGTGCTGCCCATGCTGGTCGCGCCGGCGTTCTCAGCGCTGCCCAGGGTGGCACCGGTCAGCCCCGGCCCGACCTGGCCGCCGATGTCTCCGCCGCTGCCGGCGCCGTTGGCGTAGATCTGCGCCAGGTACTTCGCCAGGTCCGACGCCTTGATGTTGCGCACGTCGTAGACGAACAGCTGCGGCTCGTTGCCGCCGCCGCGGTCGATGCGGGCGATCCAGTCGCCGACTTCCTGCAGGTAGTCGCTCTGGGTGCTGATCACCACCAGCGCGTTGGTGCGCTCGATCGGGATGAAGCGCAGCATGCCGGCCAGCGGGGTGTTGCCGTGCTCGCCGAACATCGCGTCCAGCTTCGGCATCAGCTCGCCGACGTTCGCGTACTGCAGGTTGAACACGCCCACCGACATGCCGCGCAGCCAGTCGACGTCGAACGTACGCACCATGCTCTGGTAGTTCGCCAGTTCCTGCGGCGTGCCGGACATCACCAGCAGGTTGCGCGCCGGGTCGACCAGCAGGGTGGCGTCCGGCCGCGCGAACGGCTTGATCAGCTTCTGCATCTCGGTGGCGGAGATGTAGTGCAGCGGGAACAGCCGCGCCTGCAGCCCGCCCGCTGGCGCACTGGCGCCCAAGCTGGGCACCAGGTTGCCGGCCACCGCGTCCTTCTGCGGCATCACCACGTAGCCGCCGTCGCGACGCACCAGCGCGTTGCCGGTCCACGACAGCAGCGTCTCCAGGATCGGCAGCGCCTGGCTGGCGTCGACCGGTTCGGAGGTGGCGAACGAGATGTTGCCCTGCACGCCGGGCACGATGGTGTAGTTCTGCTTGAGCAGGTCGCCGAGGATCGCCTTGACCACCGCCTGCACTGGCTGGTTCTCGAAGTTGAAGGTAACCGCGCCGTTGCCGCTGGCCGCCGGACGCGGCGTGGCCAGCGCGCCGGGGCGGATGAAGCGGCCGCTGCCGTGGCTGACCTCGGCGGTCGCCGCGCTCGCGCCGCGGCTGCCGGCCTCGTTGTTCAACGGCAGCGGCGCCGGCACCGGGTTCTGCGTGCCGGCCATTGCCTCGCGCTGCAGCGCGCCGTCGTCATGCGGCGGCGGCAGGCTGGCGCAGGCGGCCAGGGCCACCGCGAGGGCAAGCGCGGCGGTACGCAGGATGGGCTGGATGAGCATGCGGGACATGGATCAGTGTTCTCCTTCGTGGGCCGCGGCGGCACGGCCGGCCCGACGTTGCTGGATGTTCCTGCGCAGCCGCTCGGCGGCCGATTCCGGTGCGGACGATGGCGCGGCCGGCGAGGCGGCGCGTCTCGGCGCGATGCTGCCCTGGCCGGAGCCGCTGCGCCCGGCCGCCGCCTTGCCTTCGCCCGGTGCCAACTGCATCGCCGCCGAGCCGGCCGGCTGGCCGCGTGCTTCCGCCGCGGCGCGAGGCGGATCGATCGGCGCGCCGGCCGGCAGCTTCAGCTCGGTGCGCCCGGCCGGAGAGTCGAACAGCGCCGAACGCGGGCGCAGTTCGACCAGCCTCACGCTGCCGTCGGGCAGCGTCTCGCCTTCGCGCAGCCGCACCTGGCGGTCGCCGTTGCGATCCTGCAGCAGGGCCATGCGCAGGCCCGGGGTGAGCAGGATGCCGGTCAGTCCGAGGTCGCCCAGGCTGCTGCCGCCGGCGGCGCGGGCAGCCGGCTTGCGGTCGGGGCTGAACAGCGGTTTCTGCCAGACCTGCGCGTACTGCGGCAGCGGCACCGGGGTTGGCAGCTCGGCCTGACGGCCGATCGGCGGCAACGGCGGCGGCTGGCGCGGCGCATCCCAGCGCACGCCGCGGCAGAGGCCGGCCAGCAGCAACAGCAGCACAGCGCCCAGCAACAGCACGAGGGCGACCAGCCACGGGGTCAGCTGGCGCTGGCTGGCGGCGTTCATGGCACGACTCCCGCATCGTCGGGTGCACGCTCTGCCGCTGCCGGCGCAGCGCGGCTCGGGCGCACGTAGCCGGACAGGCTGAACTGCACTTCCAGCCCCGCCGAGCTGTCCTGCTGCGCAACCACCGGGTTGCGGTAGATGCTGAGGTCGTCGATGAACAGGTACGGCGTGCCCTGCTCCAGCGCCTGCAGCACGGCCGCCAGCGGTTCCATGTCGCAGTTCAGGCTGATGCTCACCGCCGCCTTGCGGTACGGCTCGCCGGGCGAGGCCGGGGGGCTCGGCAGCGGCATCTTCTGGCTCACCGTGCAGCGGTTGCCGCCGGCGTTGGCGGCAACCACGTCGATCACCCGCTGCATCAGGTCGCCCGCAGCGGTGTTGGGGTCGTCGGCGGCGAGGAACGCGCTGCTGGCCGCCTGACCGGCACCGAGCGCGGCGAGGCGCTGCTGCAACTCGGGCTTCTCGGCGATCGCCGCGGCGTAGCGGCTGTGCGTGTCGCGCAGGTCGGCCATTTCGCCGCCGATCTGCCGCAGCGGCGCCACGAACCACCAGTGCAGCAGCACGAAATAGGCCAGCCCCACCGCCAGCAGCAGCAGGACGATCGCCGCGATGCGGCTGTCGCGCGGACTCATGGCGGTCAGCTTCATGGCGCGCTCCCGCCGGGAGCCGGGTTGGCCGGTGGCGGCTTCGGCTGGTTCACGCGCGCGGTCAGGTAGAAACGTTCCTTGCCGGTGGTCGGGTCGGGTTGGATGCTGCCCTGGAAACTGGCGTCGGTGATCAGCTTCGAATCCTTCAGCACATCGAGCAGCTTGGCGGCCTGCTGGCTCTGCCCCTGGAAGCCGACCTGGCCGGTGTTGTCGACGCTGAAGCGCTCCAGCCAGGTGCTGTCGGGCAGGCGTTCGGTGACTTCCTGCAGCAGGCCGAGCATGGCCACCGTGTCGTGCTTGCGCCGGGCCAGGAAGCCGGCAGCGCCGGCGTTGTCCTGCAGTTGCTGGCGCAGCGCGGCCACCTGCTGCGCCTCGCCGCGCATCGCCGCGACCTCGGTCTGCATCTGCGTCAGCGCCAGCTGCCGGTTGTGCAGCCACTCGCCCAGCATCAGCAGCGCCAGCAGCACGCAGGCCGCGGCCAGCATCAGGTTCAGCCGGCGGCGCGGGCGCGCGCGGCGCGGCACCTGCTGTGGCGGCAGCAGGTTGGCGCCGAGACGGCCATCGCCGAGCATCAGATCCACCGCGTCGACCTCGATGCCCTGCGCGCGCAGGCGCGCCAGCAGCGGGTCCAGCGTGTCGCGGGTGGCCACCACCAGCTCGGCGCCGAAGCGCCCCGGCGGCGCCGGCGCGACCGGCTCGCGCACGGCGTAGTACACCTGCGCCAGCTGGAACGGGGTCTGCCGGTCGACCTCGAAGCCAGCCACCTGCAGCAGGTTGTCGCGCGCGGCCAGCGGTAGTGTCAGCGTGCGCCGCAACGCCAGCGCGGGCGGCAGCAGCAGCGCCAGCCGCAGGTCCTCGCGGTCCACACGGCCGAGCGCGTCGTCCAGCACGGCCGGCGCCACGTGCACACCGTCGGCAGCCATCATGGCGCCGTCTTCCCAGCGCGCCAGCACGTCGGCGTGGCCGCTGCGACGCAGGGTCCATTGCGCATCCGCGTGCTGCAGCAGGTGCCAGTCAGCGCCGCTGCCGAACCAGCCGCGCCAGCGCGGCGGCAGCAGCTCGCGCAGCTCGCCGCCCCACCAGCCGAGGAAGCCCGGCAACGGCGAGGCGCGCCAGCCCCGGCGCACACGCTCCACCCACGGCCGCAGCGACGGCGTCGCCGTAATCATTCCGCCTCTCCCTCCTGCCAGCGCAGCACTAGGTACGGTTGCGCCTGCCCCGCCTGCAGGCGAATCGTGGCGCGCAGGATTGCGCGCGTGCCGTCGGCCAAGGTGGCCTCCGAACGAATACTATGCGTGGTTCCGTTGTTCAGGACCAGCCGCGGGTCGGCCGCGTTGCGCTGCCGTGCGGCGCGGATCTGCTCCAACTGCGCCGGCGTCATCCCGGGGATCGCGGCCAGCGCCAGCGGCGGCGCGGTGTTCGGATCCGGGCTGGCGGTGCCGGCCCAGATCGTCACCGCCGGCGCCACCTGCCGGTACAGCGCGGGCGTCATGCCGAGCACCATCTGCAGTTCCTCGATGCTGGCGAACGGGCCGCCGCGCGGGCCGTAATCGCGGCCGGCCGCCTTGTAGGCCGCGCGCTGGCTGGCGGCGTCTCCCTCGAGCACGATCGGGTTGCGCCAGTCCAGCACGTGCCCGGCCAGCACCTGCGCCTCGGCCGCGTTCAGCCCGGCCGCCTGGAACAGGCCGCGCAGCACCTCGGGCGAGCCGGCGTTGAGATCGACCTTGCCGCCCTCGTCGATCGCGCGCACGACGACTTTGGCGCGGTCGTAGTCGAATGCATACGGCCGGCCATCGCCGGTCCAGCGCCGCGCCGGTTGCGGATCCTGCAAGGCGTACAGCGCACGCATCAGGCCGGCCTCGGCGGCGTAATGCGCCTGGGTCTGGGCGAACTGGTAGCGCGCCTGCAGGCCTTCGGTGCGCGCCAGCGCGGCGTAGCCGCCGAGCAGGATCGCCAGCAAGGTGCACGCCCACAGCACCAGCAGCAGGGCGACCCCGCGCTGGCGGGTCGGCAACCTTGGCAGCGCAGGCTTCACCGGATGCTCCCGCCGCGCACCTGCATCGGCGACATGCCAGCCTGCAGCGGACTCGCCCGCAGCGGCACCTCCAGTGTCGGCCACGCCACCATGCCCGGCGCCTGCAGTTCGATCCGCACCAGCTGCGGCAACCGGCGGCCGTCGGGCCACGTCGGCGACCACGGCACCACGGCGCCCTGCGGGTCGACGCCGCGATAGCTGAAGCCGCCGGCCTTGATCCGGTCGAGCAGCACCTGCGGCTCGCCCAGTGGTTGCGGCGGCTGGCCGTCCGGCGGCAGCACGGCCAGACTCAACTCCAGCCGCTGGCCACCGTGGCCGTCGTCGACCAGTTGCAGCTGCTGCAGCTGCGGGCCGAGCTTGCCGAGGTAGCCGGGCAGCGGTGCCACGTAGCGCATCTCGCGCGCACTGCCCTCGAAATAGAGCGGCTCGCCGCGGTCGCTGCGGCCGATCGGCTGCAGCATGCTTTGCGCCAGCTCGCGGCGCAGGAACTGCTGGGCCGAGCGCACCTGGTCGGTCCGCTCGATCGTCGCGGTGCCCGAGCGCACGCTGTGGCTGGCGGTGCGGATGCCCGCATACACCCCGACCAGCAGCAGCGCCAGCAGCGCCAGCGCGGCCAGCACCTCCAGCAGGGTGAAGCCCGCGGCGCGTTTCATCGGGCTGCCTGCACGTTGCCGGCAAGGTCGGGCGTGCCCAGCCGCAGCGCGCGGAAGTGTGCCGTGCGCGGATGCGCCGGCGAACCCCACGCCACGGTCAGGTCCAGCTGATACAGCTGCAGCGGTTCGCCCGGCGTCGCCGGCCCGCCCGGACTCCACGGCGTCACGTCGAGCTGCCAGCGGTACCGCGGGTTGAAGCGGCCCGAGCGGCTGCCCGGCATGACCGGCTCACCCACGAACGCGCCGTCGAGCAGGCTACGCGCGCGCATCGCCACCTCGCTGTATTCGGCCGCGTTGTGGCTCAGCCCGATCGACGCGCCGGCCACCTTCATCAGCGCGGTGAACGCAATCGCCAGCAGCATGATCGCGGCGATGACTTCGAGCAGGGAGAACCCGCCCTGACGGGCGGCCCGGGAATAGGGAATGGGGAATAGGGAATAGGAAGAGGTTTTGTCGCTGATCGGGACATCATTGCCCTGTCCGTGCGTTGCGCTCAGCCCAGACGCTTCCGGGGAGCGGCTTCCCCCATTCCCCATTCCCCATTCCCTATTCCCGGCGTTCATCGCCGCGCCACCGCATCGACCACGCGCACTTCGCCGGTCAGCCACGCCACGTTGACGTGCCACTCGCGCCGGCCGCTCTTCAGCGTGATGCGCCCGCCGGTGGAGCTGCCATCGGGGAAGAAGCGGATGCGCCCGGTGTGGTCGTTCGGCTGGTCTTCCTTCGCGCTGGTGATGCTCACGCGCAGGCCGCCGGGCAGGCGTACGTCCTGTCGCTTCGCGCCGTCGTAGCTGTTGGCGCGGGTGTCCACGTCGAAGTGCTGCTCCTCGCCGCGCACGATTGCCTGCGCACGAGTGGCGCGCAAGGCGCCGGCCAGCTCGCTGCTGGCCGCACGCACCCGCGCGCTGGCCAGCCCCTGGCTCACCGAAACCGACACCGCCGCCGCGGCAATGCCGACCAGCAGGATCACCGCGAGCATTTCGAGGAGGGTGAAGCCGGCGGCGCGGCTGTCGCCACGCCCGGGAATAGGGAATCGGGAACAGGGAATAGTGGAAGCTCGCGAGCGCCCTGCTATTCCGATTCCCGATTCCCGATTCCCGATTCCCCGCTTCATTGCCAGTTTCCGACGTCCTTGCTGTAGCCGTCGCCGCCGGGTTTGCCGTCCTGGCCGTAGAAGACCAGGTCGAAGCTGCCGTGCTGGCCCGGGTACTGGTAGCCGAAGTCATGGCCCCATGGGTCCCTCAGGTCGGACTCCTTCGCGTACGGGCCCTGCCAGTTCGATGCGTTCGCCGGCTTTGTCACCAGTCCTTCCAGCTGTTGCGGCGGCGCGCCGTTGTCCAGCGCGTAGTTCTCGATCTTCTGGTTCAGCGTCATCAGCTGCGCTTTGCCGGCGCCGTACTTGCCCTTGTCGACGTTCTTGCCGACCTGGGTCACCACCACCGCGCCGATGATGCCGATCAGCACGATCACCGCGAGCATCTCGAGCAGGGTGAAGCCGCTGGCGCGCTGCGCGCGCCCGGGAATAGGGAATAGGGAGTAGGGAATAGCGGAAGCTCGCGAGCTCCCTGCTTTTCCGATTCCCGATTCCCGATTCCCGATTCCCTGCTTCATCAATGCCAAAGACTTCACCATCGACATACTCCTCATCATTGGATGTTGCTGGTCAGACTCAAAAGCGGCAGCAGGATCGCGGCCATGATGATCGCCACCAGTACGGTCATCACGATGGTCAACGCCGGCACCAGCGCCGCCAGCAGGCGGTCGATCGTGCGCCTGGACTCTAGCTCGAAGGTGTCGGCGACCTTCAGCAGCATGGTGTCGAGCTGGCCGGCCTCCTCGCCCACCTGCACCATCTGCATGGCCAGACGCGGGAACAGTTTCGACTGGCCCAGCGCCAGGCTCAGGCCCGCGCCGCCCTTGACCTGCTCGTGCGCCGCGTCCAGCGCTGCGTCCAGCGCGCGGTTGCCGGTGACCTGGCGCGCGATGGTCAATGCGCTGAGCAACGGTACGCCGTTCTTCAGCAAGGTGCCGAGCGTGCGCGCGATGCGCGCGGTTTCCACCTTCAGCAGCAGCGGGCCAACCACGCGCAGCCGCAGCAGGCGGGCATGCCAGGCCAGCTGCGCCGCCGGTTCGCGCAGCCGCGCGCGCCAGGTGAACAGGCCGCCGCCGAGCAGCAGCAGGATCAGCCACCACCATGCCTGCAGCGCGTTGCCCAGCGCCAGCACCGCGGCGGTGATCCACGGCACCGGCACCTGCATGTCCTCGAAGATCGGCACGAACTGCGGCACCACGTAGGCCAGCAGCAGCACCAGCGAACCGAGCACGCCGACCAGCAGGAACGCCGGGTAGATCAGCGCATTGACGATGCTGCCGCGCAGCTGCTGCGCGCGTTCAAGGTAATCGGCCAGCCGGCGCAGTGTTTCCTCCAGTGAACCGCCCGCCTCGCCGGCGCGCACCAGGCTGACGTACAGCTTGGGAAACACGCCGTGCTCCTCATCCAGCGCCGAGGACAGGCTGTTGCCGCCGCGCACGCGGTCGCGCACGCGCTCGACCAGCTTCTTCGCGCTCTCGCCCTCGGGCAGGTCCAGCAGGATGCCGAGCGCGCGGTCCAGCGGCTGGCCGGCGCCGAGCAGGGTGGCGAGCTGGTGGGTGAACTGGGCCAGCTGGTCGCCGCTGAACGGGCCGCGCCGGAACCAGCCGGCCAGAGCGCTGCCGCCACCCGCGCCGTCGGCCGGCTGCGCTTCGAGGGGCGTGTGGCCCTGGTCCTGCAGGCGGCCGATCACCTCCTCCACGCTGGCCGCCTCCATCCGGCCTTGCAGGACTTCACCGGACTCGTTGACGGCCTTGTAGCGGTATTGGCTCACTGGGCTGGCTCCGCCGCCAGCCGGGAATAGGGAGTCGGGAATA
>NZ_AJXW01000053.1 GCF_000264375.1 Rhodanobacter thiooxydans LCS2
ATTCCCGACTCCCTATTCCCAGCTCGATTCTCAGCCCTCCTGCGTGACACGCAGCACCTCCTCCAGCGTGGTGATGCCGGCCACGGCCTTGGCGATACCATCCTCGTACATGGTGCGCATGCCCTCGCTGCGCGCCTGTCGCTCGATGTCGCCCTCGCTGGCTCGCTGCATCACCAGCCGGCGCAGCGGATCGCTCATGGTGAGGAACTCCATGATTGCGCGGCGGCCGCGGTAGCCGCTGGGGTTGGCCGCGCTGCTGCCCGGCTTCCACAGCCGGATCGGCCGCTTGTCGGTGTACTTGTGCAGCTCGAACTGCTCGATCACCTCCGGCAGCGCGTCGTAGGGGATCGCGGTTTCCGGGTCGAGCCGGCGCACCAGCCGCTGCGCCAGGATGCCGTTGATGGTAGAGCCGAGCAGGTAATCCTCCACGCCCATGTCGAGCAGGCGGGTGATGCCGCCGGCGGCCGAGTTGGTGTGCAGCGTGGACAGCACCAGGTGGCCGGTGAGCGCGGACTGGATCGCGATGCGGCAGGTTTCCAGGTCGCGCATCTCGCCGATCATGATCACGTCCGGGTCCTGGCGCATGATCGAGCGCAGCGCGCCGGAGAAATCCAGCCCGATCTGCGGTTTCACCTGGATCTGGTTGATGCCTTCGAGCTGATACTCGACCGGGTCCTCGACGGTGATGATCTTCACGTCGTTGGTGTTGATCCGCGACAGCGCGGTGTACAGCGTGGTGGTCTTGCCCGAGCCGGTGGGGCCGGTGACCAGCAGGATGCCGTGCGGGCGCTGCAGCACGTCGACGAAGCGCTGCTGGAAGCGGTCGGTGAAGCCGAGCGAGGCGAAGTCGAACACCACCGATTCGCGGTCGAGGATGCGCATCACCACCGACTCGCCGAAGCTGGTCGGCACGGTGGACACGCGCAGGTCCAGCTCCTTGCCCTGCACGCGCAGCTGGATGCGGCCATCCTGTGGCAGCCGGCGCTCGGCGATGTTCAGCCGCGCCATGATCTTCACGCGCGAGATCACCGCCGCAGTGGACGACGACGGCGGCGCCTCCACTTCATGCAGCACGCCGTCGATGCGGTAGCGCACCTTCAGCCGGTTCTCGAACGGCTCGATGTGCACGTCCGATGCGCGCTGCTCCACCGCGCGCTGCAGGATCAGGTTCACCAGCCGGATCACCGGCGCCTCGGAAGCGAGGTCGCGCAGGTGCTCGACGTCGTCCTCTTCCGCCGCGCTGCCGTCGAGGTTCTCCACGATGGTGCCCATCGCCGAGCGGCCGCTGCCGTAATAGCGTTCGATCAGCCCGTCGATTTCCGAGCGCAGCCCTACCCGCAGCGCCACCGGCCGCCCGGCGGCCAGTGCCACCGCCTGCAGCGGATACGGGTCGGCCGGATCGGCCACCAGCAGCGCCAGCCCGTGCTCGCCGTCCTGCACCGGCACCACGTGCTGCTGCTTGAGGAAGCGCAGCGAGAGATCGAGGTCGGCCGGCGGCAGCTCCGGCGCGTCGCGCGCGGCCAGCAGCGGCACCTGCAGCAAGTCAGCCCAGGCTTCGGCCAGATCGCGCTCGGAAACCAGCCCGAGCCGCGCCATCAGGGTGGTCAGCGTGCCCTCGGCCGATTCCTCGTGCAGGCGGCGGGCGCGGCCCAGGTCGCCCTCCTTCAGGCGACCGCGCGCGACCAGCCAGGCGCAGACTTCCGCTTCGCGGTCCTCCACGGCCCGACCCGACCCGCCAACCGCCGGCTCGATCATTGCCGACATCCTCCACCCCGCTCGATACCTGCGAACAGCCGTCGACGCCCCCCGCGACGAAACAGCACGCAGCATAGTTAGCACATCCGGCCGGCGGCAGGTGAATGCATCCCGCTGGCGGCCATCGCGACGGCATAAACGTTCATTGTGAGGCCTGTGGCGGTCGCGTACGATCTCCGCGGCCTAGGAAAATTTCCTGTGCCGCACCCGGCGTGACCCGGACCGCCGGCCGCGTCCTGCCGCGGCCGGCGCGCGTTTGCAGCGCTGACGGGCTCTGGGACAATGCCACTTTCGATCACCGGTCACACCATGCAACTGCTCGACATCGGTGCCAACCTCACCCACGAATCGTTTCAGCACGACCTCGGCGCCGTGCTGCAGCGCGCCCGCGTGCAGGGAGTGACGAGGATCGTCGTCACCGGCGCCTCGCGCGAGGGCAGCGAACACGCGCTGGCGCTGGCCAGGGCGCACCCTGGCACGCTGTTCGCCACCGTTGGCGTGCACCCGCACCATGCGATCGACTACGACGACGCCACCGATGCGCGGCTGCGCGAACTGGCGCAGGACCCGGCGGTACGCGCGGTGGGCGAAACCGGGCTCGACTACAACCGCAACTATTCGCCGCGCGAGGTGCAACTGCGGGTGTTCGAACGGCAACTGCAGATCGCGGTGGACCTGCAGATGCCGTTGTTCCTGCACCAACGCGACGCTCATGCGGACTTCGTCTCGCTGCTGCGACGCTACCGCGACCAGGTGCCCGGCGCGGTGGTGCACTGCTTCACCGACACCGGCGAGGCGTTGCGCGACTATCTCGACCTGGACTGCCACATCGGCATCACCGGCTGGATCTGCGACGAGCGCCGCGGCACCCACCTGCGCGAACTGGTGCGCACGATTCCGGCGAACCGGCTGATGCTGGAAACCGACGCGCCCTACCTGCTGCCGCGCACGGTGCGCCCGCCGCCGGCGCACCGGCGCAACGAGCCGATGTACCTGAAGCACATCTGCGAGGAAGTCGCCCGCGACCGCGGCGAGAGCGCGGAAGTCACCGCGGCGAACAGCACGGCGACGGCGGAGGCGTTCTTCGGGCTGGCGCCGGCTCCGTAGGCCGGGCACCGCCCCACGCCGCACTGCGTCGCGCTATCTACCGATCTCACGAAGCCGCCGACCGTGCATCAGGTTGCGCTCGATCTGTTCCAGCGTGACGCCCTTGGTCTCGGGAATCAGCCAGAAGGTGAGGCCGATGAACACCAGGTTGAGCGCGGCGTACAGCCAGAACGTGTGGGCGTTGCCGATGCCGTTGAGCAGGGTGAGGAAGGTGGCGCCGACGATCATGTTGGCGATCCAGTTGGTGAAGGTGGAGCAGCCGATGCCAAAGTCGCGGCCCTTGAGCGGCTGGATCTCCGAGCACAGCGTCCACACCAGAGGGCCGGCCGACATGGCGAAGCCGATGATGAACATCAACAGCATCGCGACGGTGAAGAGCTGCCCGGCATGCGTGGCGATGCCGCCGTTCATCATCGCGCCGACCACGCCCAGCCCCGTGGCCATCACGGCGAAGCCGGTGTACAGGATCGGCTTGCGGCCCCAGCGGTCGATCAGCGCGATGGCGATGAAGGTGGCCAGCACGTTGGTCAGGCCGACCAGCGCGGTGAACCACATCTGGGCGGCCGTGTCGTAGCCCATCGCCTGGAAGATGCGCGGCGCGTAGTACATCACCACGTTCATGCCGGTGAACTGCTGCATCAGCTGCAGCAGCACGCCCAGGCCGACCGAGCGGCGGAAGTTGCGGTTCTCCAGGAACAGGTGCCAGCCGCGCTGCGGGGTCTTGAGCTGTTCCTCGATGTCCGCCGCCTCGCGCTCGACGATGGCCGGGTCGCCGCGCAGCCGCTGCAGCACGTCGATCGCCTCGTCGCGACGACCGCGCATCATCAGCCAGCGCGGGCTGTCCGGCAGCGCCAGCACGCCGAGCAGGAAAAGCGCGCCGGGAATGGCGATCACGCCGAGCATCCAGCGCCAGGCGCCGGTATAGCTGAGCGCGGTATCGGAGAGGAACGCCACCAGGATGCCGATGGTGATCATCAACTGGTAGGTGGAGATCATCGCGCCGCGAATGTGCTCCGGCGCCACCTCGGCCAGGTACAGCGGCGCGGTGAAGGTGGCCACGCCGATCGCCAGGCCAAGCACCAGGCGCGCGGCGATGAGCGTCTCCGGCGACCAGGCCAGGCCGCACAGCAGCGAGCCCAGCACGAACAGCACGGCGCCCAGGATCAGCGAGCGCTTGCGCCCCAGCGTCGCCGACAGCCAGCTGGCGGCGACCGCGCCAACCGCCGCGCCGAACATCATCGAGCTCACGATCCATTCGATCACGTGGTCGCTGACCTTGAATTCGGCCGGCGGATTCAACTTTGAAG
>NZ_AJXW01000054.1 GCF_000264375.1 Rhodanobacter thiooxydans LCS2
GCAACTACCCGGCGAAGGTGATCGTCGAGCTGGAAGTGATCGAGAAGGAGATGCCGATCTCCGAAGGCGTCAGCTACACGTTCTGGACCTTCGGCGGCACCGTGCCGGGCAGCTTCATCCGGGTGCGCCAGGGCGACACGGTGGAGTTCCACCTGAAGAACGCGCCGGACAGCAAGATGCCGCACAACATCGACCTGCACGGCGTCACCGGTCCCGGCGGCGGCGCGGCGTCCAGCTTCACCGCGCCGGGGCACGCCTCGCAGTTCACCTTCAAGGCGCTGAACCAGGGCATCTACGTGTACCACTGCGCCACCGCGCCGGTGGGCATGCACATCGCCAACGGCATGTACGGGCTGATCCTGGTCGAGCCGCCGGAGGGGCTGTCGAAGGTCGACCATGAGTACTACGTGATGCAGGGCGACTTCTACACCACCGGCAAGTACCGGCAGAAGGGCCTGCAGCCGTTCGACATGGAGAAGGCAATCGACGAGCACCCGACCTATGTGCTGTTCAACGGCAAGGAAGGCGCGCTGACCGGCGACAACGCACTGAGTGCGAAGACCAACGAGACGGTACGGCTGTTCGTGGGCAACGGCGGTCCGAACCTGGTCTCCAGCTTCCACGTGATCGGCGAGATCTTCGACAAGGTGCAGCCCGAGGGCGGCACGGTGGCGCAGCACAACGTGCAGACCACGCTGATCCCGGCCGGCGGCGCGGCGATCGTGGAGTTCCACACCGACGTGCCGGGCAGCTACGTGCTGGTCGACCACTCGATCTTCCGCGCGTTCAACAAGGGCGCGCTGGGCATCCTCAAGGTGGACGGCCCGGAGGACAAGTCGATCTATTCGGGCAAGGAAGTCGACTCGGTCTACCTGGGCGACCGCTCCGAGCCGAACCTGAAGGCGGTGACCACGGCAGCGAAGGCGCATGCGGCCGGCACGCTGACCAAGGCCGAGCAGATCGCGGCGGGCAAGCAGCTGTTCACCGGCACCTGCTCGGTGTGCCACCAGGCGAACGGCGAAGGCTTGGCCAACGTGTTCCCGCCGCTGGCGAAATCGGACTACCTGGCCGCCGACCCGAAGCGGGCGATGACCATCGTGACGCACGGCCTGACCGGCAAGATCACGGTGAACGGTCACGAGTACGACTCGGTGATGCCGCCGATGAGCCAGCTCACCGACGACGAGGTGGCCAACATCCTGACCTACGTGCTGAACAGCTGGGGCAACCCGGGCGGGCAGATCAGCAAGGAAGAGGTCGCCAAGGCGCGCGCCGAGGCAACCCCGGCGGCGGCTCCGGAGCACTGAGATGCGCAACCGTCTGGCACTGGCCCTGCTCGGCCTGATGCTGGCACTGCCGGCAGTGGCGGCGGACTACGTCGCGTTGCCGGGAGGCCGCTTCGCCAGCGTGCTGCCGGCCGACGGCAAAGCGGCGCCGGCGCAGATCGCGCCGTTCCGCCTGCGCACCGAGCCGGTCACCAATGCTGAATTCCTGGCCTTCGTGAAGTCCCATCCCGAATGGCGGCGCGACCGCGTCGCCAGCATCCTTGCCGACCAGCGCTACCTCAGCCACTGGGCCGACGCCGAGACGCTGGGCAGCGGGGCGTTGCCCAGGCAGCCGGTGACCCGGGTCAGCTGGTTCGCCGCCCAGGCGTACTGCGAGAGCGAAGGCGCGCGCCTGCCCAGCTGGTACGAGTGGGAGTACGCGGCGGCGGCCGACGCTACCCGCCGCGACGCGCGCAGCGACCCGGCCTGGCGCGAGAAACTGTTGTCCTGGTATTCGCGCCCGTCCAGCGCGCCGCTGCCGGATATCGGCGGCGCGCCGAACGTCTACGGCGTGCGTGACATCACCCAGCCAGTGTGGGAGTGGGTGGACGACTTCAATGCGCTGCTGGTGGCCAGCGACAGCCGTGACCAGAACGATCCCGACGTGCTGAAGTTCTGCGGTGCGGGCGCGGTCAGCCTGCAGGAGAAGGAAAACTATGCGGTGCTGATGCGCATTGCCATGCTCTCCGCGCTGCAGGCCGCCGACACCACCAACAACATGGGCTTCCGCTGCGCGAAGCCCGAATGAGGAACGCGTCATGAAACGCCTGCTGCCCCTGTTCGCGATGCTCCTGCTGCTCGGCAGCGCCCGGGCGGCCACGCCGCTGCCCGGCGACTCCATCTACAACCTCAAGGTGCAGCTGACCGACCAGGACGGCCACCAGCAGCTGCTGTCCGCGCGGCGCGGCCGGCCGCAGCTGATGAGCATGATCTACACCTCGTGCAAGATGGTCTGCCCGATGATCATCGACAGCATGCGGCTGACCCGCAATGCGCTGGACCCGGCTACCCGCGCGCAGATCGACCTGCTCGCGGTGAGCTTCGACCCGGCCAGGGACAGCGTGGCCACGCTGAAGGACTACGCGGAGAAGCGCAAGCTGGATCCGCGCATCTGGACCCTGGCGCGGACCGAGCCGGCGCAGGTGCGTCAGCTGTCCGGCGTGCTCGGCCTGCAGTATCGGCAACTGCCCGACGGCGAGTTCAACCACTCCAGCGAACTGATCCTGCTCGACGCCGATGGCCGCATCGCCGCGCGTACTGCTCGGATCGGCAAACTCGATCCCGAGTTCGTGGAAGCGATCCGCAAGGTGGTCGCGCAGCCACGCGGCTGAGGCGGTTGTCTCCCGCAGCCTGATCCAGGTCAGCGCGGCCGCCGCCAGTCGCGCGCAGACTTGGGCGAGAGCTTCGGGAGAATACGCATGGCGGTGTGGTATCCGTGGATCGTGCTGGTCCACCTGGCATGCGCCATCGTGTTCGTCGGTGCGGTGACGTTCGAGGTGTTGGTGGTCGAGTCGCTGCACAGGCATTTCGACGCGGCCACGCTGCAGCGCATCGAGCAGGCGATCATGGCACGGGTGCGGCGCTTCATGCCGGTGTTCGTGGTGCTGCTGTTCGCCAGCGGCTTCGTGCTGTTCGACATCCGCTGCGACGGCCTGGCCTGCGTGGGCAGCCGCTTCGGCAACTGGTTGCTGCTGAAGACGCTGCTGGCGTTCGGCGTGCTCGGCGTGTTCATCAATGCGATGTGGGCGATGCGCAGCGGCAAGATGGACGTGTGCCGGTTCCGGCACACCCACCGCGTGGTGCTGAGCCTGATGGTGGGCATCGTCTTCCTGGCCAAGACCATGTTCTACTTGTAGCCATCCATCCACACACGAGGTGCACGATGTCCCAGGTCACGTTCAAGGGCCAGCCGGTCAGCGTCGACGGCCAGTTTCCCGCGGTGGGTTCGACCGCGCCGGCATTCAGCCTGGTCGGTGGCGACCTGTCCGACGTGGCGCTGTCCAGCTATGCCGGCAAGCGCAAGGTGCTGAACATCTTCCCCAGCGTCGACACCAGCGTATGTGCCGCCTCGGTGCGCCGCTTCAACGAACTGGCTGCCAAGCTCGACAACACCGTGGTGCTGTGCATCTCGGCCGACCTGCCGTTCGCGCAGGCCCGCTTCTGCGGCGCCGAGGGGCTGGACCGGGTAATCAACCTGTCGCTGATGCGCGGGCGCCAGTTCCTCAACGATTACGGCGTGGCGATTGCCAGCGGTCCGCTGGCCGGGCTGGCCGCGCGCGCGGTGTTGGTGCTGGACGGCCACGACAGGGTGCTGCACGCCGAGCTGGTCAGCGAAATCGGCCACGAGCCGAACTACGACGCGGCGCTGAAAGCGCTGGGCTGACAGCGCTCCTACGGTCGCCCGATGCCGACGATCGGCACGCCAAACGGTTGCGCCTGCGCCTGCAGGCCCAGCCCGTACTTCAAGCTGCGGCCGATACGCTCGGCGTATTCCTGCATCTGCACGGCGCCGGCTTCGTCCAGTTCCTCGGCGGTGGTCTCTCGCCACAGCGCGAGCCAGCGATCGAAATGCTCGGCGTGGATCGGGTGCGGCCGGTGCGCGCCCATCGGGTTGCCGCGGTAGCTGCCGGCGCGCAGCGCCACCGAGGCCCAGAACGAGGTCAGCAGGCGCTTGTGTTCGTCCCAGTCGTGCACGGCGGCGTTGAAGATCGGGCCGATCTGGGCATCGCGCCTGACTTTTTCGTAGAAACGGTCGACCAGTCGGGCGAGCGCCGGTTCATCCAGTGGCGACTGCGGGTTCATGCGGGACATGATGGATCCGTGCGCGGAACAAGGTGTGATGCAGGCACCAACAAAAACGCACCCGGCCATGACGGCCGGATGCGTCGCTGGTCCGTGAAGCTTACTGGCCCAGGCTCAAGGTGCCCTTCATCAGCGCGGCGTGGCCGGGGAAGGTGCAGAAGAAGGCGTACTGTTCGCCGGCCTTCAGCTTGGTCACGTTGATCGTGGTGGTATCGGATTCGCCGCCACCGATCAGCTTGGTGTGCGCGATGATGCGCGCGTCGCCGGGCTTCTCGTAGCTGTTGGCGGCACCGGCCTTCATGCCGTCGGCGATCACGCCGGATTCGTCGGCGCTGTGCGCGAGCACCCAGTTGTGGCCCATCGCGGTGACCGGCAGCTTGCCGGTGTGCTTCAGGGTCACCTTGAAGGTCTTGCAGGTCTTCGGCACGGTGATGGTCTTGGTGTTGAACTGCATGGCGTCGTTGGCCTCGACGGTGGTCGCGCACTCGGCGGCCATCAGCGGGGTGGAGAGCAGGCCGAGCAGGGCAATGGCGATCAGTTTGCGCATGGGTATCGCTCCGGGAAGGAAATAATGATTCGGGTGGATTCTGCGATGGTGGCGCGCGGGGGACACTGATCTGCATCATTGCCACGGCGCCTGCCGTCATTCGACACTCTAGCCGACACCGGCGAATGCCGGAAGGAGGCACGATGACGCATGTCGTTACCGAAAACTGCATCAACTGCAAGCACACCGACTGCGTCGAGGTGTGCCCGGTCGATTGCTTCCACGCGGGTCCGAACTTCCTGGTGATCGACCCCGACGAGTGCATCGACTGCACGCTGTGCGTGGAAGAGTGTCCGGTCGGCGCGATCTTCCCCGAGCTCGACGTGCCGGCCGGTCAGGAAGTCTTCCTCTCGATCAACGCCGAGCTGTCGAAGGAGTGGCCGGTGCTGACTAGCAAGATCCCGTCGATGGAAGACGCCGACAAGTGGGACGGCGTGCCGAACAAGCTGCCGCTGCTGAAGCGCTGACGCTCACCGGTAGGAGCCCGCTCGCGGGCGATGCTCTTGCTTTGAAGCCCCGATTACTAAGCCGAAAGAAAGTATCCGAACATATCAGGCGGCATAGCGGACGGTAGGATGTTGAAAGAAGCCACGTACCAGGGCGGGACTTTTCTGTAGAGAGCGCAGGAAAGCCATGGCGTGACGCTTGAGATGATCGGGCCCGCTCAAGGCCAATCGGCCGAGCTTGTGCCGTTTGAGGTGATTCCACACCAGCTCGTCCGGATTCAGGTCCGGGCTGTACGGCGGCAACTGGAACAAACGCAGCTGTCCTTGCGTGCTGGCGACAAACTGTTTCACGGCGCGCGAACGGTGCACCGGATGACCATCGACGATGAGGAAGACAGGGGTGTCACGATGGACCATGAGCCGCTTGAGGAAGTCGATGAACTTGGCCGTCGTCAGGGTTCCCGGGCAGCAGGCAAACCGCAACTCGCCGCGCGGGCTGACCGCCGAAATGAAGTTCAGAGTGAAGCGCGCTCCCGTCCGCTCCACCGTGGGCGTCTGCCCGATCGGTGCCCATGTCGTGCCACTGTGGTAATCCGAACGCACGCTGGCCTCGTCGGCAAAGAACACCTGCGCCTTGGTGCGCTTGGCCTCCTTGCGAATAGCGGGATACTCCTCGTGCAGCCATGCTTCGACGCGCTGCGGGTCGCGCTGATACGCACGCGCCAGCGGTCGTTGCGGCGACAAGCCCAGCTCCCGCAATAGGCGGCCAACCGATACCTCGGACAGGCGGACCTTGAACCGCTGCGCAATCAGGTCCCGTACCATCGCCCGCGTCCACAGGGCAAACTCGAACTTCAGCTGTTGCGGGTTTTTGGTCGTCACCGTCTTATGGAGCCAGCGCATGGCACGCTCGTCCAGCTTGCGCGGTCGGCCGCTGAGCGGTTTGGCGTACAGCGCCTCGATGCCACCTTCCCGGAACGCGGCCAGCCACTCATAGATGCGTGGCCGCGACAGCCCCAACGCGGATCACGGCTTCCGGCGACTCTCCGGAGGTCACCGCCTCGACGGCACGAAGACGCATCGCTTCCAGCGTCTCGTGGGACAACTTCCGTCCATCAGTAGCGCGCATCTCTCTCTCCTCGCCGACATCCTATCCTCGGACCGCGGCAAGGTAGAAACGTTCGCTTACTTTTGTTCTTCTTAGTAAGAGCATCGCCCGCGAGCGGGCTCCTACATAAAGATCATCACACACGAAGAGGCCGGGCATTGCCCGGCCTCTTCGTGTGGCGGTCGCGGTGGCTTATTTGGCTACCACCCGCACCATCTCCAGGCACTTGTTCGAATAGCCCCACTCGTTGTCGTACCAGCTGACCAGCTTGACGAAGCTGTCGTCCAGCGCGATGCCGGCATCGGCGTCGAAGATCGAGGTGCGCGCGTCGCCGCGGAAATCGGTGGCCACCACCTTGTCCTCGGTGTAGCCGAGGATACCCTTCAGCGGGCCTTCGCTCTGCGCCTTCATCTCGGCCTTGATCTGCTCATAGGTCGCCGGCTGCTCCAGCTCCACGGTGAGGTCGACCACCGACACGTCCGAGGTTGGCACGCGGAAGCTCATGCCGGTGAGCTTCTTGTTGAGCTCGGGGATCACCTTGCCCACCGCCTTGGCCGCGCCGGTGGAGGAAGGGATGATGTTCTCCAGGATGCCGCGGCCGCCGCGCCAGTCCTTGTTGCTCGGGCCATCCACGGTCTTCTGCGTGGCAGTGGCCGCATGCACGGTGGTCATCAGGCCGCGCTTGATGCCCCATTTGTCGTTCAGCACCTTGGCCACCGGCGCCAGGCAGTTGGTGGTGCAGCTGGCGTTGGAGATGATCGCCTCGCCGGCGTACTTCTTGTCGTTGACGCCGTAGACGAACATCGGCGTGTCGTCCTTGGACGGCGCCGACAGGATCACCTTCTTCGCGCCCGCATCCAGGTGCTTCTGCGCCGCTTCCTTGGTCAGGAACAGGCCGGTGGACTCGATCACCACGTCGGCGTGCACCTCGTTCCACTTCAGGTTGGCCGGGTCGCGTTCCTGGGTGAGGCGGATGCGCTTGCCATTGACGACGAGGTGCCCGCCATCGACCTTCACGTCGCCCTCGAAACGACCGTGCACGGAGTCGTGCTTCAGCATGTAGGCGAGGTAGTCCGGCTCCAGCAGGTCGTTGATCGCCACGATCTCGATGTCGTTGCCGAAGTTCTGCACGGCTGCACGCAGCACGTTGCGACCGATGCGGCCAAAGCCGTTGATGCCGACCTTGATGGTCATGAGGGAACGTCCTCCTGAAGACGGTTGGATGTGACGATGACGGATGGGCAACCGCGGGTTGCGGCGCCGGTTTCAACCGCGAAATCTTACAATGAATGCGACCGGATGGCCCGCGCCGGATTGTCGCTGTGGCAGACTGCGGCCTTTTGGGCCGGTGGCCATCATGTCTTTGCGTCGTTGTTCGCTGGCCTTCGCGGCCATCCTGCTCGTGGTCGCGCCGGCAACCCGCGCCTGGGGGCCGCTCGGTCACCGCGTGGTCGCCGAGCTGGCGCAGCGGCACCTCGGCCCCGCGGCCGGGACCGAGCTGGAACGCCTGCTGGCGGCGGAGCACACCACGCAATTGGCCGACATCGCCAGCTGGCCCGACCAGATCCAGAACGATCCCGCGCAGGCCACGTTGTGGCAGCAGACGCGCAAGCTCCACTACGTCAATTTCCGTGGCGGCCCGGGCTGCGACTATGTGCCGCCGCGCGACTGCCGCGACGGCGCATGCATCGTGGCAGGGCTGGCGCGCTATGTGGCGATCCTGCGTGACAAAACGCAGAGTGATGCCGCACGCCTTGAGGCCCTGAAGTTCGTGGTGCATTTCACCGGCGACATCCACCAGCCGCTGCATGCCGGCTACCGCGACGACCTTGGCGGCAACCGGTACCAGGTGCAGTTCGAAGGCAAGGGCAGCAACCTGCACAAGGTCTGGGACTCGGGCATGCTGGGGACGCGCGGCCTGGACTGGCTGGCCTACGCGGCGAAGCTGGACGCCGAGGGACCGGCGCCGCTGCCGCCGCCGATCGCGCCGCTGGACGATCCCTACGCGCAGTGGGCGCGGGAATCCTGCCGTGCCACCGCTGCACCCGGCTTCTATCCGGATGGCCACAGGATCGGCCAGGCCTATGTCGACGCCGAGCTGCCGGTGGCCGAAAACCAGCTGCGCATCAGCGGACGCCGGCTGGCCGCCGTGCTCAACCTGGCATTGACGCCGCGATGAGCGAGGGTCGGTGCGGCGTATGCATACGAATGCAGGATGATGGCGCACCGCGCGGCATCTGCTAGCCTCGACGCATGAACCCGAAACCCCTGCGCCGTACCAAGATCGTCGCCACCCTCGGCCCCGCCACCGACGTGCCTGGCATGCTCGAGAAGATCATCGCCGAAGGCGTCAACGTGGCCCGCCTGAACCTCTCGCACGGCCAGCCGGACGACCACCGCGCCCGCGCCAACGCGGTGCGTGCGGCATCGGTGGCCGCCGGGCGCGAAGTGGGCATCCTGGCCGACCTGCAGGGGCCGAAGATCCGCATCGAGACCTTCGCCAACGGGCCGGTGGAACTGCACGAAGGCGCCTCGTTCGTGCTGGATTGCCGCCCCGACGCGCCGCCCGGCGACGCGACCCGCGTCGGTGTCAGCTACTACGGCCTGCCGCACGACGTGCGTGCCGGCGACGTGCTGCTGCTGGACGACGGGCTGATCGCGCTGACCGTGCAGGAAGTGGTCGGCGCCGAGGTGCGCTCCAAGGTGCTGATCGGCGGCAAACTGTCCAACCGCAAGGGGCTCAACCGGCAGGGCGGCGGACTGTCGGTGACGGCGCTGTCGGACAAGGACAAGGCCGACATCAGGTTGGCCGCCGAGATCGGCGCCGATTTCCTCGCGGTGTCGTTCGTGCGTTCGGCCGAAGACATGCACCAGGCCCGCCGCCTGCTGCACGAGGCCGGCGGCAGCGCGGCGCTGGTGGCGAAGATCGAACGCGCCGACGCGATCCCGGTGCTGGGCGAGATCATCGACGCCTCCGACGTGGTGATGGTGGCGCGCGGCGACCTGGGCGTGGAGATCGGCGACGCCGAACTGCCTGGCCTGCAGAAGAAGATCATCCGCGAATCGGTGCAGCGCAACCGCGCGGTGATCACCGCCACACAGATGCTGCAGTCGATGGTGCGCTCGCCGATCCCCACCCGTGCCGAGGTGCTGGACGTGGCCAACGCGGTGATCGACGGCACCGACGCGGTGATGTTGTCGGAGGAAACCGCGGCCGGCGCGCACCCGGACAGGGCGGTGGCGGCGATGGCGCGCATCTGCCTCGGCGCCGAGCGGCAGTTCGAGCCGAAGGAGGATCTGGCCAGCGCCAGCCACCACATGAAGCGCACCGACCAGGCGATCGCGCTGGCCGCGATGGTGCTGGCCGGCCAGCTCGGCGTGCGGGCGATCGTGGCGCTGACCGAGTCCGGCGCCACCGCGCAGTGGCTGTCACGCTACCGCAGTGCGGTGCCGATCTACGGCATGTCGCCGTCCGCCGCCGCGCGCCGGCGCATGCAGGTGCTGCGCGACGTGCAGCCGGTGGCGTTCGATCACGACGAGAAGCAGAGCATGGCCGCCTCCACCCGGGCCGCGGTGCGGCTGCTGTTCGGGCAGGGCAAGCTGGCCGAGGGCGATAGCGTGGTGATCACCTACGGCGACCGCGTCGGCCACGTCGGCGGCACCAACACGCTGAAACTGCTGTGGGTCGGCCCAGACGGCACGGTCGAGAGCCTGCGCGACCTGTGACGGCTGGCGCGCCGCTGTCCGGCGGCCCGCCACCGGCTGATGGCGGGTCGCAATGCCGCTACACTTCATGCCGTCACCCCGGCCAGGAGAACGCCATGACATCCATGTCCCGCCTGTTTCGCCAGGGCCTGCTGCTGGCGTTGGCGCTGGGCTTCGCCGCGCCGGCGCTGGCGCAGATGCGCCGGATCGACCCGCAGGATCTGTATCGCTACTGGATCCTGCTCAACACGCAGGTGAAGATGGATGTGCCCAACAGCGGGCTCAACCTGGACCAGCCCACCTGCGCGGCGGTGACCTACACGATCGGTTCGGATGGCGTGCCGATGAACGTGCAGGTGGTCAAGCTGGTGCCCAAGAGCGACCTCGGTCCGGCGGCGCGCAGCGCAGTCTCCAATTTCCGCTACGGTCCGTCGCTGACCAACCGCATCGGCGAGCCGGTCGCCACCTATTACGTGGTGCCGTTCAACGCGCCGAAGGACCCGGCCCAGCGCCAGCAGCTGACCGACCAGTGCAAGCTGCCCGGCTACGCCCCCTGAGCGGGCCGTCCGCCGGCGCGCTGGCGCTGGCGGACGCCGATCTGGCCTATAATCGCTGTTTTGAACCGTGCCGCTTCGGCCCCGAGGCGGCTTCCACCTTGTGCGGGCGGGCATGCCCGTGCACCACGGAGTCGTCATGAGTATTGAAGATCTCGAAAGCATCGCCCTGGCGATGGTCGCGCCCGGCAAGGGCATCATCGCCATCGACGAGTCGACCAACACCATCAAGAAGCGCTTCGAGGCGGTCGGCATCGAGAACACCGAGGAAAACCGCCGCGCCTACCGCGAGCTGCTGCTGACCACGCCGGGCCTGAACGAGCACATCTCCGGCGCGATCCTGTACGACGAGACGATCCGCCAGAAGACCAAGGACGGCGTGCCGTTCACCGAGGTGATGAAGAAGAACGGCATCATTCCTGGCATCAAGGTCGACAAGGGCCCGGTGCCGCTGGCCGGCTTCCCCGGCGACGTGGTCACCGAGGGCCTGGATGGCTTGCGTCCGCGCCTGGAGGAATACGCCAAGCTGGGCGCCCAGTTCTGCAAGTGGCGCGCGGTGATCAACATTTCCGAAGAGAACCCCAGCTCCACCGCGATCGAGGCGAATTGCCACGTGCTGGCCCGCTACGCCGCACTGTGCCAGGAAGCCGGCCTGGTGCCGATGGTCGAGCCGGAGGTGATCATGGACGGTGACCACAGCATCGAGGTCAGCTACGAGGTGCATGAAGCGGTGCTGCGCAGCCTGTTCAACGCGCTGTACGAGCAGAACGTGATGCTGGAAGGCACCATCCTGAAGGTCAGCATGGTCATTCCGGGCAAGGACTGCGACGAGCAGGCCGACGTCGAGGAAGTCGCCGAGGCCACCGTGCGCGTGCTGAAGTCCACCGTGCCGGCCTCGCTGCCGGGCATCGTGTTCCTCTCCGGCGGCCAGAGCGACCAGCAGTCCACCGCGCACCTCAACGCGATGAACCAGATCGGACCGCACCCGTGGCCGCTGTCGTTCTCCTACGGCCGCGCCATGCAGCAGGCGGCGCTGAAGCTGTGGTCGAAGGACATGAAGGCGAACTACGCCGAGGCGCAGAAGACCGTGCACGCCCGCGCCCGCGACAACGGCCTGGCCGCGCTGGGGCAGTGGAACGGCTGATCATCCCGGTAGCGCCGTCGCTGACGGCGCCTCAACCCCACGTGACGCGGTGTCGTACAAGGAGCCCGCTGGCGGGCGATGCTTTTCGAGCAGGGATTCGCAAAAGCCAAGAGCATCGCCCGCGAGCGGGCTCCTACAATAAGAAAGGGCGCCTTGCGGCGCCCTTTTTGATGCATGAAACGTCGAGACTCAGAAGCGGTATTCCGCGCTGACCGAGACCATGTCGGTGCTAAGGTTCACGCGGTCCTTCTTCGCGTCGTAATAGTCGTAGTTCACGCCGACGCTGACGTTGTTGCTGAAGTCGTAGCCCACGCCGGCACCGGCGTACCAGCTGGTGTCATCCAGACCCTTGCGGACCGGATTGGCGTCGTTGCTGAGGCCGTGGCCCTTCCAGCCGTAGATGCCGGTACGCGCGCTGACGTACCAGTTCGGGGTGACGTTGAAGTGGCCGTTCACGCCGGCGGTCCAGCCGTGCAGCTGCGACTTGCCGCGGTCGACGACCGGCTGGCTGTTGAAGATATTCTTCGGGTGGATGTTGCCCAGGTCGTTGTAGCCCACCTCGGCGCCCAGCGCGACCGACGGGTTCAGCGCCCAGCGGTAGCCGCCGTTGATGCCGTAGCCGGTGGTGCTGTCGTCGTACTGGCCATGGTTCAGCGAGGCCTGGCCGACGTTGCCGTTGATGAACCAGCCACCCTTGTCGGTGGACGCGCTTTGCGCGAACGCGGCGGGAATGGCCAGCAGGCCGGCGGAGGCAAAGGCGAGGGCAAGCAGGGTCTTGTTCGTTTTCATGGAGCTTCTCCAATTGTTGTCGTGGCAGTCGGCCCTGAGGGGGAGTGGCCGCTGCTGGCGGCGCGCCGTCCGTCTGGCCGGCGCGCCTGACTCCTTAGATGGGTCGTGCTCAGGAAGATTCAATACTGATTAGTTCAGTATTAAGCCTGAGTTAATTCAGTGCCGGGCTCAGAAGCGGTATTCCGCGGTCAGCGACGCCGTATCGGAGCTCAACTTGATCTGGTCCTTGTTCGCGCGGTAGTAGTCGTACGACAGGCCCAGGCCGAAGTGCTCGCTGAAGTCGTAACCGGTACCCACGCCGGCGTACCAGTCGACCTTGTCCAGCTTGTGCCGGTTGATGTCCTGGTTGGCGTAGCCGTGGCCCCGCCAGCCGTACACGCCGGTGCGGCCGCTGACATACAGGCCCTGCCACACGTTGATCTTGCCGTTGACGCCCGCGGTCCAGCCGCGCAGGGCCTGGCGCTGCGAGGTCAGGTTGACGTCGTTGCTGTTGAACACGTTCTTCAGCTTGAAGTTGCCCAGGTCGTTGTAGCCGGCCTCCACGCCGAGCCCCAGATCCTGGCCCACCTTCCAGCGGTAGCCGCCATTGAGCGCGTAGGTGGTCGGGTGGTCGTCGTACGGGCCCACGCGCATATGGGCCTGGCCGACGCTTCCGTTGATGAACCAGTTGCCGCTGCCGATTGGCTGCGACGGCTGGAAGTTGCCGCCGGTGGCCGGCGCGGTGTCCTGGGCAAAGGCAGGCAGGGCGCCCAGCGGAGCAGAGGCGAGGGCAAGGGCAATCAGAGTTTTTTTCATGGGGACACTCCTCTTTTTTGGACCGGGCCGGCGCCGTGAACAAGGCGCGCAGTCGGGCAGCACCTGGGGATGGCGCTGCGGGGCGTAGTGATAGTGGGCCGCGGCTGAAGCTCGCCGAACCGTATGGTGGGGGATTAAGCGGCGATTAATTCCGTGGCCGCGGGCGACAGCTGGCGGCCGGATCGGCGACAATGGCGCTTTTGCACCCTCCGGAGACCGCTCGATGACCACCCGCCGCGAACTAGCCAATGCCGTGCGCGCCCTTGCCATGGACGCCGTGGAGGCGGCCAAGTCCGGTCATCCGGGCATGCCGATGGGCATGGCCGATCTCGCCGAAGTGCTGTGGAACGACTTCCTGAAGTTCAACCCGGCCAACCCGAAGTGGCCCAACCGCGACCGCTTCGTGCTCTCCAACGGTCATGGCTCGATGCTGCAGTACGCGTTGCTGCACCTGACCGGTTTCGACCTGCCGATGGATCAGCTGAAGCGCTTCCGCCAGCTGCATTCGAAGACCGCCGGCCACCCCGAAGCCAGCGAAACGCCGGGAGTGGAAACCACCACCGGCCCGCTCGGGCAGGGCCTGGCCAACGCGGTCGGCTTCGCGCTGGCCGAAAAGGTGCTGGCAGCGCACTTCAACCGCCCCGGTCACGACGTGGTCGACCATCACACCTACGTCTTCCTCGGCGACGGCTGCCTGATGGAAGGCATCTCGCACGAGGTCGCCTCGCTGGCCGGCACCTGGGGCCTGGGCAAGCTGGTGGCGATCTACGACGACAACGGCATCTCGATCGACGGTGAAGTGCACGGCTGGTTCACCGACGATACCCCGACGCGCTTCGAGGCGTACGGCTGGAACGTGATCCGCGGCGTGGACGGGCACGATGCGGAGGCGATCAAGCAGGCGATCGCCAAGGCCACCGCGCAGCACGCCAAGCCCACCCTGATCTGCGCCAAGACCATCATCGGCTTCGGCGCGCCGAACAAGCAGGGCAAGGAAGAGAGCCACGGCGCGGCGCTGGGCAAGGACGAGATCGCCGCCGCGCGCGCGCAGCTCGGTTGGAACCATGCGCCGTTCGAGATCCCGGCCGAGATCTACGCCGGCTGGGATCACAAGGCCAAGGGTGCCGCCGCCGAACAGGCCTGGAACGAGGCGTTCGACAAGTACGCCGCTGTGCATCCGGAACTGGCCGCCGAATTCAAGCGCCGCATGCGCGGCGAGCTGCCGGCGGACTGGGCGGCGAAGTCGCAGGCATTCATCGACAAGCTGCAGGCCGACGGCCCCGAAGTGGCTTCGCGCAAGGCCTCCCAGATGAGCATCGAGGCGTTCGCGCCACTGCTGCCGGAGCTGATCGGCGGCTCGGCGGATCTGGCCGGCTCCAACCTCACCAAGTGGAAGGGCAGCCTCGACGCCGGCAACGGCGACAGCGCCGGCGGCAAGGGCAACTATGTCTACTACGGCGTGCGCGAGTTCGGCATGACCGCGATCGCCAACGGTCTGGCCCTGCACGGCGGCTTCATCCCGTACGACGCGACGTTCTTGGTGTTCTCCGACTATGCGCGCAACGCGGTGCGCATGAGCGCGCTGATCCCGGCGCACGCGATCCACGTCTACACCCACGACTCGATCGGTCTGGGCGAGGACGGCCCGACCCACCAGCCGGTCGAGCATATGGCCAGCCTGCGCTATATCCCGAACAATCAGCTGTGGCGCCCGTGCGACGCGGTGGAGTCGGCCGCTTCGTGGAAGGCAGCGATCGAGCGCAAGGGCCACCCGGCCTGCCTGGTGTTTTCGCGCCAGAACCTGAAGCACCAGCAGCGCAGCGCGCAGCAGGTGGCCGACATCATGCGCGGCGGCTACGTGCTGTCCGATCCGCTGGACACGAAGTTCCAGGCCATCCTGATCGCCACCGGCTCGGAAGTGGAGCTGGCGATGGAGGCTTCCCGCGCCTTGGCGCAGCAGGGCGTGGCGGTGCGCGTGGTGTCGATGCCGTGCACCGAAGTGTTCGACGCGCAGCCGCTGGAATACCGCGAAGGCGTGCTGCCTTCCTGGTGCCGCGCCCGCGTGGCGGTGGAGGCGGCCAGCGCCGATTTCTGGTGCAAGTACGTGGGCCTGGACGGCGAGGTGGTCGGCATGACCACGTTCGGCGCCTCCGCGCCCGCGCCGCAGCTGTTCGAGCACTTCGGCTTCACCGTGGCGCATGTGATCGACGCGGTGAAGCGCACCCTGCGCTGAACGCCAAGGCATTGTAGGGCGGGCACCGCCCGCCGCTCTGCCTCACCTGTCGCCCGAAACCGAAGCCGGCGGACAGCGGTGAAGCGCGTCGTCGAATAAGAACCTTATGCAGGAGCGCACAAGGTGCGCTCCTGCATAAGGCAGGGCAGCCGGCTCTTGCTTCGTGGAAGGGAAAGCGGCGGGCCGTGCCCGCCCTACGACGCGCTCAGCAGTTTTGCCAGTTCGTCCGGTGTCGCCGCGATCGCGCTGGCACCGGCCTGCTCCAGTTCCTCGCGATCGCCGAAACCCCACAGCACGCCGACGCCGCGCACGCGGTTGGCCACGGCGCCGTCGATGTCGAAGTGGCGGTCGCCGATCATTACCGTGTCGGCCGGCTCGGCGCCGAAGTCCGCCAGCGCCTCGGCGATCATCGCGGCCTTCTGGCTGTGCGCGCTGCCCGGATGCGGGCCGTACAGGCGCCCGAACGCCGCGCCGAACGGCAGGTGTTCGATGATCGGTGCGGCGTGGTGGTGCGGCTTGCTGGTGACCACGGCGAGCCGGTGGCCGGCGTCGCGCAGCCGCCCGATCAGCGCCTCGATGCCCGGATAGATCTCGTGCTCGCGCCAGCCGTGCGTGTCGAAGCGCTCGTGGTAGTACGCCACCGCCGCCTCGATGCGATCGGCGTCGTGGCCCAGCAGCGGCGCGAAGCTGTGCCGCAACGGCGGCCCGATCCAGCGGCGCAGTTCCTCGTGCGCCGGCACCGGCACCTGCAGTCGCGCCAGCGCATGCTTCACGCACGCGGTGATGCCGTGTTCGGAATCGATCAGGGTGCCGTCGAGATCGAACAGGCAGAGCATTACTTCGCGGCTCGCGCCTTCAGCGCCGCCACCGCGGGCAGTTCCTTGCCTTCGAGGAATTCCAGGAATGCGCCGCCGCCGGTGGAGATGTAGGAAACCTGGTCGGCGATGCCGTACTTGTCGACCGCGGCCAGGGTATCGCCGCCGCCGGCGATGGAGAACGCGTTGGAGGCGGCGATCGCGCGCGCGAGCGTCTCGGTGCCCTTGCCGAACGCGTCGAATTCGAACACGCCGACCGGGCCGTTCCACACCACCGTGCCGGCCTTGGCGACCAGCGCGGCGTAGGCCTCGGCAGTCCGCGGGCCGATGTCGAGGATCATCTCGTCCGTGCCCACCTGGTCGACCGGCTTGATCGTGGCCGGCGCCTGCGCGGAGAACGCCGGCGCCACCACCACGTCGACCGGCATCGGCACTTCGGCGCCGCGGCGTTTGGCGTCGGCGAGCACCTTCTTCGCGGCGTCGATCAGGTCGGGTTCCACCAGCGAATTGCCCACCGAATAGCCCAGCGCGGCGATGAAGGTATTGGCGATGCCGCCGCCCACGATCAGCTGGTCCACCTTGCCGATCAGGTTGTCGAGCAGGGTCAGCTTGGTCGAGACCTTGGAGCCGGCCACGATGGCCAGCAGCGGGTGCGCCGGGTGTTCCAGCGCCTTGCCCAGCGCGTCAAGCTCCGCGCACAGCAGCGGGCCGGCGGCAGCGACCGGGGCGAACCTGATCACGCCGTGAGTGGAGGCCTGCGCGCGGTGCGCGGTGCCGAACGCGTCCATCACGAAGATGTCGCACAGCGCGGCATACTTCTTCGCCAGCGCCTCGTCGTCCTTGCCCTCGCCAACGTTCATGCGGCAGTTCTCCAGCAGCACCACCTCACCGGCGGCCACCTCGACGCCGTTGACCAGGTAGTCGGCCACCAGCCGCACCGGCTGGTCCAGCTTGCTGCTCAGCCACAGCGCCACCGGCGCCAGCGAGGATTCGGCGTCGAACTGGCCTTCCTTCGGCCGGCCCAGGTGCGACATCACCATCACCTTCGCGCCGGCGTCGCGGGCGGCCCGGATCGTGGGCAGCGCGGCGTCGAGGCGCTGGGTGGAGGTGATCCGGCCGTGGTCGTCGATCGGCACGTTAAGGTCTTCGCGGATCAGCACGCGCTGGTCGCGCAGATCGAGGTCACTCATGCGGATGACGGACACGGCGGCACTCCGGATAATGGACAAGGGACGGCCCGGCATGGGCGGTAACCGCTTATTGTCCGGTCCGTCGGGTGCCGATGCAAACGCCGCGGCCGGTGGTGCGCGTTGCGGCGCGCCATGTGCCCGGCCCACACTGTGGCAAACTGCGGTTATCCGGCAGGGGGTGGCTCATGGCTAGCGGTCTGGTGCTGTACGGCTACTGGCGTTCCAGTGCCGCGTATCGGGTGCGCATCGCGCTGAACCTGAAGGGGCTCGACTACGAGACGCGCCCGGTGCATCTGGTGCGCGACGGCGGCGAGCAGCACGCGGCGGACTACCGCGCGCTCAACCCGCAGGAAATGGTGCCCTGCCTGCTCGACGGCGACCGCGCGATCACCCAGTCGCTGGCGATCATGGAATACCTCGACGAGATGCATCCGGAGCTGGAAACGGCCCTGCTGCCGGTCGATGCGCGCGGGCGGGCCCGGGTGCGGGCGCTGGCGCAGATGGTGGCCTGCGACATCCACCCGCTGGGCAACCTGCGGGTGCTGCAGCAGCTGCAGGCGGAATTCGGCGCCAGCGAGGAGCAGCGCGCGGCGTGGTCGCGGCACTGGATCGGCGTGGGGTTCCGGGCGATCGAGACGATGCTGGGCGACAACGTGGCTACCGGCCGCTATTGCCACGGCGAGGCGCCGAGCATGGCCGACGCCTGCCTGGTGCCGCAGGTCTACAACGCGCTGCGCTGGAAGCTGCCGCTGGACGACTTCCCGACCATCGTGCGCATCTACCAGTCATGCAACGAGCTGGGGGCGTTCCGCCGCGCCGCGCCAGAAGCCCAGCCGGACGCGCCCTGAGCCGGGAAGGGGAATAGGGAATCGGGAAAAACCAGGAGCGGAATGCGGCTCCTGCTTTCGCTGTTCCTATTCCCGATTCCCTATTCCCAGCCCCTCAGAACCCCATTCCGTAAGGATCGGCCATCACTTCGTCGCTGTTGCCGCCTTCGGCGAGGCGGATCTTCAGCGCCAGGCCGTCGCGCGAATCGGACTTGTTGAGCGCCTCTTCCAGCTCCACACGGCCTTCCTTGTACAGCTTGTACAGCGACTGGTCGAAGGTCTGCATGCCTTCCTGCAGGCTGCGGTCCATGGCTTCCTTGATCTCGTGGATCTGGCCGCGGCGGATCATGTCGCGGATCAGCGGGGTGTTCAGCAGCACCTCGGCGGCCGGGATGCGGCGGCCGTCCTTGCCGATCACCAGGCGCTGGCTGATCACCGCGCGCAGGTTCAGCGCCAGGTTCATCAGCACGTTCTTGTGCGCCGACTCGGGGAAGAAGTTGAGGATGCGCTCCAGCGTCTGGTCGGCGTTGTTCGAGTGCAGCGTGGCCAGGCACAGGTGGCCGGTCTCGGAGAAGGCGATCGCCGCCTCCATCGTGTCGGTGTCGCGGATCTCGCCGATCATGATCACGTCCGGCGCCTCGCGCATCGCGTTCTTCAGCGCCTCGTGGTAGCTGTGCGTGTCCAGGCCCACCTCGCGCTGGTTGACGATCGACTTCTTGTGCCGGTGCAGGTACTCGATCGGGTCCTCGATGGTGAGGATGTGGCCGGGCGAATTGGAGTTGCGCTGGTCGAGCATCGCCGCCAGCGTGGTCGACTTGCCCGAGCCGGTGGCGCCGACCACCAGGATCAGCCCGCGCGGCTCCATGATCAGGTCGCGGAAGATGCTGGGCAGCTGCAGTTGCTCGATGCTGGGGATCTCGCTCTTGATCGCGCGGATCACCATGCCCACTTCGCCGCGTTGCTTGAACACGTTGATGCGGAAGCGGCCGGCTTCCTTCACCGCCAGCGCCATGTTCAGCTCCAGGTCGCGCTCGAACTGCGGCACCTGGCCCTCGTCCATCAGCGAATAGGCGATCTTCTTGACCATGCCGCCGGGGAGCCCGGTGTTGCCCAGCGGGTACAGCTTGCCCTCGACCTTGATATTCACCGGGGCGCCGGTGGACAGGAACATGTCCGATGCGCCCTTGTCTACCATAAGCTTGAGGAAGTAGCCGATATCCACAAATGACCCCTGGGTTGGCGAAATGCGCGTTGCAATGATGGATTATGCCCGCCCACAATACGCTGCGACACACCATGAGGAATGTGATGTACATCTTTTCCCCGCTGGCCGGATCCCCGCGCCGCGCCGGCATCGTCCTGGCGGTCTTGTTGCTGGGCTTGGCGCTCGCCGGTTGCGCCTCGGCGCCGCCGCCGAATGACTCGATGAACCAGGCCCAGAACCAGTTGCAGATGGCCCGCGACGCGGGCGCGGCGGATTACGCGCCGGTCGACCTGGGCTTTGCGCAGGACAAGTTCCAGCTGGCGCAGGCCGCCATGGCCGAGCGCAAGTACGCCGACGCGGCGAACCTGGCCGAGGAGTCGCGGGCCGATGCCGAACTGGCCCAGGCCAAGGCCCGGCTGGGCGCGGCAAGGGCGCAGATCCAGAGCAAGCTGCGCGAGAACACCCGTCTGCGTCAGGAGGGTGAACAGGATGCAGCGGGGACCCCGCAGGCCGGGCAACCGGCGCCGCCGACCAACCCAGCGCCGACCGGGGAAATGCCGGCACCCTCCTCGTCGGTGTTGTCCGCGCCGCCGGCCGACGGTTTCCAGACCGTGCCCGACGCGCAGCAGCAACCCGCCGCGAACTCCCAGGGGGGGCAGCCATGAAGCATTCCACCGCCACCCTGGCCACGCTTGCGCTGGCGCTGGCCGTACTCGGCCCGGCACACGCCCGCCAGGACGACATCGACATCAGCCGCCTGACCAACAGCCTCAACCAGCTCGCCAACGACCCTGGCATGGGCAACTACGCGCAGGCAGAACAGGCGCGCGCCCACGACGCGATCAACCGGCTGGCCCAGGCCAGTTCGCGCGAGCGGCCGCATGTGCTGTACCTGGCTGAACGCCGGGTCGATCTGGCCAAGACCGCCGCCCAGCTGCAGGATGCGCAGGTCAAACTGACCCAGCTTGACCGCGAACACGACCAGATCCTGCTCGACAACAGCCGGCGTGACGCCGAGATGGCCCGGCGCGAGCTGGAACGCCAGCGCCTGCAGTACCAGCTGGCGCAGGAAGAGGCCGCCCGCTTGCAGGCGCAGGGGCAGGAGTATTCGCAGGCAGCCGATCAGGCGCGGGCCGAGGCCGAACGGGCCAAGAAACTGGCGGCGGCGCAGAGCAAGGTGGCCAAGGCCGCCAAGCGCCAGGCCGAACTGGCGGCCCAGGCCGCCAAGGCGATGCGCTCGCAGATGGAAGACGCCGACAAGCCAGCCGAGACGAGCACCTCGAAACAGCATCCCTGAGGCCTCCCAGCAAGGCGCCTACGCGCCCTGCCGCGGCTTGGCCGGAGCCCGCTTGGGCTTCGGCCGGGCAATTGTAAAATGCTGTTTTGACAGCTTTTTCACCTGTATTCCGCGGTTTCGCTACATGCTGTCGCAGGCCCTTGCGGCCCCCAGAGTGGCGGAGTAGGGTCAGAGTCCCACGAGGCATCCAGGCCTTGTGGGCTACTGACCCGAACCATGCGCTTATCCCCCGTTTCCAAGCTCCCCCTGCGTCCCGGTCATCCGGCGTGGGCGGCGGGGTGCGTGCGTGCGTTCAACGTCTGCGGATGCTTCCTGTCGCATCCGCATGCCAACTCGCGAGGAGGTCGGATCATGTTTGAAAACCAGCAGCGCGACGATGTCGAGGCATTGATGAAGGCCGACGCCGAATTCCGGCGCCTGTACCAGCATCACCGCGAACTCGACAGCAAGGTGCACGACGCCGACATCGGCGTATTGCCCATCGACGATGTCACCCTCGCCAGCATGAAGAAGGAGAAACTGCTGGCCAAGGCGCGACTCGAGCGCATGTGGGCGGATCGGTCGCACCTTATCCACTGACCCGCTGCTTCACACGCCAACGCGGCCCCGGGCTTTTCCTGCATGACGGGAAAGGTACCGGGGCCGCCGCGTTTGCGGCCTGTGCCCACGGCGAGCGGTTATCATGGCGATCCCGCAGCGGCGGCGTCTTCCGCGGCTGCTCCAGCGACGGAGTCCCCATGACGGTCCACCAGAGTGTCCTCGAACTGATCGGACATACCCCGATGGTGCGCGCCCAGCGCCTGGACACCGGGCCGTGCGAGTTGTTCCTCAAGCTGGAGAGCGCCAACCCCGGCGGCTCGATCAAGGACCGCATCGGCCTGTCGATGATCGAGGGCGCCGAGAAGGATGGCCGCATCCGCCCCGGCGACATCCTGGTCGAGGGCACCGCCGGCAACACCGGCCTGGGCCTGGCCCTGGTCGCGCAGCAGAAGGGCTACCGGCTGATCCTGGTAGTGCCGGACAAGATGAGCCGGGAGAAGATCTTCAACCTCAAGGCGATGGGCGCGGAGGTGGTGCTGACCCGCTCCGACGTGGCCAAGGGCCATCCCGAGTACTACCAGGACATGGCCGAGCGGATCGCCCGCGAAACGCCCGGTGCCTATTTCATCAACCAGTTCGGCAACCCCGACAACCCGGCCGCGCACATCGCCACCACCGGGCCGGAGATCCTCGAGCAGATGGACGGCCGGGTCGATGCGGTGGTGGTCGGTTGCGGTTCGTCCGGCACGCTCAGCGGCCTGTCGAAGTTCTTCGCCGAGCACTCGCCGCAGACGGAACTCATCCTGGCCGATCCGGTCGGCTCGATCCTCGCGCAGTACATCAACGAGGGCACGCTCTCGACCAAGTCCGCCAGCTGGATGGTCGAAGGCATCGGCGAAGATTTCCTGCCCAGCATCAGCGACTTCACCCGGGTGAAGAAGGCCTATGCGATTCCCGACAAGGAAAGCTTCCTCACCGCGCGCGAACTGCTGGCGAAGGAAGGCGTGCTGGGTGGCTCGTCCACCGGCACCCTGGTGGCCGCCGCGCTGCGCTACTGCCGCGAGCAGACCAGCCCGAAGCGCGTGGTGACCCTGGTCTGCGACACCGGCAACAAGTACCTATCCAAGCTGTACAACGACTACTGGATGCTCGACAACGGCTTCATCGAGCGCGAGCAGCACGGCGACCTGCGCGACCTGCTGCTGCGCCCGTTCGCCCAGCGCGACACCGTGGTGGTCGGCCCGAACGAGCTGCTGATCACCGCCTACAACCGCATGAAGCTGTACGACGTGTCGCAGCTGCCGGTGATGGACGGGCGCAAGCTGGTGGGCATCGTCGACGAGTCCGACGTGCTGATGCACGTGCATGCCGACGAGACGCGCTTCCGCGACCCGGTGTCGACCGCGATGATCACCAGCCTGCACAAGCTCGACGTGCGCTCGCCGGTCGAGTCGCTGCTGCCGGTGTTCGAGCGCGGCCATGTGGCGATCGTGGTGGACGGCGATGACTTCCTTGGCCTGATCACCCGCATCGACCTGCTGAACTGGCTGCGCCGCAAGGTCAACTGAGAGGTTGTGAGTTTTTTCAACCTCTCAGGCCGGCCACGGCGAGGGCACGGCGAGGGCATGGCGAGGGCATGGATGCCCGAGTTGAGGCAAGGCAGGAGCAGTTGCCCGATGCCCGAGTTGAGGCAACGCAGGAACAGTTGGCCGATGGCCGGACATGAAACAGTCACGCCAGTGACTGTTTCATGTGAGCGAGTCCGGGCGTGTACCGGACTCGCGACTGAAGAAAACCACAGAAAGTGGTTTTCTTCACAAGCTCTGAACCTTCCCGCGAGGCATGAAAGGCGGCAGTCAGGTCGCTCCCGCATGATCGTGCCCTCGCGACGGGCCAGCGGCCCGCGCCAATCCAAGGAAACTGCCCGATGTGCGGAATTGTTGCAGCCGTAGCCCAGCGAGACGTCGCCCCGCTGCTGATCGCCGGCCTGAAGGCGCTGGAGTATCGCGGCTACGACTCCTCCGGCGTGGCCGTGCTCGACGGCGGCGAGATCCACCGCGTGCGCGCCAAGGGCAAGGTGCGCGAGATGGAGGCGCTGTACCTGGCCGACCCGCTGCGCGGCGGCACCGGCATCGCGCACACGCGCTGGGCCACCCACGGCGTGCCGAACGAGGCCAACGCGCATCCGCACATCGCCGGGCGGGTGTCGATCGTGCACAACGGCATCATCGAGAACTACGCCAGCCTGCGCGCCGAGCTGCAGGCCGCCGGCCACGTGTTCA
>NZ_AJXW01000055.1 GCF_000264375.1 Rhodanobacter thiooxydans LCS2
CGACACCGAGGTGATGGCCGCATTGATCGACCGCCACCTCGACCAGGGCCTGCACCTGCGCGAGGCGGTGCTGGCCACCGTGCGCGAGCTGGAAGGCGCCTACGCCATCGCCGTGCTCAGCCGCGACGAGCCCGGCCACGTGGTCGGCGCGCGGCGCGGCGCGCCGCTGCTGGTCGGTTTGGGCATCGGCGAGAACTTCCTCGGCTCCGACGCGCAGGCGCTGGTGCAGGTGACCCACCGCATGGTCTATCTCGACGATGGCGACGTGGTCGAGATCACCCGCGACAGCATGCAGGTGTACGGCCTGGACGGCGCGCCGGTGGAGCGCGCGGTGCACGAGAGCGAGCTGTCCAGCGACGCGGTGGAGCGCGGCGAGTACCGCCACTACATGCAGAAGGAGATCTTCGAGCAGCCGCGCGCGGTGGCCGACACGCTGGAAGCGCGCCTGGGCCCGCACGGCGTGCTGCCGAACATCTTCGGCATCGACAGCGACGCGCTGCTGGCGGCCACCCGCGGCCTGCACATCGTCGCCTGCGGCACCAGCTACCACGCCGGCCTGGTGGCCAAGTACTGGATCGAGGAGTACGCGCGGCTGCCGGTCAGCGTGGAAGTGGCCAGCGAATACCGCTACCGCGAGACGGTGGTGCCCGAAGGCACGCTGTTCGTGGCGATCTCGCAGTCCGGCGAAACCGCCGACACCCTGGCGGCGATGCGCGAAGCGCGCCGCCGCGGCTACCTCGGCACGCTGGCGATCTGCAACGTGCCCGAGTCCTCGGCGGTGCGCGAGGCCGACCTCAAGCTGATGACCCGCGCCGGCCCCGAGATCGGCGTGGCTTCGACCAAGGCCTTCACCACCCAGCTTGCCGCGCTCGCCCTGCTGACGCTGGAACTGGGCCGCCGCCACGGCCTGGACGAGGCGCGCTACGCCGCGCTGTGCGCCGAGCTGCAGCACCTGCCGCGGGCGATCGAGGAAACGCTGCAGATGGAGCCGGCGATCATCGCCCTGGCCGGCGAGTTCATCCACCGCCAGCATGCACTGTTCCTCGGCCGCGGCGTGCAGTACCCGGTGGCGCTGGAAGGCGCGCTGAAGCTCAAGGAAATCTCCTACATCCACGCCGAGGCCTATGCCGCCGGCGAACTCAAGCACGGCCCGCTGGCGCTGGTCGACGAGCACATGCCGGTGATTGCGGTGGCGCCGAACGGCCCGCTGCTGGACAAGCTCAAATCCAACCTGCAGGAAGTGCGCGCCCGCGGCGGCCGCCTGATCGTGTTCGCCGATGGCGCCGCCGGCATGGACGACATGGCCGGCACCGGTACCATGCTGCGCGTGGCCTCCGGCGGCAACTTCATCGCCCCGGCCGTGTTCACCGTGCCGCTGCAGCTGCTCGCCTACCACGTCGCCGTGCTGCGCGGCACCGACGTCGACCAGCCGCGCAACCTGGCGAAATCCGTCACCGTGGAGTAGCGCGGCAAATGGCCATGCCGCCTGCGCAAGGCCTTTGCATGCCGTAGTTGATCGAGGTCAAGCCTGCGGTCTGCGGCATCGCTAGATTGTCTTCCGTGGAGGAGGGCAGCGACATGCGGGACATCCTGGCCTACACCAGCAGCTACGCGACCTGGTCGCGAGGCCCGGCGTACGCGGCGCGCCTGGCCGCTGCGCTGGATGCCTCGCTGACGGGTCTCTACGTCAGTCCGTCGCCGATGGCCCTGATGCAGGGGTATGAGACGCCGGAGCTTGCGAGCTACGTTCTGGAGGGTATCCGCGATTTGATGGAGGGCGCTTCGGCCGCCGGCCCCGCGTTCGTCCGCTGGGCTGGCGAGCACGGCGTGACGAAGGCGGCTTGGCAGGTAGCCGCCGGCGACCTGCCCAGCGTGCTCGGGCACATCGGCAATTGGCATGACCTGCTGGTGCTGGAACGCACGCCGGCGCCGGAAGAGAGTGCCGTGGAACCTGGTCGCATCGCGCTCTCGGTGGAGATCCCGTGCCTCGTCGTTCCGCCGGAAGGAGCGCTGGCGCCCGCACCGGAATGCATTGCCGTGGCGTGGAACGGCTCGCCGGAGGCGATCCGGGCGATCCACGCGGCGCGGCCGCTGCTGGCGCGCGCCGGCCGCGTGGTGGTGCTGAGCGGAACGCAGCGAAAAGTGCTCACCGAAATAGACTGGAAGCCCGCGTTCGATCTCGATATGTATCTACGGCGGCACGGCATCCATGCCGAGCAACGCCCGCTGCTCGCCAGCGACGAGCAAGCCGGTGCGGCCCTGCTCGCCGCAGCGACGGAGATCGGCGCCGGCCTGCTGGTGATGGGGGCCTACGGCCGCACCCGTTTCAGCGAATGGGTCTTCGGCGGCGCCACCCGCCATATCCTGAACCATGCCGGCATTCCGGTGGTGATGCGGCATTGATGCCGGCATGGTCGTCTTGCGCGCTTCCGCGGGAGGTTCGATATGTCCAACGTGATGGTAGTCGTCGCCGACAGCGTGAGGGCGCGCTGCTTCGAGGCAAACGCAAAGCCCGCGACGTGGACCGAGGTTGCCTGCCTGACCAATCCCGATGGCCGGGCGCTGGGCCGTGACGCGCCGACCGAGCGCCTGCCACGCACAAATGAGAGCGCCGGGCCGTCGCGCCACGCCATCGAGCCGCATACCACCCTGTCCGAAAAGAGCCTCGATGCGTTTGCGCGCAGCATCGGTGAGACGCTGGAGCGTGACCGCCGCGCCGGGCGCTTCGAGCACCTGGTGCTGGTCGCGGCGCCACATCTGCTCGGCGTGTTGCACACCCACTTCAGCAAGTCCCTGCGTGCCAGCATCGTCGGCGAGCTCAAGCTCGACCTCGCCGGGCTGTCGGCCGACGAGATCCATGCGCGACTGCCGCGGGAATTCCTCCGCCAGGCAGGGCCGCATGCTTCCGCTCGCTCGTGACGTAGCTGACGCCCGCCGGCTCATGCCGCTGGGTTCCATTCGTCAGCATCCATGAATCGCCGCTTGGCCAGCTCGACCAGCAGCAGGTAGGTGGCCGTCGCCGCCAGCAGGAACACGAAGAACGCCGCTGGCAACGGCGTCATGCCCAGCCTGGGCGCGAGCGGTGTCCAGGGCAGCACCATGCCGATGGCCAGCGCCGCCAGCACGCCGACCGCCAGCGCCGGGCTGGGCCGGCTGCGCAGCGGATGGCCGGCGGTGCGGATGACGAACAGCACCAGGGTCTGGGTGGCGAGCGACTCGATGAACCAGCCGGTGTGGAACGCCGCCTCCGAAGCGTGCAGCCAGTGCAGCAGCACGTAGAACGTGGCGAAGTCGTACAGCGAGCTGATCGGCCCGACGCCGAGCATGAAGCGCCGGATCACGGCCACGCTCCACCGCCGCGGCCGGCGCAGTTGCGCCTCGTCCACGTTGTCGGTCGGGATGGCGGTCTGCGCCAGGTCGTAGAGGAAGTTGTTCAGCAGGATCTGGGTCGGCAGCATGGGCAGGAACGGCAGGAACAGCGTGCCGGCGGCCATGCTGAACATGTTGCCGAAGTTGGAACTGGTGCCCATCAACAGGTACTTCATGACGTTGGCGAACGCCCGGCGACCCTCGATGACGCCGGCGTGCAGGATGCCCAGATCGCGCTCGCGCAGCACGATGTCGGCGGCGTCGCGGGCGACATCCACGGCGTCGGCCACCGAAATGCCCACGTCGGCGGCATGCAGCGACGGCGCGTCGTTGATGCCGTCGCCGAGAAAGCCGACCACGCTGTTGCGCCCCTTGAGCGCCAGCACGATGCGGTGCTTCTGCGCGGGCGAAACCCGCGCGAACACGTTGGTGCGCTCGGCCAGGGCGCCCAGCGCGGCCTCGCCCAGCCCGTCGAGTTGCGTGCCGGTCACCAGCTGGCTGGCGTCGATGCCGACCTCTTCGCACACATGCCGCGCCACCTTTTCGTTGTCGCCGGTGAGGATCTTCACCGCGATGCCGTCACGCGCCAGCGCGCGCAGGCAATCGGCCACGCCGGGGATCACCGGGTCGGCGAAGGTGACGAAGCCGGCCAGTACCAGCGCGGTTTCATCGACTACCGTGTAGCGGTCCTGCACCGGCATGTTGCGATAGGCCACCGCCAGCACGCGCAGCCCCTGTTCGCCGAACGCCTCGTAGCAGCGCGTGCAGCGGGCCGTGGCGTCGTCGTCGAGCGGCCGCGGCATGCCGCCCACCTCGTACTGCGTGCAGGCGGCGAGCACGGATTCCGGCGCACCCTTGACCACCAGCAGCCGTTCGTCGCCGTGCTGCAGCACCACGCACAACCGGCGCCGCTCGAAGTCGAACGGGATCTCGTCGAGCTTGCGGTACTCGTCGGTGGTCAGCGTGGCGTGGCGCAGGATGGCCGCATCGAGCGGGCTGCGGATGCCGGTCTCGAACGCGGCGTTGAGCTGGGCCAGCAGCAGCGTGCGCGTGGAGGCTTCACCGAACGGGTCGACCGTGGCGGCGACCGCGGTCTCGCTGCTGGTCAGGGTGCCGGTCTTGTCGCTCAGCAGCACCGTCATGCTGCCGAAATCCTCGATGGCGGCAAGGTGCTTGACGATCACCCGCCGGCGCGCCATGCGCACCGCGCCGCGGGCCAGCGTGACGGTGGTGATCATCGGCATGAACTCGGGCGTCAGTCCGACCGCCAGCGCCAGCGCGAACAGCAGCGTCTCCAGGGGCGGACGGTGCAGCACGACGCCCGCCAGCAGCACGCCGAGCAGCAGGAACACCACGGTGCGCATGATCAGCCTGGAAAAATCCGCCAGGCCGCGCTCGAACTCGGTCTGCGGCGGCCGCTCGGACAGCGTCTCGGCAACGTCGCCGAAGGCCGTGTTGCGCCCGGTGGCGAAGACCAGCGCGGTCGCCGTGCCAGCCACCACCGAGGTGCCAAGGAAGACCAGCTGCCGCGCATCCGCGCCGTTCGCGCCGTCCGCGCCGGCCACGGACTCCTTGGCCGCCGGTGCCGATTCGCCGGTCAGCGCAGCCTGCTGCACGTGCAGGTCGCGCGCGTCGATCAGGCGCGCATCGGCGGGCACCCGGTTGCCGGCGCACAGCCGGATCACGTCGCCCACCACCAGTTCGCGGCGCGGCCGTTCCTGCCAGCGGCCGTCGCGGAGCACCGTTGCCATCGGCGCGATCTCCTCGCGCAGGCGGTTGGCGGCCTGCTGCGAGCGGTAGCTGAGCGCGAAGTTGAGCGTCACGCTCAGCAGCACGATGGCGACGATGATGGCGGCGCCGGCCCAGTCGCCGAGGAAGCCGGAGACGCCCGCCGCCAGCAGCAGGATGACCACCAGCGGGTTGGCGAACAGGCTGAGCAGGGTGGCGATCACGCCATGGCGGCCGGCCTGGCGGGCCTCGTTCGGGCCATCGCGCAGCAGCCGGCTCGCCGCCTCGGGCCCGGACAATCCCTCCGCACTGCTGGCCAGGGCGTGGAACAGGCCGGCCAGCGGGATGGCCGCCGGATTCCGCGCCGCAGGGGAAGCTGTGCCGGTGTCGTTCATGCTGCCGGCGACTCTGCGACGCGCGCCCTGTCGCCGTGTTGATGCCGGTCAACTGGGCCGCGCATCCACGCGGCGGCCTGCACGATCGGCTGACGTCGCCCGGCCATCCGGCGACACGGGTCGCCGATCAGGCACGCCCGTAGACGTCGTCGTAGCGCACGATGTCGTCTTCGCCCAGGTAGCTGCCGGATTGCACCTCGATCAGTTCCAGCGCCACCTTGCCGGGGTTGCGCAGGCGGTGCCTGCTGCCCAGCGGGATATAGGTGCTCTGGTTCTCGCTGAGCAGGAACACCTTGTCGTCGCAGGTGACCTCGGCAGTGCCGGAGACCACGATCCAGTGCTCGGCGCGGTGGTGGTGCTTCTGCAGGCTCAGCGCCGCGCCGGGCTTGACCACGATGCGCTTGACCTGGAAGCGCGAGCCCTCCTCCAGCGAGTCGTAGCTACCCCACGGCCGGTACACCACGCGGTGCAGCGAGTGCTCGCTGCGGCCGGCGGCCTTCAGCTGCTCGACGATCTTCTTCACGTCCTGCGCGGCATCGCGGTGCGCCACCAGGGTGGCGTCCGGCGTGGTCACCACGATCAGGTCGTCGATGCCGACGGTGGCAAGCAGGTGGCGCTCGTGCGAGCGCAGCAGCGAGTTGCGCGTGTCCACCGCCAAGGTGTCGCCTTCGCGCAGGTTGCCGGCGGTGTCCTTGTTGCCGGTCAGCCACAGTGCCGACCACGAGCCAATGTCGCTCCACGCGCAGCTCACCGGGATCACCGCCGCGCGCGTGGTCTTCTCCATCACTGCGTAGTCGATCGACTTGTCCGGCGCCTGCGCGAACGCGTCGCGGTCGATGCGCACGAAGTCGAGGTCGGTCGTGGCTTTCGCGTGCGCCTCGCGCACTGCGGCCAGCATCGCCGGCGCGTGCGCCTCGAGTTCTTCCAGGTAGCGTGCGGCCTTGAACAGGAACATGCCGGAGTTCCAGTCGTAGCCGCCATCGGCCAGGTACGACGCGGCTGTGGCGAGGTCGGGCTTCTCGATGAACCGCTCCACGCGGTAGCCATGGCTGCCGATCGCCTCGGCGCGACGGATGTAGCCGAAGCCGGTCTCGGGGCGATCCGGGCGAATGCCGAAGGTGACCAGCCAGCCCTGCGCGGCCAGCGGCAGCGCCTTCGTCACGCCCTCGACGAAGGCGGCGGTGTCGCCGATCAGGTGGTCGGCCGGCAGCACCAGCAGGATGGCCTCCGCGTCGCGCTGCAGGGCGCTGAGCGCGCCCAGCGCGATCGCCGGCGCGGTGTTGCGGGCCAGCGGCTCCAGCACAATGGTGGCGTCCGCCACGCCCGCTTCCAGCAGCTGGTCGGCGGCGAGGAAGCGATGATCCTCGCTGGCCACCACGATCGGCGCGGCGACATCCGGCAGCTGCCGGGTGCGCGCAACGGTCTGCTGGAACAGCGTGCCCTCGCCGGCCAGCGCCAGGAACTGCTTGGGCAGGTTCTTGCGCGACACCGGCCACAACCGGCTGCCGCTGCCGCCGCTGAGGATGAGGGGGATCAACATGGCGTTTCGCGCGCAAGCGGGGGAGGAATGCGCGCGATTGTGAACCAAACCCGTCATTCGTGTCATTCGAAAGCCCATCGCCGGCGACACCAAACAAGCGCGCGATGTCGTAGGAGCCCGCTCGCGGGCGATGCCTTTGCCCTAGCAACTACCGACCTCAAACGCATCGCCCGCGAGCGTGCTCCTTGTACGTTAGCCATCAAGGGCGATCGGCGTAAGGTCGTCCCTACGGCGAGTGGAGAAGGCCGATGACTTTGCCCAATCCCTCGCGCCAATCGGGCAGAGGGAAATCGAATCGCTGCTGGAAGTCGCAGTTGTCCAGCAATGACCACGCCGGGCGCACCGCTGGAGTCGGGTAATCGGTGGTGGCGATCGCCATCACGCGCGGTGGGTGCGGCAGCAGGCCGCGCGCCTGCGCCTCGTCGAAGATCGCGCTGGCGAAGCCGTGCCAGGTCGTCGCGCCGCTGGCGACCAGATGGTGTGTGCCGACCAGTGCAGGGCGCTGCACACCCTTCGACTGCAGCCAGCGATCGAGTGCGGCGAGCGTGCCTTGCACGATCAGGCCGGTGTCGGTGGGCGCGCCGTGCTGGTCGGCCACCACACGCAGCTCGTCGCGCTCGGCGCCCAGGCGCTGCATGGTGCGCAGGAAGTTGTGGCCGTGTGCGGCATAGACCCACGCGGTGCGCAATATCAGGTGATCGGCACCGCTGTCGCGCAGCGCCTGCTCGCCTGCGAGCTTGCTGCGACCGTAGGCGCCAAGTGGACCGGTCGGCGCGTCGACCGCGTAGGGCTGCGATTGCTTGCCGTCAAACACGTAGTCGGTGGAGTAATGGATCACCAGCGCACCGTGAGCTACTGCCCAATGGCCCAGCACGCCGACCGCCTCGCCGTTGACACGGGTGGCCAGCGCCTCTTCCTGCTCGGCGCGATCGACCGCCGTGTACGCGGCGGCATTGACGATCAGGTCCGGCCGCACGCGATCGAGCAGGGCAGGCAGCGATTCGGGGGCAGACAGGTCGGCGATCTCGCCGCGACCGCCGCCCGCCAGGGCACCGTCACGGCTGGCGACGAATAGCGAACCGCGGGTGGCCAGACCGCCCTGGTCGAGGAACGTACGGCCGAGCTGGCCGTTGGCGCCGAGCAGCAGGATCCTCATGGCGTGTAGACCGGCAAGCGCTCGGGCGGCACGTCCGAGAGCAGCGGCGTCTTGCTGTCCTTGTCCGACAGCAGTGGTGCGCTGACGGGCCAGTCGATGGCGAGCGCGGCATCGTTCCAGCGGATGCCGGCGTCGGCCTTGGCGTCATACAACGCGGTGCACTGGTAGGTGAAGGTGGCGAATTCGGAAACCACGCAGAAACCGTGCGCGAAGCCCTCCGGTATCCAGAAGTGACGGTGGTTGCCGGCCGTCAGCATCACGCCCACCGACTGCCCGAACGTGGGCGAGCCGCGGCGGATGTCCACCGCCACGTCGTAGACTTCGCCTTCCAGAACGCTGACCAGCTTGCCCTGCGGGTTTGGCCACTGGTAATGCAGGCCGCGCAGCACGCCGCGCGCGGAGCGCGAGACGTTGGATTGCACGAAGTCGGCATCGATGCCGGCCTCGACCCATTTGGCCTTGTTGTAGCTTTCGTAAAAAAACCCGCGGGAATCGCCGAACACCTGTGGTTCGATGATTAGCGCACCGGGCAGTGCCGTCTCGATGACCTTCATCGTGCCAAGCCTTGCCGGGTCAGCTGCTGCAGGTACTGGCCATAGCCGGTCTTGGCCAGCGGCGCGGCCAGCGCCAGCAACTGCTCGGCGTCGATCCAGCCGTTGAGGTAGGCGATTTCTTCCGGGCAGCACACCTTGAGCCCCTGCCGGTTCTCGATCGTCTCGATGTAGTTGCCCGCCTCCATCAGCGACTCGTGGGTGCCGGTATCCAGCCAGGCGAAGCCGCGGCCGAGCTGCTCCAGATGCAGCGAACCGCCGTCGAGGTAACAGCGGTTGAGGTCGGTGATCTCCAGCTCGCCGCGCGGCGAGGGTTTCAGCGAGGCGGCGTAGTCACATACCCGGCCATCGTAGAAGTACAGGCCGGTGACCGCGTAATGCGATTTCGGCTGGGCCGGCTTTTCCTCCAGCCCGATCACCTTGCCGGCGCCGTCGAACTCGGCCACGCCGTAGCGCTCCGGGTCCTTCACCCAGTAGCCGAACACGGTGGCGCCATGCTCGCGCGCGGCGGCGCGCTTGAGCCGCTCGGTGAAGCCGTGGCCGTAGAAGATGTTGTCGCCCAGCACCAGACAGCTCGGCTTGCCGTCGACGAAGTCGCGACCGATGGTGAATGCCTGCGCCAGTCCGTCGGGCGAGGGCTGCACCGCATAGTGGATGGCGATGCCCCACTGCGAGCCGTCGCCGAGCAGGCGCCGGAACATGTCCTGCTCATGCGGGGTGTTGATCAACAGCACTTCGCGAATGCCGGCCAGCATCAGCGTGGCCAGCGGGTAGTAGATCATCGGCTTGTCGTACACCGGCAGCAGCTGCTTGCTGATCGCGCGGGTGATCGGGTGCAGCCGGGTGCCGGAACCGCCGGCGAGGATGATGCCCTTGCGTGCGTTGGTCATGCTCATGCGCCCAGTCTCTCCATGCGGTAGCTGCCGTCCAGCACGCGCTGCACCCATGGCTGGTGGGCGAGGTACCAGTCCACCGTGGCGGCGATACCGCTTTCGAAGGTTTGCGAGGGCTTCCACCCCAGTTCGCGCTGCAGCTTGCTGGAGTCGATCGCGTAGCGGCGGTCGTGGCCGGGGCGGTCCTTCACGTAAGTGATCAGCGATTCGCGCTTGCGACCGTCGGCCAGGGGGCGGCGCTCGTCGAGCAACGCGCAGATCGTCTTCACCACGGTGATGTTGGTGCGTTCGGCATTGCCGCCCACGTTGTAAGTCTCGCCCACGCGACCGGCCTCAAGTACACGACGGATGGCACTGCAGTGGTCGCCCACGAACAGCCAGTCGCGGATGTTCAGGCCGTCGCCGTAAACAGGGAGTGACTCGCCGGCCAGCGCCTTGGCGGTCACCAGCGGAATGAGCTTCTCCGGGAACTGGTACGGCCCGTAGTTGTTCGAGCAGTTGGTGGTGAGCGTGGGCAGGCCGTAGGTGTGGTGGAACGCTCGCACCAGATGGTCGGACGCAGCCTTCGACGCGGAGTACGGCGAGTTCGGCGCGTACGGCGTGGTCTCGGTGAACTTGCCCTCGGCGCCGAGCGAGCCATAGACCTCGTCGGTGGACACATGCAGGAAGCGGAATGCCTCGCGGGTTGTGCCCTCCAGACTGCGCCAGTAATCGCGGGCGCATTCCAGCAGGCCCAACGTACCGACCACGTTGGTCTGCACGAACTCGGCCGGCCCGTCGATCGAACGGTCCACATGCGACTCGGCCGCGAAGTTCACGATGGCATCGGGCTTGTGCTCAGCCAGCAGCGTCGCCACCAATGCGCGGTCGCCGATGTCACCCTGCACGAAAACGTGACGCACATCACCTTGCAGCGAGGCCAGCGTGTCGAGGTTGCCGGCATAGGTGAGCTTGTCCAGGTTGACCACGTGCAAGCCGTCGGCCATTGCCTGCAGCACGAAATTCGCGCCGATGAAGCCGGCTCCGCCGGTCACCAACAGTGTCTTGCTCCTTGCGGATAATCCATTCATCAGTGTGTCCTGGGTTCGACTCAGTGGGGCCTGCTGGCGATTTGAACGCGCAGTCAGCAGCAAATGATGCCGGTTCTGGCCGCAATGACCAAGCGCCGGTCAGGTTTGCGGAGCACCATGGTGTAAAGAAGTGACAACAAGTCAGCAGTTTGCCCACTTTGATATGAACGTCGTCTTCATCCGAATGCCCGGCGGTTACCCCTTAGCGGCTAGAATCAGCGGTTCGATCCTCATCCAAGATGGCCCGTCCAGTGGGCTGGGAGCAACAAGGCGATGAAAAACGGCAAGCAACGCAGCGAACAGGGAATGGGTACCCGCGCGATCCACGCCGGCCAGCATCCCGACCCCAGCACTGGCGCCATCATGACGCCGATCTACGCTACCTCGACCTACGTGCAGGAGAGCCCGGGCAAGCACAAGGGCTACGAGTATTCGCGCACGCAGAATCCTACGCGGATGGCCTATGAGCGCTGCGTGGCGGATCTGGAAGGCGGTGTGGCCGGCTTCGCGTTCGCCTCCGGTCTGGCGGCGGCATCGACCGTGCTGGACCTGCTCGATTCAGGCAGCCACGTGATCGCTATGGACGATCTCTACGGCGGCACTTACCGACTGTTCGAGCGGGTACGACGCCGCTCGGCCGGACTGGATTTCAGCTTCGTCGACCTGAACGACACGGCAGCATTGAAAGCAGCGCTGAAGCCGAACACGCGGATGATCTGGGCCGAGACGCCGACCAACCCGATGCTGAAGCTGGTCGACCTGGCCAAGGTTGCCGCGTTCGCGAAGAAGCACGGCCTGATCCTGGTGGTCGACAACACCTTCTGCTCGCCGATGGTTCAGCGACCGCTGGAGTTCGGCGCCGACCTGGTGCTGCACTCGGCCACCAAGTACATCAACGGCCACTCCGACATGGTCGGCGGCATCGTGGTTGCCAACAACAAGGACCTGACTGAGCGGATGGGCTTCCTGCAGAACTCGGTGGGCGCGGTGGCCGGCCCGTTCGACGCATTCCTCGCCATGCGCGGCCTGAAGACGCTACATCTGCGCATGCGCCAGCACTGCGCCAGCGCCTTGGAACTGGCAACCTGGTTGCAGAAGCACCCGGCCATCGATCGAGTGATCTACCCGGGTCTCAAGAGTCACCCGCAACACGCCCTGGCCAAGCGCCAGATGCACGGTTTCGGCGGCATCGTGACCATCGAGGTGAAGGGCGGCCTGAAGAAGGCGCGCCGCATGCTGGAACGCTGCGAGCTGTTCGCCCTGGCCGAGTCGCTCGGCGGCGTCGAGAGCCTGATCGAGCACCCCGCCATCATGACCCACGCCTCGGTGCCGCCAGCCAACCGCAAGCGGCTGGGCATCAGCGACGGGCTGGTGCGGCTCTCGATTGGTGTTGAAGATGTGCGAGACCTGCAGCAGGAGCTTTCATCGGTCCTCGCGTATTAAGAGTTGGATCTATGGATGCGTTTTATTCGGAGAAGAAGCTGGATGTCAGAACTAAAAGCGGTGTCAACAAATATTGTGTTTGATCCGTTTTCTCCATTCGGAAAACACCGGTCTCTGGTAACCGAACTGTCCAAGCGTGAAATTCTGGGGAGATACCGTGGGGCAAGCTTCGGATTGTTCTGGTCTCTCATCAGTCCATTTCTGATGTTGTTGGTTTATACGCTGGCCTTCGGTTCCGTCATGAAGGTCAAGTGGCCACAGGTTCAGGATGGCAGCTCTCATTATTCGCTGATCCTTTTTGTCGGCCTCATTGTGCATGGGTTTTTCGCGGAATGCTTGACGCGGGCGCCATTACTGATAACGTCAAACCCCAACTTCGTCAAAAGGATCATATTCCCACTTGAGCTGATGCCTTGGCCTATGGTGGTGTCAGCGTTGTTTCACGCAATGATGAATGTAGTGGTCTTTATCGCGCTTCGCGCGGCAATTGATCACACCTTTACATGGCAAGTCGCCCTTTTGCCTGTGGTCTTGTTGCCGCTGATAGTGTTCACGCTGGGCTTGTCGTGGTTTCTTGCGGCGGCGGGCGTTTATCTACGCGATATCAACCAGGTCACCGGAGTTTTGGCGACGGCCATGCTGTTCCTGTCATCGGCCATGTTTCCAGTGAGTGCGCTGCCGGAGAATTTTCGTTTCATGATCAAGCTCAATCCGCTTACTTTCATCATAGATCAGGCTAGAGAGGTCGCGCTCTGGGGGAGAATGCCGGATTGGCGGGGGCTTGGTCTCTATCTGATGTTTGGTGTTGTGGTGATGTATGCCGGCTATGCATTCTTTCGAGTCACGCGCAAGGGCTTTGGCGATGTCATCTGACAACGTAATTGTCGCGACAAACTTGAGTAAGGCCTTCCCCGTTTATGAAAGGCCGGTTCACCGACTGCTGCAGATGTTTTCGTCCCCTTCTCGCAAGCATATTTGGTATAGGAAGTTCGAGGCACTCAAGAGCATAAGCTTTGAGGTCGCACGCGGTGAGACGCTTGGGATAGTGGGGCGGAATGGGTCCGGCAAGTCCACCCTTTTGCAGATCATCTGCGGGACGCTTGGTGAGACCTTCGGGAGCATTGCCGTTCGAGGGCGTATCGCGGCACTTTTGGAGTTGGGTGCCGGATTTAATCCAGAGTTCACCGGACGTGAAAATGTCTACTTGAATGGCACCGTCCTTGGCCTTACGCGCGCCGAGGTGGCGGAGCGTTTTGAGCGGATCGTGGAGTTCTCCGAGATTGGAGGGTTCATCGATCAGCCGGTCAAAAGTTATTCCAGTGGTATGTTCGTGAGGCTTGCATTTGCAGTCGCGATTAACGTGACACCCGATATTTTGGTCGTCGATGAAGCGCTGTCGGTAGGGGATGAGGCGTTTCAGCGAAAGTGCTTTGCACGAATTCAGCAGTTGCGGGACTCAGGCGTAACCGTTCTGTTTGTTTCGCATTCGGCCGGTGTCGTAATGCAGCTTTGTGATCGCGCCATTTTGCTCGATCAGGGGGAGCTTCTGGCGATTGGGGCACCCAAACTGGTGATATCGAGATACCACAAGCTGATCTACGCGCCGCCATATCGTCAAGCGGAGTTGCGCCGAGAGATCCAGGCCGAGTGCATTGGCATTGGTAGCGATAGTATCGCCATGCCCGGGCTTGGCGAAGAGGGTAATGATGGGGGGCGGTCGGCACCAGCTGATGAACAGGGGCTAGAATCGTTCGATCCAGAAATGTTCCCAAAGAGCACTGTTCGTTACGACGCCCAAGGCGCAGAGATAGTTGACGCGCGGATCGAGACGAGAGGTGGTGCGCGGGTCAATGTGTTGGTGCAGGGGAAGACGTACATTTACACCTATCGCGTTCGATTTTCCCGGGCGGCGGCATCCATCAGATGCGGCATGCTGATCAAGACGGTAACTGGGCTTGAGTTGGGCGGCGGCACCACCGCGGGTGACCACGGCTCCGAGATATCCGTTGAAGAAGGTGATGTTGTCTGCGCGCGCTTTTCTTTCAAGTGCTTACTGGATGCGGGCACCTATTTCCTCAATGCTGGCATTCTCGGCAGGCTTGGCGAGGATGAGGTCTACCTTGATCGTCTACTTGACGCGGCGATGTTTCGGGTCTTGCCGAAGCCGTCGAGGCTTGCAACAGGTTTCGTCGACTTCGAGATTGGACCAAAGTTGATTGCAACGGGTGAAACCGAGTGACAGATATGGCGTCTTTGGCATCCAGGGGAAGCGCAATTCTTATATTGGGGATGCACCGTAGCGGTACGTCTTCGCTTACGCGCATCTTGAATCTTCACGGCGCAAATTTGGGTACTTGGTTGCTTGAGGCTGCGGCGGATAACGAGGCGGGGTTTTGGGAGAACTACTACGCTGTCGACCTGAATGAGAAGGTGTTGGCGGCGCTTGGTTTTGCCTGGGATGATCCGCGATTGCTTCCAGACGGATGGTGTTCCAGCCAGGTGGTCGCTCCCATGCGGCGCCAGCTGAAGGAGCTGATCAAGAGGGAGTTTGAGCCCTCACCCCTTTGGGCCGTGAAGGATCCGCGTCTGTGTCGCTTGGTTCCGCTTTGGCAGGCGGCAGTCATTGAATGTAACTACGTACCCAAGCACCTCATTACCGTACGTCATCCGGAAGAGGTGGTTCAGTCGTTGATCAAACGAAATGGGATGTCCCCAGCGTCGGCGAGCCTGCTTTGGCTTAGGCATCTCAGTGAATCGATCGTGGAGGGGGATGCCAGCGATCGCGCACTGGTTACGTACGATCAATTGTTGACTGATTGGCGTAGCTGCATGGCGCGTATTTCCGAGGGGTTCCATATAGAATGGCCCGTTACCTCTGCTGCCTGCGCGGAGGCCGTCGATGCGCATCTGAATCCCGACTTGCGTCACAACATCACGGGGCAAAAACCCGCGGTGTTGCCTGTGCCATGGCGGAGCCTGCTTTTGGATGTTTACGAGGCCTACAGGGTGGCTGCCAGCGGGAGCGGATCCATATCCGACCTCGTCGGCCTGCTCAAGGAGGCCGAGTCGCGATTCGCCTTCGTCGAGCCGCTAGCGTCCGACGTTGTGCCCAACTCACAATTTGAAACGCTGCTACAGGCCATGGAGGGAAAGGACGGGTATGTACCTCATCCGGAATCCGTGGACGCACGATCAGTAGTCTCTGACGTCGTGCAGAAACTTGACGCCGCTAGGGTTACGGCATTTGAGCGAGCGGAAAAGCTGCAGCAGGCTAGCGAGACGCTTGCGCAACAAGAGTTCGCCATGTACGCCGCCAAGGAGTCCTTACAGACGCTGATGGACAGGTACGACCGTACGGTGGTGGAACTGAGTGGTACGCAGGCCGAAAAGGTGGCCATCGAGGCCGAGCGCTGTGCGAGGGTTCAAGAGCTGGCGGCACTCAAGGAGTCCTTACAGGCGCTGATGGGCAGGTACGACCGCACGGTGGCGGAACTGAATGGTGCGCAGGCCGAAAAGGCAGCCATCGAGGCCGAGCGCCGTGCGATGGTTCAAGATCTGGCGGAACTGAAAATGGAGCGGGATAGTGAAAGGAGTTTCGTGGAAGAGTTAAGAACGAACGTCCAGGAAAAGGAAGCTGTCGTGGCGCAGCTGCGCAAGGATCTGGCTGCATCGGTCAGTGACAGCGAGTTTCGAGGTGTCGTGGTGCAGCGCGATACGCTTCAACGAAAGTTGCTTCTCGCCGAAGAGAGCCTTCAGGGCTTGGCAGAGCGTAATCATTTGGTGACTGCGGAGCTTGGCCAGATCAAGGCAAGCCTGAGCTGGGGCTTGACTGGGCCTTTGCGGCGAGTGATGCGCCGCCATGCCTGGTTGAGGCGGTTTGCGACGAGCGGGGTGCATTGGGTCCGGAGGCTCTCGCGGGCTGGTGGCATTTCGCAATCTGACCTCGCATTTGGTCATGACACCAGCAGTTCGAGTCACACCGGCTCCGTGGTCGCTGGTGGCAATGATCAGCTGCGAGCGCTCTTTGTCGAAGAGTGGTACCTGTCGACTAACGAAGACGTGCGCTTAGCTCAGCTGGATCCGTTCAATCACTTCATTCAGTTCGGAATGGCTGAGGGGCGGTCTCCAACCCCGTTGATTGATATAGATTTTTATTTGAACACAAACGGGGATGTCCGTGAGGCCAACATCAACCCCTTGATTCATTTCCTGGAGCATGGGGGGGTGGAGGGCCGATCGCCGCATCCGTTGTTCGACGCACGCTGGTATCTCGAGAAGAACCCTGACGTACGTGAGTGCGGCGTTAACCCGCTGCTACATTTTGTTGAGTTCGGCGCGCGCGAGGGCCGCAATCCCAACAGCCTGTTCGACGTGAGTTGGTACAAGCATGAGTATCTGCGGCATGAGGATGCTGGTGTGAATCCGCTTGTCCATTATGTTCTGCATGGCTCGACAATCCGGCTGCAGCCCTGCCTGCTTTTCAATGCAAAGCGTTACGCGAGTGATCATGATCTGCCCCCGGGTGATGATGCGCTTGAACATCATTTACTGCTGGCTCGATCACATGGTCATGATCCGCTGGAAGTCCTGCGGCTGAGGCTGCAATGGAGCCAGCGGGAGGCGCTGGGAATAACCTTGCCCAAGACGGCACCCAAGGGAGTCGTGGTTGGTTTCGTGACCTACAACAACGATCACAGAGAGCTGCAGCGCTCCGTCAGGAGTGCGGATCAAGCGTTGCTTGATTACGATCAGTCAGGTGGTGCGATTTACATAATAGATAACGGTGAAGCGAGTGGTGTGGTGCCAGGCTTGGCCGCCAAGGTCGAACATTTTTCGACGCAAGGGAATGTGGGTTTTGGGGCCGCCCACAACGTACTAATGGCGCATGCTTTCGAACAAGGTGCAGACGTTTATATTGCGGCAAATCCCGATGGTGCATTCGAGCCGGGCTGTATCTCTGCATTGCTTGCAATGAGCGTTGCCGCGCAGGGGCGGGCCCTGATCGAAGCCATCCAGTTCCCGGAAGAGCATCCTAAGACCTACGATCTCTGGGGGTTCGATACCCCGTGGGCGTCCGGTGCATGTCTCTTGATTACCAGGGAGATCTATCAGGCCATCGGCGGATTTGCGGATGAGTTTTTTATGTACTGCGAAGACGTAGATATCTCCTGGCGTGCGAGGCGCGAAGGGTTTCAGGTAAAAACTTGCCCAAGGGCGAGATTTTTTCATCCGGTAACGGATCGAGGATTTGATCTGGAGGTTCAGCGTCGATTCCTGACTTCTGGCCTCATATTGGCCAGGAAGTGGAGATCAGCAGCTTTTGAACAGACGATACTCGGGCAGTTTGGGGAATATGGCCTGAAAGTGCCGAATGTCGGGCCGGTGAAAGTCATGGATGAGCCACTGAACGTTGCGGACTTTAGTCATTCCTTTAGTTTTGCGAGTACGCGATGGTGAACAAGATGAGCAAGAGCGACGGCCTTGACGTTATCGTGCGATTCCACGATGTACTCCGGATAGATGAGCTCCGGAGATGTATTTTCTCGCTCGCCATGCAGGATTATGGCCCGCTGACTGTCCGTGTGATAACGCAGCGTTTCAAAGAATCCGAACTGCATGAGCTCAAGAGAATGCTGTCTGTCTATCGAGAGCTGGCCGAAGGCATTTCCCTGGAGGTCGAGAACTTCACTGCCCCTGAGCCAGCGGATGCTCGTTCCGCGCTCATCAATATGGGGATGAGCAAGGCCGGCGAAAGATACCTGGCCTTGCTCGATTACGACGACACAATCTATCCTGAGTCCTATAAGCATTTAATTTCGGAGCTTGATCGCTCGAATTCCGCCATAGCCTTTGGCGGTATAGCGGTAAAGCACGCCATGATCTGCGAGGATGCCGCGCTGGTGCTGTCCAAGCGGCGAGAGTTTGCGGGGGAGGGTTTGCGCGACTTCTTTCATATGAATTTTTGCCCCATTCACAGCTTCGTTTTGGATCGTTCAAAGATCGATCCTATTGATCTATTTTTTGAAAACTCGCTTACGAAGTTTGAAGACTATGATTTTCTTCTTCGCATTTGCGCAAAGTACACGTCGAGCTTTGCGGGGATAAATCGAATTGTGGGGGATTATTATTTCAAAGACGATGGAAGCAATACCGTTCTTACCTCGGCCACCCTTAATGCCCAGTCCCGCATGGAATGGGATGTGGCCGGTTTATTCGTGGAACGCAGGAAGGATACGCTGCTTGTCTCCTCGGAAGTACAAGAGCGCCTTGGGGTGGAACGAAGGAATTCCAAGTTGACGGTCAGACAACTGGTAAGTGGGTGAATTGGAGCTGTTTCTGGACTGTTGGTGGTTTGGTTCCGATACGGATGATGTTTGGGTAATGGATTGAATGGGGGAAGTCATTTCATGCAATCGTTTTCCACCTTTAGAAGGCGTGCAGGACGCGTGCGAGCAACCATGCGGCTGATGGTTGGTCGTCATGGTGGATTCTGGAAATTGCTTCGCCATTCCCTTGTGCGAGTTCGTGAGCTTGGTCCGGCGTCAGCGTGCCAGGTCATGATTGCGAGGCTTCGCTGGCACATTCCGGCGCCGCAGGCTGCTTCGCACGAGATTGCGCTGGATCGGCTGCCTTCGGGACGTACCGGAATCATGATTCACGTTTTCTATATCGATCTGTGGGATGAGATCGAGGCTTACCTGCGGAACGTACCGTTCCCGTACACGCTATTGATTTCGGTCGTACACGAGAGTGATCAACAGTACCTTCTGGATCGGGTCAAGGGAATGACGTCGGCTAGCCGGGTGGTGGTCAAGAAAGTTGAGAATCGGGGGCGGGACATTGCACCCTTCCTCGTTTCTTTTAGAGAGGAGATCCTGGGTCTCGACTATATTTGCCACATTCACACCAAGAAGTCGCTATTTACGGGTAGTGACCAGAAGGAGTGGCGGCGACATCTGTTTGACGCCCTCTTGGGAAGTCGGGAGCGCGTGCATTCAATCCTCTGCCATCTTGAGCAAGATGGTCGGCTGGGAATTCTTTATCCGGAGACGTTTCACGCCATTCCTTATTGGGGACATGGATGGTTAAGCAATAAAGTGATTGGGGCCGCACTCGCGCAGCGGCTTTCAATTCCCATCAATATCCATGGATATGTCGATTACCCTGCGGGCTCGATGTTCTGGGCTCGCACATCCGCATTGAGCAGTCTTTTTTCGCTGGGCTTGAAGTTTGAAGACTTCCCGGACGAGGCTGGGCAGAAGGACGGCACGCTCCAGCATGCGATCGAGCGCCTGTTCGTCCTACAGGCGATCGCTTCTGGCTACCGGTATGCAGTCATTCTCGACGGCATCGAATATAGGACATCCTCGTCTCCTGGCCGGGGAAGCGAAGGTTATTTCCGGCATTGGGCCCCCTTCGGCAGTGCCTTCGACACTAAATCGAAGGACGCTCGCCTGATTTCATTCGATGTATTCGACACGTTGGTTCTCAGGCCATTTTTGACACCAGATGGTGCGCGGCGGCACCTGGAGGCGCGCGTGTATCGACTATTTGGCCTCGGCGATTTCTGTTCGGTTCGACGGGAGGCCGAGATTGAGGCTGTACGACTGAATGGTGGAAACGACGCTACGATCGAGGACATCTACAAGCAGTTTGGCGGACTTATCAAGGACGATCAGCTGGCTGCGAAGTTGTGTGCGTTAGAAGTTCAAAGCGAAGAAGATATGCTCAAGGCGAGGCCAGCCGTAGTGGCGGCGCTTCGACGAGCTGTCGGCGGCGACGCGCGCGTTATCGGCGTATCCGATATGTATCTCCCAGGCCGGGCGATCGAGAAGATCCTTTCTGGCCTCGGTGTCGCGCCCCTTGCACACCTGTACGTATCGTCAGAGACGCACTGGCGAAAGGATCGGGGCGCGGCATGGACGGAGATTGCGCGGGTTGAGGGTGTCACACCGGCGAAGTGGCTCCATGTCGGTGACAACGAACATTCGGATATCCAGCTCCCTCAGGAGTTCGGACTGCCGCATCCCGTGCCGGTACTGAGGCCGTCTGCGCTTCTTGATCTTGTTCCTAGCCTTCGCGGCCTGGACGCGACGGTGGAATCGCTGAGCTGGCTGGAGGATCTTTGTATCGGGCTTGTTGCCAACAGGTTTGCCTTGTTGGCTGATACAAAGCCAGAGAAGCTGTGCGGAGGATGTCTCTTGGATGATCCGGTTGACCTCGGATACACCGTGTACGGCCCCGTGGTTTTCGCCTTCCTGGCATGGATGTCGTCAATGGTCATCGATGACGGTATACGCAACCTCCTCTTCTTGAGTCGTGAGGGCCATCTGCTGACAAAGGCATTTGACCTGTTTGCGGAGTACATTCCGGAGCTCGGGAATGTACGCAGGGAGTATTTCCTGGCGTCCAGGCTTGGTTGCCAGATAGCGTGTATTGAACGGCCTGCTGATCTGGAAAAGCTCTTTGGCGGAAGATTCAAGGGCGATTTCGAAACGCTGGTTCGGGCCAGGCTTGGCGAAGCGTTGGGCGATGTGGTTCTGCAAGATCTCTCGCAAACGCTAAAAAAGGTGCATGTGGAACTCCCGGCAGTAAAGAGGGAGGTTTGCGTCACAGTTTCCAAGGTTTACGAGCGCATTCAGGCGCACGCACGAGGTGCACGAGGCGCCTATCAGGAGTACTGGTCGTCTCTCCATCTGCAGGGTGCAAGCGCGGTGGTTGATGTTGGATTCAACGAGACGATTCAGAAGCTCCTGATGGAACTAACCAAGGAGCGATTGCACGGCTACTACTTCGCCACTACGGAAAAAGCCAACGAGTACTCCTCCAGGGGGGTGTTTGCGAAGGGGTATTACGGCAATGCGCTTAACGAAAGAGATACCGACAACGTCATGTTGAGGTACAACCTGTTACTGGAGAGTGTGTTGACGGCCCCCTCCGGTCAATTCCAGGGTTTTGTGAAGGCGAGTGGAGGGGCTCTTTCCCCTGTGTACCGTGCCGATGGTATCTCGCAGCGTGAGTTCCACGTGCTCGACCAATGTCATTCGGGCATCCTGGCTTACATCAAGGATGTGCTCGAGGTCGTTGGGGTGGATGTATTGCATGGCGGCATCAAGCCTCAATCCATGGAAGAAGGCCTCAGGCGGGTCGCGACGGGCGAGTGGTCGCTTGGCAGTCTTCGCCAGTTCCTATACGTCGAAGATGACTATACGGGAATAGGTGAGATCAACGTTGCCGACTACTATTCACTGTCTTGATTCTCGTAAAGTTGAGGCAGTGAGGCCTAGAACATGAGACTCATTCTCGCGGTAGTGACGTCCGATAGCGTCCGGTTAGTTGTGCTCTGTAGATATTTACTACCACAGCACTTTTGGATGCGTCGCGTCAGGTGACCCCCGTTTGATGACATCGCGGTTCAAGGGCTTCCGTCGCGTTTCCTTTGTGGGACTTCATCGTCTATGAGCAGGCTTAATTCAATTCGAGGTGTGATGAACAAAGCCTTGTCGGTCCGGGGGTTGGTGTTTGTCGTTGCGTTGGGCGCGGTTCTCCTATTTCTTCTTAGGGATTATTTCTCGGGGAATCACGCCTTTGCGTTTCACGATATAGGCAACGACACCTTTGTATCGTATTTCGCTGACCAAGTGCTGCTTTCCAGAGAGCTGCATCAGGCGCTCAGCATATCCTGGAGTTTTAGTATTGGTGCGGGTGCCTATTTGGGCACCTTTACCGATGTGATAGCACTCGCCGGCGCCGCGTTGTTTCCCCCTGATATGCAACTTTCGTTGAGAGTGTATGAATTCGCCTTGAGAGTCCTGCTCTCGGGTGGCTTCATGTATCTCTATTTCCGCCGGATAGGAACGGGCTTCATTGCCGCTTGCGTGGGTGGTTGGGCGTATGCGCTGAGCGGCTATATGGTGACGAATGGGCAATGGGATGACCAAGGCACCATGGTCGCCATTTTGGCCATCCTTTTGTATTCGATCGAAGTATGTCTGGCGACTGGCGCAAGGAGCTGGCTTGTCTTCTGTGGCGTGTGCGTTGGCGTGGCTGGTAGCTACAACATTTATCTGGTCGCCTTCTCGGCGACCGGATATCTTCTTGTGCGTGCAGTTGCCATGGATGGCAGGCGGTTTCTTTCAACTGCTATGACGTCGGGTTGGTACTGCGCGATCCCATTGAGCATGGGACTGCTTCTCACTGCCCCGATTCTGTTTCCAAGTATTTATTACTTGTTCGATAGTCCGCGAGTGGCGGGGCAGTCGGCGGAAAGTAGTGGCCTTGTTCGAGAACTGTTTGTGACGACGAGTGTCAGTCAGATCGGCGTGCAGTTGGTGTCCTTTTTCCACAAGGACATTTTTGGAGGGGCCTTGGCGTGGCGAGGGATCATCAACTGGTTTGAGGCTCCCACATTCTACGTCGGAGTGCTTCCGCTGATCCTCTTCCCTTCCGCCTTGTCCAAGCGTGTGCCGAAAAGCGTCAGGCGGTTGGCATGGGTTTCGTTAGTGTTTATTGCGGTCTATATCGCTATTCCTGGTGTTAAGTATGTGGTCTACGCCTTCCAGCATGGTGGGTACAGGTATTCGACGCTGTTGGTCTCACTTTTGGTCTTGGTGCCTTCGATTCTGGCACTGAGCTACAACCTGAAGCATGGTTTTAAGGTGAGTTGGATCCTTTTTGGAGGAGTGTGCGTTGCTGCACCTGCGCTTGCCGCATTGTTGTTGAAACCCGGGATTGTCGATGCTCACGTTGTCCACAGGGTTGTGTGCTTCTCGGCAATCTATGTGGCTCTGTTGCTCGTAATAAGGTGGGTTCCAAAGTTTGCCTTGCCGATCGGCTTGCTTATTGCCTGTGCCTGTATCGTCGAACTGGCGCTATCGGCTGGCCCTGACCTCAATGTGCGGACGCCCGCGGTTAGTTATGCTGTTCAGGTTGCCAACAAGGCAAATTATTGGGACGCCACGGGCGAGGCATTGAGCGCCATCAATGCCGAAGAGTCGTCCGGGGACTTCTTCCGTGTCGAAAAAACCTATGACTCGGTATTTTTGAATGACGCGATGGTTCAAGGCTACCGCGGCATCAAAACATACTTTTTGACCGGAAAATCACTGAATGACTTGAACGCCGGCTTTGACGTCGCCAGACCTTTCCCCGCTGCAAACTACATATCGAGTTACATTGACAGGGTCGGACTTCTCCAATTGCTTTCCGTTAAGTACGTTCTGTCGAAAGACGGAAAAGGCATCCCGGAAGGGTTTGGTTTCTGGAAGAGCGTGGACGGGATTGGCATATACCGTAGCGATAAAGCCTGGACCGGCCTGAGACTGTTTGACTCCGTCGTAAGGCAGGATTCCGTTCTTGTGTTGCCTCCGCGGGTACGTGAGGAGCTGACAGGCCGGACCGCGTTTGTCCAGGATAGCTATCTGCCAGATGTCATGGCGAGAGGCATAAGGAAGGTTGAGCCGAGCGAGGTGTCGGCGAGCCAGGGAAGCGACGGCCAATTAAGCTATTTGAGCGATGATGCGCTTCGCGCCAAGATATTGGCGAATTCCGCCAGCGTGGCCGTGTTCTCAATCCCGTTCGACAAGGGCTGGACCATTCGCGTGAATGGCCGGGTGGTCAATGCGATACCGGTGGATTTTGGGTTGCTCGGAGTAGTGTTGCCGAAAGGGGTAGCCTTGATCGATCTCAACTATTCTCCCCCGGGGAGGAGGATTGGCTGGCTCGCGAGCTTTCTGACGCTGCTGGTTTTATCTGCCTATGAATGGGCCGTCCGTAAGCGCGGTCGTGGCGCGGTAATCCCCCCGCCAATTAGCTGACGCCAGAAGTGGAATTTTCTCGTAGTCTTTCCCGAGGAGGTTCCATGAAAAAGTCCCGATTTACCGACAGCCAGATCCTGGCCGTGCTCAAGCAAGCCGAGGCCGGCACGCCTGTACCGCAACTGTGCCGCGAGCACGGCATCAGTACGGCGACGTTCTACAAGTGGCGCAGCAAGTTCGGCGGCATGGATGCGTCGCTGATGTCCCAGCTCAAGGAGCTGCAGGACGAGAACCGGCGCCTGAAGAAGATGTACGCCGACGCGCAGCTCAGTGCCGAGCTGCTGAAGGAGGCGATGGCAAAAAAATGGTGAGGCCATCTCAACGCCGGGAGATGGCCCGATGGGCAGTGGAGAACGGGCGCACGAGTATCCGGCACGCCTGCCAGACGTTCGCACTGAGCGAGACCGGCTATCGCTACCAGGCCAAGGCGAGCGCGGAGAACGCGCGCATCGCGGATTGGCTGGTTCGCCTGACCACGGCCTATCGTGACTGGGGCTTCGGCCTGTGCTTTCTGCACCTACGCAACGTCAAGGGCTACGGCTGGAATCACAAACGGGTCTACCGCATCTACCGGGAGCTGGAATTGAACCTGCGGATCAAACCTAGAAAGAGGATCGTGCGCGAGCGGCCCGAGCCGTTGGCGGTGCCCGAGTCGATCAATCAGGTGTGGTCGATGGACTTCATGCACGACCAGCTCAGCGACGGGCGTAGTTTCCGGCTGTTCAACGTGCTGGATGACTTCAACCGCGAAGGGCTGGGCATCGAGGTCGATCTGTCGCTGCCTGCAGTCCGCGTGATCCGGGCGCTGGAGCAGATCATCGAGTGGCGTGGCAAACCACAGGCGATCCGCTGCGACAACGGCCCGGAATACATCAGTGGCACGCTACTGACCTGGGCGGAGCAACAGGGCATCCGGATCGAGCATATCCAGCCGGGTAAGCCGCAGCAGAATGCCTACGTCGAACGCTACAACCGAACCGTGCGCTACGCCTGGCTGGCTCGAACCCTGTTCGACTCGATCGAACAGGTGCAGGACATGGCCACCCGTTGGCTATGGACTTACAACCATGAGCGCCCGAACATGGCACTCGGTGGCATCACGCCGATGCAGAAATTGGCACTCGCCGCTTAGCTCCACTTTTGCTGTCAGTTAAAAGTGGGGGGATTACCGCGCCGTCTGAGCCCCTATCTGTGGCCCGTAGTGACGAAGTCATGTGCGTTCCACCTCACCTTGGCCACGTGTGCCCCCAGATACCTCTGCTTGGGGACATCTCGCAAGAATAATTATTGCGATAGAGGTAACACGGCTCTTACCGATTGCCATTAGTGCTCTGGACACGCGGGACAAAGGTGGAGACACCGGGGAGATCTCTATCGGGGGGTAATTCCAAATAGTGGTCATGCACATACTGCCAGATCAAAGGATGTGTAGCCGAATAACGGAGTTCCGGGCGACCATCAACGGCGATGTCTAAAATGAAAATCAGCCCCGGCCGTGCATCTGCAACCCGTGCGATCTCCTGCCGTTGGAAGCTTTCATTGCGAGGAACCAACGGATAGATTTCCCAAGCGGCAGAACGCGCATGCAGCATCGCCATAGCGCCCGGCCACACCGGCGCAGTGACCATTGTCGCCGGCGGCACGCCATGTCGACTCGACAACGTCTGAATCGCCTTCACACTCCGCGCAGTCGCGGCATCGACTACCAGATGCTCGCCCCCGATATCAGCCACCCGCCAGTTCCCCTGGAGCCGGGACATGAAGCCCGGATGCATCGGCAATGCAGCCAATAGCGAGAGAATGGTGAGCACAGCAATTATTGCCAGTCTCCAGCGCACACGATCATTTCGTGAGGCCGGCCATACCAGAAAGCCGATCATCCCGGGATAAATGGCTTGTGCCAAGTGCGCCATGTCCGCACGGGAAAACGCAACGTTCGTATACGGGATGGCCGTAAGAACGCACGCGAGAAAAAGTGGCGGTATCGACGATCGTCTTGCGTGACGGATACTGACGACGGCAATACCGACTATGCAAAACAAGGGAAGCGCAAAGAATAAGAGCCCAATCGCTAATTGCCACGCGACCATCCAGAAGTCTTGCGCGAATGAAACCCGCCAAGGCCATGGAACCGGCAATGGGAGGTTTGTTCCTTTGTATTCAAACAAGATAAAGCGAATGCCATCCCAAAACATAACGTGGAACTGATGATCAAATACCAGCCACCCGAGCATCGGCATATAGCCAATGAGGATCCCGGCTGCCCAAGCGGCCGTTACGCGAAGTCTTGATGGTCGACCAATCGGACGAAACACAAACGGTATAGATAGAAAACAAGCAACAAGTCCATACAGTCCGTGATTACGGCCAAAAACCGCTGCCAGACCAACCACTAGCCCATGCAAGAAGAGGCGCTTTGGCTGCGGTTGCGCCAGTGCGTGACCAAGGCTCAGCACCAGGAGAATCGAGATCGCCGCATCGTAGCTCTTCCACCACGGGATCATCCACACCAGGAACCAAGCCACCGCAACCATCGCGAGCAGATACCGCACTGTAGTTCGGTCGGACGATTGCAGCCAGACTGCGCGAGCGGCCAGAACAACGGCTGATGCAAAGAACATCATAGTTGCGGTGCGTACTGCGACCGCACCCTGTGTCCCGGAGAGCCACAACCAAAACGCCGCCCAGTAATACCGCCCTGGATCGTAGGAGGAGAAGTCACGGATCGGCACCTCTCCACGCAAAACTCGTTCGACGCCGTACCAGAGGAAACCTTCGTCCGCGAGATTGAAGCCCCTGTGCCTACCGAGCAGGAAGGCCAAGAGGCAAGCAAGTATGGCAATCACCGATATTAGGATGAGATGGCACGATACCTTCTTCTTGAAAAAGCCGACCATGGGTCTCTTACCTCGTTGAGGTGCAGCACTTCAAAGTTGAATTCGCTCACCTCTTATCACCATACTGCGCATCCGCGCCGCTTTGCGTATCGCCTGCTTGGTGCTGACCGGTACAGTTATCCTTTTTGTACGCGAAGCCGCATCAAGCTGCGTGTCAGCAGGAAATTGGCGGGCAGCACGATTACGGTAGCCAGCACGGGGGCAATCTTTGCGTCGATGCCAAGATAGCGGACGCATACGGTGACGGTGCCCAAGCCCAGCAGGTAGTTGAACAACTGCACCAGTGGAAAAGCGGCCAGCTTGTGCCATGACCAAGGGGCGCGGAAAACGAACCACGTACTGATGGCGAAGCCAGTGAATATCGCTGCCGCGTAGCTGATGGTGTAGGCGACCGGGTAGCTGAGCCAAGGCAGCAACAGCCAGTAGATGGCGTATGAGAGCAGGGTGTTGACCCCTCCGCCCAGGAGGAAGCGCAGTGCTTCAGCGGAAATGTGCTTGTGTGACAGGAGCCGCGCAAGAGACATGGGCTACCACCGCGGCGCGCGGTTCAGCACGTCGGCGTAGGCGATGGTGGCATGCTGCCCATCGGCGGAAAACAATTGCGCCAGTATGCGGTACGCGCCACGGGACGGGTCATGGCGTGGTGTGGAGATCCGCACCGTGTAGGGGGTGTCCGGGTAGACCGGGGCCAGGTAGACACAGGTGCTGCGAAGGTAAATTGTACCTGCGCCTGGGAATTCGGTTCCCAGCAATCGGGTGAACCATCCGTTGAACAGCATGCCATGGGAAATGCGCCCGGCAAACCCGTGCTTGCGCGCGACGTCATCGTCGAAGTGCAGCGGGTTGAGGTCGCCGCTCTGTTCTCCGTAGCGCCGGACATCTTCAGTGCTTACGGAGAACTCATGCTGTTGTACCGGCAGTCGCGAGTGGGAAAGGTGCGGAAGCAGCATGCAGCGATGCAGCGCGCCAGTTTGTGCGCCTTCAGGCTTCGGCGTCGCGGCACTCTCGTTGCCATATCCGGCTGATGCCGGCTCCAGTGGAAAGCCGAGGCGCTCGATCTGTCGAAGTTGGTCGAGGTTGTCTCCCTCTACCAGCACCTCATCCAGCCGCTTCGACAGGATGGTCGAAAGGAGTTCGCGCGTCGTACTTTGCGCCAGATTCCAATTTGCCGTGAGTAGTTCGTTGCACTCGGTCATGATGGCTCGTGGTCAGAGTAGTTTGCGGAAAATGTGTTCACCCTTGCCGAAGCCGTACCCCAGCTTCTCCCAACTGCGAATGACGGCGTTATTGGTGATCTGGGTAATGAGGAAGGAATGTTCGGCGCCAATGCTACGCAAATGCTCATCCAGCTCGGAGATGATCTTTACGTACCAGCCCTTGTGTTTGGGAGCCACCGCGCTCAACACGGGCTGGGAAAGTTTGCAACCCCAGCCCGCCCAGTGCTCGCGGTGATACTTGGCGGTGCAAAAAGCTTCTGGCGCATCGACATCAGGAACGATGGTTGCATCAGCGAATCCACCCGCGATGGATGCTTCTACCCAGCGTTCCATGAGCCGGTCGGCATCCTTTTCAGAGACCGCCGGGTCGGCGTGGAAGCGATCGAACGGATTCACCATGACTCGCGCGGCATGTGCGAGCGAAGGTATGTCCGCAGTGGTGGCTAGTCTGGTGGAGTGACGCTGCGTGGGAGGGGCATTCAGCGGCCGGTGGTAATGGCATCGGGTTTCGATCAAGTCGAAGCCGCAGGTGCTCAAAACGCGAATGGTCGGCAGGTCGTTAGGACTGACGGGGGCAAATACGTAATCGATGCCGCGCGCCTTTGCGAGCTCCAGTGTTGCGCGAACCGCCTCGGCAGCGTGGCTCGTATCGGTGCGCAGGGGCACGGGTATGCCAGGCTGGATGACGGCGTTGAGCCGTGCCATGCCTCGACCAAAGAATTCGGAATCCCATGGCAGGCTTTCCATCAGCACCCAGTGCTCGCCGCTGTCACCATGCTGGAAGCGGAAGCGAAGGTCGTCAGCCTCGTTCAGTGGGCGCAACCATTGATCGAGCATAACTTCGCGGTCATAGCCGGCATCGAGCCCGCGAATGAACGCGTGAGGTGATACCACGCCAGCACCCGCAATGCCTGCGCGCAGGTCTTGCATGGCTGAAGCTTGCAGGAGGGGGGTAGTGGATGTCTCGCTCATTCGGGATTTTTCCGCGATACCAGCTCTATGAATTCGCCGTAGGTGCGGATGTATTCGGATGCGTCATAGAATTCGGACGCGAACACCAGCAGGACGGCATCGTGCGAGTACTTGTACTGGATACCCCAGATCAGCGGCGGTAGATGCAGGCCTACCGAGGGGTCGTCCAGTTCGAATTCACTTCTGGTGTGGCCATCGTCGGCAACGACGCTGCAACTGCCGTGCGCGCAGATCAGGAACTGATGACAAGTGCGGTGCGCGTGTTCGCCGCGCACCTCTGCATTGGGTACGCCGAACACCATGAAGTAGCGCTTTGCCTCAAAGGGGAGCGTGCGACCGAACTCTCCAACGGTTAGATTTCCGCGCAGGTCAAGCACCTTGGACAAACGGTGCAGGGTGACACCGCGAACCTGTGAAGTGGTGACACCCGGCGTATCGAATGGATGTGTGCCGAGAGTGTTTGCGGCATCGGCCTGGGTTGTGGTGTAACCGACAATCTGTGCCGGATTTCCAGCCACGATAGCGTGAGGGGGGACGTCCCGCATGACTATCGCACCCGGCTGCACCAGAGCGCCGCGAGCGATACGCACCGATCCGGCGATAGTCGCGGAAGCCATGACGCGGACGTCGGCTTCGACGATGATGTGTGCGTCGTCGGTTCCGGGGTCGAGAACCGCGCTTGTGCCGATGACGCAGTTGTCGCCTATGTCGCAGCTGCCGTTGATGATGACGCCGGCACCGATTTCGACATTCGTGCCCAGCACAGCTAATGGCGAGATCAGTGCATGTGCCGCAAGATCAGGGTTCAGTTTTTTCACGGGGTGTATCCGACTGATTGGGTGCGCCAAACTCTTCGATGAGCATGGGAATGCTGAGAGGCCGATGCTTGGTGTTTTCGTAGGCACGCCAGGCGTAGTTGCCGACCAGCCCCAGCCCGAGCGCATTCAGCCCACCAAAGAACAACACCGCAAGCATGGTACCTGCATAGCCGGGCACCATGGCTAAGCCAATCAGGCGAGCTACCAAGACGGTTATTCCCAGGGCGACGGAGAGGCCCAAGCCGGCCATCCCGCAGGCAAGCAGTAGCCGAATTGGTGCATCGGTAAATGCGAAGACGCTATCGAGCAGATAGGTGAGTTTCTTGCGAAAGCTCCAGGCACTCTTGCCGTGGGCGCGTTCTCGACGCATATACGGCACGAATATTCTGCGCCCCCCCATCCAGAACAGAAGGCCGAGCAGGCTGCCGTTCGCCTCGCCAAATGCCGTTACGCGGTCGAGGAATTGCCTGTTCACAGCGAAGACGTCAACACCCCCGACGGGTACGTCTCGCTGTACAAAACGCCGATAAATCCGCCAGAAGGTATTGGCCATCAGGCGCGACAGCCATGGATCGTGCCTGGCTTCACGTACACCGAAGGCGATGTCGCCTTCATCGCTGTCCAGGCGCCGGAAGAACTCAAGCACCAGTTCCGGCGGCTCCTGCAAATCGGCGGCCATCACGGCGGCAAAATCGCCACGTGCGTGCAGCAGGCCTTCCCGAATCGCGGAAAATGCACCGAAATTGCGTGAAAGAAGGATCAGCTTGGCACGCAGACCGCTCGCCGGCAGCTTGGTCTGCAGTTGCCAGTGGCAGTCATCCGGACTGCCGTCGATCACGAATAGGGTTTCGAGGCGGTGGTCAAGTTGTTCTTGGAGGTGGCGTACCGCGGCGAGCAATGCGTCGATTGATTCCGCATTGCGGTAAACGGGAATAACGAGCGAGTAACGTGGATTCAAAAGCTGTTGCATGCTTGAATCACTCGTGTCGCTTCATCGTCGCTCAATTCAGGGAAGCATGGCAACGTAAGGACGCTTTGGCACGCGGCTTCGGTAACTGGCAGTTGCGTTGTGACGTAACGGTTGCCGAAAAAAGGCTGATGGTGGTCACCAACGGGGTAATGGATGTCGCTGCCGATATCGGCAGCTGCCAGGTGACGCTGGAGTTCGGCTCGATCCGTAGCCTGCACGACGTAAAGGTGGCCGACGTACTCCGCACCGCTGATGGCGGGAACCCGAATGCGCTCGTTGCGGATCTCCCGGGAGTAGCGGTTGGCAATTTCCCGGCGGCGCGCGTTCCAGCCATCCAGCTGAGGCAGCATGATCCGCAGGAAAGCGGCCTGGAGCTCATCCAGGCGGCTGTTGCGGCCACCGGGAAGCTCGTTGCAGTATTTGGCTGCCCAGCCGTACTGGCGCAATTTGCGCAGCGTGCCGGCAACTTGAGGGTCGTTGGTGACGATAGCGCCGCCATCACCTATGGCGCCCAGGTTCTTGGTGGGATAGAAGCTGAAGCCGGCTGCCTTGCCGAAGCTGCCAGCGCGTCGGCCAAAGGCGTCATGTGCGCCGTGGGCTTGTGCGCAGTCCTCGAACACGGCGAACCCGTGCTTGCGGGCCAACGCCATGATGGCATCCATGTCAGCCAGCCTGCCGTAGAGGTGGGTAACGATGGTGGCGTCGATGGAGCCGGAGGCGAGCACGGCTTCAAGCGACGCGGGATCCATCGTGTGAGCGGCAGGGTCGATGTCCACGAAGACTGGGTCGGCACCACAGGCGAGTACGGCGGTAGTGCCATACATGGCGGCGTTGGCAACCACGGCCACGCGATTGCCTTGGGTAATGCCTATGCTGCGAAGCCCCAACTCCAGCGCCTCGGTGCCATTGGCGACGCCGACGCAGTCGGAAACGCCGCAGTACTCGGCAAATTCCTTTTCAAATGCTTTTACGTTTGGCCCAAGAACGTAGTAGCCGCTGGCAATGACGGCGGCGCTGGCGCGCATCAATTCTTCGGTTAATGGCCTGATATGGCGGTCGAGTGCATTGATGGGGATGGTATGCATGAGCTTCCCAGAAGCGGCGATTGCGAATTATCGCCATGGCTTTCCAGCCGATGGCACGTCTGAACTTAAAGGCTAGCTTCGAGTTCCGGAATGAGCTTGAACAGATCCCCCACCAGCCCGAAATCCGCCACTTCGAAGATCGGTGCCTCGGCGTCCTTGTTGATGGCGACGATGGTGCCGGCATCCTTGATGCCGGTGAGGTGCTGGATGGCGCCGGAGATGCCGATGGCCATGTACAGTTCGGGGGCGATGATCTTGCCGGTCTGGCCGACCTGCAGGTCGCTGGGTACGTAACCGGCGTCGACCGCGGCGCGCGAGGCGCCGACGGCGGCGCCGATCTTGTCGGCGAACTTGAAGATGATGTCGAAGTTCTCCTTCGAGCCGACGCCGCGGCCCCCGGAGACGACCTTGCTGGCGCTCTGCAGGTCGGGGCGGTCACTGGCACCCTGCTTCAGCTCGATGAAGCGGGTGTGCGTGGGCAGCACGACGTCGACGGCCAACGCCTCGACCGGCGCGTTGTTTGCGCCGATGGCGGCAGCCGGCCAGGAGGCCGAGCGGATGGTGGCGACCACGGCGTAGGCGGGATCGGCTTCGACCGTGATGATCGCGTTGCCGGCGTAGATCGGGCGCTTGAAGGTGTGGGCGCCTTCCACGCTCATCACGTCGCTGACCTGGGCCACGCCGAGCAGGGCGGCGACACGCGGGGCGACGTCCTTGCCGAAGGTGGTGGAGGGCACGAACACGTGGCTGTAGCCGGCGGCGGCCTTGGCGATCTGCGGCGCCAGCACGGCGGCCAGGGGGTGCGCGTTCTCGGCGCGGGCGACGGTGAGCACGCGACTCACGCCGTCGATCTTCGCCGCCTCGGCGGCGATCGCGTCGACGCTGTCGGCCAATACCAGCACGTCGATCGCTTCGCCCTTCACCGCGATGGCGGCGCTCACCGCGCGGGCGGTGGAGGAGTTGAGTTTGCCGCCGAGGTGCTCGGCGATGACCAAGATCTTGCTCATGTCGTTGTCTCTCTCTTGAGCCCCTCTCCCTGCGGGAGAGGGGTTGGGGTGAGGGTTCGGTGGTGCGTGGGTATTCCGCCTCGCCCGTACCCTCACCCGGCCTGCGGCCACCCTCTCCCAAAGGGAGAGGGAAGGAATGACGTGGTTACAGCAGCCCTTTCTGCTTCAGCGCAGCGACCAGCTCGGCCGCGTCCTTCACCATCACGCCCTTGCTGCGCTTGGCCGGTGCCGCGTAGTGCGTGGTCTTCAGGTGGTCGTGCGCCTCGACGCCGAGCGAACTGAACTCGATCGTGTCGATCGGCTTGGACTTCGCCTTCATGATGTCGGGCAGCTTGATGAAGCGCGGCTCGTTGAGGCGCAGGTCGGTGGTGATCACGGCCGGGAGTTCCGCCTCGATCACTTCCAGGCCGGCGTCGACCTCGCGGGTCACCGTGGCCTTGCCGTTGGCGATCTCCACTTTGCTGGCGAAGGTGGCCTGCGGGCGGTCCCACAGCGCGGCGAGCATCTGACCGGTCTGGTTGGCGTCGTCGTCGATCGCCTGCTTGCCCAGGATCACCAGGCCCGGCTGCTCCTTCTCGACCAGCTTGAGGAACACGCGGGCGGCGGTCAGCGGCTGCACGGCGTCGGCGGCGACCACGTGGATCGCGCGGTTCGCACCCATCGCCAGGCCGTTGCGCAGGTGCGCGGTGAGGTCGGCCGGGCCGATGCCGACCACCACCACTTCCGTGGCCACGCCTTTCTCGCGCAGGCGCAGCGCCTCTTCCAGCGCGATGTCGTCGAACGGGTTGGCGGACAGCTTGACGCCGTCGGTGACCACGCCGCTGCCGTCGGGCTTGACCTGGATGCGCACGTTGTAGTCCACGACGCGTTTGTAGCCGACCAGAATTTTCATCGGTGGATCCTTGCAGTATTTAAGATATGGCAATCAGAAAGAGGCATTGTAACCTGAGCCCATATCTGCAAGTTGTACGGCCCCGTTCGGGTGTTGCACGCTCGCTTTAGCCGGTATGGTTATCGGCGGTACCTACGTTCCCCCGGCCGGTGTAATTGTCCTCGATGCGGAGTGCGTCGGCCCAGTCACCCAGTCGCCATAGCCCTGAGCCCGTGCATCGCAGCGGCTCCTGGACGTGGGCGGAGCTGAAAGCAAGATCGACGCTGGAGGCGCCGGTCACACCGTAGACATCGTCGACAAAGCGTAGGCTGCCAGCTTGGATACGTTCGATGACATTCCATGCACTCCTGCTCACTGCGTTCTGGAAATGAACCGGAACAGGAGGGCCCTCCACACCCGCTTCGAAGTGCGAGAACTGGCCTTCCGGAGAGGTGAGGATGGCCTCGAGCATCAGGTGGTACTTCATCACCGGTGATTCGGGGGGGCTGTTGCCGCGTGCGTCGTGGAAGCGGGCATGCGCCCAGCCATCGTTCACACAAACCTGCTCGATGGTTGGTTTCGCCGCAAAGTAGGCCCCACCCAAGGGCTGTCCGGTCAGTGTCGAAAGGCCGGTCTGGATGGTTCCGGCGTACCCGATGTCTGCAACGATGGCGCTGCGGTCGCTGTTCAGACTATCCCAGTACTGAAGATAGGCGTTTCGTTCCGTCCTGGCGATGTCGAGGATGGCCGCAGCAGCCGGGCGCAGCAAGTCGATGAGTTTTGCGCTCATCTCTGGCAGGAATACGTCATTTGCGATGGCGGTTTTGCCGAGTTGCCCGGCTGCAGCAGCAGCGACCCGCGCGCCGAGCCGGGCATTGAGCAGGTTTTCCAGCGTACCTGTATAGGGTGCCGCGAAAACGCTTGCCAGGTCCTCGATGTTTCGCAACGAGGGTGTGTTCATGCCGCGTCGGGACACCAGCAGATAATGCGCCTGGATGGAGGTTAGGCTGGGACTGGTCAGTTGCAACTTCCGGAAGGCACGCTGGAGGAGGTGCCCCTCACGGCTGAGAAACAGGATGCTTTGCGCGCGGCGCTCCAGCGCCAGACGCGCCAGCCAGGTGCTGTAGTCGAGGAGCAGCGGCCCCAAGACGACGTAGCCCAGTGTTTCAGGTGCTTCGATGATGAGTTGCTGGCCAAAGGCTTCGGGGCGACCATCGGCCAATTCATTGAAGTGGTTAGCGATCAGCCCAAGCCACAACTGTTCTTGCCAGCGTTCGAGCTGTTCTGGTTTCGGGCGCAGGCTGCGTAGAGCCGGTACAACATCAAGCAGCGCACTGGAACGCATGACATGCACCGGATGGATGAAGCCCAGTGCCTGCGGAAGCTGGACATCGGCATGTTCGTTGTCGCCGACATGCAGCCACTCGTCGCGGGGGACATGTTCTGTCCGCGGCAAGTGTTGCCAGGCTTCGCCGGTGTCCTTGCGCCAGCCGCTTTCGCAGGATACGTGGACTTTCCGAACGACCGCGGAAACCGACGCGGGAAGCACGCGTTCGAGTTCATTCGCGTCGAAGTACATATCGGAAACCGCGATGACTAGCTCGCCGGAGCGGCCGAGCGCCTGGGCGGCCTCGATCGCGGCCGGCCTGGGTTTAAGGAGATGCCTTTCGGTGGCCAGTTCGAGTTCTCGGATATCCGTGACGGGCATATCGCGAAGTTCGGGAAGGCGTGCCATGGTTTCGTAGATGGCCGCGCAGTCAACGTCGCGGCCGTGCTTCGCACGCGCCATCTCCTCGGCACGCGTGCGCAAGATGGCGAAATCCACCAGGCCGAACTTTTTTTCCACCAGATCGGCGAGGTAGTTCCGGGCACCGGAGGGATGCAGGAACGGGCGCCAGACGAGGGTATCGAACAAGTCAAAGGAAACAATGCGCGCGTCGACTGCGGCGAAGGCGATCTTGTCTGCCAGGCTCGCGTTGAAATAGGACATCCAGTTCCGCTCGCCCTCACTCCTCAGGCCGGTTGAACCGTTCGCCGGCAGGATGCCGAGAACCATGTTCTGATGACGCACGATAAGACCCAACATCCGCTCCACGACGTGCTGCATCGTGCCGTCGGTCTGCCCGAGCTCGGATGGGAACGCATCCAGCGACAGTCCCAGTTCGTACAGCGGACGCAACGCGTCAGTGCGAGCCCAGAACATTGATCCGGCGGGATAGTCGAAATAGGCGCCTGGATCGATCCCTATGCCAAGCCTGGCTCCCAGTTCGCGTGCACACCCGGCATTGGACAGCCATGTGTGCCCCCACCAAGGCATCGAGGCGAAACTTTCCGGATAAATCATGCCCAAGCGCGGCATTGCCTGAAACATGCCCAGGATCCAGGCGACCCGGTCGCGGGTGCCGAGCAGGGCGTCGATCAGGTAGCGTCGCCATGCCCCCTGCTCCTTGCCGGAGTAGAGCGATTTCTTGGTATGCAGGTGGCAGACGAGGTCGAGCGCGAGGATTTCCTCGCGGAAGGTCAGCAGAAACGGCGCGATGTCGCGGCCACGGTTGGGCACGATGCGGACGTGCAAGGCCCTTACGTTCGGGATCGCTCCAAAACGGGACAGTGCCGCTTCTTGAGCCTGCTCGTCGACGACAGAAGCCATTAGGACGAATGGAACAGGCATGCGGGCTACGTCGTTGGCCAGTTCGTCGAGCAGATCCGCGTAGAAGACATGGATCATGATGCCCACGCTGAGTTCGAGTTGGTCCAGCGGACAGGCCGGTGGAAACTTGACGAGGTCGGGTGATGTGGCCGCGCGTAGCTGCGGTCGTCTCGATGCGCGGACTCTCTGTGCGAATCCGCTCCAGCCAAGCGCGCGGAGTGCCCTGAAACTGCGAGTAGCCACCGACCACGCACCCGCCCAGCCTCCGCCGTGGCGGGCAATGACATCGCGTAACAGATCGACCATGGCAGCGAGCTTTCTCATGACCACCATTGTCGAGACATTGTGAGGTCTTCGGAGATGAACGTCATTCGTGGCATGGACACAGTAATGAACCGTGAGCGGGTAGGTGCGCTCGAGGCATCGATGGCCATCAGCACAGGATGCGTCGCAGGGTCGCCGCAGCGGTGCCCGTGGAGAAATGCTGGCGCACGTTGTCCATGCCGTTGACGGAAAGGGCGCACCACAGCGCTTTGTCGGCCTGCAGCCGTGCTACAGCCGTGGCAAAGGTGTCGGTGTTTTCGGCCACCAGCACATCCAGGCCATCGGTGAGTTGCATGCCTTCGATGGCGACCGGTGTGGCGATCACCGGCACGCCGTGGCTCATCGACATGTTGATCTTGCCCTTCACGCCGGCGCCGAAACGCAGCGGCGCCAGCGTGGCGAGGCAGCGGTCCAGCCACGGCGCCAGCTCGGCTACGCGAGCGTGGAATTCGAGGCCCGGCGTGGCCAGCTCGTGCCGCGCCGCGTCCGGCATGTCGCCGAGCACGTGCACGCGGATGTCGGGCAGTGTCTCGCGCAGCTTCGGCAGGATCTCGCCGGCGATCCAGCGGATCGCGTCGCTGTTCGGCGGATGGCCGTAGCCGCCGATGAAGACCAGGTCGCGGCGCCCCGCATGGGGCCGCCGGCAACCGTGCACCTCGTGGATGTTGGACAGCAGTTCCACCCGCGCCTGCGGCAACAGCCGCGCCAGCAGCGATTGTTCGTGCGGGCTGACCACGAGGCTGACGTCGGCCTGTTCGATCAGGGCCAGCTCGCTGCGGCGTGCGGCCTCGGCCTGGCGGGCCATTATGGCGCTGCCGCCGAGTTCGGCGGCGCGCCGTTCGCGCAGGAAGTGCAGGTCCACCGTGTCGAAGATCAGTTTCGCCTGCGGTGCGTACCGGCGCACCAGTCCGGCGTACTGGCCGGCGACGGTGTGCCGGCACAGGATCACCGCGTGCAGTTCGCTGCCGTGCTCGCGCAGCCAGCGCGGCAGGTCCGCCACCCACGGCTTGCACAACACTTCGCAGCCCAGTGCACCGAGCGCGTCGATCTCCGCCGGGCTGGCGCGGCCGTCGTCGGGCAGGAAGGCGGTGCTCCAGCCCTGTTCGTCGAGCAGGCGCAGGATCGCGCACAGGCGCAGCGAACCGGAGTCACGCGAAGGCTCCGGCGTCATCGCGTCCACCACCAGCACGTGGCCGCGCCGGCGCCAGTGGATCGCGCATTCGAGCGGCGTGCCGGCGGGCGGCTGGGCGGCAAGTTCGGCCGTCCATTTGTCGACGAACTTCGCCTGGTTGGGCCGCTGGTGGCGCTTCATGCCGCGGCTCAAGTCGGTGCCGGCGCTGATACCCTCGCAATGGATTACCGTGCTGGCTGGCTCGTAGTACACGCGCAGGCCGAGCCGGCGCACTGCGAACGCGAGGTCGGCGTCTTCGTAGTAGGCCGGCGCGTAGCGCGCGTCGAAGCCGCCGGCGCGGACGAACACGTCGCGACGGATCAGCAGCGAGGCGCCGGAGACGTAGTCGGCCTCGCGCCGGCAGCGGAACAGCGGCATGTCGCGTGGTTCGAAACGGCCGGTGGTCCAGCAGCTGCCGTCGGCAAAAACCAGTCCGCCGGCTTCCTGCAAGCGTCCGTCCGGATAAACCAGCCGGCTGCCGGCGATGCCGCAGTCGGCGCGCTCGGCGAAGCAACGCAGCAGCGCATCCAGCCAGCCGGAGGTGACCTGGGTGTCGTTGTTGAGGAACAGCAGGAATTCGCCGCGTGCCGCCCCGGCACCGGCGTTGCAGCTGCCGATGAAGCCGAGGTTGGCGGCGTTGCGCTGCAGGCGCAGGCCAACCACCTGGGCCAGCGTGGCGGCGCTGGCGTCCGGCGAGGCATCGTCCACCACGATCACCTCGAACGGCACCTGCGCGCCATGCCGCGCCAGCGAACGCAGGCAGGCGAGGGTATGCGCGAGTTCGCCGTGGACCGGGATGACCACCGACACCTGCGGCTGATCGCTGACTGGCAGCGCGAATGGCACGAACGGTTCGTCCAGCGGCAGCAGCGCCAGTGCCTCATCGAGCTCGGGGCGTGACTGGAACTCCTGCCGCATGCGCGCCAGCGTGCCGCGCCAGCCGCGCAGCGCGAGGCTGCCGCGCGTGCGCTGCCACAGGTAGCCCAGGCGCTTGAGTCGCCAGTGCAAGTTGCCGATCAGCGGACTGCCCTCGATACCGAAGTCAGGCCGTTGCCAGCCGAAGCTTGGCCACGCGCTTCAGATCCACGTGTTGGCGCGCAACCCGGAGATCATGGTTGTCCTGCAGCAGCAACCAGCTCTCGGGGGTGCGGCCGATCGCCTTGGAAAGACGCAGTGCCATCTCCGGGGTAACGCGGCTCGTCCCGTTCAGGATGCGACTGAGGGTGGAGGCAGCCACGTCGAGTTTGGCCGCCAGCTCACGGCCACGGATGCCGTTGGGCTCAAGGTAGATGTTCGTGATGAACTCGCCGGGATGGGGAGGGTTGTACATGGGCATCAGTGATAGTCCTCGTAGTTCAGGACGTAGGCGTTCCCGTCTCGGAACTCGAACGTCTGCCAGTTGCCCTGTTGCACACATGCCATGGCCTCTGGTTGACCGCAATGCCCTGCTCCACGAAGCCCCTCTCCTGTCGGGAGAGGGGTTGGGGTGAGGGTTCGGGTGTGGCACCGGATGCAAGTTTCGACAGGTCTGTGATACCTCCCTTCGCCCGAACCCCCATCCGGCTCTTCGAGCCACCTTCTCCCGGAGGGAGAAGGGAAAAGCGGGTTAAGCATCGTCGCCCATCAGGCGGGTCAATGGATAGTTGCAGGCTCACAGGTTCTGGTAATTCGGCCCCGAGCCACCCTCGGGCGTCACCCAGGTGATGATTTCGTACGGGTCCTTGATGTCGCAGGTCTTGCAATGCACGCAGTTGGCGGCGTTGACCTGCAGGCGCTTGCCGTGCGGGGCGCTTTCGTCGGGCACCATCTCGTAGACGTTGGCGGGGCAGAAGCGGGTGCAGGGGTTGTCGTATTCCTCGACGCAGCGGGTGGCGCAGATGTCGGTGTCGGCCACCCTGAGGTGCACCGGCTGGTCCTCGTCGTACTCGGTGGCGGCGAAGTAGACGCCGGCCAGGCGGTCGCGCGGCGGCAGCGTGCGCTGCACGTAGTCGCGCTTCGGTTCTTCGTACTCGCCGAGCTTGTGCAGGCTGGACCAGTCGGGCTTGTTCTTTAGCGTCCACGGCGACAGCCCGCCGGTGACGGTTTCCCAGGCGGCGTTGAGCATGCCGAACCACAGGCCCTTCTTGAACGCGGGCTTGATGTTGCGCACTTTCCGCAGCTCGGCCATCGCCTCGGAGCCGCGCAGCTTGGCGTCGAAGCCGGTGGCGTCGAGGCCGTTGCCGGCGAGGTGTTCGGCGGCGAGCATGCCGCTGCGGATCGCCTGGTGGGTGCCTTTCACCTTCGGCACGTTGAGCAGGCCGGCGGTGTCGCCGATCAAGAGCGCGCCGGGCATCTCGCACTTCGGCAGCGACTGCCAGCCGCCGGTGACGATCACGCGCGCGCCGGCGCTGAGGATGTTGCCGCCTTCCAGCAAGGGCTTCACGTGCGGGTGGTTCTTCCATTGCTGGAACGCTTCCCACGGCTGGTACTTCGGGTCGGTGTAGTCGAGCCCGCTGACGTAGCCTAGCGCGATGCGGTCCTTGTCCAGGTGGTACATGAAGCTGCCGCCGTAGGTGTGCGTGTCGGCCGGCCAACCGAAGCTGTGCACGATCTTGCCGGGAGTGACGCGGCCGGGCGGCAACTGCCACAGTTCCTTGATGCCGATGGAGTAGCCCTGCGGGTCGCTGTCCTTGTCCAGCGCGTAGCGCTTGATCAGCTGCTTGGTCAGGCTGCCGCGCGCGCCCTCGGCCAGCACGGTGACCTTCGCCTTGATGTCGATGCCCTGGGTGTAGCCGGCCTTGTGCGAGCCGTCCTTCGCCACGCCCATGTCGCCGATGCGCACGCCGGCGACCGAACCGTCTTCGTTATAGATGTTGTCGGCGGCCGCGAAGCCGGGGAACACGTCCACGCCCAGCGCCTCGGCCTGCGGTGCCAGCCAGGCGCACATGGCGCCCAGCGAGACGATGAAGTTGCCGTGATTCTTCATGCCCGGTGGCACCATCATTTTGCGCCCGCCGGTTTTCGACAGCAGCCAGAACTCGTCCTCGCCGGCCGGTACGCAGATCGGCGGCGGATTGTCGCGCCAGCCGGGCAGCAGGGCGTCCAGCGGCTGCGGTTCGATCACCGCGCCGGAGAGGATCTGCGCACCGATGGTCGATGACTTCTCGATCACGCATACGCTCGTGTCCGGCTTGATCTGCTTCAGGCGGATCGCGAACGACAGGCCGGCCGGGCCGGCACCGACCACGACGACGTCGTATTCCATGGTTTCGCGGTCGCTCATGGCGGACTCCCTGAAGCTCGGTGGCGGCGCAGGCATGGCCGTGCGCGCGGGTATGGGTCAGGCCGCCATTGTCCGTTTTCGTGCGTCGTGCGGCAACGCGTGCTGCGCTACCGCTTGCAAACGCTTCACCCGAGGCGGTGATAATCGGCGCAACCCAAGGGAGCGTTCATGAATTCCATGCCGCCGATCGCCGATCTCGACCTGCGCCGCGCCTCGGTGTGCCAGTTGCTGCACTGGCTGGCGGTGGGCCGCGTGCAGCCGCAGGCGCTGGCCGACGTCTACCAGCAGGCGATCGAGCGGATCGATCCGCAATTGCATGCCTATGTGGACCAGCGTTCGGGCCTGCTGCAGGACCAGGCGGAACTGGCCGAGCGGCGGCGCCGCGACGGCGTGATCGGCCGGCTGGACGGCATTCCGATCGCGCTGAAGGACAACTTCGACATCGCCGGCTGGCCCACCCGGGTCGGCCTGCCCGGTCGCAGCAAGCCGGTGCGGGAGGACGCGCACGTGGTGGCGCGGCTGCGCGCGTCCGGCGCGGTGTTGCTGGGCAAGACCAACATGGACGAGGGCGCGCTGGGCGCGGTCACCAACAACCCGCACTTCGGCGCCACCCACAACCCGTACCGTCACGGCTACACCGCCGGCGGTTCCTCCGGCGGTGCGGCGGCGGCGGTGGCCGCGGGACTGGCCGCGGCCGCGGTGGGTTCGGACAGCCTGGGCTCGATCCGCATTCCGGCCAGCTACTGCGGCGTGTACGCACTCAAGCCCACCCACGGCGAGATCTCTGCCCGCGGCCTGGTGCCGGCGGCGCGCCGGCTGGATGCGGTCGGTCTGCTGGCGCGCAGCGCCGACGACCTCACCGTGCTGCTGCAGGTGCTGGCCGGCTACGACGCCGACGACGCGCGCTCGCGCCGGCGCCGCGTGGCGTTCGCGCTGCCGGACTGGGAGCCGGGCAACCTGCGCGCGGGCCTGATCCCCGACTTGGCCGCGGTCGGCGTGCAGCCGGAGGTGGTCGAGGTGTTCGAGGCGGCGCTGGCGAAATTGCCGCATGCGCTGGGCGACCGCCGCACGGTCGACTTCGCCGACTGGGATTTCGCACGCACCCGCCGCGCCGGCCTGCTGCTGATGGAGGCGGAGATGCTTGGCACCTTCGCCGCGGACCTGGCCGATACCGGGCACCCGGTGTCGGAACACTTCCGCCGCCTGCTCGGCTACGCCGCCGGCAAGAGCGCGGCCGACTACGCGGTGGCCGACCGCGTGCTGGACGCGGCCACGCTGAAGATGCGCCGGCTGTTCGCCCAGGTCGACGTGCTGGTGCTGCCCACCACGCCGCAGGGCGCGTTCCCGCTGGATGGCCCGGTGCCGGATTCGCAGGCCGACCTCACCAGCTTCGCCAGCCTGGCCGGCTGCCCCGCGGTGAGCCTGCCGATGGGCACGCTGCCGAACGGCATGCCGATCGGTCTGCAGATGGTCGGCGCCCGCGGCTCGGACCTGCGCCTGCTGGAACTGGCCGCGGTGTGCGCGGCCACGCTGGACGCCGAGCCGGTCTATCCCGCCATCGCCTGAGGTGCATCGCGCTCCCTCCCCTGCGCGCAGGGGAGGGGAAATCCGCTGCGCATATGCCCCCGCATGGCGGCGCGCGCCGGGCAAGGTTATTTCGGATCACCGGCAGCGATCGCGTAACATGGCGCGGATAAGCGGTGCGCGATGGCGCGCCCGCGCAAGGCAACCCGGGTTTCGCGCATGAGTACAGGCAACGCGTCGGCGCTTTCGCATCTGGACGAACTGGAGGCGGAAAGCATCCACATCTTCCGCGAGGTGGCGGCGAATTTCCGCCACCCGGTGATGCTGTATTCGATCGGCAAGGATTCCTCGGTGCTGCTGCACCTGCTGCGCAAGGCGTTCTTCCCGGCCCGGCCGCCGCTGCCGCTGCTGCACGTGGACACCACCTGGAAATTCCGCGAGATGATCGCGTTCCGCGAGCGGGTGGCGGCAGCCGGCGACGTGCAGGTGCTGGTGCACATCAACCAGGAGGGCGTGCGCCAGGGCATCTCGCCGCTGACCCACGGCGCCACCGTGCACACCGACGTGATGAAGACCCAGGCGCTGAAGCAGGCGCTGGACCAGCACGGCTTCGACGCGGCGATCGGCGGCGCGCGCCGCGACGAGGAAAAGTCGCGCGCGAAGGAGCGCGTGTTCTCGTTCCGCAACGGCCAGCACCGCTGGGACCCGAAGCGCCAGCGCCCGGAGTTCTGGCATACGTACAACACGCAGATCCGCCAGGGCGAGAGCGTGCGGGTGTTTCCGCTGTCCAACTGGACCGAGATGGACGTGTGGCTGTACATCCGCCGCGAGGGCATCCCGGTGGTGCCGCTGTACTTCGCCGCGCCGCGCCCGGTGGTGGCGCGCGACGGCGCGCTGATCATGGTGGACGACGAGCGCTTCACCCTGCGCGAGGGCGAGGCGGTGGAAACGCGGCTGGTGCGTTTCCGCACGCTGGGTTGCTACCCGCTCACCGGCGCGGTGGAATCGTCCGCCGCCACGCTGGACGAGATCATCGCCGAGATGGCCGACTCGCGCAGCTCCGAGCGGCAGGGCCGGGTGATCGACCACGACCCCAGCGCCTCGATGGAACGCAAGAAGCAGGAGGGCTACTTCTGATGGCAGTCACCACCGCCACCGACACGGGCCACGGCCTGCTGCGCTTCATCACCTGCGGCAGCGTGGACGACGGCAAGAGCACCTTGCTCGGCCGCCTGCTGTACGACGCCGGTACGGTGCCGGAGGACCAGCTCGACGCGCTGGCGCGCGACAGCCGCCGCCTGCACGCCGACGCCGGCGGCGCGCTGGACTTCGCCCTGCTCACCGACGGCCTGGATGCCGAGCGCGAGCAGGGCATCACCATCGACGTCGCCTACCGCTACTTCCACACCGCGCGGCGCAGCTTCATCGTGGCCGACTGCCCCGGCCACGAGCAGTACACCCGCAACATGGCCACCGGCGCCTCCAACGCCGAGCTGGCGGTGGTGCTGGTGGATGCGCGCAAGGGCCTGCTGCCGCAGACCCGTCGGCATACATATATATGTGCGCTGCTGGGCATCCGCCAGGTGGTGCTGGCGGTGAACAAGATGGACCTGGTCGGCTGCGACGAGGCGGTCTATCGCGGCATCACCGACGCCTACCGGGCGCTGGCGCAGTCGCTGGGCATCGCCGAGGTGGCCTGCCTGCCGGTAGTGGCGCCGGACGGCGACAACGTGGGCACGCGCTCGTCGCGGATGCCCTGGTACACCGGCCCCAGCCTGCTCGAACTGCTGGAGTCGGCCGACGTCACGCCGCTACGCGCCCATGACTTCCGCATGCCGGTGCAATGGGTGAACCGGCCCGACCAGAGCTTCCGCGGCTACGCCGGCACGATCTGCGGCGGCCGCGTGGCGAAGGGCGACGAGGTGCTGGTGCAGCCCGGCGTGCAGCGCGCGCGCATCGCGCGCATCGTCACTGCCGACGGTGATCTCGACGGCGCCGGTGACGGCCAGGCGGTGACGCTGTGCCTGGACCGCGAGATCGATATCAGCCGTGGCGACGTGATCGCCGACGCGCTGCACCCGGCGCCGGTGGCCGACCAGTTCGCCTGCCACCTGCTGTGGCTGGGCGACAACGCGCTGCTGCCGAACCGCACCTACTGGCTGAAGCTCGGCACGCGCACCGTCAACGCGCGGGTGATGTCGATCAAGCACAAGGTGGACGTCAACAGCCAGGCGAAGCTTGCCGCGCGGCAGCTGGTGCTCAACGAGGTGGGCTACTGCACGCTGGGCCTGGACGAGGAGGTCGCGTTCGAGGCGTACGCGGACAACCGCACGCTGGGCGGCTTCATCCTGATCGACCGCCAGAGCAACGCCACCGTGGCCTGCGGCATGCTGGATTTCGCGCTGGGCCGTTCGGCCAACGTGCACTGGCAGCACGTCGACATCGACAAAGGCGTGCGCGCCTCCAGCAAGGGCCAGCAGCCGCTGTGCCTGTGGTTCACCGGCCTGTCCGGCGCCGGCAAGTCCACCATCGCCAACCTGGTCGAGCGTCGCCTGCATGCGCTGGGTTGCCATACCTACCTGCTCGATGGCGACAACGTGCGCCACGGCATCAACAAGGACCTGGGCTTCACTCCGCAGGACCGCGTGGAGAACATCCGCCGCATCGCCGAGGTGGCGCACCTGATGGTGGACGCGGGGCTGATCGTGCTGGTCAGCGTGATCTCGCCGTACCGCAGCGAGCGCCGCTCGGCGCGCGAGCTGTTCGACGCGGCGGAGTTCATGGAAGTGTTCGTGGACACGCCACTGGAAGAGTGCGAGCGGCGCGACCCGAAGGGCCTGTACCGCAAGGCGCGCGCCGGCGAGATCCGCAATTTCACCGGCATCGACGCGCCGTACGAGCGGCCCGAGGCACCGGAGATCCATCTGCTGAGCAGCGGCGAGCGCGCCGAGCAGCTGGCCGAGCAGGTGGTGGCGCGGGTGCTGGCGGGCATCGACGGCGACACCGCCGGCTGAGGCGGGAGCGGCATCGGCCGTGCATGGGTTGGATTGCCCGGTGCCGGCGGCGATAATGCGGAACTTCCCCCCGCAAGGCGCCCCGTGATGACCGAGAAGACCGTACTCAACGCCACCCATCGCGCGCTCGGCGCACGCATGGTCGACTTCGGCGGCTGGGACATGCCGATCAACTACGGCTCGCAGATCGAAGAGCACCACGCGGTGCGCCGCGATGCCGGCATGTTCGACGTCTCGCACATGACGGTGGTGGACCTGCACGGCGCGCGCACGAAGGACTTCCTGCGCCACCTGCTGGCCAACAGCATCGACAAGCTGAAGGTGCAGGGCAAGGCGCTGTACTCGTGCATGCTGGACGAGCACGGCGGGGTGATCGACGACCTGATCGTGTATTTCCTGGGCGACGAGTTCTACCGTCTGGTGGTGAACGCCGCCACCCGCGCCAAGGACCTGGCCTGGATCGAGCGCCAGGCGAAGGCGTTCGGGGTGGAGGTGAAGGAGCGTCCCGAGTTCGCCATGATCGCGGTGCAGGGCCCGCACGCGCGCGCCAAGGTCCTCGGCCTGCTGCACGAGGTGGATCGCCCGCGCATCGAGAAGCTGGGCAAGTTCGCCGCCGCCGCCGCGCAGGGGCCGCACGGCATGCCGCTGTTCGTGGCGCGCACCGGCTACACCGGCGAGGACGGCTTCGAGATCATGGTGCCGGCCGAACATGCCGTCGCGCTGTGGGAGGCGCTGGCCGCCGCGGGCGTGAAGCCGGCCGGCCTCGGCGCGCGCGACACGCTGCGGCTGGAAGCCGGCATGAACCTGTACGGCCAGGACATGGACGAGAGCGTGTCGCCGTGGGAAGCCAACCTCGGCTGGACCATCGCGCTGGACGAAGGCCGCGATTTCATCGGCCGCAAGGTGCTGGAAGCGCAGAAGGCCGCCGGCGTGAAGCGCGTGATGGTCGGCCTGGTGCTGGACGAGAAGGGCGTGCTGCGCCACGGCCAGAAGGTGCTCACCGCCAACGGCGAGGGCGAGATCCTCTCCGGCAGCTTCGCGCCGACCCTCGACAAGGCGGTGGCGTTCGCGCGCATCCCCGCCGGCGAGCCGGGCGCGATCCGCGTGGACATCCGCGGCCGCGAAGTGCCGGTGCGCCTGGTGAAATACCCGTTCGTGCGCGACGGCAAGCCCTGCGAAGGGATCTGAGCGGCATCACGCCGCATGCATTCTTCCCCGGCGGATATCGCTAGAATCACCGCCGACAATCCGACCCAACCCAACGACTGGACCCCGATCATGAGCGAGATTCCCGGCGATCTGAAATTCCTCAAGTCCCACGAGTGGGCCCGCGCCGAAGACGACGGCCTGGTCCGGGTGGGTATCTCCGACCACGCGCAGGACCAGCTCGGCGACCTGGTCTACGTCGAGCTGCCGGAAGTCGGCTCCGCCGTGAAGGCAGGCAGCGGCGCCGCCGTGGTGGAATCGGTGAAGGCCGCCTCGGACATCTACTCGCCGGTGTCCGGCGAGGTCGTCGCAGTCAACGAGCTGCTCAACGACAAGCCCGAGACCATCAACGAGGACGCCTTCGGCGAAGGCTGGATCTTCCTGGTGCGCCCCAGCGATCGTGCCGAACTCGACGAGCTGCTCGACGCCAACGACTACGAGGAACTGGTCGAGAACGAAGACCACTGAAGTCGCGCGCGATCATGCTCGACCCTGCCGGCCGCCCTGAGCGGCCGGCGTCGTTTTTGCCGCGGTGATTCGTGCATGCGAGGTGCGCGCGACTGGTGTCGCACAGGCGCATCTTGTCGATGCGATGGTGCCCGCGATGACTTCGCGCGACGGTCCCGCGAGGTCGCCGCCGTCGTCGTAGCGTCTTCCTCCCACGTCCCCCGGGGACCGGATTGGGCAACTCCGGGAAATTTTTTTTCGGTTGGCGCAGACCCCGAACAGGCCGCTTCCGGTCGTGTTCCGTTCATCTGCGGGCAGGCTGCCGGCGAGTCGGAAAGTGCTTCGTGCGGAAGGCTTCACGCGATGGCCGTTTCAATGACTATCGAGGGAATTGGCCTTGAAATCGTTGTGTACCAACGGTTTCAGAAGTAATGCCGATTTTTTGAAGAAAATTATATGGCCGTCCAGACGTCCATTTGATTAATCCGCATAATGGCCCGGAAGCCTTGTTGCGGAAGGCCTGGAGACGATTTGGGGTGGCTGGAACGGGATTGATTTGATGACTAAAATCAATTGACAGCCGAAATCTTCGGGGATAGCTTTCGCAACAGATCACGGGGAATGGGTTTTCATGGCGACAACGAAGTACATCAAGCCGTATGTCGAGCACGGTGAAAAGGCCAACGCAGTACGCAAGATCACCGTCTCGATTCCGCTGCACGTACTGCGGCGGCTTTCTGATTTGCGCACCCACCGCCAAGTGAACAATCTTCGGCACGCCACCAACAGCGATGTGTTGGTCGAGGCGTTCCTGCACGCTTTTACTGGGCAACCACTGCCAACTGATGAGGAGCTAAGACGAACCATGGCCACTGCCAAGAAATCCGCTGCAAAGAAACCGGCCGCCAAGAAGGCCGCCGCCAAGAAACCCGCCGTGAAGAAGGCCGCCGCCAAGAAGCCGGTCGCCAAGAAGCCGGCTGCCAAGAAGGCTGCCGCCAAGAAGCCGGCGAAGAAAGCTGCCGCCAAGAAGCCGGCGGCCGCCAAGAAAGCCGCGGTGAAGAAGGTTGCGAAGAAGGCTGCGCCGAAGAAGGCCGCCGCCAAGAAAGCTGCACCGGCCAAGGTGGTGAAGGCCACCAAGACCGCGAAGGCCAAAGCGAAGAAGTAAGGCGACACGCGACACCCCACAATAAGATTAGCCATCGACTTCTCTCCCCGCGGTGCCCAGCGCGGGGAGAGCACTTCGAGAAGCCTTCGTCCCGGCCTGGCCGGGACGCTTCGTTTCGGGGGCCGGAAAAATCTCGCGTGGCCAGGTGGCATGCCCCGCTTTTTATTTGGCGTGGCCGCCCTGCGCCTGCTGCCGGCGCGGCTTCGGGAAACGCCCGCCTGGACCTTGTTTCCGGCCACTGCCGTGACCGCGCGCATGATTTGCCGTACTGCGCCGTTGGAGTTACCTTCTGCACATCCGCGCCGCGGCGAATCCGGGGGATTCGCCGCTCCTGGATGGACAGGGGGAAAAAGCGCGGGTATCTGTCGATACTCAGTGAGAGACCATGGATACCCGATACATACTCGATACGCGCCGGCATGTGCGTGGGGCCGTTCGGCCGCTGATCATTGCCATCATCGCCATTTTCGCCCTGCTCGCCGCGGGCGCGTGGTTCCTGATCATCAAGCCGCATCAGGACCTGGTCATGGCCGACGCGGGCGGCCATCCATCCACACCGGTTTCCACTGCGACGCGGGCGGCGCCACCGCCGGCCAACGTGGCGGCGATGGATCTCAACCAGCTGCTGGCCGAGGCGCGTACCGCCATGAACGAGCAGCGCTACCTGGCGCCGGCCGGCAACAACGCGTTCGAGTTCTATCTGCGCGTGCTGGAAAAGGATCCCGGCAACAAGGTGGCTTCCGATGCGTTGCGCGAGACGTTCCCGTTCGCGGCCAGCTCGGCCGAACAGGCGATCAACTCGCGTGACTGGGGCGAGGCGCAGCGCCAGATCGAATTGCTGGCGAAGGCCGATCCGGCCAACTTCACGCTGACCATCCTGCGCTCCAAGCTGGATGCCCAGCGCAAGACGCAGGACAGGCAGCAACAGCTCGCCGCGGATCAGGAAAAGGCGGCGCAGTTGGCCGCCCAGAAGGCCGCCGCGGAGAAACAGGCGGCGGCTCAGCTGGCCGAGCAGCAGAAGGCCCAGGCGGGCGCGCAGCCGAAGGCAGAGCAGCCGCGCACGGCGCAGCAGTCGGAGCCGGCGGCGACCGGCGGCAACGCCACCGCAGCGGCTGACGGCGGCAGCAATGCCGCTGGCGGAACCACGGCGGCAGTCCTGGTGAAGGGCGCGCCCGCGCGCTACCCCACGGCCGCGATGCGTGCCCGTCAGGAAGGCTGGGTGGTGGTGTCGTTCACGGTCGATCCCGACGGCACGACCAGCGACGTGAAGGTGGTCGAGTCGCAGCCGCGCCATGTCTTCGACCGTGCCGCGATCGATGCGGTGGAGCGTTACCGCTTCAATCCGGCGATGAAGGACGGCGTGGCGGTTTCCAGCGTCAAGCAGCAGCGGATCGAGTTCAAGCTCTGATCGCGGCGCGGGTGCGGCAGGCCGGGCGGCGCATGTTTCGCATGCGCCGCCTTTCTTTTCGGGGAAGGCGGCTCAGCGCTGCCGCGGCGCGCGGCGATGCGCGTGTGGCTTGGCCTTGGCCCTCGCCTTCGGGCGTGCCTGCACCGCTGGCCTGGCGGCGCCGTCGAGATTGGCCCAGTCGACATGCGGCAGGCCCAGCAGGTCGTCGAACACCATCGGCATCAGCCCGCTCGGGGTAGGGCCGGTGGAGTTCCACAGCGTGACCACGCCGGCGCGGTACTTCGGGAAGAAGCCGATCATGGTGCGGTAGCCCGCGACGGCGCCGGCGTGGTAGATCAGCGTCTCGCCACCGTACTTGTAGACCCGCCAGCCGAGCGCGTAGTGCGCCGCGCTCAGGCGTTCACTGCGCCACGGCGTGGCGTGCAGTTCGCTGGGGGTGGAGACGCCTGGCTTGTGCAGCGTGTCCAGCAGCGTGGTGGGCAGCACGTCCGGACGCCCACCCATCTGCGCGATCAGCCATTTTTCCATGTCGCGCAGGCTGGCGTTGACGCCGGCCGCCGGCGCCACCCGGTAGTAGGTCTCGTTCGGGTCGAACGGCACCCAGCCGCGGCTGGTGGCGCGGTGCGGGCGCGCCCAGCTCTTGCTCGATTCCAGCGCGGCGCGACCGTAGCTGGCCGTGTTCATGCCCAGCGGATAGAAGATGCGCTTGTCGACCTGGCGATAGAAGAAGTCGCCGGTGCGCGCCAGCACCACGTCGCCGATCATGCTGAAGGCGACGTTCTGGTAGCCGTAGCACTGGCCCACGCCGCAGACCATGCTGACCTCGTCCAGCTTGCGCACCAGCTCTTCGTACGACGTGTCGCCTTCCAGCATGTTGTCGTAGGTGTTGCGCGGCAGGCCCAGCCGTTGCCCGAGGATGTCGCCGACAGTGGCCTGCGAGGCGGCCTGCATGTCCTTCAGCTTGAAGTACGGCAGCACGTCGACCAGCTTGGTGTCCCAGTCGAGCTTGCCGTCGTCGACCAGCAGGCCGGCGATGGCGGTGGCGAACGCCTTGGACAGCGAGGCGAGGCGGAACACGGTGTCCGGCTTGATCGGCTCCTTGGTGGCCGCATCGGCATAACCGACGGTACCTTCGAACACGACCTTGTCGTCGATCACCACCGCCGTGGCCAGCCCGGCCACGGCATCACGCTGGGCGAGGCGGTTCAGCCAGTGCTGGTAGTCCGCGAGAGTCTGCTTGACGCGTGCCGCGGGCAGCTTCTGCGGCGCAATATCGCCGCTGGTCGACAGCGTGGCCGCTGCCGGCGGGACGGGCGATGCATCGGCGCGCAGCGGCGTGCAAGCCAGGCCCAGCGCACCGGCGATCAGCAGGAAAAGGTTCTGAAACTGCATGGTATTCTGACGTGGTTCCGGCGCGAGGGGCGCGCCTTGGAGAAGGGGAGCGTGACGATGGGCCTGATCATTCTTCTGATAGTCATCGTTCTGATTGTCTTGTACTTCGTGGCGATCTACAACGGACTGGTCACTTCGCGCAACGGCTACAAGAACGCGTTTGCACAGATCGACGTGCAGCTCACCCGTCGCCACGACCTGATTCCGAACCTGGTGGAAACCGCCAGAGGCTACCTGGCGCACGAGCGCGGCACGCTCGAAGCAGTGGTGCAGGCGCGCAATGCGGCGGTCGGCGGGCTCGCCGGCGCGAAGGCCAACCCGGGCGACCCGGCCGCGATGCAGCAGCTGGCCAGCAGCGAAAACGCGTTGACCCAGACCCTCGGGCATTTGTTCGCGCTGCAGGAAGCTTATCCCGACCTGAAGGCGAACCAGACCATGATGCAGCTCTCCGAGGAGCTGACCTCCACGGAGAACCGGGTGGCGTTCGCGCGCCAGGCCTACAACGATTCGGTGCTGACCTACAACAACCGGCGCGAGGTCTTTCCCGCGTCGTTTGTGGCGAACGGCTTCGGCTTCGCCGCGGCCGAGCCGCTCGCGATCGACAACCCGGCCGTGCGCGACGCGCCGAAGGTTTCCTTCGGCTGATCGCCGCCGCGTCGCGGTGCATGCCGCGGCGCACTCCGGGAGCTTGCATGGATTTCTTTGCGCAACAGGCGCGCGTGCGCGGCAGCAGCCGGCGGCTGGTGGCGCTGTTCGTACTGGCGGTGGTGGCGATCGTGGTGGCGATCGACGCGGCCGTGTGGCTGGCCTTCGGCAACCATCCGGCCGCGGGCGAGCCGGCGGCGTCGAACCTGCCGCTGCTGCTGGTCAGCAGCGCCGCGGTGGTCGCCGGGATCGGGCTCGGCTCGCTGTTCCGCATCATGACCCTGTCCGGCGGCGGCAAGGCCGTGGCCGAAAGCGTCGGCGCGGTGGCGGTGCCGCCGGATACCGGCGACCCGCAGCTGCGCCGGCTGCGCAACGTGATCGAGGAAGTCGCGATCGCCTCCGGCGTGCCGGTGCCGGACATCTACCTGATGACCGACGAACCAGGCATCAACGCGTTCGCCGCCGGCTACTCGAGCTCCGACGCGGCGGTGTGCGTGACCCGGGGTTGCCTGGACAAGCTCAGCCGCGACGAGTTGCAGGGAGTGGTCGCGCACGAGTTCAGCCACGTGCTGAACGGCGACATGCGGCTCAACATCCGCCTGATGGGCCTGCTGTTCGGCATCCTGGTGCTGGCGGTGGCGGGGCGCAAGCTGCTGCAGTTCGGCGGCCGCGGCAGCCGTCGTGGCGGCAGCCAGGTGCTGCTGATCGGCGTGGCGCTGATGGTGGTCGGCTACATCGGTTATTTCTTCGCGCGCCTGATCCAGGCCGCGGTGGCGCGTTCGCGCGAAGCGCTGGCGGATGCCTCGGCGGTGCAGTTCACCCGCCAGACCGAAGGTCTCGCCGGCGCGCTGAAGAAGATCGCGATCGACGCCGATGGTTCCACCCTGCAGGTGGCGAACCGGCAGGAGGTGGCGCACATGCTGTTCGGCGAAGCCGGGCGGTTCAACGCGCTGTTCGCCACCCATCCGCCCCTGCTCGAGCGCATCCGCGTGCTGGAGCCTGGCTTCACGGAGGCCGACCTGGTGCGCATGGCGGCGGGGATGCCGCGCGAAGCGGCATCGCCACCGCCTGTGCCTGCGCACGCTGCGGCGGCCGGCTCCGGCGTGCCGGGCATGTCGGGCTTGCCGTTGCCGCCGGTACTGACGGGCGTGCTGGCCGGCGGCGCTGCCGCGGCCGCGCCGGCATTCCAGCGAGCCGCCGTCGTGCAGCAGGCAATGCCGGCGAGCTTGAGCGAAGCCGTGCAGCAGCCCGAGTCTGCGCTGACGGTGATGCTGGCGCTGGCGCTGTCATCGGAGGCGGAGCTGCAGCCGGCGCAGCGCCGGATCGTTGCCGATGCGTTCGGCGACGATGTGCAGCGTGCCGTGCAGGCACAGGCATCCGCCCTCACCGCGTTGGCGCCGATCGCGCGCCTGCCGCTGGTCGCACTGGCGTTTCCCGCGCTCAGGCAATTGCCCGACGGACGCCAGCAGACCTTGTTGCGCGTGCTGGACGACCTGGTCAGGGTGGATGGCCGGGTCGACATCGGCGAGTACTGCCTGGCGCGCCTGCTGCGCATTCAGCTGGGCGAGGCGCACGCGCCGCGCAGCGCGCCGGTCGATGGGGTGAAGAAGCTTCCGGCGGCACGCGACAGCGTGATCTTGGTCTGTACCGTCGTCGCCGCGGCCGGCTGTCCGGACCAGGCCGGCGCGAGGCGTGCGTGGCTGTTCGCGATGCAGCAGGCGTTCCCCGGCGAGGCCATCGAGTGGACGCCGCCGCCGGCGGCCTGGCAGACGCCGTTCGAGCGCGCGCTGGACGATCTGGACGGTCTGAACCCGATGGCCAAGGAGCTGGTGATCCAGGCCTTGCTGCGTGCGATCCACGCCGACGGCCAGGTCAGCGTGGAGGAGGCGGAACTGCTGCGGGTGATCTGCGCCAGCCTGCATTGCCCGCTGCCTTTGTAGGAGCGCACTCGCCCACAAGGGACTTCCTTCGGTCGTGCGCGATGCTCTTCGTCACATGACGGAAAGCATCGCGCACGAGTGCACTCCTACAGGCTTTGTCCTTCGCCGCGGATCAGTGCGCTCGCCCGCTCGGCGATCATGATGGTGGGTGCGTTGGTGTTGCCGGTCGGCAGGCTGGGCATCACCGAAGCGTCCACCACGCGCAGCCTGTCCACGCCGCGCACGCGCAGCTCGCTGTCGACCACCGCGCGTTCGTCGCTGCCCATGCGGCAGGTGCCGACCGGGTGGTAGATGGTTTCGGCCTTGCGCCGGATGAAGTCGATGTACTCGGCGTCGCTGGCGATGCGCCGTTCGGGGAATACCGGCTCGCCGCGATACGCCGCGAACGCCGGCTGGTCGAGAATCTCGCGCGACAGCCGCGCCGCCTCGATCATCATCTTCAGGTCGTGGCCTTCGGGGTCGCCCAGGTAATTGGCGTGGATCGCGATCGGCTGCGTCGGGTCGGCCGAGCGCAGGCGCAGCCGGCCGCGGCTGCGCGGATGCAGATGGCACGCATGCAGCGTGTAGCCGTAGCCGGGCAGGCGATGGCGGCCGTGGTCGTCGAGCAACGCCGGCACGAAGTGGAATTGCAGGTCGCAGCGCGCGTCGGCGGCGTAGCGGCTGCGCACGAAACCGCCGGCCTCGGCCACGTTCGAGCTGCCAGGCCCGTCGCGGTGGCGCAGCCAGCGCCAGCCGGCAGCCAGCTCGTTGAGGTGGTCGTAGCTGACGCGGTTGGGGTTGCCGTCGAGCGTGCAGATGTCCAGATGATCCTGCAGGTTGCCGCCGACCCCGGGCAGGTCTGCGAGCACCGCGATGCCGTGCTCGCGCAGGTGCTCGGCCGGGCCGATGCCGGACAGCATCAGCAGCTGCGGCGAGTTGATCGCGCCGCCGGCAAGGATCACTTCACCCGCTTCGATCCGCTCGACGCCGTGCCGGCCGTGGCGCAACTGCACGCCGACCGCGCGGCCGTGCTCGACCAGCACGCGCTCGACCAGTGCGTGCGTGCGCACGTGCAGGTTCGCGCGCTGGCGCACAGGCTTCAGGAAAGCGCTGGCGCTGGAGCAGCGTGCGCCGTCGCGCTGGGTCACCTGGTACAGCCCGAAGCCGGCCTGCCGTTCGCCATTGAAGTCGTCGTTGCGCGCGAAGCCGGCGCTCGCGGCCGCATCGAGCAGCGCAGCCGACAGCACGTTGTGGTGGCGCAGGTCGGCGACGCCGAGCGGGCCGCCGGCGCCGTGCAGCGCGCTGGCGCCGCGGCTGTTGTCCTCGCTGCGCAGGAACCATGGCAGCACCTCGTGCCACGACCAGCGCGGGTCGCCGCTGGCTTCGGCCCAGCCGTCGTAGTCGGCCGCCACGCCGCGGACGTAGCACATCGCGTTGATCGAGCTGGAACCGCCGAGCGTCCTGCCGCGCGGCCACCACAGGCGGCGCTGGCCGAGCGCCGGTTCCGGCTCGGTGCGGTAGTTCCAGTTGAGCGCGCGGTTGTTGGCCAGTCGCGCGATGCCGGCAGGCATGTGGATCAGCGGGTTCCAGTCGGCGGGGCCAGCCTCCAGCAGCAGCACGCGCGCGGCCGGGTCGGCACTGAGCCGGTTGGCGAGCACGCAACCGGCCGAGCCGGCGCCGACGATGACGTAGTCGTAACTGTCCAAGGTGTCCCCCCATGCCAGATCGGGTAAGCGTGAACGCATGCTAGGCTTGCCGCGCCCCACGCTGGATGCGCCTGTGAGTTTGCCCCGCCAAACCGTTGTGGAACAAGCCGCCGCGCCAATGCTCTCCGCGCTGGCGTTCTTCTTCGTGATGACCTCGTACTACATCATCCGGCCGGTGCGCGACCAGCTGAGCGGGGCGGTCGGCTCGCAGTCGCTGCCGTTGTTCTACGGCGCGGTGTTCGTGGTGATGCTGCTGCTGACGCCGCTGTTCGGCATGCTGGTGGCGCACTTCCGGCGGCGGCCACTGCTTGGCTGGAGCTATGGCTTCTTCATTGTCTGCCTGTTGGCGTTCGTGCCCGCGTTCATGGCACAGGAGCGCATCGGCGCGCGCGAACTGGGTGTGCTGTTCTTCGTCTGGGTCAGCGTGTTCAACCTGTTCGTGGTGTCGCTGTTCTGGAGTTTCATGGCCGACATCTTCTCCAGCGGCCAGGCTCGGCGGGTGTTTTCGCTGATCGCGCTGGGCGGCATGGGCGGGGCACTGTTCGGGCCGCTGGTGACCAAGCTGCTGGTGAGGGCGATCGGCGTGGCGCCACTGCTGCTGGTCTCGGCGTTGGCGCTGGCACTGGCGCTGGCGTTGTTGCTGCGGCTTTCGGCGAGCCACGACCGGCGCTCGGGCAGCCAGGGCGAGGAAACCATCGGCGGCTCGCTGTGGGCCGGGCTCAAGGAGCTGTGGTCGCGGCCGTTCCTGCGTTACATGGCTCTGCTGATGCTGTTTGGCGATGGCATCGGCACGCTGGCCTATGCGCTGGTGGCGGATTATGCCAAGGCGCATTTCACCAGCACGGTCGCACGCACGCTGTTCTACAACGACCTGGATCTGGCCACCAACCTGCTCGGCGCGGCATTGCAGCTGAGCGTGACGCCGTGGCTGCTGGTGCGTTGCGGCGCGGGCTGGGGACTGGTCGTTCCGTCGCTGGTGAATCTGGCCCTGCTGGTCGGGGTGGCGCTGATCGGTGGTGGGAGTTTCGCGTTCTTCAGCTACAGCGTGCCGCTGCTGGCCGTGATGCAGGTAATCACGCGCGGCTTCGCCTACGGCATGACCAAGCCGGCGGTGGATGCGTTGTACACGCGGGTGCCGCGCGAGACGCGCTACAAGGGCAAGAATTTCGTGGAGACCGCGGTGTGGCGCTTCGGCGACCTGGTGGTGACCAGCGCGGTGAGCGGCCTGCGCATGCTGGGTTGGGGCGTGGCCGGCCTGGCTCTGGCCGGTGCCGGCGTCGCCACGCTGGCGACGGTGGTCGCACGCCGTGCCGGCTGGTCGCCGGATCTGGCGCCGGACGAACAGGCGCCCGTGGACAAGGGGGCGAAAGCATCGGCTTGAGCCGATGCTTTCCTGCATCCCGGCTCTCAGCTGGTGATGTAGCGCTGCAGGTGCTCGATCTGCTCGGCCTGCGCGTCGATCACCGCCTTGACCAGATCGCCGATCGAGATCACCCCGACCACCTTGCCGTCCTGCACCACCGGCAGGTGGCGGACGCGGCTGTCGGTGCACAGGCGCATGCACTCGAACACGTCGGTATCCGGGCTCACCGTCAGCGGGCTGCCGCTCATGATGTCGGACACCGCGGTCTGCGAGGAGGAGCGGCCCTGCAGGATCACCTTGCGCGCGTAGTCGCGTTCGGACATCACGCCGACCAGCTGCTCGCCGCGCATCACCAGCAGCGCGCCGATCCGGTGCTCGGCCATGTGCTTGATCGCATCGAGCACCGGCGCTTCCGGCGCGATGCTGTAGATCGCGTTGCCCTTGCCCTGCAGCAGATGTTTGACCTGGCTCATGCTTGGGTCTCCCTGCGGCCCGGACGGGCCGTCTGCGGCGAGTCTAGCGCCGCCGTCACGCCGGCGTGTAGTGAAGTCGTGAACCGGTCGCGGGCGCTCAGCGCGGCTTGCGCGGCGGCACGCGGCGGTCGAGGTAACCGGGGCCGCCGAGCTGGTACATCTGCCGCTGGATCCATGCCGCGCGGCGCTGCACATAGGCGCTGGGGCGGTCCGCATGCAGGCGCCGCGGGTTCGGCAGCACCGCGGCAAGGCGGGCGGCCTGGGCCGGCCCGAGCTGCGCCGGCGGCACGTGGAAGTACGCCTCGCTGGCCGCACCCACGCCGTAGATGCCGTCGCCCAGCTCGGCGATGTTCATGTACACCTCGAGGATGCGCCGCTTCGGCCAGGTCAGCTCGATCAGCACGGTGAAGTACGCCTCCAGCCCCTTGCGCACAAAGCTGCGGCCGTTCCACAGGAACAGGTTCTTGGCGGTCTGCTGGCTGAGCGTGCTGGCGCCGCGCAGGCGCCGGCCATCGTCGGCCGCGTCGAGCGCGTCCTGGATCGAGTCGAGGTCGAAGCCGTGGTGGTAGGGAAACTTCTGGTCCTCGCCGGCCACCATCGCCAGCGGCACCCAGCCCGACACCTGGCTCCACGGCACCCAGTGCTGGCGCAGCCGGAAGTCGTGCTCGCCGTGGATCCACGCGCCAAGCTGGCGCTCCAGCATCACCGCCGAGGTCCACGGCGGCACGAAGCGCAGCACCAGCACCACCAGCCAGCTCAGCGCCAGCCAGGCCAGCAGCGCGATCGCCAGCAGGCGCAGCAGGCGTGTCAGCGGGGCGCGGCGGAACGGAACAGGCATGGCGGTACGCGCGGAAGGAGGCTGGCAGTATAGGGGCCCGCCGCCGGGACGTTGTCCGGGCGCCGCGGTGCCCCCATCTGTGGCGCTTGACCCGAAGAGACTTTTGCCGTGGACGAACTGCCTGTGGATGACGTGTTGCACCGCTTCCTGCTCGAGCGCGCCGGAGTGCGCGGCACCCTGGTGCGGCTGGGGCCGGCCTGGCGCGAAGTGGCCGGCCGCGCAGACTACCCGCCGGCGCTGCACGCCCTGCTGGGCGAGGCGCTGGCGGCCAGCGCGCTGCTGACCGGCGGCATCAAGCTCGACGGCGCGTTGTCGATCGAGCTGAAGAGCGCCGGCGCGTTGCGCCTGCTGTTCGCCGAATGCAGCGACCAGGGCCGCCTGCGCGGGCTGGCGCGCTGGAACGAGCCGCTGCCCGCGCCGCTGGCGCTGGATGCGCTGGCTGACGCGATCATGGCCATCACCATCGGCAACGTCGATCGTGGCCAGCGCTACCAGGGCCTGGTGGATCTGCGCCACGCCGACCTGGCCGCTTCGCTGGAGGACTACTTCACCAAGTCCGAGCAGTTGCCGGCGCGCATCCTGCTGGCCGCCGATGGCGAACGCGCGGTCGGCCTGATGCTGCAGAAGATGCCGGGCGAGGGCGGTCATGCCGTCGTGCAGGACGACGACGCCTGGAACCGCGTGATGCACCTGACCGCCACGCTGGGCGCGGCGGAGCTGCTGACCAGTGCACCGGAGCAGCTGCCGTACCGGCTCTACCACGAGGAATCGGTGCGCCTGTTCGAGCCGCGCCCGCTGGCGTTCGGCTGCAGCTGCAGCCGCGAGCGGGTCAGCGCGATGCTGCGCTCGCTCGGTCGCGACGAGGTGGAGGCGGCGCTGGCCGCGCGCGACGGGGAGATCGAGGTGGTCTGCGAGTTCTGCGCGCAGCGCTACCACTTCGACCGCATCGATGCCGAGCACCTGCTGAGCGAAGGTGCGGCTCCCGGCGCACCGGGTACGGCGCAGTAAGGCGCGCGGATTCCCCGTTCAGTTGAGCAGCAGCGGCCTGCCGGCGCCGAGCCAGGTGGCGGCAGGCTGCGCCTCGGCGAACAGGAAGCCCTGGCCGTAGCGGCAGCCCACGCGCAGCAGCGCCTGTCGCTGCGATTCGTCCTCGATGCCTTCGGCGATCACCTTCATCTGCAGCGAATCGGCCAGCACCTGGATCGCGCGCACCAGCGCCAGGCCCTGCGTTTCGGTGTCGTCTGGCGGCAGTTCGGTGATGAACGAGCGGTCGATCTTCAGCGTCTCGAACGGGTACTGGTGCAGGTAGCTGAGCGAGGAATAGCCGGTGCCGAAATCGTCCAGCGCGATGCCGACGCCGTGGCTGCGCAGGTTCTGCAGCATCTGCTTGACCTGGGTCGGGTTCTCCAGCAGCGCGTGCTCGGTGACCTCGATGCGGATGCAGCGCGTGGGCACGGCGTACTGTTCGAACAGCGCGAGCAGCCGCTGGTCGAGGTCGGCCGAGCGGAAATGCCGACCGGACACGTTGATGCTGATGAAGCCGTCCGTGCCGATCAGCCGCACCGCCTGGGTGCACACCTGCTCGAAGATCTGCCAGTCGATCGCCTCGGCGCAGCCGCATTCCTCCGCGATCAGCAGGAAGTCGTGCGGCGGCAGCAGACCGCGCTCGGGATGGTGCCAGCGCAGCAGCGCCTCGTAGCCGGTGACGCGGCCATCGGCCAGTTCCACGATCGGCTGGTAGAACGGCTCGAACTCGTTGCGGCTGAGCGCGTGGCGCAGGTCGCTCTCCATGTCCAGCAGCGACAGCGCCTCGCGGCGCAGGCGGTCGTCGAACATCGCCGCGCGATGGCGGCCGCCGTCCTTCGCGTTGTACATCGCCGCGTCGGCATCGCGCAGCAGTTCCTCCGGCTGGCGGTAATGCGGGCGGGCCAGGGCGATGCCGATCGAGGCGGAGGTGAAGATCTCCTTGGTGCCGAGCCGGAACGGCGTCTGCAGCTCGCTGATGATGCGTTCGGCGATCAGCGTGGCCTTGTCGGTTTCGACGATGCCTTCCAGCAGCACCGCGAACTCGTCGCCGCCGAGCCGCGCGACCACGTCGCGGGTCTTCAGGCAGGCGCGGATGCGGCCGCCAACCTGGAACAGCAGGTCGTCGCCGACCAGATGACCGACCGAATCGTTGATGACCTTGAAGCGGTCCAGGTCGATGAACAGCACGGCGAACTGCTCGTCGGGGTTGTCAGCATAGCGCCGCATGGCCTGTTCCAGCCGTTGCAGCAGCAGGGTGCGGTTCGGCAGGCCGGTCAGCGAGTCGTGCAGGGTCTCGTACTTCAGCCGACGCTCGACGCGCTCGCGCTCGGCGATCTGTTCGCGCAGGTCGCGGTTGGCCAGCGCCAGCGCGCGGGTGCGCTCGGTGACGCGGCGTTCCAGCCCGGCATAGGCGTGTTTCAGCGACGCGGCCGCCTGCTTGCGCTGCAGCGCGTTGGCGATGTGGTAGCTGACGAAGGTCAGCAGTTCCTGGTCGCGCTCGTTGTAGGTGTGCTCGGGCGAGTAGCTCTGCAGCGCCAGCACGCCCATCGCCTTGCTGCCCCAGATCAGCGGCACGCCGAGCCAGCACACCGAGCGCGCGCCGAAATGGCTGATCTCGCCCTGCGCGCTGAGGCGGTCGATCTCCGCCGGCGTGGCCAGCAGCGGCTTGGCATGGCGCAGCACGTATTCGGTGGCGCCACGACCGTGCGCGCGCGACGGGCGCACGTTCTCGACGTCGTCGACCGAGTAGGGGAAGGTGAGGTGGCCGCTCTCCTCGTCCAGCAGCGCGATGTAGAAGTTGCGCGCGTACAGCAGGCCGCTGATGACCTGGTGCATGGCCGCGTAGAACTTGTCCAGGCTGTCCGAGGTGTTGGACAGCTCGGCGATGCGGAACAGCGCCGCCTGCAGGCGCTCGCCGCGCTGGCGCTGCAGCACCTGCTGGCGCAGCACGCGGTTCGCCTCGCGCAGCGCGGCGGTGCGGTCGGTCACCCGGCGACCCAGTTCGAGATGCGCCTCGCGCCGCTCCAGCGCGGTCTGCACGTGCTGGGCCACGTAGTTCAGCAGCTCCAGGTCGTGCCGGGAGTAGTGCGTATCGGCGCGGTAACTCTGCATCACGATGCCGCCGACGACGCGGCCGGCGCGCAGCAACGGCGCGCCCAGCCAGTGTTCGCAGCTGGGACCGAGCGGCACGAGGCGGTTGCTGAATTGCTGGCGCAACTCGTCGATCGAACCCATCAGCGGCCTGCCTTCCTGCAGCAGGTTCCAGGTCAGGCTGTGCAGCATGTCCTGCAGCGGCACGCTCTGCTCCGGCGGCGGCGGATCGGTGTCCTTGATGTCGACGTAGTAGGGGAAGCGCACCGTCTCGGTGACCGCGTCGTAGAGCACGATGTAGAAGTTTTCCGCGTACATCAGGCTGCTGACGATGGCGTGCAGCGAGCGCATCATCTCGGGCATGTCGTGTTCGGCGCCGGCCTGCTCGGCGATCGCGTACAGCGCGCGCTGCAGTCGCTCGGCCTGTGCCAGCCGCGAGATGGCCTCGTACAGGCGGCTGGTCTCGGCCAGTTGGTGCAGGCGGACGTCGGCGAGCCGGCCCAGCCAGTCCAGGCGGTCACGCAGGGGTTCGGGCAGCGGCAGGTCGGCCCATTCCAGCACCAGGCTGCGCGGGCCTTGCGGATCTTCGGCCAGCACCAGCTGCCCGGCCAGATGACCGGGTTGCTCGTCCATGCGCCGCCAGCGCAGGCGACCGTGGATGCCGAGGTTGTCCAGCATCAGCTCGCACACTTCCATGACGCCGGCGGCGTCGGAAGCCTCGAACAACCTTTCGACCGCCGCATGCAGGGCCGCAAGATCCTTGGCCACCGGCGGCGGCTGGGATGAACGGATCGTCGGTGTGGCGCTCATGGGGCTGCGACTGGTTCCGGTGCGATCTGGCGGGTTGACGCGTCTTTATATCGTGTAAGTCTGCCCCCTCGCCAGTTTCCTGCCGGGGTGGGAACCCGTGACGGGCCCGGGGGTCGAAGCTGTGCCGGGTGCCCGCATTTGTGCGTTGGCGCGGGTTTTCAGGGTGTTAGCAAAACGTAAAGCAGGGTATACTGCGCGCCAAGTATCCACCATCGAACGAGTCTTCGGTCCGTCCCCATGCGTCGCCTGTCCGTCCTGCTGCTGACCCTCTCGCTGCCGCTTGCGGCGGCCGGGCAGTCCGTGGGCGGCGACAACAGCCTGGCGCAGCGTCTGCTGGCGCAACCGCCGGAGCAGACGGCCGAGGTCGAGCCGGGTGTCGTGGTGCCGCTGTGGCGCGGCGCCGATGGCCGGCTGCTGGCGATCAAGGCGGATCGCAGCACCGGTGCCGAAGCGCTGCGCAAGAATGCGCCGCTGACGCTGCGGGTGGTGGACGCCTCCACGGTGATGACCACCGGCGTCGAATATGGCCTGGGCCCGCGGCTGCAGGCGCACGCGGCGGTGAGCGAGCAGAGCTGGACGAACCCGGGTCTGCGCGTGTTCGGCAGTGAAGTGGGTGCTACCTATGACGCCGGCAGCTACAGCGTGGGCGTCAGCGTCGGCAGTACCACCACGCCGAACAGGAACGCGTTGCCGCGCGTGTTGCCGGGCGCCGCGCCGGGCGTGGATGGCCTGTCCAGTTTCGAGAGCAGCGCCCAGCTCAATGCGCACGGTCGGCTGGCCCTGGGCAGCAAGAGCGGCATCGACCTTGGCGCCAGCGTGGGCCGCGTCCACCTGCTGCCGGGCAACCTGCTCGGCGTCGACACGCTGGACCAGAAGGCGCTGAGCTTTGGCGTCGACCATGGCCCGCTGAGCGGCGTGGTGACCGGCCGCACGATGCAGCCGCAGGCGGGCATCCCCGGTGGCCTGAACGCCGACCGGCGCTGGAACAGCATCGACCTGGGCGTGACCTGGCGCCTGCCGTGGCGCGGCTCGCTGAGCGTCGGCGCGCAGAACCTGTGGTCGTCCGGCACCTCGACCAATACGCCGGCCGGCCCGGAACCGGATCAGTCGCGCACGCCGTACGTGCAGTACCACCAGGATCTCTGAGCGGTTTTCTTCCGCTGCGCTCCACCAGACAACGCCGTCGCCATGCGACGGCGTTTTTCGTTGGCGCAGGCGTTCAGTCCCGCTTGCGCACGCGCAGGTCGCCGCTGAACGTCTCGATGTTGATCTTGCCGGCAGCGTCGCCGAGACGGACGTCCAGCGAGCTGCCGGGGCCGTGCTCGGGTTTCTTCGGCGTGCCGAAATCGCTGCGCAGGTCGCCGCTGAAGCTGCTGGCATGCAGGCTGGCCGAAGTCGTCGCAGGCAGCTGGAGCTGCACGTCGCCACTCATGCTGTCGATGCCGATGCTGCCGCCGGCGGCCACGCCGCCGCTGAGCTGCACGTCGCCGGACACGGTGCTGAGGGTGAGCTTGCGCCACGGCCCGCCACTGGCCTGGATGTGGCCGGAAATGGTCTGCAGCTCGACCTCGGAACCCAGCGCCGGCGCGAGGATCTCGCCGCTGACGGTCTGCAGGTCGGCCTGGTCGGCATGCCCGGCCTGCTCGATGCCGCCGCTGACGCTGTGCACCTTCAGCGAGGGCGTGCGTGCATTGATGCGCGCCTTGCCGCTGACCGTGCTGACCTGGATGCTGCCGCCGTCCATGCCGTCGATGACCAGCGGCGCGCTGACCACGTTGACGTCGAGCGAGGCTGCCCTGGGCACGCGCAGCTCCAGCGTGGTCGGCGCCATCCTGCTGTCGCCGCCCCGGTTGAACCAGCCGGAGCCGCCTTGCGGTTCCACCCGGATCTCCAGGTCGCCGTTGCTGCCGGTGATCGCCAGTGGCTTGGCGCCGTCGCCGAGTCGGCCGCTGACCTCCACTTCGTTGCGGTCCCACGCGGTCACGTTCACCGTGCCGGCGACGTTGCCGATGCCGATGCGGGCGGTCGGGGTGGCGTCGTGGCGCAGCTGGATCGGCGAGTCGGCGAGCGCCTGGCCGATGCACAGGCACAGCAGCAGGGGAAGATAGCGGACGGGTTTCATGGTGGTTCCTGGTGATCTCAGCCGGCCTGATGGGCCAGCTGGCGCAGTTGCGTCTGTTGCTGTTCAGTGCGGCCGAGCAGGCGTTGCAGCGCCGGAGAATCCGGAGCCTGCTGCAGGGCCAGCTGCAGTTCCATGCGGGCGGCATCCAGTTCGATCGCGGCACCGGCGAAACGGGGGTCGGAAGGTTTCCAGTGGGCGCTGGCCTGCGTGGGTTCCGCCACAGGCGCGGCCACGGGCTGCTGCCACAGGCGCCAGCCGATGCCGGCGGCGAGCAG
>NZ_AJXW01000056.1 GCF_000264375.1 Rhodanobacter thiooxydans LCS2
TTACGGATAAGTTCTTAATCCCTCCCGTTCCCTGTTGCCGCGAGCGGAGATCATGCCCTTGGAGCCTGCTCAGTATCTCCACGTGGCCCGCGTTGCCTTGCCGTGGCCGTCAGGTGGTAGTGCGTGGCGCCGCGCCTGACTGGCTGTCAGAGCCTGCCCCTGCGAAGGCAGGAGCCAAGCCGCGCGCTGCCGCATGGCGGCCACGGCAAGGCAACCCGAAGGGCCGGGTCTGTTTGCCCGCATCCCTGCGTCATCACTCGGTCGTGGACGGACGTCCACTCTCTCCTTCTTCCTTGGTCTGCGTGCAAACAGCTCCCGGCGCGAGCCACGCGGAGATACTGAGCAGGCTCTTACGCTGGATCGTCTGCCTGTTGCTGCTGCTCAGCGCCGACGCGTGGGCCGGCGAGCCCGTCGCCACGGTGCGCGTTGCCTTCGACCGCCACGGCATCACCGCCATCCGCATGCACGGCCATGCCGACCAGGCCACGGGCCGCAGGATCACCGCGGACGACCCGGTGCGCATCGCCTCGATCGCCAAGCTGGTCACCGCGCTGGGCGTGATGCGGCTGGTGGAGGCCGGCAAGCTCGACCTGGATGCGGATGCGTCCACCCTGCTCGGCTGGCGGCTGCGCAACCCGGCCTTTCCGGATACGCCGATCACCCTGCGCCTGCTGCTGTCGCACCGCTCCAGCCTCACCGACACCGCCGGCTACTGGCAGACGCCGCTGGGCGGCGAGCTGCGCGACATCCTCAAGGATCCGCGCGCGTGGGATACGAAGCACGCGCCAGGAACCTACTTCCGCTACGCCAACCTCAACTTTCCGCTGGTGGCGCAGATCATGGAGCGCGCCACCGGCGAGCGCTTCGACAAGCTGATGCAGCGTTTGGTACTGCAGCCGCTGGGCCTCGACGCCTGCTTCAACTGGGCGCTGTGCAGCGACGCCACCGCTGCCCGCGCGGTGGTGCTGTACGACGCTGCCGGCAAACCGGTGAAGGACGACCACCACGGCCGCAAGCCCGCCTGCCCGGTGACGCCGGCCAGCGACGGCAGTTGTGACCTGTCGCGCTGGCGCGCGGGCGAAAACGGCGCGCTGTTCTCGCCGCAGGGCGGCCTGCGCATTTCCGCGAAGGACCTGGCGCGCATCGGCCAACTGCTGCTCGGCGACGGCCGCATCGACGGCAAGCGCCTGCTGAAATCCAGCTCGATCCGAACGATGACCACGCCCGAATGGCAGTACCGCCCCGGCAACGGCCTGACCTACGAGGAAGACGACGGCCACATCGACCAGGGCTTTTTCTGCCGCTACGGCCTCGCCGTGCAGACACTGGCCACGCCCGGGCAAGGTTGCCGCGACGACCCGTTCGGCGACGGCGTGCCGCGCGTGGGCCATTCCGGCTCCGCCTACGGGCTGCAGGCCGGGCTGTGGGTGGACCGCAAGCACGGCACCGGCGTGGTCTGGTTCGCCACCGGCATGCCGGACGAACGCGAGGGCGGGAGGTCGGCGTTCAGCGCGGTGGAAGAGGCGCTGGCGCACTAGGGCATACAAGCCGGTACCGAAAACCTGACGGGACATCGTGCGTGGCGTCCGAATCGTTGCCTACCACTGCGCTGTCGATCGACGCGATGGAATGGCGGCCTCGTCTGGGATCTGGTCGGTGATTTTTCCCGGCTTCCGGAATACAGCGCTGGGCTGGAAGTGATTGAAGTCACGCCGGAAGAAGGCAAGGGGCCGCGCAAATACATCTGCCACTTTAATCCCCTGGAATCGGAAGGCGACGGGTTCGTGCACCGCGAACTAGTGCGCTGGTACGAACCGAACGTCGGCTTTGCCTCGGTCGCGGAGGAGCCCAATGTGTTCGGCCTGTCGAAGTCGCTTTCCCTGGTGACGCTGGAGCCGGCACCGGGTGGCACCACCGTGACGTGGGAGCAGTACTACGACGCATCGGACCTGGAGATGAACAAGGCCGCCTTCGACCAGGCGCTGGCCGATATTGCGACCCCCTTGGTCGGGCGATTTGGCGGGCAGATCGTAGAGCGCCACGTCGAATGAGCCCAGCGAAATGCAGGAGCTGGCCGGACGGCACTGCCACCACGTTGAGCGGGTTCCGTTCGGGCCCCCTGACGCGGGCGTCATACAGGGGCCATGTCGTTCCAGCCGTCGGTAACGGGCAGGCAGTTCGTGGATATCCAGCCACGAGTTCAAGCTTGACGCGGTGCGGCTAGCCAGGGGCGCAATGGTGCTTTCAGTCAGTCGACAGAAAGCCGCCGACACGTGCGTCCAGGAGCTTCCCGATATTTGCGACGGCTCTCTTCATCATCATTCGCATCATCACGGGGAACATCCAGCCCATGAGGCCGTATCGGGTTTCGAAGTATTGCCGCCACTCAACCAGGGATCCGCCGGCTCCATCACCCGATATCAGAATCACGCCGAGGTGGTTCCGTAGCGGGACCATCCGACCCTCTGCGCGGTAGGCGTAACCATCCGGATTGCGATACCAGACGATTTTTTCATTGACCTTGCCCATTCCGCGGATGCTGCAGACACGCAGACTGCCTTCGCCCGTGCAGCCGCCCGCGTGCTCGACCGACGCATGATGGATCATGGGGAAGAACCTGGTGATCCCTTCCAGGTCACCGAGCACCGTGAATAGCTGTTGAGGCGACGCCGCCACCTGGAATCTCTCGGAAATTCGGAGAGGCGCAGAATGAACCGCGATCAGGTTTGCCAGTTGTGGGTCTGCATGGTGGCTCAATGGATACTCCTGGCCGGAATGTTCAAACCGGGCAATGGTCCAGACAAATCAGCATGTGCACGCGCTCAGTCGGAGTGAGCCGAACTGGCTGTTTGGGCAGGGAGGGTCAGCTGGCATTCGGAATGCATCCCGGATGTCGGTGGCACGGCATGATGCCGCCATTGCATCTTCATTGCTTCGACGCATGCCATCTATCACTGAAATGCCAGCTGATATGTCTGTTCATCCACGATGGTCGTCTCGAGCGGACGATCGGGAATAGACTTCCACCAGGCACCGCCGAGGGCTTCCCAGTGAGTGAATCAGCAAAAGGCGATATCCAGTTTGTCCTTCGCAGCGAGGGCGCATCGGGGATGGTGGGGCGGGCGCGATTGAAATCCGATGGCATGGTTGGATCGAAGTCGCTTGACGGTTCGATCTAGCTCAAGTGATGCCACGCGAACAGCTCTTCGCCATGCTCACGCACGAGCGCACCGACGTCATTTCCAGCATCCTGGGTACGCTTGGCTTGCGGGCGGAGGTCTACGCCAGTCCAACCGTATGTGGTCTCTGGCAGATCAACACCACCGGGCGGCATCGGGCCTCGTTCCATCTGATATCCAGAGGGAACTGCTGGTTGCATCTGCGGGGGCGGGAGCCTCAGCCCGTGCGCGGCGGCGACCTGATCGTCTTCCCCAACGACGCCTGGCATGTCCTTTCGTCATCGCAAGAGGCGGGAGGGGACGAAAGCTATATCGTCCCGGACACGCCGGGGCCGACGACCTCGCTTGTCTGCGGCCACTTCGATTTCGTGTATGGCCTGGACAATCCGGTACTCGACATCTTGCCGGACTGCATTCTTGTTCCCGCCGAAATGGGCGGCTCACGCTTGGGTGCCATCGTCAACCTGCTGAGCGAGGAAGCTGCGCTCGACCAGCCGGGACGACAGGTCGTTCTGGACAAGCTGGCCGATTCGTTGTTCGTCATGACATTGCGCTACTACCTCGCGCAGCAACGACCCAAGGAGGGATGGCTTGCGGCGGCCGCTGACTCGGGCATTGGCATGGCGCTTGCGGCGATACACAACGAGCCGCATCGTCCTTGGCAATTGGCGGACCTGGCACTCAAGGCCCATCTTTCGCGGGCCGCTTTCGCCGCGCGCTTCAATACCTTGCTCGGAGTGCCGCCCATCGCCTATCTCACCTCCTGGAGGATGAAACTGGCCGAGCGCATGTTGGCCAACCAACGGATGAGTGTCGACGCCATCGCCGAAAAGCTCGGCTACGAAACGTCAGCCGCCTTTCGGCGGGCCTTCAAGCGGGTAACAGGAAGAACGCCCGGAATGGTGCGTCGCCGTTTGGCGCCGGATATGTCACCGCATGTCGACGGCGGTTGATCCACGGTGTTTGCTTCGTTGCTGGACGCATCTCGGATTAACTCAGGCATCGCCTAAAACCAGAAACCTTCGAAAGGATCAAGCCATGACTCCAGATTTCCATGTGATCTTCGGAACCGGACCGGTGGGTTGCTGGACGGCACGAGCGCTGCGCGGCCGGGGGCAGCAGGTTCGGGCCGTGAATCGCAGCGGTGCGCGTCCCGACCTCATGCCCGCCGATGTCGAAATAGTCAAGGCGGACGCTTCGGATCCGGTGCAGGCACGCGAAGCCGCCAAGGGAGCCGGCGTGGTCTATCAAGCGCTCAACCCGCCATACCATCTCTGGGATGAGCTTTTCCCGGGGTTGCAGACCAGCGTACTGGGCGCAGCCATGGCCGGGAACGCCAGATACGTGTCGATCGAAAATCTGTATATGTACGACTCCTCGAAGCCGATCAACGAGGACTCGCCGATCGCGCCGGTGTCGAAGAAAGGAGCTCTTCGCCAGAAGATGGCCGAGGAGGTGATGGCGCTCCATTCGCGCGGCGAGGTGCGTGCGGTCGCCCTTCGTTCGAGCGACTACTACGGGCCCGGAGTCGTCGGCTCGACGCTTGGAGAAATGGTCTTTGGCAACCTGGTTGCCGGGAAAAAGGCTCAGGTCATTGGCTCGGCAGGGATGCCGCACTCCTTTTCCTACATCGAGGACGTTGGACATGCGGCGGCAGTCCTTGGTACGAACGACACAGCGACTGGACGGGTCTGGATCACCCCGCACGCTCCGGCGAAAACCCAGGGCGAAATGGTCGACGAGGCATGCCGCGTTCTGGGCACCGAGCCCCAGGTCAGCGTGGTCTCGCCCTTCATGATGCGTTTGGCAGGACTGTTCCGCCCGGACGCACGCGCCAGTGTCGAGATGATGTACGAGTTTACGGCGCCATTCGTAGTTGACTCGACGCGTATGGAACGCGAGTTCAACCTGGCTGCGACCCCGGTACGCAGCGGCATCGAGCGTACAGTGGCCTGGTATCGAGAACGCCAGTCCAGACGATGAATTCGAATGGATTCCTTTCAAGGCTGACAACGCTTGCAGCGGGCGGCGGTCCGCCGCCGCTGAAGCGGAGCGCTGGACCTCACGACATGACCCTCTCGGACCTTCCCAATCTCGGACCCAAGTCGGAGCTGATGCTGCTAAGCGCGGGCATCGATTCGCTGGAACAACCGCGCGCGCTGGGTTCGGTTCGGGCCTATGCGCGAGTGAAGCGAGCGGGTGGGCGCCCTGGCCTCAATCTCCTTTGGGCTCTCGAAGGCGCGCTGTCCGGGATGCCATGGCAAGTAGTTGCGCAAGAGCATCGAACCAGCCTGCTGCTGGCGTTGGACGCCTCCAAGCGCGAGGTCTGACATTTCGTTCGACACGGACACGCAGCGGCTCCCTCCAGGCGATGACCGCCCCCGAGTGGCAATACCGCCCCGGCAACGGTCTGACCTACGAGGAAGACGGCGGCGGCGCAGGCTTCCTCTGCCGCTACGGCCTCGTCGTGCAGACGCTGGCCACACCGGTGCAAGGCTGCCGCGACGACCCATTTGGTGACGGCGCGCGCGCGTCGGCCATTCCGGCTCGGCAGGCCGGGCTGTGGGTAGATCGCAAGCGCGATATGGGTGTGGTCTGGTTCGCCACCGGCATGCCGGATAGGCGGACGGGGGAAGTCGGCGTTCGGTGCGGTGAAGGAGGCGCTGGCACACTAGGGCTCTCCATCCTGGCATCTGACAAGCGGACCTGGCCCCCATGACCGCCGCTTGAGCAGCCCCCGTTGCTGAAGGGGCGTCCCGCGGAAACGACGCGCAAGCATGCGGCTGCTTGAGGTTCAGCTAATGGGCCGCGCGTTCCTTCCGCAGACTCGAGCGCATCAAGCGCCAGCGGGCGTATTGCGCGGCCTTGGCCGGATCCGGGTCCTCATGCCCCTGTAACCAGAACCGAAACCAGTCGAGATTCCGGTTGTACACGGCCAGCTTGTGTCGGGGCTGGAACTTCTGGTGCGGTTCGTTCGGGAACACATAGAGGTCCGCGCGATGCTCGCGAATCAGCGGGATCTCGTAATCCAGTGCGTACATGTATTCCTGTTCGGAATGCTGGAAGAGGATGGGCGCGTGAATCCTATGCAGCTGGAAGGCCGGCGAGAGCGCCTTCCAACGCTCCGGGGTCTCGCTTGGCGATCCCAACCCCCACCTTTCCCGCAAGCCCTTGAGGAAGGCTTCGCCCTTGATGCTGCCGATCAGGTAGTAGGAAGGCGATACGACCGGGTTGGCGGCCGATGCAGCCGCCAACAGGTTCGAATGGGCGACCGTCCACATCGCCACCTCTGCGCCGAAGCTCAATCCGCCCATGCCCACTCGCGCGCGGTCGATCTCGCCCTCCTTCGCCAGCCGATCGACCGCACTCTCCGCCGCTGCCAGCCCCTCCCCATATCGCGCGACCGCGTCCATCGTGTATCCGGGGAGTCGGTTGATACACAGCGCTGAAATACCAGCCTGTGCCAGGGAGGCCAGCGGCCACTCATCTCCTACCCCACCCCGTACAAAACCGGGGCAGCTGTAGTAGGTGATGAACAGCGGCATGGGCTCACCGCCGCTTCGCAGCGCAGAATAGAACTGGCCAGAGAACCATCGTCCCTGCTTGTCCTGCCATTGCAGCAGGCGCGCTGGCGCAGCGTCGACCATATCCCGCGCAAGCGCCTCGTTGGGGTTGAAGAGGACATGACGCTTTCCGCTCTCCAGATCGACACTCTCCAGCTGCGGCGGGCGATCGGCTTTCGCCGTCACGCACACCAGCACGTCGGCCGACGCACCGCAGTTCGATGCTGGGTCACGCCCACCGTTGACCAGTCCTCCGGCGGCCACGACCTCGCGTACGTTGCCGGTCCCGACGTTCCATCGAAGGATCGATTGCGCCAGCCCCTGGTGGAAATCCGTGACGGTAAACAGCACTTCGTCGTGGTCCGGGCGCCACTGAATCGCGCTGATGGCCTTGCCCGTGCACAGGGCCGAAATGCAGCGAACGGCCCGGTTTGCATGGGCGCGCTGCAACGCGGACAGCAAGACATCCGGACGCTGCTGCTGCCCCCTGCCATCGCCGATGCGCGTGAGCCAGGCCACCCTGCCGTCGTGCGGCTCGCTAACCGATTGCCAGGGGTCGCCATCGACACCCGCCTTGCTCGGTGCCGACGACGGCGCAGAGGCTGCATTCGAATCGGCAAGCGCCTGCCTTGTCCCCTTGGTCAGATCGATCTCCATCCAGCGGTCCGGCACGTCGGCCAAAAGCGGGAGGCGGTCGAACCAAACCTTGCTGAAGCGCTGCGTCTCCAGACGCCCGTCGACATAGCCGGAGCGGAACAGCCCCTGGCCGATCGGCACGGAGGCGTCGATGTAGATGCCCTTGTCGTATTCCGCGCGCTCCGCCGACTGAACCTCCTCGCGCGTGGCGCCGACGCTGTACCTGAGTACACGGCCGTCCTCGTCTAGGACGAAATCCCGTATGTCCGCCGCGTCGTGCGTCAGAGGCACCGCGCCCGAACCGTCTGCCGCCGCGCGCCACACGTCGATCTTTCCGTCGACCAGGGCGCGATAGTAGATCCTGCGGTTGTCGGGGGACCACAGTACCTTGGGTGGTGACGACCCGCCCGCCGAGTCGCGCAACGGAACGCCGCCGTCGGCGACACGCCTGGGCCATGGGTCGCCTAAGCCTTGTACGTACCAAACGGTGTCGTAAGTATTGCGCGCCACCGACGCGCGCTCGACCCGAAATGCCACACTTCGGCCGTCTGGAGACATCGTCGGACCCGCGATATCGACTACCTCCAGCAATCGGCGGGGCGAGACGGCCTCCGCATGACAAACGGACACAAGGGTTGCCAGCAGGCCGCCTGCAACGAACAAGGGCCGCACGAAGCACTTCGACATGGACATAACCTCTCTCCGGCCCACCAAGGGGAACCTCGAAAAACCCGTCATTCCTGCGCAAGTAGGAATCCAGCGCCTTTCGAGAGATTGATAAAACAAAGACGCAATTTCCCGGATTGCGCTGGGATGACGATCGAAAGCCGGCTCTTCGATCTCCCACAGGGAATGCCGGCCGCAGCCGGCACCCCCGCGGGCATCACCAGTGCTTGGACACGGATAGACTCAGGAAGCGGCCGATCGCCGAGTAGTTGGTCGAGTCGTAGGACGCTACATAGAGCGGTGCCGCGACCCGGTACAAGGGCGGGTCGCGATCGAACACGTTGTCCATGGACAAGGCGAGTTCCATCCCGGACCAGATGTCGTCACGCTTGCCCGTGGCATAGCGAAGCGCCGCATCGACCGTGGTGAACGAGGCGGACTTCACGTTGTCGACCCGGTTGGTCACACCGCCCCGGTAGTTGGCGAACAGCGACGTGCTGAATCCTCCCCGCTGCCAGACCGCACCGAAGCGACTGCTGAGCTTTGGCGGATTGAACAGCATGCCCGACAGAGCAAACGTCGGCCCGGTCGAAACCGTTTGCTGCGTGCTGTCCAACCAGCTCGCCGATCCGCGCAGCGTCAACGCGCCTTGCCCCAACTCGAATTGGTAGGAGCCGGACAGGTCGACACCCTGGATACGTTGCCGGGCCGTGTTGGCGTACTGCGTATAGATGATGGCCGCCACCTTGCCCGGGTCGTAAGGCGCCCCGACGAAGTTGTAGAACCTTGCCGCACTCGCGATGACGTCCGCCTGTGCCTGGGAGGTCGGCGCGGTGTTCACGAACGGCGCATAGATCGCGTTGCTCAAGGCCTGGCTGGCATTGGCGATGGGCTGGATCACCCGGTCGCGGTAGTCGATATGGAACCAGCTCAGCTCCGCCTCCAGGCCGCGCATCGCCTCGGGGTGGAACGCCAGCGACACCGACCGCGTAGTGGCACGCTCCGGCTGCAGGTTTCGGTTGCCGCCATCCAGCACCAGTACGGTGGAACCGACGGGATACCGGGTACCGCCGAAGCTGCTGGGGAAGAACAGGTATGCGTTCTGCGCATAGTTCCGTTCGAACAGCGTAGGCGCCTTGAAAGACTTGCCCCACGAGGCTTTCAGGGTGAAGTCGGCGTTGGGGCCATAGAGCACACCCAGCTTAGGCGTGGTCACGCCACCGAAGGTACTGTAGTTCTCGCCCCGCACCGCAGCCGTCAGGTCCAGGCGCTGGGCACCTCGCACCTGTTGGTCGGGTCCGATGAGGGGCAGGTTGAACTCCGCATACGCAAACCTGACGCCCTCGTGACCCCGAAAGGTGCTGGCCGTCGTAACGTGGTCGACATCGCGAAAATCGTTCTCCCTATATCCGATGCCAGTCGCCAGACGGACATCGCCCCCTGGCAGCGGAAACAAGGGGCCTTCGGCGCCAAGCTCATAGCCGCGGCTGTCGTTGCAGTAGCAGGTGTCGGTGACGATCGCTGCGCCAGTTGTGATCACAGTCTGCCGTCGGTGTTCGTTATGCTCGCTTTTGCCGAACGTCGTACCGAGCGACAGCGACCAATCTCCCGGCAGCCAGACCTCCAGGCTGGGCGAAACCAGAGTCGTCGTCGTGTCTGGTGTGGCCCGGCTGCTCGTGCCCCTGTAGTTGTACATATGCAGTTGGTGACGAGTGGTGCGCAGCGCATCCAGGTGCAGTTCGACCGAGTCCCCCAATGACTGATGCGCGCTGAACAGCCCGCTGCGCAGATCGCTGCCGGGATACAAAGTCGAGGGGTCGACGAGTCGCTCGGTGTAGCTGCGCCGGCTGCTGTAGATGGGGTCGATCGACGCGTACTTGTAGGTGGCGATCAGCCCGCCGCCGCCCCAGGTGGTACCAGCGGTGACGTCGTAGTCGCGGCTGGCCAACCCACCCTGGGCGGCCTTGCCGAAGCGCGTGCCCACGGTCACGCCGTCGAAATCCCGCTTGAGGATGACGTTGCCGACGCCGCCCACCGCATCGGAGCCATAGATAGCCGAGGCGCCGTCGGCGACGATCTCGATACGATTCACCGCCTCCACCGGTATCGCGCTGATGTCCACCGCCTGCGTGAAGCCACCGTAGGCCATACGCCGCCCGTTGAGCAGTGTGAGCGTGGCATCGGCACCGAGGCCACGCAGATTCAGGCTCGATCCGCCTGTCAGGTTTTGGTTGGCATTACCCGCACCGGCCAGATTGCCGCTGAGCACGCCCGGGTTCTGCCCACCCGAGAAGTTCTGCGGCACGCTGCGGATCAACTCGCCAAGATCGGTGAAACCTTCCTGCCGGATCTGTTCGCTGCCGATGGTGATGACCGGCGATGGCGTGCTGCCCCCGCGAATACGCGTGCCGGTCACCGTCATCGCGGCAAGTGTTGTCGTTTCCGACTCCGCCGCAGCCTTTTCCTTGGCCTTCCCTGTTGGACCATTCGGCGATTTCGTTTTGTCTGACGCCGGCCCTGGCGCTTTCTTGATGACGACGGTGCCCGCATTGACGAACTCGTACGACAGCCCGCTGTTCGCCAGCAACTGGTCGAGCGCCTGGGTGACGGTATACGCGCCACTGACCGGTCTACCGCGCAATCCCCTGGTCAGCTCCGGTGGCACGAGCAACTGCAAGCGGCTCTGCATGCCGAGTTGCTTCAGGCTCTCAGAGAGCTTTCCGGCGGGAATGTCGTAGCTACGCACTTCCGCTTGCGCCTGTGCCCGCGCGTCCTGGCTGATAAACACCGTGCCCATGGCCAATGCCACGGCGATGGCCACGGCAATCAACTTCCCCCTACCAACTGTACGCATTGATGTCCCCATTCATCGCAGTGGCTGCCCCGGCACGGGGCGGCGTCAGGGTCTATTACGGAAGCGGGCCCTCTCCCCCTACATGACGATGGCTTCAACACGCCTGGATGGATGGCAAGCGCTTTTGCACCCGCAAACGCGTGATGAAAGGCTACCTGTGATGCAGCACGATCTCGGCGCCACGGTCATCGACGCGCAGCGGATAGGCGTATTGCAGGGCGAGCGTGATGGAGTCGATATCGCCCGCGTTGAAGACGCCATCAATGGGGATATCGCCGATGGCCGGATCGGCGATGCGCAGCTTGCGGCGCGAGTAGCGGTTGAACTCCTCCACGGCCTGGCGCAACGGGATGGAATCGAACACCAGCCGCCCCGAAAGCCAGCCATGGGCGGCGTCGAGGTTCGCACGGCTGCGCAGCCAGGGCTTGCCAGCCTTGACCTGCAAGCGGTCACCGGGAGTCAGATCCTGTTGCTGCGTCGTGGCGCCCGCCGGCGTCACCTTCACGCGCCCCTCGAGCAGCAGCACCTCGGTGGCGGCATCGGTATCGCGCACCTGGAACACCGTGCCGACGGCGGTCACCGCGACCTGCGGCGTGGTGACGGTGAACGGCCGCCGCGGATCGTGGGCGACCTTGAACTGCGCCTCGCCGCGTTGCAGCGTCACGGCCCGCGCACGCGTGCCCATGCTCACCTGCAGCACAGTGTCGGTATTGAGCGTGATCACGCTGCCGTCCGGCAGGGTGAATGACCGTATTTCGCCGATGGCGGTGCTGTATGTCAGTGCCGTCGGCCCGGTCGTCAGCCAGCCGCTTTTTATCACGCCCGCAACCGTGCCGAACATCAGGACCACGGCTGCAGCCCAGCCGAGCAGGCGTACGCGGCGTGGCGCGGATTGCCGCCGCTGCCGGGCGCGCAGGAGTATCGAATCGGCCAGGGCGTCCATCTCCGGATCCCGCGCTTGCGCCGCGGCCAGCCACAGATACTCGGCATGGTTGTACGCCTGCCAGTGCGTGGGGTGCCGCGCCAGCCATTCCTGGAAGCGCGCTCGGTCGCTGGCGCTGCATTCGGGGGAGCGCAGGCGCGCCAACCAGCGACCTGCTTCCATGGCGACGGATTCGGTGGGGTGCATGTGCGTGTCCCGACCTTCCAGGTTCATTGCCGCTGCTCCCTCACACGATGCCGACAAAGGATCAGCGCACGCGAGATGTTTTTCTCGACCGCCTTCACGGAGATGGATAGCTGATCGGCAATCTCCTGATAACTCATGCCCTTGATGCGACTCAGCACGAATACCTCCCGGCAACGCCCGGGCATGTCGCGGATCGCTTCCCTGACCAGCGCCACGTCTTCCTGCGCCAGGACCCGTCGCTCGGGTGTGGCCTCGCCGGATTCCAGATCGAAATCGTCCACGGATACGTGCAGGCCGGCATGACGCGATGCGCGATGGCGCGCGCGATCGATGACGACGCTGGCCGCGATACGCATGACCAGGGCACGCGGCAGTTCCGCCCATTCGGAGTGGCGATAACGCAACAGGCGCTCGTAGGTTTCCTGCATGGCGTCCTGCACTTCATCTTCGTCCACGCCCATCTTCCAGCGTAGAAAGCCGCGTACTGCCGCATCGTAGCGATGGATGGCGCGCTCGACCAAATCCAGCTTGGCTGTTTCCGCGCTCACCGTCGCCCCTGCCAACGGCACGTCAGGCTCGTCCACGCCGGGGCACTCCCCAAGAAGAGTGGTTTGCCGCAGTCTAGCGCCGATATCACCGCATGCCGTAGCTGCACGACCCGCTCCCGTAGGCGCCCCGGGCAACATGCGCAAGGGCGGCCAACAGTCTGATACGGATGGGAAAGGCGCCACCCTACATCCAGCGACTGGAGCGCCGCCGAAAAGCATCCGCGCCAGAAGCCATTATCGAAGCCGCCCATGCGCCTTCGTCCTGCCGCCTCCGCGCACATCCGAGAGATAGATACGCCTCCAAAGCCAACCACTTCCACGAGTCGCCGGATGGAGGCGGACTCCGTGCGCGGCGCAGACTTCGCGCACGGCACATGGACAGCGAGACAGCAGCTGAGCGCTAAAATCGGTCCCGACATCATTCTTTAATTCGACACGGACACGCAGTGACATTGCGCCGCGAGCCGTGCGCCGGAGCTTCAACGGCAAGTTTCGCGACGAATGCCTGAACGAGCACTGGTTCACTTCGCTGGCCCAAGCACGCGACGTGATCGCGGACTGGCGGCGTGACTACAACGAGGTGTGACCGCATGGCAGTTGCAGACGTATCCCGCCCGCTCAGTTTGCAACTCGCCATCGTGCACAACACACCAACCACCCAGTAACCTTCAGCTCCGGGCTTTCTCGGTAATCGCTGGTACGGCTACTGGGGGCAGGTCACCGCTATGTAATTCCGGGATAACCACCAGCAACAGACCTCGCTAGGGTGAACCATCACGTCGGCTGGGAGCGTGCGCCCTCATGTCGCGCCAGTGCTTGTACTGGGCGCGCTTTTCCGGGCTGGGATCTTCGTAATCCTGCAGCCAGAATCTGAACCAGTCCAGGTTCCGCTCGTTCGCCGCCAGCAGTTGCTTAGGCTGAAACTTGAAGTGCGGAGCCTGGGGAAACACGTACATGTCCGCCTTGTGCTGAAGCATCAGCGGTACCGCGGAGTCGAGCAGCCATTCGTACTCCTGCTCGGGCACCTGCATCAGAACAGGCGCCTTGATCTTGTCCACGTTGAACTGCAGGCCAATTCGCTTCCACTGTCGCGGTGTCTCATCCGGGGCTCCAAGCTGCCATACCTTCCGGGCCCGCGATATGAACTCCTTCCCTTTCAGGCTCCCGTCCAGGTACATGCTTTGCGAGAGCACAGCCCCCGTGATCGAGGTCGCCGCAAGAAGGTTGGAGTTGAATGCCGTCCACATCGTTATCTCGGTGCCGTAACTGAGCTCACCCATGCCAACGCGGGTTCGATCGATTCTTCCAGACGACGCCAGCATGTCCACTGCACTTCTAACGGCTGACAGGCCCTCGTTGTAGCGGCGAACCGCATTGAAGTAGAACGGCCCGAAGTTGATGCACAGGGCTGAGATTCCATGCTCGGCGAATGTCGCCAGAGGCCACTCACCTCCGTATCCGCTGCGCAGAAACCCGGGGCACAAGTAGTACCCCACGAATAGCGGAGGCGGGCGGCCGCCTGTCTGGCGCGCGGCATAGAACTGCCCGGTGAACATCTGTCCATCGGCGCCCCGCCAACGAAGTAGCTCTACGGACGGTGCGGCGGATACATCGGCTGCCAGCGCCGCGTTCGGATCGAACAGCACCTGGCTCTCGCCTGTCTGCAGGTCGATCCGCTCCAAATGGGGCGGCCGGTTCGCATCGGCGACGACACACGCCAGTGCAGCAGACGATACGCCGCAGCCGGCATCCGCAAGGCCATACCGCTCGCCACTGTTGAGCAGGCCGGTCGAATGCGCGACCGTCACTACGTCCCCGCCCCTCACATCCCAGCGGAAGAGGGACTGGGCCATCCCTTCCGCCGGGTCGGTTACCGTGTAGATCACTTCATCGCTGTTCGGCTGCCATTGAACGCCCGATATGGCCTTGCCAACGCACAGCCGGGCCTTGCACTCGACCCGCCGCGCAGGGCTCCCCAGCACAGCTGACAGCTCCACGTTCGGCTTTTTCACCCGATCGCCCTGCTCGCCCACACGCGTCAGCAGCGCGGCTCGATGGTGCGCAGCATCGAGCGCGTATCGCCAAGGCCTGGACGTCCCCTTCGGAAGCATCGACATGACGTCCTTGGGCGATGGCACCTCGGATGAAGCAAGTTCGCTTACCTTTCCCGTCGCCAGATCGATCGCCTTCCAGCGGTCTGGCATATCGGAAAGTAGCGACACGCGCGCGAAGCCATCGCCTTTGACATCCAGGCGCTGGGTGGCAAGCCGACCTTCCACGTTGCCGGACCGGAACAGGCTGCCCTGGCCAACGGGCACCGAACTGTCGACCTGGATGCCGCGCTCGTATTCCGACTGCTCGGCCGCCACAACCTCGGCACGCGTCGCACCCACGCTGTAGTTGAGGGTCTGGCCATCTTCACTGAGCGAAAAATCCCGCACATCCGCCGGGTCGACGGTGATCGGCTCGGCTTTCGAACCATCGGCGCTGGCACGCCATACGGCCAACTTTCCGTACATGAACGCCCGGTAGTAGATCCACCGGCCATCAGGCGACCACAGGGCGTGAGCGGGCAACGAAAGCCCGGCGGAACTGCGCAAGGGCACTCCACCCTCACCTACCCTGTGAGCCGGTGTTTTGCCGTCCATCGCTTGCACGTACCACACCGAGTCGTAGGTGTTGCGCTCAATCGACGCCTGCTCGGTGCGAAACGCCAGGAACCTGCCATCGGGCGATACCACCGGCCCGTTGATATCCACCACTTCAATCAGACGCCGCGGCGAAATCGCCTCACTGGCCTGCCCGCACGCCATCACGCCCAGCCACATGCCCAGCACACACTGCAAGAGGGTGGTGAGTCTCCACACACGCACGGCTAATCCTTCGCCCTTTTGCGAACTACTCATGACATTTGCTCCGAATGGGAAGGTGCCATCACCAGTGCTTGGCGACGCTGACATTCACGAATCGCCCGATGGGCGAATAGTTGGTGGAGTCATACGGAGGGTTAGCTGAAACCGGCACGTACAATGGAGGCGCGCGGTCGAACAGGTTCGTCACCGAAAGCGCGAAGTCCAAGCCGGAGAAGGCGTCGGCGTGGTCGCCGGTGAGATAACGCAGCGTGACATCCGCGGTCGGAAATGAACCGGACTTACGACCGCTCGCCGTATCGGTCACACCGCTGACGTAGTTGACGAACGCCGAGGCAGAGACCCGGCCCTCGCTCCACACGGCGCCGATGCGGCCGTTGATCCTGGCGGGATAGAACAACGTGCCAGCCAAGTCGCGCCTTCGGTCCGCCTCGGTGGTCTGCTGCGAGCTTTTCAGCCAACTCAGCGAGCCGCGTATCGACAATCGGCCGCCGGCGACATCGGGCCGGTACGACCCCGAGAGATCCAGCCCTTTCACCCGCTGAGCGACCGTGTTCACATACCGGTTGAATGCGATCGCCACGACTTTGGCAGGGTCGTAGGGGGAGCCCGTATAGTTTCGGAATGTGGAGTTCCCGATGATGTCCATCTGCTCCTGCGCCGTCGGCGAGTAGTCGATGAACTGCGCATTTGCGGGGTTCCTCAGGGCTTCCGCCTGATAGACAAGCGGTTGCGCGATACGGCCGGTGAAGTCGATGTCGAACCAGCCAAGTTCCGCCTCAAGCGCGGGAAATGCCTCGGGGTGAAAGTCGATCGAAGCACTCCAGGTGCGCGCGCGTTCAGGCTCGAGATCGGGATTTCCGCCATACGGAACCAGCACCGTTGCATCGCGCGGGTAGCCGGTGCCGCCTAATGCCGCCGCTGGATACAGAAGCGCCAGCCGGCTTTGATATCGCTGCAGCAGCGTGGGCGCCTTGAACGACTTGCCCCAGGATGCCTTCAGCGAGAGATCCGCGGTGGGCCCGTAGACCACGCCCAACTTGGGCGTGGTGACCCCGCCGAAACTGGCGTAGTTCTCCCTGCGCAGGGCCGCCGTGAAATCCAGCTGCCGTACGCCGGCAATGCCTTGGTCAGCTCCGATCAGCGGCAGATTGAGCTCCGCATAGGCAAAGCGGCTGCTGTCGTCGCCATCGGCACTGACGGCTCCGCTGATGAGGCTGGCCTGACGGAATGTGTTGGCCCGGTAACCGGCACCTACGGCCAGTCGCGCGTCCCCACCAGGCAGAGTGAACAGCGGCCCCTCGGCACCCAACTCATAGCTGCGGCTCTTGTTGCGATAGAGGCTACGGGCGATGAGCATCGCCTGCCCGGTCGCGCGGCTGCCGATCGAAAGACCAGACAGAGTGTCGTCCTTACCCCAGGTTCCGGCCAGAGAGAGCGTCCAGTCATTTGGCAGCGCTATCTCCGCGCTGGGCGCGACAAACGTGGTTGTCGTTTTGGAGGTGGCTGGATAGAACCGCGTCGGGATTGCTGTGTAATACCTGAGTTGCTCCCGCCGGGTTCTGAAGGCATCGAGCTGTAGTTCCAGACGACTTCCCACCGACTGATGGATGCTCAGCAAACCACTGTGCAGATCGTTCTGCGGGTAGAGCGTGGTGGGCGTAGGCAGGCCGTGGGTGTAGTCGCGCTGGTCGGAATAGATCGGCTGCCCGGTCGATTTCTTCCAGGTGGTGATAAATCCACCGGTGCGCCAGTAGGTGCCGGCCGTGGCGGTGTAGTCCCGTGTAGTCAAGCCACCGTCTGTTGCCGCGCCGTAGCTTGTGCCCAGCGTTACGCCGTCGTAGTCGCGCTTCAGTATCACGTTACCCACACCGCCTACTGCATCGGAGCCGTAGATGGCCGAAGCCCCATCTGGAATAATTTCGAGGCGGTCCACTGCGTCGACGGGAATGGCGTCGATCTCGACCGCTTGCACAAAGCCGCTGTAGGCGAGCCGCCGCCCGTTGAGCAGCGTGAGCGTGGCGTCGGGTCCCAGGCCACGCAGGTTGAGCGACGATCCGCCTGAGATGTTCTGATTGGCGATGCCGCCACTTTCGGCGCCGCCGACTATTCCCGGGTTCTGCCCGCCATTGAAGTTCTGCGGAATGCTGCGGATCACCTCGCCGAGGTCCGAAAAGCCCTCCTGCTGAATTTGTTCGCTGCCGATCGTGATGACTGGCGACGGCGTAGTACCGCCCCGAATACGCGTGCCAGTCACCGTCACCGTGTCCAAATTCGTTGTTTCGGTTTTGGCGCCCTTGGTACTGTCTACCGGCTTTTTCGCCGATTTGCTCCTGGAAGCTGGCGGCTCGGCCGACACGTAAATCGTCACCGTCTTCGCATTGAGGAACCGGTATCCCAGGCCCGTACCCTCCAACAGCTTCTGCAACGTCTTCTCCGGAGACAGACCCGCAGGCGCACCTTGGGTGCGCAGGCCGTCGGCGATGGTCGAGACGTAGACCAGTTGCAGGTGCTCGCGCTGTGCGAAGGTATCGAGCGCCTTGTTCAAGGGCATGGCCGTAATGGCCGATTCGGAGACGGACTGCTGGAACGGTGCCGCCGTGGCAGGACCGGCAAGGCCGGCACCCAGCAATGACGCCAGGCAACACATGGTCAGGACGCGCATGCGCATGGATCGACTCCCCTATGGATTTGGCCGTGGTGCGCATCGCCGCAGTTCCCCAACTGGTTTCGACGCGATGCGCTCCCTTGTTACGAGGGTCTGCGCTGAAAGTCGGGTACCACTTATTTCATTTGGCCGTCCATTCGTATCGGCAAGGCGCTACTTGTGGTGTTGCCGCGGGGCCGCCGTCGCAACGACACGAATGCGACTGCCGCTGGCTTCGGTGTGTACACCGGGCAGGCCGTCGAGAAAGGCCACGAAGGTGGATACGTCATGGGCGTCGAAGGTGCCGCTGATGGGCAGCGCGGCGATGCGTGGATCGTCCACGCTGATCTGCTGGTTGTTGTAGCGGTTGAACTGAGCCGCCACGGCGGCGATGGACTGGTTGTCGAAGGCGATGTTGCCCTGGGTCCAGGCCGTGGCCCGCCGCGCGTCGACCGGACCTTGCGATTCCACGGCGCCCGAGGCGGCGATGCGCGCCTGGTGGCCAGCTGTGAGATCGAGAATCTGGGTACGGCCTTGCGGCATCGGCAGGCGACGATCGAGGCCGAACCAGCCCGTGGATGGCGCCGACGCGCGCCACACCTGCACCTGGCCTTCCGCCACCGTGACGGTGGTGTCGGTGCCCTGCCGGTAGACGTCGAACGCCGTGCCGATGTCCTTGACCAGCAGGCCGTCAACCTGCACGCCGAAGGTTCGCAACGAATCCTTTGCCACCTCGAAGTAAGCCTGACCGCGAGTGATTTCGACGCGCCGTTGGCGCCGGTCGAAACTGACCACGATGGCGGAATCTGAGTTGAGGCGCACGATGGTGTTGTCGGGCAACTGCAAGCTGCGCTGTTCGCCATGGCGGGTGGCGTAGTTCTGCACCTGCGGCCTGGACGCGAACCATTGGAGGCCACCGATCAGGGCAACTGCCAGCAGGGCCGCCGCGGCAAAGCCCACACCCCAGCGAACGAAGGGACGGCGCGAGGCGCGAGACGCGGGGCGCCCGCGGACGGCACTGGTTCGATAGTCGCCCGGCGTGCGCGAACCGCGCGCGGACATAGGCGTGATGCCGTCGAGCGACACCACGCGATCCGGTACGCAGGCCTCGCGCAGCAAGGACTGCAGCGGCGTGCCGTCCTGTCGTGCGGCATCACCAATATCCTGCGCCATGCTGGCAATGGACAGATACTCGGCCACGTGCATGGGTGAGACCCGCAGCCAGCGTATGAAGGCCTGTCGTTGTGACGGCGCAAGCTCGCCGTCACGATGCGCCACGTACCATTCGGCAGCCTGTTCCGCGATGAGCGCGTGCAGTTGGTCGTCGGTGCGCATGGCGGCTACTCGTACCGGGCCAGGCCGCGACGGCACAGTGCCAGCGCCTTGACGACGTACTTCTTGACCATGTGCGTGGACACTCCCAGTTGCAGCGCTATCTCCTCGTAGCTCATGCCGTCGCGGTGCTGCATCAGCATCACTGCCTTGCAGCGGGGCGGCAGGCGGTCGAGCATGGCAGCCACCCGCTGGCGCCGATAATCGCGTTCGGCCTCGTCCTCGGCCGAACCTTGCGGCGCTTCCAGTTCCGGCAGCATCTGCGTGATATCCACGCCACGCCCGTACCGCTTCTGCAGCACGGCGTGCTCCTTGACGAGGTTGGACGCGACGGTGAACAGGTAGGCTTCGGGATTGGCGATGTTGCCGCTCTCGCCGCTATCGATTCGCAGCAGACGCACATAGACCTCCTGGGCCAGATCCTGCGCATCCCAAGGATGCGCCACCCGGCGCCGGAAAAAGCCGGCGAGCGCGGCCTGGTGCGTGGCGAGCATTCGCGCCCAGAATGTGCGGTTGTCGGGCTTCACGTCCTCTCTCAGGTCGGCAGCCGTACAGCGGCGCCTACACTATAAAGAGGGCCGTGGCGGATTATCGGGTACCGTCATTTTCACCAAGAGCATGTCGGCAGAGACCAAGAGCATGGCTGGGCATCGGAGAAACCCATCTGCGTCACCGATCGTTTGGACGTCTAATTGTAACGGGCTTGTTCAGAGTTTCCCTAAATAAGTGCCATTCGAACGTGACCCTTTTTGCCTTTTCCCAGGTGACAGGAGAACTTCCATGAGTAATGAGTGTTCGCATGTCAACATGATCCGCGACGTGGTGCCCAGCGCACGGGGGTGCGAGGAATGCCTGAAGATCGGTTCGCCGTGGGTCCACCTCCGGCTGTGTCGCATCTGTGGCCACGTCGGCTGCTGCGATTCCTCACCGCATCGCCACGCCACCAGGCATTTCCATGCGACCGGCCATCCCATCATCGAGGCCTATGACCCGCCCGAAGGCTGGGGGTGGTGTTACGTCGACGAAGTCACGCTGGATTTGTCCGATCGCATGACGCCGCAACGCGGACCCATCCCGCGGTTCGTCTGATCGTCCGCGAGCAGTGAATGACGATGAAGGCGGTCATTCTGGATGACGCTCGCAAGATCGTCGTCCGGTATGTGCCGGACGCGGAGATGCACGAAACCATCGACGTGCTGCTGCGCATCACCTCGATCGCGATTTGCGGGTAGTGTCCCTGACACGAATGGCACGTACTTGAGCCCCGTCATCCCCGCGAAAGCGGGGATCCAGTGGCTTCCAGAGTGCGGTGTCACGTGCAAGACACTGGATCCCCGCTTTCGCGGGGATGACGGGAAGTGAGGGTTTTCCTCTCAAGTAAGTGCCATTCGTTCCTGACGACTTTTCCCGCGGGCTGCGCGAGGGCAGCCTCGGCGCGCTGTACCTGGCGAACGTGCGCGATCTGGACGGCAACAAGCGGTGCGCGATCCATCGCGCCAAGCGCGAGGCGTGAGCGCGTCGCAGCGATGCGTTCCCCGACATGACCACGACCGGATATCTGCTGCAGAACGCACGGATCAAGGCGACCGAACGCTTTGCCGCGCGGCCGGCGCTGTTCGATCCGGTCGCGCTGCGCCAGCTCGACGCCTGCGGCATCGCCGCCCGGTTTGACTTCCTCCGTCCCGGTTTCGTCTCAACGCCCACACATAGGCCACATACAGCAGCGCGCCCACCAGCGGCATCGCATACACCCGTATGACGCGGCGCGGCCGCCCAGTCAGTGCAGGCAGATCGCGACGCCCGCACTCAGCACGCACAGCGCCGGCAACAGATACATCGACAGATTCAGCACACTCAGCGCGGGCCTGGACAGCGCGGTACCGGAAACCAGGCCACCGCGGGTGAAAACCACGAGCATGAACATGAAGCTCGCCAGCGCCAGCTGGCCGGACGTGCCGGGCAGGATCCATCCGAGTGACATGGTGCGCGCCTCCCTGGTCGGACCGGGCTTACTCCATGACATACGAAGAAGTGAATCTGGCCCGAATGGCAGCTGCTTAAGCTCCGTTCTCGCTGAGCGTAGCCCGCGCAGCGGG
>NZ_AJXW01000057.1 GCF_000264375.1 Rhodanobacter thiooxydans LCS2
GCCAGGTGAGGGCCGCCCCCAATTGCCGGCGTGTCCTTCGACTTCGGCCTTCGGCCTACGCTCACAGCCTGCCCCGAACTTGATCCAGGGACGAACGAGGCTTAAGCAAGCACCATTCGAATCTGGCCCCGTTAGCGGCTGGCCACGGACAAGACGGGTATCTACCCCCTCGACACTGCTGGGGAAGAACAATCGCGTGCCTATCGACTCCAGCGGCGAAATGGTGACCCGGGTTTCGGCACGCAACATCCTGCGTTGTGATGCAATAACTTTCGTGCTAAAAGCGGGTCCGGAGGTCCTCCGGATGGATTCCAAGAGTGCATTCGTGTACGGACAGGTCAGGCGCGCCCTGCAGTCGGGACGCTACGCACCTGGGCAGCGGATCGATCCGGCCCGGCTCGCCGCAGAATTCAATACCAGCCCCACACCGGTTCGATTCGCGCTGTACCGCATGGTCGGCGAAGGCATGGTCGCCGACTACGCCCGCGACGGACTGCACGTGCCGTTACTCAATGAAGTCGCATTGCGCAACCTCTACGACTGGATGGAGCGGCTGTTGCTGATGGCATGCGATATCGGCGAGGTGCCGACATTCCAGAAGGTCGAAAAACCGGAGTCCGTGACCGCCGAAGGCGATCTGGTGAAGCTGACGTGGCAGCTGTTCGATGCGATCGCCCGCGCGACAGCCCACGAACCCCTGCACCATGCGGTGAAGCGAGCCAACGACCGGCTGGCACCGATACGACGGGCCAAACAGGAATTGCTCGAGCACACAGGCGAAGAGCTTTCACAGTTGAACCGGCACTGGCAGAGACGCGACATGCCCGCCGTGAAGTCCGCGCTGCGCGACTATCACGAGCGCCGCAAGCAGCTCGTCCCGTGCATCGTGGCCTTGCTCAGCGAGCGCAGCGACCGCCTTCACTAGCTCGCTTCGGCCGAAGAAGCATCGAAGCTGGGGTCCGGCATTGTGGGACGACCATCATGCTGCCGAAATAATTAAAGGATGACAACGCAATAATCATTTGAAAATCAAGATTTCCGCCTCCTACGCTGCCCTCGTCATGGGACTGCCATGACGCAATCGCAGGAGACTGAGATGGACACGAACGAGAACATCCGCAGCAACGCGCAGGACGATGTCATCGAGCTCAGCGTCGCCAGTGTCGAGACCAAAGGAGTATTGCCCATCGGCAATGAGTTCATGGGCCACGCCGCCACTCCGGGAATCACCGAGTAACAAACGCGAGGCGCACCGTGAGGTGCGCCTCGCAACTGGCCCCAAGGAAGTGATGATGACCAGCTATTGGCTACACGACGACCTCTCATTCTGCCTAGTCGATGGCCACCCAATTTTCCTGGATATGGGCAGCGATCGTTACTTCAGATTATCTGGCAGCATGGAGCGTATCTTCATGAACTGGCTCGGCAACGCCTGCGAAGAAAACGATATTGCACTGCTTGTCGAGCGAAAGATCCTTACGAATCTATCGGCTCGTTCGAGGAGTCCACGCGAACCGATACGGGCGCCGCAGCTGAGCGCGCTGGAACTTCCACTATCCCATGCTTCATGCGGCGCCAGGATCCTGATCGAAGTTTTCATCACGGTTAGCTGGACACAGATTCAGCTGAAAACAATTGGAATCAAAGGGACTGTCGAGCGAGGACTCAGGCCTGACGACAAGCTAGGAATGGCGGCTACCGGAAGCGATCAGGGGAAGTTGTTGGCCGCCGCGCATGATTTTCTGGAAGCGAGAAAACTCGTACCCGTCGGTACGCGCTGTCTCCTTGATTCCCTTGCAATGGCTAAATTCCTCAAGAGACGGCGCATGCGCGTCAACGTCATAGTTGGTGTCACCGGCGATCCATTTTCGGCTCACTGCTGGGTGCAGGCGGGAGATATGGTACTGAACGACGCGCTGGGGAACGTCAGGATCTACTCGCCCATCCGGGTGCTTTGATGCGGTACGCCTATCTCGTGCTCGTCGATTGGAGAGTCCAGGCAGGACAGGCGGAGTACTCCGAGCCGGCTATGCGCCTGAAGTCGAGCGGCCTGCGACCGAGATGGCAGGCCGGCGCCTCAAGCGTCCTTGCATCGGTCGACACGCCCGTCATTGACATGTCGCGAGGCGGATTGATCATCGGTGACCTTTACTTTCGCGATGGTCAGCGGATCGTTGGAGCAGGCCTGCTTCCCACGCTGTCTTCCGTTTCCGCAGTCCGCGATTACATCCTGTCGAACTGTTGGGGCGATTACATTCTTGTACAACCGGTACCAGGGGACCAGCGCGCACTCACAGTGACGCGGAGCCCATCCCATGCGTGCGAGCTTCCATGCCTCTACACGCTGAATGTAAGCGGTAGCTTCGTCACTTCCGATGTCACGCTTGGGATCCGTGCAGGTCTTTACCAGCGGCGCGTCGACTATGAGTCCATCGCGCATCGCCTGATCTACCCGAACCTGAAGACGAGTCGAACGGCGCTGTCGGGAATCAGCGAGCTACTCCCAGGTCTCACTCTGCACCTATGCGATGTCAGCACCAGCTTGGCCATCCACTGGGATCCATGGAACTTCGTCCGCCCGGATATGCGCTACGAGGATCGTAACGAAGCCGGGTCTGCAATACGGAGCAGCGTAGAGACGGTCGTCAAGTCACTGGCCGATCTCGACCAGTTGACTCTCCTCGAGCTCTCAGGCGGGCTGGACTCCTCGATCATTGGGGCTTGCCTGAAACGCTCGAGTGCAAGAGTGAGCTACACCACGATGATGGCACCGGTACCGGGCGCCGATGAGCGTGAATATGCGGCGGCGGTTGCCAGCATGCTGGGCGTAGAACTGCTCGAGACCGAACTTGGATTCGACGACGCGGCATTCGATTTCCCGCTGCCTCAGGAGCTTGTCTCACCATCCGTAGGACCACTTCAATATGCCGTGGACCGCCTCCTGCAGTCATCGGCGGCGCGCTGCGAAGCGAACAGCTTCTTCTCCGGCGCTGGTGGAGACGCCGTATTTGGCTACCTAACCAGCGCTGCACCTGCAGCCGACGCCTTCATGGCGGCAGGAGTTAGTACCGGCCTGCGCTCCATAGTCGACCTCTCCACGTTTCATCAATGTACCTATTGGAAAGTGGGCCGCTTTGCGCTGTGCAAAATGCTACGCAACACCCAGCAATACAAGGCGGACCTCTCTATGGTTTCTACGCAGTTGCGCGCCCCGGAACCAGATTTGCATCCCTGGTTGATACACCCGCCCCAAGCTCTTCCCGGAGACAGGCAACGCATCGCTGACCTCAGCGCGGCACAGGCTTACAAGGACACTGGTCTGCGCAGCTTCGTCAAGCCGATCAGGATGCCGCTTCTGTCGCAGCCAGTCATCGAGACGTGCCTACGTGTTCCGAGCTGGATGTGGTTCCATAACGGCCAGAACCGCGCTGTTGCCAGGCAGGCGTTCTCGGATCTGCTTCCACAGAAAATCATCGCAAGGAAAAGCAAGGGCACGCTCACTGCCTACCTAGGCGCACTCCATCGAAGAAGGAAGCATGAGATCACCGACTTCCTCGCCGACGGCCAACTGCAAGCGCATGGCCTTGTGGACGCCGACGCATTGCGCCGACTGGAGGAACGCGAGCAAGTCCGGGACGACAACTCTTTCATGCGACTGTTCCAGCTGTGCGCCTTGGAGAACTGGGTACGGCAGCAGTCCCAATACCCCTAAAGACAGCGCTAGTGCGGCTGCACAGCAGGGAGATTTTGGCGCATCTGTCGCCAGGTGGCGTACTGGCCGACCTTTTCCGGGTCCGCATCCTCCTCGCCGAGCAGCCAGAACCGGAACCAGTCCAGATTTCGCTGATAGACAGCCAGCTTGTGCCGAGGTTGCGACTTCTGATGCTGCTCATGGGGGAATACGTATACATCTGCACGGTGCCTTCGAATCAAGGGCACTATAAAGTCCAGTGAGTACCTGAATTCCTGTTCGGGCATCTGCATCAGGACGGGAGCACGCATCCGCTCGACATGGTAGGTCGGCGAGAGCTGCCGCCAGTGATCCGGCGTTTCCTCAAGGGTACCGAGCTGCCAATAGCGACCCATACGCGTGTGCTCCTCCTCCCCGCCCAAACTCATCATCAGGCTACCCATCGGGGTGACCACTGGAGAGCTCACCGATATGGCTCGAAGCAAATCGGAGTGCATCGCAGTCCATACGGTGACCTCAGACCCGAAGCTCAACCCGCCCATGCCAACGCGGGTCGAATCAATGGCGCCCTGCCTCGCCAGCAGCTTCACCGCCCCCTCGACCGACGACAGCCCTTGCTGATAACGAGCGACCGCATCATCCGCTAAGGGCGCGGCATTGATACAGAGTGCCGCGATACCGCTCCTTGCAAAGGTGGCAAGGGGCCACTCGTCCCCCACGCTGCCGCGCAGAAAGCCCGTACACCGGTAGTAGACGACGAATAGGGGTGGCGGCCTGCCGCCTCTCGCGGCCGAAGGATAGAACTGCCCGGTGTAACGCCTGCCCTGTGCATCGGCCCAGGCGACGAATCGAACGCGTACAAACTCCTTCATGTCCTGCGCGAGCGTCTGGTTGGGAGCGAAGAGAACCGTCCGACTTCCCGACTCCAGATCGATACGTTCCAGCCTCGGTGGCACATCTGCTTCGGCAGCGACGCACACCAGGGCCGAGGCCGAGGCTGCGCATGGCTCCGGCCCCCAGCGCCCACCTCCTGTGATCTGACCACGCGAGCGGACCACCGGATGCACATCGCCGGTGACGGCGTTCCAGCGAAAGATCGACTCCTGCAACTCACTATCACGCTCGGAGACGGTAAAGAGGACCTCGTCGCTTCCCGGGCGCCAGACGATGTGGGTGATCTGCTTGCCCGTGCATGGCTCGGCCGTGCATTTGACCAACCGATGAGATTTTCTGCTGGGTAGCATGGCCAGAACGACTTGAGGCTGACCAACGACTGAGGGCTGACCTGTAAGCATCGCAATCCTTCCAGTCCTGCGATCCTCCGCAATCAGCGAAATCGCGCCGTCAATGTCTGGCAGATCGGCCATCTTCACCGTGGACGCGGGATGTTGACCCGATGCCAGCTCGGTCGTGACGCCAGTGGAAAGATTCAACGCCTTCCAGTGGTCAGGCACATCGGACAGTAACGGTAGACGCACACCGCTACTGAGACGTTGTGTCGCCAGGCGCCCGTCCTGGAATCCCGATCGGAACAACGCTTCTCCGAGCATCACGGTCCGATCGATGTGGACACCCCGGTCATACTCGGCAAGCTCGGCGTCGACGACCGCTTGGCGTGTGGCCCCGACGCTGTAATAGAGCACCGAACCGTCGGGATTCAGTGAGAAAGCACGCACGTTTGCGCTCCCGTGCGTGAGCTGCTCGGTGCGCGAACCGTCCACCGCCGCGCGCCAGACTTCAATCCGTCCTTCGTGGACCGCACGGAAGAAGATCCACTTTCCGTCGGGCGACCATGTCGGTAGCTGCGGCTTGGACGACCCGCCCCCGTCCGGCAGCATCTCGCCACCATCGGCCAGGCGTCGCGGTGGTGATGCTCCATCGACAGCCTGTACATACCAGACCGTCCCATACGTGTTCTGCTCGATCGAGGCCTGCTCCGTCCTGAAAGCCACCAGTCGCCCATCCGGTGAAATCGATACGTTTTTGATGTCGATGACCTCGACAAGCTGGCGGACGGTCGCAGCGACTCCATAGGGAACATGGAAAAGCAAACCCAGCAATCCCGCGCACGCCAGCGCACGCACGGTCCCTGCAGCAATTCTCCCGCTCATGACTACCTCATAGTTTGGTCGACGCCACCGGAAAAAGCGGTGGCAAATTCCTTCCGACACTCGGCCCCGCCCGCACTGCGGGACACAAAGACCTGTCACCACCGCTTGGACACGGACAAGCTCGCGAATCGACCGATCGCCGAATAGTTGGTCGAGTCGTACGGCGGCTGATACGGCGAAAGAACCACGTAGGACGGCGGCGCTCGATTCAGCAGGTTCTGCGCGGACAGCGCCACCTCGATGCCTGACAGGGCACTTGTCGATTGACTGGTGACGTAGCGAAACGTGGCATCGAACGTCGTGAACGACGCCGTCTTGCGGCCGCTCACCCGGTCCGTCACACCGCTTCTGTAGTTGGCGAAGGTGGAGGCTGAAAATCCGCCCTGGTTCCACACTGCGCCGGCCCGGGCGTTGACCCTGGCAGGGTTGAAGAGGGTTCCGGCCACGTCGTAAGGCGCCTGTATGGCCGAGTTCTGCTGCGTGCTATCGCTCCAGGTTGCAGAACCACGCACCGTGAGCCTGCCGGCACCGAGGTCGAAGCGATTGGACGCACTCAGGTCCAAGCCCTTGACGCGTTGGCTGGCAATGTTGACGTACTGGTTGTACAGGATGGCCACGACGTTATTCGGGTCGTATGGGAGGCCTGTGTAGTTGTAGAACGCGGCCGAAGAGTCGATCGCGTTCTGGGTCGCCTGCGGCGTCGGCGCGTAGTCGATGAACCGAACATAGTCCGGATTGCCGATCGCACGACTGTAGTCAGTGATCGGCTGCACCACCCGGCTGGTGTAATCGACATCGAACCAGGTCAGCTCCGCCTCCAGCCCCTCGAGCGATTCCGGGTGGAACGCCAGGGAAATGCTCTTGGTGGTAGCGCGCTCTGCGTCCAAGTCCGGATTGCCGCCAGAGAGCTCCAGCGCTGCGGCATTGGGCCCGCCAGTCGACCCACCGTAGTAGCTTTCGGGGTCCAACACGGCCGACTTGGCCTGGAATCGTTGGAGCAGCGTCGGCGCCTTGAAGGACTTGCCCCATGAAGCCTTCAGGGTGAAGTCCGCACTGGGACCATAGATCACGCCCACTTTGGGCGTGGCGACGCGGCCAAAGCTGCTGTAGTCCTCCCCCCGCACCGCAGCCGTCAGGTCCAGGCGGTGAATGCCGCTGATCCCTTGTGCCGATCCGACCAAGGGCACGCCCAGCTCCGCATAGGCAAACCGACTGCTCTCCTCACCCCGTGTGGTGTCGACGCCAAGCAGCAGGTCGTGTTGGTCGTACTCGTTCTTCCTGTAGCCGGCACCGACTGCAAGGCGGGCATCGCCACCCGGCATGGCCATCAGCGGCCCTTCCGCACCGGCCTCCCAGGAGCGCGCGCGGTTGCAGTAGCAGTTAAGGACGAAGGTCTGTGGCGTGGATGAGGCGATGTCCACGGTCGACAGTCGCGGGATGTTCTCGTCCCTGCCCCAGCTTCCCCCCATCGACAGCGTCCAGTCGCCGGCCAGTGAGATCTCCAAGGTCGGTGCGACCAGAGAGGTCTTCGTCTTAGTGTTCACATGAAAGTAGTAAGGGGCCAGGCCCGAATTCCAGGGATACATGTCCTGCGAACGGGTGGTCCTCAGTGCATCCAGCCGAAATTCCACGGACTCCCCGAACGACTGGTGTGCGCTGATCAGCCCGCTGCGCAGCTTGCTCTGCGGATAGAGCGTATTGGGATCGAACATGTAGTCGGTGTAATCACGCTGGCGCGCATAGATCGGATCGGTCGAGGTGTCCTGAAAGGTGGCAAGCAGCCCACCGCTGGACCAGAGGGCACCGCCGGTGGCGGTGTATTCCCGTGTGGCCAATCCGCCGTCTGTCGCGCCGCCATAGCGCACCCCGACCTTGGCCCCCTCGTAATCCCGCTTGAGGATGACGTTGCCCACACCGCCAACCGCGTCCGAGCCATAGATGGCCGAAGCCCCGTCCGGGACGATCTCGATCCGATCGACCGCCTCCATAGGGATTGCGCTGATGTCCACCGCCTGCACGAAGCCCCCATAGGAAAGGCGCCGTCCATTGAGTAGCGTGAGGGTTGCATCCGGCCCCAGCCCGCGCAGATTCAGCGACGAGCCCCCGGTGATGTTCTGGTTTGCAATACCCCCTGCCCCGGCTGTCGCCCCAACGACAACACCGGGGTTCTGCCCTCCACCGAAGTTCTGCGGCACGCTGCGGATGACCTCGCCGAGATCGGTGAAGCCTTCCTGCCGGATCTGCTCGCTGCCGATGGTGATGACCGGCGAGGGCGTGGTGCCGCCGCGGATGCGCGTGCCGGTGACGGTTACGGTCTGCAATTCGGTTGCCGCTGGTGCCGCAGGCTTGTCGGCCGGTTTTTTTGGTTGCGTCTTGGCCGGTGCCTCGGCCACCGGCGCCCTGCCCTGCGCGGTCGTGTCCTTCGTGGAGTCCTGGGCCATGGCCCACTCGCAGGTGCCGGAGGCAGCCACGAGCAAGGCGATGGAAATGGCGTTGCGTAGCGTGCGTGTCTTCATGCTGCGTCCCTTGCTTTCCCCTGATTGGCGCGTTGCCAGCTGCTACTTGTTCACAGGCTCGGATCGCGCTTCTCAGCGCGTACAAGCCTGCCGCCGGCTAAGCCGCCATGTCTTTGTCTTCACCCCTCACCGGTTCCGGCTGGATTACGTTTGCGCCGACTCACCGGCAAAAAGCCCCGTGACTACGATAAACGTAGCTTTGTTAACACTACGTTTTACGTAGTATCGCTGTCAAGCACCCGCCGGGAAGCTGCTGCATATCGGAACTGATATGCGCTTATGACCGAGAAGTGCCCGGCAACCATCTACGGTCGTCGCCTACGCGAGGCACGGAAGATCTATGGCTTCTCTCAAACACAGCTGGGGATAGCGGCGAGACTTGATCAGTCCGTTGCAGGCAGCCGCGTCAGCCACTACGAGACTGGCAAGCACGAGGTGAAACTTGGGCTGCAGAAATTGTTTGCCAAGGCCTTGGCACTGCCTTTGAAATACTTCTACATCGAGGACGACGAGGAAGCGCGACTGATCGCGGAGGCTTCGCGCAGCGACAAGCCGGTCCAGCTGAAAGAGGCGATCGAGAGAAAGTTGAAGGGAAAGTAGATCCCCGACGGGAGCAGGTCCTCGCCATCCTCCTGGCTCTTGACTCGTGCCCCATGCGTAAGCGACGTGCTTGAGAAGTAAGGCCACCATGCGATCGGCGGCTATCTCCGGCGGTCATCATGCCCACTTGACTTGACGCGCCACGGAACATCTCAGTGGAGCTTCTTACCTGGTCGAAAGATTACTACGTTTAACGTAGTATCGCATTTGCACATGTATCCGGAAGCTTCCCTGCATGGAAGCTCAAGACACATGCGCCCGTGGCTGAGAAGGGTCCGCTCCCCGTGTATAGTCGGCGGCTGCGTGAAGCACGCGAAGCCCTCGACATCTCACAACGCACCTTGGGCATCAAGGCCGGCTTGGACGAATTCGTCGCCAGCACCCGCGTCAACCGCTACGAAACAGGTGTACACCAGCCCGACCTGCAGACCCTGCAGCGCCTTGCAGCGGTCCTCAAACTACCGGTGGCCTACTTCTATGCCGAAGATGACGAACTTGCGCAGCTGATTGCTGATTTCAAAGGGCGGAGCAGGGGCAAACGCTGATCGGAAGCGGCCAAGTGCCCGAGCAGGGAAAGCGGTGAACTGCTAGAAGATGCCAGCTCGTCCTCTTCCGTCCTCTTCCAACCGATTTTGGTTGAGCGCGGCAATGCCCGACCCCATCGGTTGCAAGTGCCTACAGAACGCCGATCCAGCCGCTGATATCCGCGACGGCCAAGCTGCGGGAACGTGGCAGCCATGGACGAACATATCGACATGGATGACCCACTCTCTCGGGCCTACTGGTGCGGCAACTTCAGCTGCAGCGACGCAGAGCTGGTCAGCGCAGCGCACATCATGGACAACACAGCAGTCGAACGGGCTCAGGTTCACTTTAGCCAGGAAGTGAACCTGACCCCGTTAGCCGTAGCCGGACCCCGTTAGCCGTAGCACGCCGGAGTAGCGCACAACGCCCCCGTTGACCTGCCGGCTGATCGCAGCACACGGTTTGGACACGATTGCCACCGTGTGCTTGCTGTCACGGCCGATTCCTACCGCCGCGAACTGGCCATTGTCCTGACCGGCGGCGAAGCCCTCCAGTCGAACGGAGTCAGGTTCACTTTAGCCAGGAAGTGAACCTGACCCCGTTAGCCGGCCGCCGCTCCCGGCGCCTTCAGTGCCTTCAGCCGCTCATCGAAGCGCTCCCGCAGGGCCCCCAGTGTCGCCTGATCCCTGCCCCTGGCTTTGTCCAAGGCCTGGACGATCGTCTCGTACTCCTGCGCCGACAGGATGACCGCTTCAGGCGCATTATGATTGGTCACTACGACGCGTCCGCTCCTCTGGACATCGCGCATCACGCCGCGCCAGCCAAGCTTCTTCATGTCGGACGCCGGGGTCTTCGGCAATGCATCGATCGCATCGGATTTTGTGGCAAAGGACATGGGAGATCTCCTACGTCAGCCGTGGCCCATAGTACCCAAAATGGTCCAAATGGGTCATTTATGCCAAGGCGCCATGCTTGGGCATGGGCCTTGACTATTGATGGCTTCAGGGCGGCCCCGCAATTCAAGCGGGCCTGGCAGTTACCCATCAGCGCCAGCGCCTTGGTGTTGTACTTGTCGCACATCATCGAGCCGGGCGGAAAGGTCAGCGTCTCGGCGCTGGTCGACTCGGCAGTTACGCCGGCATCAACTTTTTTTTTGCGCCCAGCGCCTCACAGGCCGTGCGCTTCTCGGCGATCAGCTTGCGGGGCGTCTCATCCATCTCCGGGTCGTGGATCAGTCCGATGTTCTTCATGTGCATGCGCTGCCCCACCACCGAGCCAATCTCGGCAACGATGCCGGGCATGTAGACGCCGCCGGCCTTGAAATAGCCAACTGAGCAGGGTCAGTTTGAGTTGGCCCCGTTATCGATCTTCCTGATCCTTGCGCACGATCAGCGCGACGATGCGCTGGGTCACCGGCATCAACATCACCATTGCCGGAAATGCCATCGCCCACGACACCATCCAGGATTTCATCCAGCTCTTCAGGAAAAACACACCCAGCGATTCCACGGCGATCCACGTACTGATCCCAGCGACCGCGAAGGTCATCAGGAATGTCAGGATCAGCGGCGTAACGTACCTGCCGTAGTGCGAAGGGAGTTTTCTTGGCTTCATGGCGTCGCTGGACATGGATCACACTGACGGATGCCCGGTATTGCCATTGTACGACTCGGCTCAAGGTTCACGCCCTGTGAGGGGTGCACCGCCGAGTTCCAAGAACCCCGCCGAGGCCACCGCTCGGGAAGTGCGTTCCGCGTTACCCGGTTTTCCGGGCGTGGCGATGACAGGAAGATGTCTGCCCGGTCAACCCGAACATCAGCGGGGACTGGAGCGATGCGCGTCCCCGACGATGTTCAGGTCGCTTCCACTCCTGCCTACACCAGAACGCGCCGCAGCGCATGTCGGCCGAATGCCCGCACGGTGCAGGCATCCTGCGGATCTCGTCACAGTTCCTGGCATCCACGCCCTTTCGGGGATGGGTGAAGTGCGCTCGATGGAGTTTACTTGGGTCGAGGAGCGATAGCCCGGTTCGGACATCGCTCTAACGTTCGCCCGATGGATGTGCGCGTTTTTGTATTCGATGCGCCGCGAGCGGCGAGCTCAAGCTTGGTCATGCGGCATGACGCGGCTCAATCCGACCAGGCGTGCCCCAGCTGTTTCATGAGTTCCACCAGGGCAGACCAACTCGTGCTTTCAGCACGCAAACGCGTGCATCCCAAATTCCATCCAATTTCGAGAAAGTCACCGTCATGAAAGCATGTCGCCTAACCAGGTATCTTCCCTTGACAATGCTCGCTGTCGTAGCCGTCGCTACCGTTGGCAATGCACACGCCTTCGACGCCAAACCCAGCGGGTATCAAGCGTTGAACGGCGCGGTGAACACTCCCACGCGGTCCACCACCACTACGCCGGATCACAAGGGGCAGTTTTCTTCCCTGTCCGCCACGGCGGCAACCAGCGGCATGATTCCCCGTTACGACCACGTCGTCATCGTCGTCATGGAGAACGCCAGCAGGAGCAGCATCGTCGGCAACACCGTCGACGCGCCGTACATCAACTCGCTGCTTTCCAGTGGCGCCAACTTCACCCAGGCCTATGCGGTAACGCACCCGAGCCAGCCGAACTACGTGGCCCTGTTTTCCGGATCCGCCCAGGGCATCACCGACGACAGCTGCCCGCACACCTTCGGCACGGACAATCTCGGCAACCAGCTGATTGCCGCTGGCCACACCTTTGCCGGCTACTCGGAGACCATGCCGTCGATCGGCTACAGCGGCTGCGGGTATGGCTTGTCCGGATACGTCCGCCGGCACAACCCCTGGGTGAATTTCAGCAACCTTTCGCCGTCGACCAACCTACCCTACACCGCATTCCCGAGCGACTTCACCCAATTGCCGACGCTGTCGTTCGTGATTCCGAACCTGTGCAACGACATGCACGACTGCTCCATAACCACCGGCGACAACTGGTTGAGCACCCACATCGGCGCCTACGTCAACTGGGCCAAGACCCATAACAGCCTGCTGATTCTGACCTGGGACGAGAACGACAGCCTCGCCGAAGCGAACCAGATCATCACGCTGTTCGTCGGCGCGAACATCAACGCGGGCGCCTATGCGGAGCGGATCGATCATTACCGGGTGCTGCGGACGCTGGAAGACATGTATGGCCTGGCTCCGCTCGGCAATGCCTCCGCCGCCACACCGATCACCGATGTCTGGAGCACGACTACGAGTGCGCCCGACTTCGGCGTACTCACGTCGCCGACGTCGGTCGGTGTGAGTCAGGGGGCGCAAGCCGCCAGCACGGTCACCGTCTCCGGCTCCAGCGGCTTCAATTCAGCGGTCACCCTGTCCGCCTCCGGACTGCCGAGCGGGGTGACGGCGACGTTCTCGCCCGCGTCGCTGATGCCTTCGAGCAGCGGAAGCGTCACTTCCACGCTGACGCTGTCCGCGGGACCCTCGGCCGCGGTCGGCAGTGCAACGGTCACCGTGACCGCTGTCGCCGGCTCGCTCGTCCACAACAGCACCATCAACCTCACCGTCAATGCGCCCGTCGGCGTGGCGTACTGGGTGAAGAACGTCAACTCGGGCCTGGTCGTGGACGATCCGCGGAGTTCGACCACCAGCAATACGCAGCTGATCCAGTATCCGAAAAGCGGCTACAACAACCAGAAGTGGGTGTTTACGCAGGGTGTCAGCGGCTCATGGACCATCAAGAACGTGCTGAGCGGGTTGTGCGCGGCCGTCGCGAATGCCTCGACCTCCCTCCGCGCTGCCGTGGTCCAGGCGACCTGCACGGGCGGGGCCGAGCAACAGTGGCAGCGCAAGATCCAGGGTAGCGGCTACGAACTGATCAACCAGCACAGCGGCCAATGTCTCGACGTACCCAACTCCTCGACCACGAAAGGCACTGGACTCATCCAGTACCCCTGCCATGGCGGCCCCAATCAGCAGTGGACGCTGATGCAGGCGAACTGACTGAAAAAGAACGGGGGTCATGTTCACTTCTGAGAGTTAGATAAGTGAACCTGACCCCGTTGTCCGACCCCGTTGTCCGGTGGAAGGCTTCGTTCGGGTTCATGATTCATCCGACATTCGTAATAACGCGCTTTAGCACGGGGATAAGTTCGAATCAAAGGGGTGAAGGTAATTATTCTGATTTAATTACCTCCGTCCCCTCTATTGCTTTATTGATCACAGCAGCAAAATCGTGACTCTCTTTATCACTTTCTGCTCATTATTCTCTGCACAACCTCTTCGTCGATGGTGCACAGCGCCCTCATCTTCTCAATCTCCATGAACTCATCGGTCGCTTGAGACGCCGCTTCGCCTAGCTCCCCAAGTGCCTGGATCCGGTCCTCCATTTTTTCCGCGCTCCCCGCGACGCTGGTGAGACCTGCCAAATCTACGGCTCTCCGCGATTTAGCAGAGGGCAGAAAGTGTGGCTGAACCTCCGGCGTCATGGCGACCGCAAATAACTCAAAGCCGCTGTAGGCTCCGAAACCATTTTTCGCATTGAACTTGCCGCAGACAGCCACGGTCTTGGCAGGATTCAGGTCAGCTGGAATGACTTGGACATCCTGCCACTGAACTGAGCCTGGATCTATCATTTGAGACGAAATCGCTTGTTTTGCCTTGTCAATCAACGCAGACATCTCACGATCTTTTTGAATGCGCGCTTGGTGTTCGACCTCCTCAGGGGACGGTCCACAAGCGGCAAGGCTGAAGGCGGCTAAACCCAAAATAAAAAGACGCATCACATACTCCAGCAAAAACTAGTCAAAAGCAGCGTCAGGTTCACTTCCTAGAGCTGGATAAGTGAACCTGACCCCGTTATCTCATAGACCCCGTTATCTGACCCCGTTATCTCTTTATCTTTCAGGCCGCCTTTGGCCCGCTACCACTAGTAAAGAATTGGATCCACCCCTTTACATCACCAGGTTGTGCGAAGTTTTTTTGTCCAACACGGCGCCTTGACTTGAAGAAAGCCACGCCTTTATCGGTCAGTGAGAGAAGCTCTCCGCGGTCCCCCAACAAACCGAAATTCGCCAGTTTTAGGTGGTAGTTGATTGCAGCCATTCTCGCAACTTCAAACGCCAAATTTTTCTTAATACTACCGCCTTCAAAAAGACCGGCCAGCGTCAACCAGGCATCGGTATAGGCAAAGAGCTCACGGCCAGCTGATGGGCGTACCACTGGCAAATAGAAAAAAGGTGCAAGTCGACTGTTTGCCTTCTTTGCATGATCTGCACTTGCTGTCTCAGCCTCTCTTCTGGCTCGCCTTTCATTCGAGCGAACTTCGCTGCCAACTAGATCTATAGCTCTTCTTTCCTTTTTCGATACTGGGTCAGGATGTTCCTTCCCCTCCGTGCGGAACTCTACGCTAATCAGGCTGTGAGGCTCTCGATAAGTTTTTTCCTTGGGCCCTTCGTACCAAAAGAGCACAGCGGCAAGTAATAAAACTAGCACGACCGCGGCAGCCACCAGCTTCCAATGGGCTGCAAAAAGGTAGAGGCCCGCCCCAATCGTAAGTATTGCGACGGGGCCAGTTATAATGAGAGTGCGCGCTGCGTCGAGCACTCCACCAATAACAGTGGCACCGATCTCATCCAGTGGGTTGGAAGGTTTCTTCATAAAGTTTACGCACTAAGATTCACTGGGAGTAAAAGCATAATCGAAAGGCGCAGTAGGAAATTCTAAATAAACCACTACGGAAATTGTCCCTGGCACCTTCCTCCCACGTGCAAGTTCTTGATTGAATGGGAAGATTCGTGGAGAGACCTCAGGGTCAGGTCTACTTCTAAGAGCTAGATAAGTGAACCCGACCCCGTTATTATTATTATTATCAGGTGAAACTGACGTGGCAGTTGTTCGATGCGATCGCCTGCGCGACAGCCCACGAACCCCTGCACCACGCGGTGAAGCGAGCCAACGACAGGCTGGCGCCGATACGACGGGCCAAACAGGAATTGTTCCAAGCGAAAAGGGGCCAGGCTCACTTCTGAGAGCTATATAAGTGAACCTGACCCCGTTATCGTATCGTATCGGACACCTTTTTTCTCTTCTCGACACCTTCTCCCACCTTCTCCAGAGCTCAGACGATAGCCCTTGCAGTGCTTCAAAAAAACGGGCCAGAGTCGACTTTACATAGAAAGCGCACTCCGGCCCCAGCTTTCGGTTTTTTTGACTTAGTTCTGGCTAGTGGCTGTGGTGCCTTTCCTGACAAAAACAGCATCATCAATTTTTTCGAACGCCACCTGATAGGCTTTCGGATCCAAAATGGGGACGTCCTGAGTTTGATTCTGGCCGTACGAGCTTGAATTGCTGCGCGTATTGACGAAATTCAAACGTACGCGGACGTTTCCTGGCCGAATCTCCTCAACAAATGCCGTGGCTTTTGTCTGCCCGCTGGATGCCACACCAGCCATCGCTTGCCAAAAACCTGTCTTGTTGGAAGTTGGGCTGGCGGCAGTTATAAATCCAGTATCCTTATCGGCACTCTGAACGATGTATCCTAGGTCTTGGAATACGCTCAAAACCGACCCAAAGACGATCGTTTTAGTTGTTTCAAATTCTTTCGTCTGGAAAGACTGAACCTGTAATGAAGTTGGTGCTGACTTGGGCGAGGTTGCGCAACCAGACAAGGTTGCCATTGCAAGGCAACCCGCAACAATAATTTTTTTCATCCCCTGTTTCTCCATGCGTGTCAAAACTCACTCGATCGGCTTCTAAAATCAGAAACCAGATCATCCTTTCCGAACTTAATGATTAAGGTCATGGTTCGCTGCGTCTGCTCGAAGCCCGCGGCAGAATTACTCCCCCCTGCAAGGATCACAGTCCAGTAGTTATCACTAGAACTGGACTGAGTGACAGTCGCTTGGCGTTGGTAGGACCAAACCTCTTGACCAGACCCATCTACGGTGGTGATGTTTGGCGCGCCAAAACGCTCCAAAACGTCAGCTTTGGATGTCTGCCCGACCTTCACATTCAGCTGTACGTTGCCATGCGTTAGCTCGCTATTGCGAGTAGTCACGGGCTTCGTCGTGTTTTGAACACAACCAGAACCGAGGATTACAAGCAATGCAAGTCCAACCGTACCAATCCAATTCATATCAATCCCCTGAAATCGTCGCAATTCCTTGCGGAAACTTACTGTAGATCATGATGGCGCGTATGCCAAGAAGGGCGGTTTCAAGGTCCACATGCAACACCCCCATCATGGCCAAGCCCATGATTGGGTGGGGAATGGGCCTGTCAACGGCTACGCAAGCGCTGTCGCGCCGTTGACAGCCCCATTCCCCACCACCTTGGTCACCAAGCCATGATGGGGGCGATCTATCGAGGTGTTGCACACGGAGTTTGAATCGGCCCAGCAAAAAAAGGGCGGCATATGCCGCCCCTCCACCACCACATTCTCAACCATACCTCACCCACACTTCGAATACCCGCAATTCAAACAAGTCTGGCAGTTGTCCATCAACACCAGCGCCTTGGTGTTGCACTTGTCGCACATCATCGAGCCGGCGGGAAAAGTGAGTGTCTCGGAGGATGCGGCTTCGCCTGGTGCCGCGGCCGTTGCGCTCACTTCAGAGTTTTTTTTTGCGCCGAGCGCCTCGTAGGCGGCGCGCTTCTCGGCGATCAGCTTGCGCGTGGCCTCGTCCATCTCCGGATCGTGGATCAGGCCGATGTTCTTCATGTGTTGTTCGATCACGCCGCCGATCTCGGCGACGATGCTGGGCATGTAGATGCCGCCGGCCTTGAAGTAGCCGCCGCGGGGGTCGAACACGGCCTTCAGCTCTTCCACGATGAAGGCGACATCGCCGCCCTTGCGGAACACGGCGGAGAGGATGCGGGTGAGCGCCACGATCCACTGGAAGTGGTCCATGTTCTTCGAGTTGATGAAGATCTCGAACGGACGGCGCTGTTCGTACTTGGTGCCGGCGTTGAGCACGATGTCGTTGATGGTGACGTACAGCGCGTGCTCGAACAGCGGCGACTTGATCTTGAAGGTGGAGCCGACCAGGGTCTCGGGGCGCTCCACGCTTTCGTGCATCTGGATCACTTCAGCCGTCGGCGCCTCTTTCGGCGCGGCGGCGGTGACCGGGGCGGCGGCAACCTTGTCTTCGGGTTTGACCACGTTGTAGCCGGTGATCTTCTTTTCGATCTTGATCGCCATGGTGTTCGCTTCTTCTATTTATGGGTGTTGATGCCGGAGTGGACGCGGCGTGCGGCGAAGGTCATCCGGCCCGGCGCAGCGGCCGGGCCGGATGCGGGTGTCGCTTACTTCCGTTTTGCGGCGGCCTTCCTGGCGGCAGGCTTGCGCGCTGCCGACCGGGTGCCCGCCTTCTTGCTGGCAGTGGACCTCTTGGCCGTCTTGGCGACGGCTTTCCTGCTGGCGGACTTCTTCGCTGCCGCCTTCTTCGGTGCGGCCTTCTTGCTGGCCGTCTTCTTGCTGCTGACCTTCCGGGTTGCCTTGGCGGGCTTCTTGCGAGCCACCTTGGCGACTTTCTTCGCGGCTTTCTTCACCGCCTTTTTGGCGGCGGGCTTCTTGACGGCTTTCTTGGCCGCGGCTTTCTTCGCCGTCTTCTTCACCGCCGCTTTCTTGGCGACCTTCTTCGCCGCCTTCTTCACGGCTTTCTTGGCGGCAGCCTTCTTCGGCGCGGCCTTTTTCGCTGCGGCCTTCTTGGGCGCTGCCTTCTTCTTGGCCGCAGCCTTCTTCGGTGCTGCCTTCTTCTTGGCGGCGGCCTTCTTCGGTGCAGCCTTCCTCTTCGCCGCCGGCTTCTTCTTCGCCGGTGCAGGTGCGGCCACCGGCGCGGCCGGCGGCACTTCCGGCAGAACCGGCAGGACGACGGCGGGCGCCTCGGCGGCGGCCGGTGTGATGGTGGTGCCGTTCACTTCAACTTCGTTATCGATGGACATGCTGGTGTTCCCCTCCGGTGGACCGCTTTGAGTTGCCGCCCGCGGCTGCAGGGACGGCGGTTCAGAACTTGCCGTAGTAGCCTTCCTTCAAGGCATCGAAGAGGTTGGCGGCGGAGTGCATTTCGCCGTCGTACTCCACCTGCTCATTGCCTTTCAGTTCGACAACGCTACCGTCTTCCAGCTCGAAGCGGTAGAGGGTGCTTTCAAGGTCCGCTTCCTTGACCAGCACGCCCTGGAACGCGGCGGGGTTGAAGCGGAAGGTGGTGCATCCCTTCAGGCCCTGCTTGTAGGCGTAGAAGTAGATGTCCTTGAAGTCCTCGTAGGGGTAGTCGGTGGGCACATTCGCGGTCTTGGAGATCGACGAGTCGATCCACAGCTGCGCGGCCGCCTGGATGTCCACGTGCTGCTTCGGGCTGATGTCGTCGGCGGCAACGAAGTAATCCGGCAGCTTGTTGGCCGGCTCGTCGCCGGAGATCTTGGCGTCGGCGTTGATCAGCGCGCGATAGGCCAGCAGCTCGTAGCTGAGCACCTCGATCTTTTCCTTGGTCTTCCTGCCTTCGCGGATCACGTTGCGCGAATAGCTGTGGGCGAAGCTGGGCTCGATGCCGTTGCTGGCGTTGTTGGCCAGGCTGAGCGAGATGGTGCCGGTGGGCGCGATCGACGAGTGGTGGGTGAAGCGCGCGCCGGTCTCGGCCAGCTGCCCGACCAGGTTCGGCGCCACCGTGGCGACGCGCTGCATGTAGCGGCTGTACTTCGCGTGCAGCACGCGGCCGGGGATGCTGTCGCCGACCTTCCAGCCGTCCTGCGCCATTTCCGGGCGCTTGCGCAGCATGTCGCCGGTGACGGTGTAGTCGCGCAGCAGGATCGGCGCGGCGCCCTTTTCCTTGGCCAGCTCCAGCGCGACTTCCCAGCCGGCCACCGCCATCTCGCGCGACACCTCCTCGGTGAAGGCGACCGCGTCGGCCGAGCCGTAGCGCAGCTTCAGCATGGTCATCGTGGAGCCCAGGCCGAGGAAGCCCATGCCGTGGCGGCGCTTGCCCATGATCTCGTTGCGCTGCTGTTCCAGCGGCAGGCCGTTGATCTCGACCACGTTGTCGAGCATGCGGGTGAACACCTTGACCACTTCGCGGTATTCGTCCCAGTCGAAGCGCGCCTTGGGGCCGAACGGGTCGCGCACGAAGGTGGTCAGGTTGACCGAGCCGAGCAGGCACGAACCGTACGGCGGCAGCGGCTGCTCACCGCAGTTGTGCGCGTGCAGGCCGTTGCCGTCGAAGGTGTTGATGCCCGGCACCTGCACGTCGTAGACGTCCTCGACGCCGTCGGCCCGCAGCGATTCGACGGTGGCGACGAAGCGTGCTCGGTTGAGGGTGCGCCTGTAACCGGACAGGGCGGCCTTGAGGCGCATGGCCTTGTCGCTGTCGGCGAAGCCGATCAGCTCGGCGAAACGTTGCAGCGACTCACCGGCGACGACCAGTTCGTGCTGGGCCTGGGTGGCGTATGCCTGCGTGCCGCCATGGCCGTCCGGCAACCGGCTGTCGCCGGCGCCGCGGCGGTTGCGGTAGATGCGCGACGGCATGCCCAAACGCAGCAGCATGCGCTGTACCGCTTCCAGCCGTGGCAGGTCCGACTGCGCCAGACGCACGGACACGCCCTTGGCCTGGCTGCCTTGCACCGAGCCGTCGGCATCGAAGAAACCGCGCAGGAAGCCGCGGTAGGCCTCGCTCGAGGCCTGCTCCAGCGCCGGAGTGATCGCCTTGCTGCCGATGTCCATGCCGAAATCGAAGGCGAGGTCGCGCAGCGCGGCGGACTTCATGCGGTATTCGCCGCGACCGGCCACTTCCGACCAGCCGGCGAAATCGGCGCGATGCGGCAGGGTTTGCGCGCAACGCATGGCTTCGGCCATCAGGGCACGAGCACCGTCGTTCACGGAGCCGTTGACGACGGCAGCCTGCGGCCACACCGACAGCACGGCGGCTTCGTGCTTGAGCGTGCCGTCACCGACCAGCAGGCCGAGCAGGTAGCCCTGCTCCGCGCTCAGCGCGCCGGGCCACTGCGCGTTGGCGCGATGGTCGTTCAGCAGCACGCGATCGCCCGGCTGCAGCGCGCCGGCGGCGCACCATTCGGTCTCGACGTTCCAGCGGGTCATACGCGAGACGCGGCGCACGCGGTGGTCTTCGGTCAGGCGCAGGCGGTGACCTTCCTCGGTCTGCAGCGCCAGCACCGGCTTGGTCGCGGTGCGGAAGAAACCCTCGGCGCCGGTGGCGTGATCGGTACCGTCCACGCGCGCCATGAAGCCGTGGCCGAGCAGGTCGCCAACCTGACGCGGGCCTTCGGCGGTCTGCACCCAGGTGTCGGCGGTGACACACGGGTTGGTGGCGCGGATGTGCTCGCACCACCAGTTGTTGTTCATCTCGTTGACCTTGTCGATCAGGATGAAACCGGGCTCGGCGTAGTCGTACGTCGAGACCATGATCATGTCCCACAGGTGCCGCGCGCGGATGTGGCCGTAGATCTTGCAGGCGACCAGGCCGTCCTCGCGGTCGACGTAGTTCTCGTGGGTGGGCCATTCGCGCCAGACCACCTGGGCCGGGTTGGTGAGGTCCAGCTCGTCCTGCTCCTTCACGTGCACCGGGAACACCAGCGGCCAGTCCTGGTCGTGCTCGACCGCCTGCATGAAGCCGTCGGTGATCAGCAGGCTCAAGTTGAACTGGCGCAGCCGGCCGTCCTCGCGCTTGGCGCGGATGAATTCCTTGGCGTCCGGGTGGCTGATGTCGAACGTGCCCATCTGCGCGCCGCGGCGGCCGCCGGCGCTGGAGACGGTGAAGCACATCTTGTCGTAGATATCCATGAACGACAGCGGGCCGGAGGTGTACGCGCCGGCGCCGGACACGTACGCGCCGCGCGGGCGCAGCGTGGAGAACTCGTAACCGATGCCGCAGCCGGCCTTCAGGGTGAGGCCCGCCTCGTGCACCTTCTCCAGGATGTCGTCCATCGAGTCGCGGATGGTGCCGGAGACGGTGCAGTTGATGGTGGAGGTGGCCGGCTTGTGCGCCAGCGCGCCGGCGTTGGAGGTGATGCGGCCGGCCGGGATCGCGCCGCGGCGCAGCGCCCACAGGAACCTCTCGTACCAGTGGCCGCGCAGCTCGTCGCTGGCTTCCACCTCGGACAGCGCGCGCGCCACGCGCTGGTAGGTCCCGTCGATGGTGGCGTCCACCGGCTCGCCGGACTTCGCCTTCAGACGGTACTTCTTGTCCCAGATGTCGTAGGACGCCGGCTGCAGCGGGATTTCCACGGCGGCGTCACGGTTGGTGGCTGGCGCGCCCGAACCTGGGTTCGCGCCGGCGGTTGAACTGGTGGCTGGTGCACGCACTGTGCTCATTGGCTTCCTGACCTCTCGCTGCGACCTCACGGCCGGCGTTGTTTTTTTATTCGATGCGGTACTGTTGCTCATGCCACGTGGGCGGCGCCTGAAGGGCCGGCGGGGACGCCCCCGGCCCATGCGCCAGCTGATTTCCGACAGCAGCGACTCTCCCCCAAGAGTACGGCGGTCGACACCAGTGCTAGTCTGAGCGCTAGCTCGTTAACACAAGATGTTGTGGTTGATATCGGGTAGGCAAGTTAACCCTCCTCGCTGCCGGTTGTCAAAGGCCTGCGAGTGCAGGCGGCCTCATGGAACCGTGGCGCCGCCCATCGGTCGAACCTGCGCCGCTTTCGTCGCTTTCAGGAGGACCCCATGTTGCAGCTGCCTTCGCGCCTTATGACCTGGTTGACCGGCCTGCTGATGCTGACTGTCGTCGCCGTCGGTAGCGTGCCGGCCAGCGGCCGCGCAGCCACCCTGCCGGCGGCGGTCGGCGGCCAGCCGATGCCTTCGCTGGCGCCGATGCTGACGCGGGTGACGCCGGCGGTGGTGAACATTTCCACCACCACCCGGGTGCAGGTGCGCGATGCGTATTTCGACGACCCGATGGTGCGCCAGTTCTTCGGCCTGCCGGCGACGCCGCGCGAGCGGGTCGAGCAGAGCCTGGGCTCGGGCGTGATCGTGGATGCGGCGAAGGGCTACGTGCTGACCAACAACCACGTGGTCGGCGGCGCCGACGACATCAGCGTGACGCTGCAGGACGGGCGCACGTTCAAAGGCAAGTTGCTGGGCACCGACCCGGCCACCGACGTGGCGGTGGTGCAGATCCCGGCGCAGAACCTCAAGGCGCTGCCGCTGGCCGACTCCTCCGCGCTGCAGGTGGGCGACTACGTGGTGGCGGTGGGCGACCCGTTCGGCCTGGGCCAGACGGTTACCGCCGGCATCGTCTCGGCGCTTGGCCGCTCGGGGCTGGGTAGCTCGGGCTACCAGAACTTCATCCAGACCGACGCCTCGATCAACCCCGGCAACTCCGGCGGCGCACTGGTCAACCTGCGCGGCGAACTGGTCGGCATCAACACCATGATCTTCTCGCCGTCCGGCGGCAACGTGGGCATCGGCTTCGCCATCCCCAGCAACCTCACCAGCGAGGTGATGGCGCAGTTGCTGGCGCACGGCAAGGTGCAGCGCGGCAGCCTGGGCGTGCAGACCCAGACGATCACCCCGCGCATCGCCCGCCTGCTGAGCCTGAAGGACAGCAACGGCGTGGTGGTCACCGGCGTGACCGACGGTTCGGCCGCCGCGCACGCCGGCCTGCAGCCGGGCGACGTGCTGACCACGCTGAACGGCAAGCCGCTGCACAACGTGCAGGAGCTGAACAACGCCGAGGGCCTGCTGCCGCTGGGCAGCACGCTGCGCCTGGGCGTGCTGCGCGACGGCAAGCTGCGCGAGGTCAACGCCACGCTCACCGAAGAGAAACTGGCCAGCGTCGACGGCGGCCAACTCGATCCGCGCCTGGCCGGCGTGCGCTTCAGCGAACTCAGCCAGGGCCAGCGCAATCAGGGCTGGTACGGCGCGGCGGTCAGCGCGGTACAGCCGGGCAGCCGCGCGGCGCGCGCCGGGTTGGGCGCCGGCGACGTGGTGATCGGCGTGGGCGGCCAGCGCATCACCAGCCTGCACATGCTGCGCGGGCTGGCCGGAGTGAAACCGCGCCAGCTGGTGCTGGTGGTCGCCGACGACGACGGCACGCGCTACGTGGTGGTGAACTAGCGACGCGCTGGATTCTGCGCGCCTCGCAGGAATGACGGGCAAGAAGACCTTTCCAGGGATGCGCTGACCCGTTCAGTGCATCCTTGGGCCAAAACCATTCAGGCGAAAGCGTGGCCGGGATCGCCCACGGGCCGTGTCCCGGTGCACAGCTTGGGCCCGTGCCGCCGCGCGAAGCGGTAAAAGCGCTTGATGTTCTGCATTCGGGCCGATGAAATACGCGTATCGCTTCACCCAGTGTGCGCCCGCGAGGCGCCATACTCGCGCCTCTCCCTCCACACCCAAATGACCTCGGGGCTCCCCACCATCATGTCCGTCCGTCTTGCCCGCCTGTTGTCCGTTGCCCTGATCGGGGCCTGTCTCGCCACTCCCGCGTTCGCCAAGAGCAAGCCCAAGGCGCAGCACGCCAGCGCCGCCGTCAAGAGCAGCCTGGTGTGGCGCGGCGACGTGGCCACCGCCAACGGCGTGGTCAACGAAGTGGCCAAGGCGTGGGAGAAGAGCGGCCACGGACGGATCGAGCTGCAGCCGTTCAACACCGCCTCGGGCATCGACGCGGTGGCCGGCGGCACCGCCGACCTGGCCGGCAGCGCGCGCGCCAGCGACAACAGCGCGCAGAACGCGAACCTCACCTTCACCCCGGTGGCGTGGGACGCGCTGGTGATCGTCACCCAGTCGTCCAACCCGGTGCGCAGCCTCAGCCTTAAGCAGGTACACGACATCTACTACGGCCGCATCCACAACTGGAGCGAAGTCGGCGGCAGCAATGCGCCGATCGACGTCTACGCGGTGGCCAGCCCCGGCGACGGCGTGGAATACAGCCTGCGCGAGCTGCTGTTCGGCCGCGGCAACCAGCCGGTGGCGGCGCCCCGGCTGTACGTCAACACGCGCAAGCTGGAGGAAGGCATTGCGCTGAACCCGAACGGCCTGGGCGTGAGCACCCTGGCCAGCATCAGCGGCAACCCGAAGCTCAAGGCGATCCCGATCGACGGCAAGCCGGCCACCGCCGCCAACATCGCCGATGGCAGCTACCCGCTGTTCATCCCGCTGTACCTGGTGACCAACCCGCGCAGCCCGAAGGCCGCCCAGGCGCAGGCCTTCATCGACTTCATGCAGACCGCGCCGGCCGAGGCCGCGCTGCGCAAGCACGCGGTGCTGCCCTACCAGGATGGCGCGGCGCTGGTGGCACTGGACACCTCGCGGCGCAGCCGGATCCTGGTCGAAGCGGGCGCGCGCCCGGTCCGCGGCACGCCGGTGTCGGCGCCGGGCGCCACCTACGCGGCACGCGCCGCGATCGCGCCGACCTCGCCCGATACGCTGGCGGCCCGGCAGGCGGTCGAACGCCGCCGCGCCGAAGAGAAGGACAACGCCCGCCTGAGCCGGATCCAGGGCAGCGTGAGCGACGTCACCGTCACCAGCGTGGACCATGCGAGCGGCAGCGCCACCTCGCTCGATCGCAGCGCGGGCAAGGACTTCGGCAAGGTCGACGCCAACGCCAGCCACGCGCTGACCACCTACAAGGTGGCCAAGGGCGACACTCTGTCGACGATCGCCAAGCGGCACTCGGTCGAGGTGGCCCAGCTGCGCCTGTGGAACCACCTGAAGAACGACCAGCTCAAGCTCGGCCAGGTGCTGCGCCTCCGCGACCGCTGAGAGCCCATGAATTTTTCGACCGCGAAGCCCGGCCATGGCGAGGGCATGGCGAAGGCATGGATACCCGAGTCGAGGCAATGCAGGGAGCGGTTGCCCGATGCCCGAGTTGAGGCAACGCAAGGAGCGGTTGCCCGATGGCCGGACGCGGATCGGGCACGTCAGTGGCTGATTCGCATGAGCGAGTCCGGGCATGTACCGGACTCGCGACAGAAGAAAACCACGGGAAGTGGCTTTCTTCTCGAGTGCTGAGCCCGCGCGGACGTGCCGATCCTCGCGCTGACGCTCGACCTCGACGACACCTTGTGGCCGGTGCTGCCGGCGCTCGAACGCGCCGACCAGGCGGTGGACACGTGGCTGCGGCAGCACCACCCCGAGGTCGCCCGCGCGTGGCCGATCGCAGCCATGCGTGCGCTGCGCCTGCAGGTCGCTGCCGAGCGGCTCGACCTGGCGCACGACTTCACCCGCCAGCGCCAGCTCACCCTGCAGCAGGCATTCGCCGCCTGCGGCGTGGATGACGCGCCGGTGGAAGCGCTATGGGAAATCTACTTCGCCGCGCGCAACCGCGTGGAGCTGTACCCGGACAGCCTGCCCGCGCTGGAACGGATCGCCACGCACTGGCCGCTGGCCAGCCTGACCAACGGCAATGCCGACCTGCAGCGCATCGGCATCCACGCGCACTTCGCCCACCACGTCTGCGCGCGCGACAGCGGCGTGGCCAAGCCCGACCCGCGCATCTTCCTGGCCGCGGCCGAACGGCTGGGCGTGGCGCCCGGGCAGATCCTGCACGTCGGCGACGATCCGGCGATGGACATGGCCGGCGCCCGCGACGCCGGCCTGCGCACCGCCTGGATTAACCGCGCGGGCCTGCCCTGGCCAGCCGAACTGGGCGTGGCGCCGGAGCTGGACCTGCGCGACATGACCGAGCTGGCCAACTGGCTCGACGCGCACGGCGCCCGCTGACCAAGGGACCATAGGCAAGCTGTGCGCGATGCGCGCATCATTGCCGGCTCATCGCCCATGTCGTGGCGCACCGTGCCGCCGCAAGCCCGAAGGATCCCGCATGTCCGCCCTGATCGAACGCCAGTCCGGCAACCGCCGCAGCATCGCCATCGAGACCACCGACGCCGCACACTACGCCGCGACCCGTCGCCGGCTCACCGCGGCGCAGCGACGCTGGCTGACCGACAGCGGTTTCGAGGCGGCGGCGGGCACGTACGCGCTGCTGTCCGATGCCACGGGCAAGCCGGTGCGCGTGCTGGCAGGCGTGGATCCGCGCGAGCCGCTGGCGGCGCTGGCCGCACTGCCGTGCAGCCTGCCCGAAGCGACCTACCATCTCGCCGACGAAGGCGTGCTGGCCGATCCGCTGCAGGCCGCGCTGGGCTGGGCGCTGGGCGCCTACCAGTTCACCCGCTACCGCCAGGCGAAACGTGCACCGGCCCGGCTCGCCGTACCGGCGGCCCAGCTGCAACAGCTGGCGCCGCTGGCCGAAGCCACCGCGCTGGTGCGCGACCTGGTCAACACGCCGACCGAGCACATGGGCCCGGAGCAGCTCGGCGATGCCGTGAAGCGGCTCGGCAAGGCGCATCAGGCGAAGGTGCGCGACTGGGTCGGCGAGGAGCTGCTCAAGGCGAACTTCCCGACCATCCACGCGGTGGGCCGCGCCAGCCATCGCGCGCCGCGGCTGGTCGAGCTGAGCTGGGGCCGCAAGGCGGACCCGAAGCTGGTGATCGTCGGCAAGGGCGTGTGCTTCGACACCGGCGGGCTCGACCTGAAATCGTCCGACGGCATGCGCTGGATGAAGAAGGACATGGGCGGCGCCGCGCACGCGATCGCGCTGGCCGGGCTGGTGATGCAGGCGCAACTGCCGGTGCGCCTCACCTTGCTGATCCCCGCGGTGGAAAACGCGGTGGCCGGCAACGCGCTGCGCCCGGGCGAGGTGGTGGTGACCCGCGCCGGCCACTCGGTGGAGATCGACAACACCGACGCCGAGGGCCGCCTGGTCCTGTGCGATGCGCTGGCCTACGGCGCGGAACAGCAGCCGGAGCTGATGCTCGATTTCGCCACCCTCACCGGCGCCGCCCGCGTGGCGCTGGGGCCCGACCTGCCGGCGCTGTTCGCCAACGACGAGGCCGCGGCCGCCGCGCTGCTCGCCGCCGGTCGCGCGGTCGACGATCCGCTGTGGCGGCTGCCGCTGTGGCGGCCGTACCGCAAGATGCTCGATTCCTACCTGGCCGACTTCGCCAACGCCGGCGCGTCGCGCCACGCGGGCGCGATCACCGCGGCGCTGTACCTGGAGCGCTTCGTGCCGGACGGCACGCCGTGGCTGCACCTGGACACCTACGCCTGGAACGACGCCGACCGCCCCGGCCGCCCGCGCGGCGGCGAGGCGATGGGTCTGCGCGCGATGTTCGCGTTCCTGCACCAGCGCTACGGCAACATGACTTCCGGCGTTGTCGTGCCGCAGTGAAAGACTGCATCCTGCGGGTTTCCCCGGCCGGAAACCCGCCATGCCGCTCCGCCTGCACCTGCTCGCCATCAGCGCGGCGCTCGGCCTCGCCGCCTGCACCGGCGTTCCCGTCGCCCGCACCGCGGCACCGGCCCGACCGGCGCTGACCGCGCAGACGCTGAGCTCCGGCGGCGGCATGCCGGCCGAACAGGCGCGCGTGCACTTCGACCACGCCGAGCTGCACTTCACCGTGCTGCCAGCCACGCAAAGCATCGACGCACGCGCCATCCTGAGCTTCACCGCCAAGTCCGCCACCGACACGCTGCTGCTGGACCTGGACCGCAACCTGCCGATCGGCGCGATCGAGCTGGACGGCCGTCCGCTCGCCGCCAGCGCGTGGAGCAATCCCGACGGCCGCCTGCGCATCCGGCTGCCGGCACCGCTGGCCACCGGCGGCAAGCTGAGCGTGACGATCCGCTACGGCGGCAAGCCGCACGTGGCGAAGAAGGCGCCGTGGGACGGCGGCTTCGTGTGGAGCCACACCGCCGACGGCCAGCCGTGGGTGGCCAGCGCGGTCGAGGGCGAAGGCTGCGACCTGTTCTGGCCGTGCATCGACCAGCCGCAGGGCGAGCCCGACCTGGTCGATACCTGGATCACCGTGCTGAAGACGCTCGCCGCACCCGGCAACGGCGTGCTGGTCGGCATTACCGATGCAGGCGACAGCCACACGTACCACTGGCGCGCCAAACACCCGGACACCTACGCGATCTCGATCAACGTCGGTCCGTTCAAGCTGCTCGAGGGCAACTACGCCAGCCGCTACGGCAACACCATCCCGATGGAGCTGTGGTACCTGCCCGAGCATGCGGCCGGTGCGCGGCAACTGTTCGGCGAGTTCCCGCGCCTGCTGGATTTCTTCGAGCAGCAGATCGGCCCGTACCCGTTCGGCGACGAGAAGATGGGCGTGGTGGAAACCCCACACCTGGGCATGGAACACCAGACCATCAACGCCTATGGCAACCGCTACCGCCTGAATGGCTACGGCTACGACAGCCTGCTGCAGCACGAATTCGCCCACGAGTGGTTCGGCAACCAGCTGACCAACGCCGACTGGGACGACATGTGGCTGCACGAAAGTTTCGGCACCTACATGCAGTCGCTGTACAGTCAGTACCTCAACGGCGACATGGACTATTTCAGCTGGCTGCACGAGCTGCGCCTGAAGTTGCGCAACCGCCATCCGATCGTCTCCGGCAGCAGCCGCACCGAGGAACAGGTCTACGACGAGAAGGCCGGCCCGGGCCAGGACATCTACAACAAGGGCGCGCTGATGCTGCACACGCTGCGCCAGCTGATCGGCGACGAGGCCTTCTTCGACAGCATCCGCCGGCTGGTCTACGGCCGCCCCGATCCCAGACCGGGCAACTTCAGCCCGCGTTACGCCAGCACCGGCGACTACGTGGCGATCGTCAACCAGGTCACCGGCCGCAAGCTCGACTGGTTCTTCGACGTCTACCTGCGCGACGCCACGCTGCCGCGGCTGGACGAGCAGCGCGTGGGCGACACGCTGAAGCTGCGCTGGGTCACCCAGCATGGCAAGCCGTTCCCGATGCCGGTCGAGGTGCAGGTGGGCGACACCCTGCACACCCTGCCGATGAGCGACGGCAGCGGCCAGCTGCAGGTGCCGGCCGGCAGCCTGCTGATCGTCGACCCGCGCTCGAAGGTGCTGCGCGAGATGCCGCACGTGGTGGCCTACCAGCAATGGATGAAGCAGCAGCGGGCAGCGCCGCGCGCGGGGAAATAACCGATCGGACGGCCGCGGGCGTCCCTATAATCACCGCACGTCCAGCCATGGATCCTGCCGATGCAGCCGCCCCCCCTTGCCGTTTCCGCCTCGTGCCGCGAGCAGGCGCTGGCCGCCTGGCAGCGCGGCGACACGGCAGCCGCCGAGCAGGCCTTTCGGCGCCTGCTGGAGCTGCTGCCGGACGACGCCGAAGCGCTGCAGTTCGTGGCCACTTGCGAGCTTGGCCGGGGCGATGCCGAGCGCGCGATCGCCCTGCTGGCCGCGGCGCACCGCGCCGAGCCAGAGGACGCCGCCGTGCTGCACCGTCTCGGCGAGGTGCAGATGCTGGCCGGCGCACACCAAGCCGCCGTCGACAGCCTGCGCCAGGGCCTGCAGCTCGCACCCGGCATGTTCGTGGCGCGCCTGCGCCTGGGCGTGGCGCTCGAACAGCTGGGGCGTCGGCACGAGGCGATGCTGGCCTACCTCGGCGCACTCGACGCCGCGCAGGCGCAGGGCCGCTGGCTCAGCGACGACACCACCGCGCCCGGCCTGCGCGAGGCGGTGAAGCATGCCGCGCGCTTCGTGGCGGCCGGCCGGCGCGAACTGTTCGACGCGGTCATCGAGCCGCTGCGCCAACGCTACGGCCGCTCGGAGCTGACCCGCGTCGACCAGTGCCTGGCGATCTACCTGCATGAGCGGGAAGCGGACCTGCCGGACCCGCGGCAGCGTCCCACCTTCCTGTATTTTCCCGGCATTCCCAGCCGCACGTTCTATCCGCGCGAGCGCTTTCCGGAGCACGCGCGGCTGGAGGCGGCCGCCGGGACGATCGGCGAGGAGCTGCGCGGCGTGCTCGCCCAGGACGATCTGGTGCCGTTCCTGGGCACCAACGCCAGCGGGGAACTGCTCGATTCGTCCGGCACGCAGGGGCCGGCCTGGGATGCGTTCTTCTTCTACCGGCACGGCCAGCGCCACGACCTGCACTGCACCCGCTGCCCGCGCACCAGCGCGATGCTGGACTCGCTGCCACTGGTGCGGGTGCGCGAGCACGCGCCGGAGACGCTGTTTTCGGTGCTGCGTCCAGGCACGCACATCCTGCCGCACCGCGGCGTCACCAACACGCGCCTGGTCACCCACCTGCCGCTGATCGTGCCGCCGGACTGCGCCCTGCGCGTGGGTGGCGAAACCCACGTGTGGGAACAAGGCCGCTGCGTCACCTTCGACGACACCTTCGAGCACGAAGCATGGAACCGCGGCACGCAGACCCGCGTGGTGCTGATCCTGGACAGCTGGAACCCCGACCTCAGCGAGGCCGAACGGGCGGCGGTGGCCGACCTGGTCGCCGCCATCGGCGACTTCAACCGCGAAAGCGGGACGGCGCCTGCCGCACCGCCCCGGTCCTGAGTGCGGGCGGACTGAGCGTCGACCGCACCGATGGTGGTGGTGCGCGGGGCCATTACTGAGAGTAGTCTCTTGCCGGCTGGGCACCGCGGGTGGTTGTCGTGGCGTGTTCCAGTGTGTACCCGGGAGGGGCGCGACAGGTTCGAGGGCTGGGAACGCATCACATAACAACATCCAATGGGGAGAACAAATGAAATACGGCATGAATCACTTGTCACTGGCGGTGCGACTGGCCTTGACCGCGGGCGTCTTCGCCGCGGCGGGCGTGGCCCAGGCGCAGGCACCGCAGGCGGACAACCCAACCTCGACGGACCAGGCCACGCCGCCGTCCAAGAGCAAGGCCAAGAATCTGGAAGCGGTGGTGGTGACCGGCTCGCTGATCCGCCGCGTGGACGTGGAGACGGCCAGCCCGGTGGTGACGCTGGACCGCGCGACCATCAGCAACTCCGGCAAGCCCGTGCTGGGTGACGTGCTGCAGCAGATGCCGAGCATTTCGGGCAACGCGACCAACCCGCAGAACAACAGCAACGGCGGCGGTGTCGCCAGCCCGCTGCTGGAAGCCGGTGATGGCGCCTCGCGCGTCTCGCTGCGCGGCCTGGGCATCAGCCGCACGCTGGTGCTGGTCAACGGCCAGCGCATGTCCAACCCGGACATCAACCTGATCCCGCCGGACATGATTGAGAAGGTCGACGTGCTGGCCGAAGGCGCCTCCACGGTGTACGGCTCCGACGCCATCGGCGGCGTGGTCAACTTCATCCTGCGCAAGGATTTCAAGGGCGCCCAGTTCAGCCTGAATGACGGCATCTCCAGCCATGGCGACGCCCAGCGCCGCGGGTTCAACCTCACCGGCGGCATGACCGGCGAGCGTTACAGCATTGCCGCCGGCCTCGACTACAACAAGTACGACGCGACGCTCGCCTCCAGGCGCAAGTTCTCCAAGCAGCAGCTGTACCTGTCCAGCGGCTCGGTCATCCCGGCCGGTTCCAGCTCGATCCCGACCGGCCGTATCCAGGTGCCCGGGTCGATCGCCAGCCAATACGGCTGCAAGCTCAATTCCAGCGGCTACGCGCAGGTGACCCTGGCCACGGGCAACGGCTCCTCGCTGGGCGACTACCGCTGCCGGCTCCCCTCGGACACCTTCAACTACGCCGCGCTCAACTACATCCAGACCGCGCAGAAGCGCACCAATGGCTTCGTGCTCGGCAGCTACGACTTCACCGACAATCTGACCGGTTTCGTCGATGCGTTCTACAACCACACGGTATCCAGCGGCCAGGACGCGCCCTCGCCGGTCGGCACCGGCGACGGCCTGATCATCTCCTCCAGCAACCCGATCAATCCGTTCGGCATCACCTTCAGCCAGAACCCGGTTCCGGGCGACCCGAACAGCGGCTACAACTTCCAGACCCGCCTCACCGGGGCCGGCACCCGCGTGCACCACTACACCACCGACACCTCGCAGATCAACGCGGGGCTGCGCGGCAATTTCGGCCAGGAAAGCAGCTGGACCTGGGACGCGTCGGTCAACTACAGCCACACCAAGCGTGACCAGCGCGACACCAACGAGGTGGACATCCCGTCGCTGCAGGCAGCCGTCGACGGCGGCGCCAACATCTTCGACCAGGCGAGCGTGGGCGACCAGCTGAGGAAGGGCGTGAAGACGCCGATCTACATCTACACCCAGTCCACCAAGCAGGCCCAGTTCGACACCAGCGGCGAGCTGTGGAATCTGCCCGCCGGCGCGGTCCAGCTGTCCGCCGGCGCCTTGTACCGCAAGCAGTTCATGAACTACACGGTGAGCGACTTCGCCGTGCTCGATCCGACCACAACCACCTGCCAGATCCTGCAGGAAGCCTGCGGTTCGCCGGGCCGCGGCAGCTTCAACGTCAAGGAGGTGTACGCCGAGACGCTGATCCCGCTGCTTGCCGACCAGCCATGGGCCCACTCGCTGAACCTCGACCTCGGCGTGCGCTCGTCGAACTACAGCACCACCGGCACCACCACCAACGGCAAGCTCGCGATCGAGTGGCGTCCCATTGCCGACCTGCTGGTACGCGGCACCATCTCACAGGTGTTCCGCGCGCCCAACCTCAATGAACTCTACGATGGCCGCACCCTGGTCCAGCCAAACCTGAACGATCCCTGCGTCGGACTCAGCGCGACCGAACTGGCGGCGCATGCGGCAGCATGCCAGTTCGTTCCGGTGAACTGGGCCGGCAACTCGCCCGCACAGGTCAACACGTTCTACTCCGGCTCCAACACTGTCGGCTCGACGCTGAAGCCCGAAAAGGGCAAGTCCATCAACATCGGCCTGGTCTACGACCCCGACTGGCTGCCCGGCGTGTCCACCAGCCTCGACTTCTGGCACATCTACCTGAGGGACACGCTCACGGCGATCACCGCCGATACCGTGGTCAACTCCTGCTACAACAACGCCAGCAGCCAGTACTGCTCGTTCATCCACCGCGAGGACAGCACCAGCAGGCAGCCCGGCCAGGTGTTCCTGATCAACACGCCGGTGGTCAACCTGGGCACCCTGAGCACCACCGGCATCGACTACACGCTGCGCTACAAGATCCCGCATTTCAACCTGGGCAGCGTGGACCCGGGCAACTTCCGCGCCGGCCTCAGCACCAGCTACACGTCGACGTACAACGTCAACGCCACACCCGGCGAGCCGGGCGCAAAGACGGTCAACTACGCCGGCACCCTCAGCCCGCAGTTCGGCAATATCGCGCGCTGGCGCGGCACGGTCACGCTCAACTGGGACAAGGGCAACTGGAACGCGCAGTGGCAGTCGCGCTACATCAACAAGCTGACCGCGCTCAACGCCGACGCCGCCATTGCCGGGGTGAACATTCCGGTGGCTTCGGTGATCTACCACTCGATCCAGCTGGGCTACGCGGTGCCGTCGATCCACACCCGCTTCGACGTCGGCGTGGACAACCTCATGGACAAGGCGCCGCCGCTGGTCTACCAGAACGGTTCGAACTACAACGTGGACACCGCCACGTACGACGTGCTCGGCCGCTACTACTGGGCGCGGGCGACGGTCAAGTTCTGATCGTCTGAGCAAACCGGCAACAAACGGGAGGGCCGCGAACATTCGCGGCCCTCTTGCATAATGGGTTACGCAAGGCCATCGACGGAGAAGGCATGCCCACCGCGAACACGGACCTGGCCGGCACCATGGCCGACGCCTGGAACGCCGGCGAGCCGGAGCGGGTGATCGCCCTGGCCGGGCAGGCCACGCCGGCGCAGGAAAACGACGAAGGCGTGCTGCTGCTGCTCGGCCTGGCGCAGCAGGCCACCGGACGCCCGGCGCAGGCCGCCGCTACTTTCCGGCAGCTGGCGCAGCAGCGGCCGGAGGTCTCGGCGTACTGGAACAACCTGGCCGTGGTCAGCCGTCAGGCGGGCGACCTGGCCGGCGCCGAGCAGGCCCTGCGCACCGCGCTGGCGCTGGCACCCGGCGATGCCGAAGTGCACTACAACCTGGGCCTGCTGTACACGCAGCAGCAGCGCTGGATGGACGCTCGGCAGGCCCTGCTGGACGCGGTGGAACTGAGCCCGGCGTTCATCGAAGCCCGGCTGCAGGCGGCCTATGCCTGCCATGTCTGCGGCGACAACACCCAGCAGGAAGCGATGCTGCAAGGCGCCGACGACTGGCCCGCGCAACCGGCCGAGCAGGCCCTGCTGCTGTCCGCCATGCTGTCGGCGCAGGGCCAGCCGGACGCGGCGCTGCACGCGCTGGCGCAGGCGCAATTGCCCGCCGAGCCGACGGCCACGGTCATGCGCCTGCGCATCGCCGCGCAGCGCGTGCTGCTGCACGAAAGGAACAACCGCATCGACGCGGCACGCGACGAGCTGCGGCAGCTGCCGCTGGACGCGCTCGAAGCGCTGCCGGCGGAGGCGCAGCAGGCGCGCGCCGATGGCTGGCGCGCGCACGCGGCACTGGCGATGCGCGCGGCCGCCCCGGCCGACGCCGCGACGTTGTACCAGCGTGCGCTCGACGGTGCCGTCGACAACGAGGCCCGCGCCAGCGCCGCCTTCGGCCTGGCCGCCGCCTGCGACCGGCAAGGGCGGTATGCCGAGGCGTGGCAGGCCTTGCAGCAGGCGCATGCCGTGCAGCTCGAAATCGCCCGCCACGTGGTGCCCGAACTGCTGGCGACCGACAGCCGGCCGTTGCAGCTCGGTGGCGAGGCATCCGGCCGGTGTGTCCCGCTCGATTGGCCGCCGCTGTGCTCGCCCGACGGCCGGCACAGCCCGGTCTTCGTGGTCGGCTTCCCCCGTTCCGGCACCACCTTGCTGGAACAGATGCTCGACGCCCATCCGGCGTTCCAGTCCATGGACGAGCGCGCCTACATCCATGAGCTGATCGAAGGCATGGAGCTGGTGGGCCAGCACTACCCGGCGGACCTGGCGACGCTGAGCCAGCAGGATGTCGACCAGCTGCGCAGCGTCTATTGGCGCCGGGTCGCCGGGGTGCTGCCGGGGCTCGGCGAGCGCCGCCTGGTGGACAAGAATCCGCTCAACATGCTGTGCCTGCCGATGATCATGCGACTGTTCCCGCGCGCGCGCATCATCCTGTGCCTGCGCCATCCGTGCGACGTGCTGCTCAGCTGCAGCATGCAGGCGTTCCGCTCGCCGGCCTTCATGGTGCTGTGCTCGTCGCTGCAGCGCCTGGCGCAGGGCTACGCGCACGCCTTCGAACAGTGGTCGCGCGACGTCGAGGCGTTCGCGCCGCAGGTGCTGGAGTGGCGCTACGAATCGGTGGTCGGCCAGTTCGACGCGCAGGTTGCGCGCCTCGGCCAGTTCCTCGAAACCGCCGATGCGTCACCGATGACGCGCTTCGCCGAACACGCGCGGCGCAAGCGTTTCATCAGCACGCCCAGCTACGCGCAGGTCACCGAAGGCGTCCATCGCAGGGCGGTCGACCGCTGGCAGCACTACCGCGAACAGTTCGAGCCGGTGCTGCCGGTGCTGCAGCCGTGGCTCGACCGCCTCGGCTACGAGACGTAGGAGCCCGCTTGCGCGGCGATGCTTTTGCCCTGGCGAATCCCGGTTTTCAACAGCGAATGTCGGGTCATTCCGGATCCCGGCTCCAGAAGCATCGCCCGCAAGCGGGCTCCTACCCACGAAACGAAAAGGCAGCGCCGTGCGCTGCCTTTTCCGTCATGCGGGAACGGATTGTTCAGTGCGCGACGCTGCTCGCGGCCGCTGCCGGCAGGCTGGCCAGTGCGTGGGGCGAGAACTTGCCGCCATACGGCAGCACCTCGGCGGCCAGCTGGGGGTTGGCCTTGATCAGGCCAATCGCGTCGAACAGGATGTGCGCGGTCTCGTTGAGCTGCACGTCCTTGGCCTTCTTCGCGTCCTTCTCCTGCTTCAGCTCGCTCTTCAGGCTGCGCTCGTTCGCGTTGAGACCGTCGTCGAGGCTGCTCGCCTCGTCGGCGAGCGAGGCGTCGCTGCCGTCGATGGCCTTGTGCCGCGCGCGGAAGTCGGCCTGGATCGCCTCCAGCTGCTTGCGCTCGACCTCGCGCGTGGCGAAGTTCAGCGAGACCGAGGTCTTCGCGCGCATGCTGCGGTACTGCGCCAGCTCGTCCAGCATCAGCTTCCACGCCGGCGAATGGGCCACGCGCTCGGCGTGCTTCTGCTGCAGCTGCGGCAGGTAGGCGGCGAGATTGGCCACCACCTGGTAGCCGGCCGGCGCGATCTGCGTCCACTTCAGTGCGTTGTCGTAGGTCGACTCGCCGAAGTCCTTGTCGTCGCCGTTCTTCGGAAACGCGATGTCCGGCGTCACCCCCTTCAGCTGGGTGGAGCCGCCGTTGATGCGGAAGAACTCCTGGATGGTCATCTTCAGCTCGCCGAGTTGCGGCTTCTCGCTGTCGCCCTGCGCGAAGCGGTCCAGGTCCACCAGGTTCTGCACGGTGCCCTTGCCAAAGGTGGGCTCGCCGATGATCAGTCCACGGTGGTAGTCCTGGATCGCCGCGGAGAAGATCTCCGAAGCCGACGCCGTGCCGCGGTTGACCAGCACCGCCAGCGGCCCGCTCCAGGCCATGCCCGGGTCGTCGTCGCCCTGCACCTCGACCCCGCCCTTGGAGTCGCGCACCTGCACCACCGGGCCCTTGTCGATGAACAGGCCGGTCAGCGTATTGGCCTCGGCCAGCGAGCCGCCGCCGTTGTTGCGCAGGTCCATCACCACACCCTGTACGCCCTCATGCTTCAGTTCGCCGAGCAGCCGGGCGACGTCGCGGGTGGCGCTCTTGAAATCCTTGTCGCCGGCGTTGCGCGCGCCGAAGTCGGAGTAGAACGTGGGCAGCTCGATCACGCCGATCTTGCGGGTGGCCTCGCCGTCCTTGATCTCCACGATCTTCTTCTTCGCCGCCTGCTCCTCGATGCTGACTCTCTTGCGCACCAGGCTGACCATCTCGTGCTTGCCGTCCACGCCGACGTCCGCGGGGATGACCTCCAGCCGCACGGTGGTGTCCTTCTTGCCGCGAATCAGGTTGACCACGTCGTCCAGGCGCCAGCCGATCACGTCGACGATCGGGCCGTTGTCGCCCTGGCCGACGCCGACGATGCGGTCGCCCACCTCGATGCGCCCGGACTTGGCGGCCGGCCCGGCCGGCACCAGCTCGCGGATCTGAGTGTAGTCGTCGCGCGGCTGCAGCACCGCGCCGATGCCTTCCAGCGACAGCTTCATCGCGATGTCGAAGTTCTCCGCCGCGCGCGGGCCGAGGTAGTCGGTGTGCGGGTCGGTGGTCTCCGCGTACGCGGTCATGAAGGCCTGGAACGCATCCTGGCCGTCGAGCTGGCGGACCCGTTCGATATAGTTGGCGTAACGCTTGTCCAGCGTCTTGCGGACCTCGGCGTCGTCCTTGCCGGCCAGCTTCAGGCGCAGCCAGTCGTTCTTGGTGCGCTTGCGCCACAGGTCGTTCAACTCGGCCTGGTCCTTCGGCCAGTCGGCGTGCTCGCGATCGAAGGTGTAGCTCTCGTCGACAGCGAGGTCGAAGCCCTGCTTGAGCAGGCCGCGCGCGTAGTTCATGCGCTCCACCGCGCGCTGCACATAGAGGTTGAACACGGCGAACGGCGCAGACAGGTCCTGGTTCCAGATCGCGTCGTCCAGCTGGGTTTTCAGCGGCGCGAACTTGGCCATGTCGGCCTGCGTGAAGAACACCTTCTCGCTGTCCAGCAGCTTGAAATACGCCTTGTAGATGCGCGCCGACATCGCATCGTCGAGCGGCTGCGCGTCGTAGTGGAAACGGGTCAGGAAACGCGCCGACAGCTGCGCGGCCTGCGCCTCCTCGGGCGTGGAGGTGAGCGGCCAGGTAGCCGCCTTGCGGGCCTTGCCGGCGCCGAGGTCAGCGGCCGACTGCGCGAACGCGCAGGTCGCGGTGAAGGCAAGCAGCAGGAGCAGCGCGGGACGAAATTTCATGGGGGTTCTCAGGCTGACTCGGTGACGCCGGCTGCATGGGCCTGCAGGTCGGCGTGATAGGACGAGCGCACCAGCGGACCGGAGGCGACGTGGTGGAAACCCATCGCCTCGCCTTCCGCGCGCAGCGCATCGAATTCTTCCGGCCTCCAGTAGCGCAGCACCGGATGATGGTGCGGCGTGGGCTGCAGGTACTGGCCGATGGTGATCATCTCGACGTCATGGGCGCGTAGATCGCGCATCGTCTCCAGCACCTGCTCCATCGTTTCGCCCAGGCCGAGCATGATGCCGGACTTGGTCGGCACCTGCGGGTGCTGCGCCTTGAAGCGCTTGAGCAGGTCCAGCGACCACTGGTAGTCGGCGCCGGGGCGCACTTCGCGGTACAGGTGCGGCACGGTTTCCAGGTTGTGGTTGAACACGTCCGGCGGGAAGTCCTTCAGCATCTCCAGCGCGCGTTCCATGCGGCCCTTGCCGCGGAAGTCGGGGGTGAGGATCTCGATGCGGATGTGCGGGCTGGCATGGCGCGTGGCGCGGATGCAGGCGGCGAAGTGCTCGGCGCCGCCGTCGCGCAGGTCGTCACGGTCGACCGAGGTGATCACTACGTACTTCAGGCGCATGTCGGCGATGGTCTCGGCCAGCCGCGCCGGCTCCAGCGGATCGGGTGCCACCGGGCGGCCATGCGCCACGTCGCAGAACGAGCAGCGCCGGGTGCACACCTCGCCGAGGACCATGAAGGTGGCGGTGCCCTTGCTGAAGCACTCGTGGATGTTCGGGCAGGACGCTTCCTCGCACACCGTGACCAGCGAGTTCTCGCGCAGGCGCGCCTTCAGCTGCTGCACGGCGTTGCCCTGCGGCAGCCGCACGCGGATCCAGCTGGGCTTGCGCAGGGTCGGCGCGCCGGTATCGAAGCCGGCGCGGTTCAGCGCGATCTTGTCGTTGCCCAGCTGCTTTTCGCCCGCGGGCGCGCCGCTGACCACGGCGAGCGGGATGATCCTGGGGGAAGGGGCGGAAATTTCGCTCATGGGTAGACGGCTCAGACCGCCATGCGGGCGGGGAGTTCGGGCAGAATGGGAGCGGCGGGCGCGGCGGTGAAGCCGAACTGGCGGCAAAACTCCTCCACCAGCACGTCCTCGACCGTGGCCAACTGCGACGGACCGCCCAAGTCTAGCAGCTGCGTGACCGCCAAACCCTTGTAACCGCAGGGGTTGATGCGGTGGAACGGCTCCAGGTCCATGGCCACGTTGAAGGCCAGCCCGTGGAAGCTGCAGCCGCGGCGCACGCGCAGGCCGAGCGCGGCGACCTTGGCGTCCGCCACGTAGACCCCGGGCGCGCCCTCGCGGCGCACCGCCACCACGTTCCAGTGCGCCAGCGTGTCGATCAGCGCCTGCTCGATCCGGTGCACCAGCTCGCGCACGCCCACGCCGGCGCGGCGCAGGTCGATCAGCGGATAGCCGACGATCTGGCCCGGCCCGTGGTAGGTCACCTGGCCGCCGCGATCGACCGGAATCACCGGGATGTCGCCCGGCGCCAGCACGTGCTCCATCTTGCCGGCCTGGCCCAGGGTGAACACCGGGTCGTGCTCCAGCAGCCACAGCTCGTCCGGCGTGTCCGCCGTGCGGTTGTCGGTGAACGCGCTCATCGCCTTCCAGGTGGCCGCGTAGGGCTGGCGACCGAGGCGGCGGATTTTCAGGGGCAGGGAAGCGGGAATAGGGAATGGGAAATCGGTGTTCACTGTCGGCGAAGGAATCGGAAAAAGGGGACGGGTAATCGTTGCTTGAGGCGGAAAGCGTGCAGGGGGCTCATGCTGGCTGTCGAGGCATAGGCAACCGGGAACGCCAGCCTTCCCTACTCCCCACTCCCGATTCCCTATTCCCTGCTCTCACAACGTATACCGGATATCCGGGTCGGCACGCAGCGCGTGGTGCGCGGCCTCGTACTGCTCGCGGGTATCGCAGCCGAAGCTCACCGTGACCGAGACGAAGTTGCCGGCGCCGGAGTGCCGATGCCGCACGGTCTCATGCAACACGTGCAGGCCCGCACGCTCCAGCAGTTGCGGCACGTGCGCCGGCAGGTTGGCGCTGGCGTTGCCGACCGCGGTGATCTCGAACTCGCCGGGAAACTGGAAGCCCTTGCCTTCCTGCTTCGCCTTGCTGAAGTCGATCGGCTGCATCACTTCGCGTCCGCGCCCTTGGCCGGTGCCGGGGCATCGGCCTTCTTGTCGCTGTGGAACCACAGCAGGATGCTGTCCCACAGGCGCGAGAAGAAGCCGCCCTGCGGCGCATCCTGCAACGCGATCAATGGCACGCTCTGCACCGGCTGGCCATCCAGGGTGATGCGCAGCGTGCCGATCTGCTGGCCCTTGGTGAACGGCGCGATCAGCGTGGCGGGAATGTCCATGGTCGCCTTGAGCTGGTCGTACTGGCCGCGCTTGACGGTGACCAGCACGTCGTCGGCCACGCCCAGCGGCAGCTGGTTCGCCGCGCCCTTCCACAGCCGCGGCGTGGCCAGCGGCTTGTCGGCACCGTACAGCTTGTGCGTCTCGTAGAAGCGGAAGCCGTAGCTCATCAGCGCCATCGCCGAATCGGCGCGCGCCTTCTCGCTGCTGGCGCCCATCACCACCGCGACCATGCGCGCCTCGCCCTGCTTGGCCGAGGCGGCCAGGCAGTAGCCGGCGGCCGCGGTGTGACCGGTCTTGATGCCGTCCACGCTGGGGTCGCGCCACAGCAGGGTGTTGCGGTTGTGCTGCTTGATCCCGTTCCACTCGAACTCCTTCACCGCGGAGATCGCGTAGTCCTCGGGGAAATCGTGGATCAGCGCGCGCGACAGGATCGCGATGTCATGCGCGGTGGTGTAGTGGTTGGCGATCGGATAGCCGGAGGCGTTCTGGAAGTTCGAGTTGACCATGCCCAGCTGCTTGGCGTAGGCGTTCATCAGCCCGGCGAACGCGGGCTCGGAACCCGCGGTGTGCTCGGCCAGCGCGATCGCCGCGTCGTTGCCGGACTGGATGATCATGCCGTACAGCAGATCCTTCAGCGGCACCTGGCTGTTGAGCTTGAGGAAGCTGGTGGAACCGTCGGTGCCGGCGCCGCCGCCGCGCCAGGCGTTCTCGCTGATGGTGACCGGGTCGGTCATGTGGATCTTGCCGTTGGCGATCTCGGCGGAGACCACGTAATCGGTCATCACCTTGGTGATCGAGGCCGGCTCCACGCGCAGGTCCGGCTCCTTGCTGGCGAGGATCTGGCCGGTGGCGTAGTCCATCAGCACCCAGCTCTTGCCGTCGACATCCGGCGGCGGCGGCACCGGCGCGTCCGGCACCACCGGACGCGGTACCGGCGACGGGCGCGGCGGCGTCTGGGCAACGGCAACGCCGACCAGCAGGACGGCGGCGAACGGGATCAGGGTGCGGCGGAGAAAATTCATCGTGGAAATCGGTCCGATGGCTGGTGTCGGCGTCGCGGCGCCGGCGGAAGGAAAAAGGGTGCGCAAATCCTGCTCAGTCTACTGCGACCTGGGGCCGCGGCAGACCCATGTTCTCGATCCGGGCACTGATCTGGTCGGCGCGATCCACGCTGGCCAGTGGCCCCACGCGCACGCGGCGCATGCGACGGCCGTTGACCGTGGCGTCGCTCACCTGCACCGCACCCAGGTTGGCCTGGCGCAAGCGCCGGGCCAGCCTTTCGGCGTTGTCGGCGTCGGCAAACGCACCCACCTGCAGATAGATGTCCGGCTGTCCGGCTGGGACCGCAACCGGTAGCGGCAGTTCCTGCGCCGGAGTGGACGGATCAATCCCGCGCACCTCGACCAGTCCGGTGCCCTTGGGCCAGATGCCGATCTTCACCGCGGCGGCGTAGGACAGGTCGATCAGCCGGTTCTGATGGAACGGGCCGCGGTCGTTGACCCGCACGATCACGCTCTTGCCGTTCTCCAGGTTGGTGACCCGCGCGTAGCTGGGCAGCGGCAGCGTGGTGCTGGCCGCGCTGAACGTGTACATGTCGTAGGTTTCCAGGCTGGAGGTCTTGTAGCCGTGGAACTTGTTGCCGTAGAACGAGGCGATGCCGCGCTCGTCGTAGCCGCGCGCGCTGGGCAGCACGCGGTAGGTCTGCCCGAGCACGCTGTACGGCGACTTGTTGCCGTACAGCGAACGCGGCTCGACCTTCGGCACCGGCTCGACCAGTTTGCTGACGTCCAGTGGCGGCGGCACGCTGTCGGCACCGTCGCGATAGCGACTGCCCTGCGGCTTGCTGAGGTCGTCGTAAAAACCGCCGCGGCTGTCTGCCGGCTGGCCCCAGGCGCGATCCTGCCGGCTGCCGCCATGCGAGGGCCTGGTCCGATGACCGCCGCAGCCGGCCAGCAGCAGAGCCGCCAGCAGAAGCACCGCAGCGCCTGCCGCCCTCATCGCGTGGTTTCCGCCGGGCCGACGCCGGCGGCGATCGCCTGCGCCAGCTGGTCCACCGCCAGTGCATACAGCGGGCTGCGGTTGTAGTGGGTGATCACGTAGAAATTCTGGAAGGTGAACCAGTACTCCGGCCCGCTCGGGCCTTCCAGCGTCTGCAGGCTGGCCGGTTCACCCGGTGGCAGGTGCTGCAGCGGCGCGTAGCCCCACGCCACCAGCTGCTCCAGCGGCCACTGCGGCGTGGCGTCCTTCACCGCGATCGGCTTCGCCGCGCCATCCGGCTGGGCCCGCGCCGCCACCGGGCCGCCGGCAATCCAGCCGTGCCGCACGAAGTAGTTCGCCACGCTGGCGAAGATGTCCGGCAGCGAATTCGACAGATCGATGTGGCCATCGTGATCGGCATCCACCGCGAAGTCACGGATGCTGGTGGGCATGAACTGGCCCCAGCCCTGCGCGCCCGCGTAGGAGCCGGTGAGCGTGTCGACCGGCCCGGCCAGGTGGTTGTCCGGCAGGCTCAGCAGTTCCTTCAGCTGCGCGCGGAAGAACGTCGCCCGCGGCGGGTAATACAGCCCCAGCGTGACCAGCGCGTCGAGCACCTTGTACTTGCCGGTGTTGCGGCCGTAGCTGGTCTCCACGCCGATGATCGCCACGATGTACTCGGGTGCCACGCCGTACTGCTTGCCGACCTGCTCCAGCAGCGCGCGGTGCGCGCGGTAGAACGCGATGCCGTCGGCGATGCGTTGTTGGGTGAGGAAGATCGGCCGGTAGTCCTTCCACGGCTTGGCCTCGGCCGGGCGGCTGATCGCATCGAGGATGGCCTGCTGCCTTTTCGCGCCGTCGAGCAGCGCATTCAGCGCCTGCGGGTTCTTGCCGGTCTCGCGTGCCACCTCGCGCACCAGCTCGGCCTGGCCGGGGTGCGTCGTCGCCGTGGCGGGGGTCGAAGCGCCCATCCACAGCACGAGGAGGATGGCGAAGAAACGGACCGCTGACGGCACGGGCGCAACTGTCATGTCGTGGCTTGCCTCACAGAATTTCGACGTCGCCGGAAGCCTAGCACGCACGCGGGCGCGAACCGGGCGGAAAACCGGCGTTTCTAAAGGTGCATCTTGCGATTGGCGTGGATCGACATCAGCACGCCGAAGCCGGTCAGCAGCGACACCGCCGAGGTGCCGCCGTAGCTGATCAGCGGCAGCGGCACGCCGACCACCGGCAGCATGCCGGCGACCATGCCGCCGTTGACGAACACGTAAACGAAGAAGCTCATGCCGATCGCGCCGGCGAGCAGGCGCGAGTAGGTGTCACGCGCCTCCATCGCGATCCACAGGCAGCGGCCAATGATGAACGCGTACAGCGCAACCAGCGCGATCACCCCGACCAGGCCGAACTCTTCGGAGAACACCGCGAAAATGAAATCGGTGGTGTGCTCGGGCAGGAAATCCAGCCGCGACTGCGTGCTGTGCAGCCAGCCCTTGCCGAAGACCCCGCCGGAGCCTACCGCGATCTGCGACTGGATGATGTGCCAGCCGTTGCCGAGCGGGTCGGACTCCGGGTTCAGCAAAGTCAACACGCGGTCGCGCTGGTACTGGTGCAGGAAGTGCCAGCCGACCGGAACCATCCCGGCGACCGCGCCGACCAGGAGGCCGATGCGCCACCACGCCATGCCGGACAGGAACAGCGCGAACGCGCCGGCCGCGGCCACCAGCACGGCCGTGCCCAGGTCCGGCTGCTCGGCGATCAGCCCGGCCGGCACCGCGATCAACAGCCCGGCCACCACGATGTCCTTCCAGCCCGGCGGCAGCTGGCGTGGGTGCAGGTACCAGGCCACCATCATCGGCATGGTCAGCTTGAGCAGCTCGGACGGCTGGAAGCGCATGATGCCGAGGTCCAGCCAGCGGATGGAACCGCGCCCCTCGCCGAGGACCGCCACCACCAGCAGCAGCGCGGTGCTGCCGGCGTACAGCCAGGGCGTCCAGCCCCGCAGCACCGGCGGCGGGATGCGCGACACCAGCAGCAGCAGCGCGCCGCCCAGCACGAAGCGGCCGGCCTGCCCGGCGACCAGCGCCAGGTTGCCGTCGCCGGCGCTGTACAGGGTGACCAGGCCGGTCAGCGCCAGCACGAACAGACCGAACGCCAGCGGCAGGTCGATCCGCGGCCGGCTCAGGATGCGGCGCACGAAGCGGTGCGCCCGCGCGTATAGCGCCTCGATCATGGCGTGCCTCCGCTGCTCGTCGCCGGCGCCGGCAGATCCTCCACCGGCTCGCTGTCTTCCACGCCGGCGTCGGGCGGAGCGTTCCGGGCTATCGGCGGCAGCGGCGCGGCCGATACCGACAGGCGTTTCGCATCCGCGATCTCGCCACCGTGCGACGCCAGCCAGGTATCGAGGATGGTACGCACGATCGGTCCAGCCGCCGAGGCGCCCCAGGCGCCGGATTCCAGGATCGCCGCCACCGCGATCTGCGGGTTGTCGGCCGGCGCGTAGGCAACGAACCAGGCGCGATGGCGGGTCGCCAGGTACTCCGTGCTGCGGTTCGTGTCATAGGCCTCGGACCGGCGCGAGAAGCGCTCGGCGGTGCCGCTCTTGCCGGCCATCAGGTAAGGAAAGCCGACGCCGAGCTGGCGACCGGTGCCCCGCGCGCCGTAAATCACCTGCTGCATGCCTTGGTTCACCACGTCCCAGTCGGCCGGCTTGCGGATCACCGACGGCCCGCTCGGCGGATTGGCCAGCGGCTGCGGCGCCGCATTGACGCCGCCCTGGGTCGCCATCGCCAGACGCGGCGCGTACGGCACGCCATGGCCGGCGAAGGTGGCGATCGCGTGTCCCAGCTGCAGCGGCGTCACCGCCCAGTAGCCCTGACCGATGCCGGCGATCACCGTCTCGCCCGGGTACCACGGCTGGCGGAAGTTGGCCGCCTTCCATTCGCGCGAGGGCAGCACGCCGGAGGATTCGCCGACCAGGTCGATGCCGGTCGGGCGGCCGAAGCCGAACTTGCCCATGTAGGCGCTGAAGCGGTCGATGCCCATGTCCAGCGCGAGCTTGTAGAAGTAGGTATTCACCGACTGCTCGATCGCCCCCACCAGGTCAACCCGCCCCACGCCGCCACGCTGGTCGTCGCGATAGCCGCGCTGCTGGCCGGGAATGTAGAACACGCCGGTGGAGACCACGGTGTCCTGCGGCGTGCGCATGCCCGTTTCCAGCCCGGCCAGGCCGATCAGCGGCTTCACCGTGGAGCCGGGCGGATACACCCCGCGCAGCGCGCGGTTGTACAGCGGCTTGTCGGGGTCGTTTGTCAGCGCGGCGTAGTCGGCCTGTCCGATGCCGTTGACGAACAGGTTGGGGTCGAAGCTGGGCACGCTGACCATCGCCAGCACTTGGCCGTTGCGCGGGTCGATCGCCACCGCCGCGCCGGGACGGCCCTCGAACGCCGCTTCGGCAGCCTTCTGCAGGCGTACGTCGAGGCTCAGGTAGAGATTCCTGCCCGGCGTGGGCGCATGCGTCTCCAGCACGCGCTGCGTGCGCCCGTCGGCATTCACCTCGAGCAGCTCGTAGCCCGGCGTGCCGTGCAGGATGTTTTCGTAGGAACGTTCGATGCCGCTGCGGCCGACATGGCTGGTGCCCTGGTAGCGCTTGGGGTCGAGCCGTTCCAGGTCGTCCGCGTCGATGCGCCCGACATAGCCCACCACGTGCGCGAACAACCCGCGCAGCGGATAGCGCCGGGTCAGGTAAGGCACCACGTCGACACCGGGAAAGCGCCAGCGGTTTACCGCGAAGCGGGCGATCTCGTCCTCCGTCAGGTGCAGCTTCAGCGGCACGCTCTCGAAGCGCCGGCTCTGCTTCAGCTGCTTGCGGAACGCGTCCAGGTCGCCCGGGTCCAGCGGCACCACCTGGCCCAGCCGCTCCAGCAGCGCCGGCATGTCCTTGACCTGCTCGGGCACCACTTCGAGGCGGAACGCGGGCACGTTGTCGGCCAGCAACACGCCGTTGCGGTCGTAGATCAGCCCGCGCGCCGGCGGGATCGCGCGCGGCTTGACCCGGTTGGCCTGCGAACGGGTGACGAACTCGTCGTGGTGCATCACCTGCAGGAACACGAAGCGGCCGACGAGCAGGCACAGGCACAACACGATCAGCACGAAACCCGCCAACGCGCGACGCCGGAACAACAGGCTCTCGCCACGGGGGTCCTTGATCGAACGCCGGGGTTTCATGTCACTGGTTCATGGCTCATTGGATCCGCAGCCGCGCGCGCAGGTCGTCGAGCAGCAGGAACAGGAACGGCCACAGCGCGGCGCCCACGAACGGCGAGATCCACCAGCTCGCCGGCGGCAGCGACGCGCCGGCCAGCACGCGCACGATCAGCAGCAGGATGCGGTCGTTCAGCAGCAGCGCCAGCACCGCCAGCGCCTGCTGCCACATCGGGAAGAAGCGCAGCCGCGAGCGGAAGCGCAGCGCGATGAACGCCAGCGCGCACAGGCGCAGCGCCTGCTCGCCCAGCACGACGCCGTTGAGTAGGTCCGCCGCCAGGCCCACCGTGAACGCCAGTCCGAGGGTAACCCGGTCTTCCGATTCCAGCGACCAGTACAGCAGGAACAGGGCCGGCCAGTACGGCTTGAACGGCTCCAGCACGCCGGGCAGCGGCACCAGCATCAACAGCAGGGCGAGCACCAGCGTGCCGATGAACCACCACAGGCTCAGGCGCTGTCGGTTCATCGCGGCGCTCCGCTGGTGCTCGCCGGCGCGGGGGTCGAGCCGGCAACGGCCGGCGCCAACCCGGCCGGCGGCCCCATCGGGGTTACCGGCGCCGGCGGGCCGTCCGGCTCGGCCTGATCATGCAGCAGCAGCACGTCTTCGCTGCGGTCGAGATCCGCCGACGGCTTCGCCATCGCCACCAGGAACATGCCGGTCGCCGATGGCGCCACCGAGCGCACCTCGCCAACCGGAAAACCCGGCGGAAAGCGCCCGCCGAGACCCGAGGTGAGCAGCTTGTCGCCCACGCGCACGTCGGCAGCCTGCGGAATGGTCGGCAGGCTGAGCTGGTCGCCGTCGCGCGAGCCGTAGGCCACCGTGCGCAGGCCGGTGCGCTCGACCACCACCGGAATCGCATGGGCCGGGTCGGTGATCAGCATCACCACCGAGGTGGTCGGCAGCGCTTCCTTCACCTGGCCCATCACGCCGTGCGCGTCGATCACCGGCTGGCCTGGCCTGACTCCGTCGCGGGCGCCCATGTTCAGGGTGAGCTGGTAGCGATAGGCGCCGAGATCCACGCCGATCACCCGCGCCAGCTGCACGTTCAGTTCCAGGCTGTGCTGGGTGTCGAGCAGTTCCTTCAGGCGCTGGTTCTGTTCGGCGACGGCGGCCAGTCGATTCAACTTGGCGTTGGCCAGCAGCAGGTCCTCGCGCAGGCGCTGGTTCTGCTCGGTCAGCCGTTGGCGATCGGCGAACGCCACGCTCATGGTGCGAATCCCGACCGCCGGCAACCCGGCCAGCCGGTACACCGGCTCGACCACCGCCGATGCCGCGTAGCGCAGGCGCCACAGCCAGCCGTTGCGGTGGTCGAGCACCATCAGCACCACGGCCAGCGCGAGGTAGACGATCAGCCGCAGCGTACCCGCAGCGTTGCCGGCGAACAGCGGCGAGGACTCGTCACGTGCACGCGCCATCGCTAGAGCCTGCTCATGGTTTTCGAGTACCCCGCGCCGGCAGCTGTTTGCGTGCAGGTCAAGGAAGAACGAGGGCACGTGGGGAGAGTCCAGGGATGGACTCGGCTTTGAGGAGCGAGGAGTGGACGTCCGTCCGCGACTGAGTGATGACGCCGGCATGTGGGCAAACAGACCCGGCCCCGGAATTTATGAGTGCTGGGGTTTCCATTGAGTGGCCCCCATGCGGCAGCGCGCGGCTTGGCCTGCCAGCCAGGCAGGCCCGCACCACGCCCTGCCACCTGACAGCCACTCAATGGCGACGCGGGGCACTCGAAGGCCACGAGCAGGCTCCCGGCTTATTCGGGCGCGAAGAAATCGCTGCCGTGCTGATCGATCAGCTCCAGCGCCTTGCCGCCGCCGCGCGCCACGCAGGTCAGCGGGTCGTCCGCCACCTGCACGTGCAGGCCGGTCTCCTCGGAGATCAGCCGGTCGAGGTCGCGCAACAGCGCGCCGCCGCCGGTGAGCACGATGCCACGCTCGGCCACGTCGGAGCACAGTTCCGGCGGCGTCTGCTCCAGCGCCGACTTCACCGCCGCCACGATGCCGGCCAGCGGCTCGTGCAGCGCCTCCAGGATTTCGTTGGAGTTGATGGTGAACATGCGCGGCACGCCTTCGGCCAGGTTGCGGCCGGAGATCTCGATCTCCTTGACCTCGCTCTGCGGGAATGCGCAGCCGATCTGCAGCTTGATCCGCTCGGCGGTGGATTCGCCGATCAGGGTGCCGTGGTTGCGCCGCACGTAGTTGATGATGGCCTCGTCGAAGCGGTCGCCGCCCACGCGCACCGACTGCGAGTAGACGATGCCGTTGAGCGAGATCACCGCCACTTCCGAGGTGCCGCCGCCGATGTCCAGCACCATCGCGCCGCGCGCCTCGTGCACCGGGATGCCGGCGCCGATCGCGGCGGCCATCGGCTCCTCGATCAGGAACACGTCGCGGGCGCCGGCGCCTTCGGCCGACTCCTTGATCGCGCGGCGCTCGACCTGGGTCGAGCCGCACGGCACGCACACCAGCACGCGCGGGCTCGGGCGCAGGAAGCGCGACTTGTGCACCTGCTTGATGAAGTGCTGCAGCATGGCCTCGGTCATGGTGAAGTCGGCGATCACGCCGTCCTTCATCGGCCGCACCGTGGCGATGTTGCCCGGCGTGCGGCCGAGCATGCGCTTGGCATCGCTGCCGACCGCGGCGATCGTGCGCGGGCCGCCGGGGCCGCGATCCTGGCGGATCGCCACCACCGAGGGCTCGTTCAGCACGATGCCCTGGCCACGCACGTAGATCAGTGTGTTGGCGGTGCCGAGGTCGATGGAGATGTCGTTGGAGAAGATCCCGCGAAACTTCTTGAACATGGGTCCGCCGCATTCGGCCTGGCTAAAAATCAAGCTCGCCAGTCTAGTCAGCGCGACTGCCAGGTGCAAGGACAATAACGTTAAGAAACCCTTCTACAACACGATCATAAGCACACTTTCTGCGCCGCGAAGTGAGCTGGTCGCCGGCGCACGAAGTCGCCAAGACGAGCAGATGGCGCTACCATTCCACCCTTTGACCGGAGCCACCCGGTCCGGCTCCAGGCCGGGCGCGTGCTCTTTTCCACTTCGCTGCCCGGGGGTTCCCGCACGTCATGCCTGCCGTCATCTGCGGATCGCTGGCCTACGACACCATCATGGTGTTCCAGGACCAGTTCAAGAACCACATCCTGCCCGACCAGATGCACATCCTGAATGTGTCGTTCCTGGTGCCGCGCATGCGCCGCGAGTTCGGCGGCTGCGCCGGCAACATCGCCTACAACCTCAAGCTGCTCGGTGGCGACCCGCTGCCGGTGGCGGCCGTGGGCCAGGACTTCGGGCCGTACCGCAAGCACATGGAGCAATGCGGCATCCGGCTCGATGGCGTGCGTGAGTTCGACGAACAGTTCACTCCGCAGTGCTTCATCACCACCGACCTGGACAACAACCAGATCACCGCCTTCCACCCCGGCGCGATGTCCAGCGCGCAGGAAAACCACGTGCGCGACATCCCGCAGATCGACTTTGCGATCGTCGCCCCCGACGGCCGCGAGGCGATGCTGCAGCACGTGGACGAGTTCGCCGCACGCGGCGTGCCGTTCATCTTCGACCCGGGCCAGGCGATGCCGCTGTTCAGCGGCGACGAGTTCCGCTCGATGATCGGCAAGTCGACCTACGTGATCGTCAACGACTACGAGTCGCAGCTGCTGCAGGCGCGCACCGGCTGGAGCACCTCCGAAATCGCCGAGCGGGTGACGGCGTATATCGTGACGCAGGGCCCGCGCGGCTCGGTCATCCACGCCGGCGGCGATACCCACCACATCCCGCCGGCGCGCGAGCGCCAGATCGTGGACCCGACCGGCTGCGGCGACGCGTATCGCGCCGGCATGATCTTCGGCATCATGCACGGCAAGGACTGGCCGACCGCCGGCCGCATGGCCTCGCTGATGGGCGCGTTGAAGGTGGAACATCCCGGCACGCAGAACCAGCGCTTCGACTATGTAGAATTCGCCGCAGAGTTCCTCGACCAGTTCGGTTACGCGCTGGATTGAGCCAGGTCGCCACTGGTCACAATGAAACGAGGCTCCCTCGCCATGCCGGGAGCCTCGTTCGTTTCAGCCCACGCGAAAACCGATGGTGGCAGCGACGGCATGGCGCCAGCCCTGGTACAGGCGCTCGCGGGCGGGCTCAGCCATCGCCGGCTGGAAGCGCCGCTCGACCTGCCACAGCTTCGCGAGCTGCGCCCGGCTTTCCCAGAAACCCACAGCCAGGCCGGCGAGGTAGGCCGCGCCCAGTGCAGTGGTCTCGGCGATCTTCGGTCGCAGCACCGGCACGCCGAGCATGTCGCTCTGGAACTGCGCCATGAAGTCGTTGGCGATGGCACCGCCGTCCGCGCGCAGTTCCATCAGCGGGATGCCTGCATCGGCTTCCATCGCGGCCAGCACGTCGCGCGACTGGTAGGCCATCGACTCCAGCGCGGCGCGCACTACGTGTTCCTTGCGAGTGCCGCGCGACAGCCCGAACATCGCGCCGCGCACGTCGCTGCGCCAGTACGGCGCGCCCAGCCCGACGAAAGCCGGCACCAGGTACACGCCCTCGCTCGATTCCACGCTTTCGGCGCATGCCTGCGAATCGCTGGCTTGCTCCAGTATGTGCAGGCCATCGCGCAGCCACTGCACCACCGATCCGGCGACGAAGATGCTGCCTTCCAGCGCATACTCGGTGAGACCATCCAGCTCCCACGCGATCGTGGTCAGCAGGCCGTGCTGCGATGGCACGGCTTGGGTGCCGGTATGCATCAGCATGAAGCAGCCGGTGCCGTAGGTGTTCTTGGCCACGCCGGGCTCGAAGCAGGCCTGGCCGAACAGCGCCGCCTGCTGATCGCCAGCCACGCCACTGATCGGCACACCGGCCGGCAAACCGGGCAGCGCCACGGTGTGCCCGTAGACCTCGCTGCACGAACGCACCTGCGGCAGCAGGCTGCGCGGGATATCCAGCATGCGCAGCAGTTCGTCGTCCCACTGACGCGTGTGGATGTCGAACAGCAGCGTGCGCGCGGCGTTGCTGACGTCGGTGACGTGCAGCCTGCCGCCGGTGAGATTCCAGATCAGCCAGCTGTCGATGGTGCCGAACAGCAGTTCGCCGCGCTCCGCCCGGGTACGCGCGCCATCGACGTGATCGAGGATCCAGCGGATCTTGCTGCCGGAAAAGTAGGCGTCGATCAGCAAGCCGGTCTTCTCGCGCACCAGCGGCGCATGACCATCGGCTTCCAGCCGTTCGCAGATTGCCAGGCTTTGCCGGGACTGCCACACAACCGCGTTGTGGACCGGTTTGCCGCTCTGCCGATCCCATACCACCGTGGTCTCGCGCTGATTGGCAATGCCGATGCCAGCCAGTTCGCTGGTCTCGGCCCGTGCCGAGGCCAGCACTTCGGCCACGGTGGCCAACACGCTGGCGAGAATCTCCTGCGGATCGTGCTCCACCCAGCCCGGCTGCGGGAAGATCTGCCTGAATTCGCGCTGCGCCGAGCCGACCACGCCGCCGGCCCGGTCGAACAGCATGGCGCGCGAGCTGGTGGTGCCCTGATCTATCGCCAGTATGTAACGTTGCGCCACCGCCATTCCTTCCACGCGAGCCATTGACAGAGCGTAGCAACTGGACATGCGCGATGCGCATCATGGTCCCGGACAGGAGTGGCGCTGGGGTATCACCGCCGGCGCCATCTTCCACTGCCGGGGCCGAACTGGGGCTCGGCGTCGGTCGCCAGCCTGATGGACGCGGCTGGCCCGTATCCGAAAACTAGAATCGAGAGGTCTTCCAGGATCTCGCCGTAGCGGACGGCGACCGCTCAAAAGCGAAGGCCTGCCAGATGGGGAGGCCTTCCAGGAAAAAGCCCGTGGCGGTGACCTGTTGCGGGTCGGGAGCTGCGGTTGCCACTGTATAAAAGAAACACCCCCGCCGTTGCCGGTGAGGGTGTTC
>NZ_AJXW01000058.1 GCF_000264375.1 Rhodanobacter thiooxydans LCS2
GAACACCCTCACCGGCAACGGTGGGGGTGTTTCTTTTATACAGTGGCAACCGCAGCTCCCGACCCGCAACAGGTCACCGCCACGGGCTTTTTCCTGGAAGGCCTCCCCATCCGGCAGGCCTTCGCTTTTGAGCGGTCGCCGAACTTTCTGTGCTTCGGCTTCACCATGGCTTGATTGGCGGCCGTGGGCGCATTCCCTTATCGCCTATGATGTCGGCACGCCGCGATCCGGCGCATGCCTGGGGAGCGGCCCTTGTTTGTTCACGTCGAGACGCGTCGCCGACCCCGATGGCACTGGGCAACCTTGTTGGTAGTGACGGTTTGCGCGGCCTGCTTCGTGGGCCTGGCGCTGATACCGGCCACGCAGCGGGTTTCCCTGTTGCTGGAATGGGGTACGGTGCCGGCGAATATTTTCGACCCGCATGAGGCGCTGTTGCCGCAGCTGACCGATCCGGCCCTGCTGCGTCTGTTCACGGCGCTGTTCATCCACGTGACCTGGCTGCATCTGCTGAGCAACCTGCTGTTCCTGGCGATTTTCGGCCTGCCGGGCGAGCGCGCGCTGGGGTCGTTGCGGTTCCTGCTGCTGTTTGTGGTCGGCGGGGTCGTGGCGAACCTGATCGGCGCGTTGTCCCTGACGGGCGTGCGCCTGCCCATCATCGGCTGCAGCGGTGCTGTATCGGCAGTGGTCGGTACGTACGTGGCGTTGTTTCCGCGTGCGCGGCTCGGACTGGTGCTGCCGCTGGGGCTCTACCTGGAGTTCGTGCGGGTGCCGGCCTTTCTGCTGATCGGGCTGTGGGTGTTGCTGCAGTTGCTGTTCAGCTATGCGGGGCCGAGCTACGGCGCCTACGTGTGGTGGGCACACATCGGCGGCTTTCTGTTCGGCGTGGTGTTCGCACTGTTTTCGCGAGATGCGATTGCCCGACGTCTGCGCGGTTGAAGCTCAGCCCACGATCGCGGTCCAGCGGTGGTCACGCGAGAAGTGGCGCAGCAGCCGGCGGGCGGTCGGCGTGGCGGCGACCGCGCCGAAGATCTCCCGCGGGTCCGCGCCTTCGCGCCGGAGGTCGGCATGCTTGCGCCGGATGTAGGCGCGCATCACCTCGGCGTTGAACTCCGGGTGGAACTGCGCGCTGACTGCATGTGGCCCGTAGCGCAGCAGCTGGTGCGGATCCCGCGCCGATCGGGCCAGTACCATGGCCCCCGCTGGCGGTTCGAGCACGCTTTGCTCGTGGGTGGTGTGCGCGCGAAAACTGGCTGACAGTGCGGCAGCCAGCGGGTCGCGGGCGGCGAGGGCCGTCAGCTCGATCGTCTGGGTGCCGATCTCGCGCCCGCCGGGCAGGTAGTCGACGCGCCCGCCCAGCGCATGAGCCATCAGCTGATGGCCGTAGCAGACGCCGAAAAGCGGCAGCTCCGCGTCCATCGCATCGCGGATCCACCCGGCTGTGCGCTCGCTCCACGATTCGCGCGTGGTGACCATGGCGGCCGAGCCCGTGATGATGGCGCCCGCCACTTCGTGGGGCGGTGGCAGCGCTTCACCGACCGCGACGTCGACGATCCGCAGCTGCTGCGGATGCAGCCCGGCGCCGAGGCGGAACCAGTGCGGGAAATCGCCATGGCGGGCGCGGATGGGTTCCGGCGCACGGCCGGTGCGGATGATCAGGACGGGTTTCATGCGGAGGGTCAATGGCGGCATCGGGACGTCTTTACGGCTGTGCATCGTCGAGCGCGTCGATCGGTGGAAGCACGGTGAGGACTTCCTGTGCGGTGGTCAGTCCGGCGGCGACCTGGTCAGCGGCCGAGATGCGCAGCGGACGCATGCCTTCGGACAGTGCCGCTTGGCCGAACCGGCCGAGGTCGAGCTGGGCCGAAACCATGCCGCGCAGGCGTGGCGACAGCTTCAGCATCTCGTAGATGCCGGTGCGCCCGAGGAAGCCGGTATGGCGGCATTCCAGGCAGCCGACCGGCTGGAATACCTGTGGCGGCACCGGTACGTCCCAGCCGTGGGTGAGCACGGTCCAGGCCTGCGGATCCTGCGTGGCCACCTGCTTGCAGTGCGGGCACAGCGTGCGCACCAGCCGCTGCGCCACCACGCCGGTCAGGGTGGACTGGATCAAATAGTGCGGCACGCCGAGGTCGAGCAGGCGGGTGACCGCACTCGGGGCGTCGTTGGTATGCAGCGTCGACAGCACGAGGTGGCCGGTGAGCGAGGCCTGCACCGCCATCTGCGCGGTTTCCAGGTCGCGGACCTCGCCGATCATGATGATGTCCGGATCCTGCCGCAGCAGCGTGCGCACGCCGGCGGCGAAATCCAGCTCGATCGCTGCGTGCACCTGCATCTGGTTGAACTCCGGCGAGACCATCTCGATCGGGTCTTCCACCGTGCACACGTTGAGCTCCGGCGTGGCCAGGTGCTTCAGCGTGGAGTACAGCGTGGTGGTCTTGCCCGAGCCGGTGGGCCCGGTGACCAGCACGATGCCGTGCGGGCGCTCGACCATGCTGCGCCAGTGGGCGGCTTCGGTGGCGGAGAAGCCGAGCTGGGCGAAATCCTTCACCACCAGGTCGGGGTCGAAGATGCGCATCACCACCTTCTCGCCGAACGCGGTGGGCATGTTGGAGATGCGCAGTTCCACCTCACGCCCGCCGGAGGAGCGGGTCTTGATGCGGCCGTCCTGCGGGCGGCGCTTCTCGGCCACGTCCATGCGGGCGAGGATCTTGATGCGCGCGGTCACCGCGGTCATCACCGGCGAGGGCAGTTCGAACACCTTCTGCATGGTACCGTCGATGCGAAAGCGGATGTGCCCGGTGTCGCGGCGTGGCTCCAGGTGGATGTCCGAGGCGCGCTGCTCGAACGCGTACTGCAGCAGCCAGTCGACAATGTGCACCACGTGGCGGTCGTCGGCGCCCACCTCGCCGCTCTTGCCCAGTTCGACCAGCTGCTCGAAGTTGAGGATCGCCGAGGAGGCGTCGCTGCCGCCCTTGGCGTCCTGCGCCAGCTGGATCGAGCGCTGGACGCCGTAGAACTCCTGCAGGTAACGGCTGATGTCGATCGGGCTGGCCACCACGCGCTTGACGTCCCGCCGCAGCATCTGCGCCAGGTCGGGCGCCCAGCCGGCCTCGAAGGGCTCGCAGGTGGCGAACGTCACCTCGCCCGGGGCGGCCGCGATCGGCAGGATGCGGTGGCGCTTTGCGTAAGCATGGCTCACCACCTGGGTGGCGGCAGCCACGTTGATCTTCATCGGATCGATCTTGAGGTACGGCAACCCGGCGTGGCCGGCAAGCCACTCAGTCAGGCCCTCCAGACTCAGCGGGCGGCCCGGATCGTGCTGGTTCGCCAGCCTCGCATTCGCGATCAGCACCAGCGGGTGCAGTTCGACCGTACTGCGGCCGGCTGGGGCGCCCATGCGCACCTGCCTGGCGTCGTCGGCCAGCAGATAACCATCGACCACCAGCGTGGCCAGCAGTTCATCCAGCCCGAGCCGGCCGCGGCGGCCGAGCAGGGATGCGATTTGCGGCGAAGCGGCCATCCGGGTGTGTCCCTTCCATGCGCATTCCAGCCGGAATCCGGCGGAAAAGCATGCTGCAGCTATACTAACGCGCTTTACCCAAGGTCACGGAAAACCATGTCCGCACGCACCTTCCAGGATGTGATCCAGACCCTCAACCGCTACTGGGCGGCGCAGGGCTGTGTGCTGCTGCAGCCGCTCGACACCGAGGTCGGCGCCGGCACCTTCCACCCCGCCACCTTCCTCCGCGCGCTCGGCCCCGAGCCCTGGGCCGCCGCCTACGTGCAGCCCTCGCGCCGGCCCACCGACGGCCGCTACGGCGAGAACCCGAACCGCCTGCAGCATTACTACCAGTACCAGGTAGTGATGAAGCCCAATCCCGAGAACATTCTCGATCTCTACATCGACTCGCTGAAGGAATTGGGCCTCGATCCGCTGGTGCATGACCTGCGCTTCGTCGAGGACAACTGGGAGTCGCCCACGCTCGGCGCGTGGGGGCTCGGCTGGGAGGTCTGGTTGAACGGCATGGAAGTCACCCAGTTCACCTACTTCCAGCAGGCCGGCGGCCTCGAATGCCGCCCGGTGACCGGCGAGATCACCTATGGCCTGGAGCGCCTGGCGATGTACCTGCAGAATGTGGACAACGTCTACGACCTGGTCTGGACCGAAGGCCCCTACGGCACCGTCACCTACGGCGACGTGTACCACCAGAACGAGGTGGAGCAGAGCACCTACAACTTCGAGCATGCCAACGTGCCCGAGCTGCTGCACTGGTTCGACGTGTGCGAGGCCACGGCCAACCAGCTGGTCGCGGCGAATCTGCCGCTGCCGGCGTACGAGCAGGTGATGAAAGCCAGCCATACCTTCAACCTGCTCGACGCGCGCCGCGCGATCAGCGTCACCGAGCGCCAGCGCTACATCCTGCGCGTGCGCACGCTGTCGCGCAGCGTGGCCGAGACCTATGTGGCGCAGCGCGAGAAGCTCGGCTTCCCGGGGTTGAGGAACGTTTCCAGGGAGCAGGCCGCATGAGCGCCGCCAAGTCACTGCTGGTCGAACTGGGCACCGAGGAGCTGCCGCCGAAGGCGCTGGACGAGCTGTCCGCGGCGTTCTTGCGCGGCATCTGCGACGGCCTGGCCAAGCGCGGCATCGAGGCCGGCCTCGATCTCGCCCAAGCCTACGCTTCGCCACGTCGGCTGGCCGCGTATATCCCGGCCGTGGCCGCGGCGCAGCCGCCGCAGTCGCTGGAGCGGCGGGGCCCGGCGCTAAACGCCGCGCTCGACGCCGAAGGCCAGCCGTCGAAGGCGCTGATCGGCTTCGCGCAGTCCTGCGGCGTCCGCGTCGAACAGCTGGAGAAGCTGGAGACGGACAAGGGCGGCTGGTATGTCTGGCGCACGGTCAAGCCGGGCCAGCCGGTGGCGGCGTTGCTGCCGGAAATCGTCGACGAGGCGCTGAAGACGCTGCCGATCCCGCGGCCGATGCGCTGGGCCGACCACGACTACAGCTTCGTGCGCCCGACGCACTGGCTGGTGATCCTGCATGGCGCCGACATCATCGACGGCAGCGTGCTGGGCCTCCGCAGCGGCCGCAAGTCGCGCGGCCACCGCTTCATGCACCCGCAACCGGTGCACCTGGCCGATGCCGACGGCTGGCTGGATGCGATGCGCGCCTGCAACGTGCTGGCCGATCCGCGCGAGCGACGCCAGCGCATTCGCGAGCAGATCGGCCTGGCCGCGGTGGTCACCGGCGGCGTGCCGCGGTTCGACGACGCGCTGCTCGACGAGCTGGCCAACCTGACCGAGTGGCCCGTGGCGATCGCCTGCACCTTCGAGCGCGAGTTCCTCGGCGTGCCGCCGGAAGCGCTGGTGACCACCATGGTGGCGAACCAGAAGTTCGTGCCGGTGTTCGACGCCGAAGGCAAGCTGACCGAGCACTTCATCGGCATCGCCAACATCGAGAGCCGGAACCCGGCCGAGATCCGCAAGGGTTACGAGCGGGTGATCCGGCCGCGCTTCGCCGACGCCAAGTTCTTCTGGGACGAAGACCTGAAGACGCCGCTGGCGAGTTATCAGGAGCAGCTCAAGGGCGTCACCTATCAGCAGGCGCTGGGCAGTCTGTGGGACAAGAGCGTGCGCGTCGCCGAACTGGCGCGGGTGGCGGCGAACCGGGTCGGCGTCGATGCCGCTGCCGCCACCCGCGCCGCGAGCCTGAGCAAATGCGACCTGCTGACCCGCATGGTGGGCGAGTTCCCCGAACTGCAGGGCGTGATGGGCCGCTACTACGCCAGCCACGACGGCGAGATGGTGGCGGTGGCCGAGGCCCTGGACAGCTACTACCAGCCGCGCTTCGGCGGCGACGCGATCGCCGCCGACCGGCTCGGCCAGGTGCTGGCCGTGGCCGAACGGCTCGACACCCTGGCCGGCATCTTCGCCGTCGGCATGAAGCCCGGTGGCAACAAGGATCCGTTCGCCCTGCGCCGCGCCGCGCTGGGCCTGGCGCGCACCCTGATCGAGGGCGGCCTGGAACTGGACCTGCGCGCCAGCTTCATCGAAGCGCTCGAGCTGCTGCCGGATGCAGCACTGGCCGCGGGACTGAAGCCGGGCAAGGACGGCAAGCCGCCGGCCCTGAACGCAGGCCAGCGCCGCGCGATCCTGACCGACGAGCTGTATGACTTCGTGCTCGACCGTCTGCGCGGCTACTATGCCGAGCAGGGTTTCGACAACGCCCAGTTCGAGGCGGTGCTGGCGGTGCAGCCGGTCAGTCTGGCCGATTTCGATCGTCGTCTGCGCGCAGTGGCCGAATTCGGCCGCCGTCCGGAAGCCACCAGCCTGGCAGCGGCCAACAAGCGGGTCGCCAACATCCTGCGCAAGCAGGCCGAGGAGGCTGGCGCGCCTCCGGTCGGGCGAACCGTCGACCCGGCACATTTCGAGGCGGATGCGGAGCGCGACTTGGCCGACGCCCTGGTCTTGGCCCGGCAGGACAATGCCGCGGCGTTGGCTGACGGTGACTACACCACGGTGCTGGCGCGGCTGTCACAACTGCAGGCACCGGTCGATGCCTTCTTCGACAGCGTGCTGGTGAACGCCGCCGATCCGGCCGTGCGGGCCAACCGCTTGGCCCTGCTGGGCCAGTTGAAAGCCCAGTTCGGTGCCGTCGCCGACATCGCCCTGCTTTGACTACCGGTACAAAAAAGCGTGACAGCCCCGCACGGGTTGCCACGCTTTCATTGTCGCCGTCGAGCGTTGGACCGGTCAGGCCGTGTTGCGTTGCTGGCGGATCCGCTCGGCGAGACGCTGGTTGAAAGTCACCATGGCCAGCGGGTCCACGTGGGAGCCACCAGGGCCGAGCATTTCGTAGAGCTGGCTGAGCAGGTCGGTGTTGTCGGACAACGAAAGGCGGCTGTCGGCCAGGCTCAGCTCCGACTGCAGCATGCGTACGGCAGTATCCAGCCGCTGTGCATCCACCGTGGCGGCGGCAGCCAGGTGGTGGTGCACCGGGGCCGGATGGGCGTGGTGGCGATGCGGTGCCGCTTCTTCCGAGCTGTACTGCTCATCCATGCCGGTGGGCGTGGGGTCCACCTGCAGCGTACCCTCCCCGGCCACCAGCCAGACCAGCGAGATGCCCAGCGTCTTGGCCAGTGTCACGCATCGTGCGCGCGATGGGTCGGTGTTGCCATCGCGCCAGCTGCGTACCACGCCTTCCGAGAAGCCGCACATTCGGGCGATCTCGGTGGCGCTACCCACACGCTGGATCAGCAACTTGATGCGTTCGGCGAAGGTTTCTGCGGTTTGCGGAGCCATGGGGGTTTGCATGTCCATCGAAAATACCGCCGTGGGTGGGAGCTAGCGTAAGTTTATGCCGCAAGTCAAGCGAAGAACACCGAAACAGAATGTTAGGGAAGTGTTGACCCACGCGTTTTCTTGAACTAACGTCGCAATAACCTACGTGAGCCGTCTGCGTAGGAAACCTAGTCTAAATCATGTGTGTCGGCATGGGCTTGCATAGTTTCCTGGATGCCGGCTTTGGATGCCACGAACACACAAAATTTTCTTGTGCCCGGATGACTCGGGCCAAACCATGGGGAGTCACTACTGATGAATTTGCGTAGAAATTCCAAGACGGGGCAGCTGCAGCGCACTGCACTCGCTCTGGCGCTGGGCTTGGGCTTCAGCGGTCTGGCCTTTGGTCAGGCAACCACCGGCAGCATCTTCGGCCAGGCGCAGGCGGGCGACACCGTGATGGTCAAGAGCACCTCCGGTGTCACTCGTCAGGTAGCGGTGGATTCGAGCGGCCGCTACACGATCGATTCGCTGCCACTGGGCAACTACACGGTAACTCTGCAGCGTGACGGTCAGACGGTCGACTCGCGCTCGAACGTGGCCATGCGGGTAGGCTCAGGCACCGAGATTTCCTTTGGCGCGCAGAACGCCCAGACTCTGTCGGCGGTGACGGTGCAGGCGAACGCTCTGCCGACCATCGACGTCAGCGGCGTCGACTCCCGTACGGTCATCACGGCCGAGCAGCTGGCCAGGCTGCCGTTGGCGCGCAGTGCCGAAGCGATCGCCCTGCTGGCTCCCGGTGTCGTCGAGGGTAGTGCCCTGTTCACAGGCCCGACCGGCGGCTCGGTAGTGTCGTTCGGCGGCTCCTCGGTGACCGAGAACGCGTATTACATCAACGGCTTCAACACCACCGATCCGCTCAGCGGCTTCGGCGGCCTGACTCTTCCGTACGGTGCGATCGACCAGCAGGAAATACTCAGTGGCGGTTATGGCGCGGCCTACGGTCGTTCCGATGGTGGCGTGATCAGCCAGGTCGGCAAGCGCGGTACCAACGAATGGCACTTCGGTGGCCAGATTCAATGGACCCCGACCGACCTGAAAGGCGACCCGAAGAACTTCTACTACGTCAATAAGGACGGTTCGCAGGGCAAGATCCGCCAGAATCGCAAGAACAACAAGTCGTGGACGACCACAGTAGACGCCTACGTCGGCGGTCCGCTGATCCAGGACAAGTTGTTCCTGTTCGCGGCCGTTGAGGCGCAGCGTCAGCAGGGCGAGTCGACCGGTGCGAACGTGTCGCCGTACGTTACCCATTACCGCTATGACAACCCGAAATGGTATGGCAAGCTGGACTGGAACATCACCGACAGCAACATCCTTGAAGTGACCGGTGCGTCGAACAAGTCGTCCTATCAGGGCACACTGAACAAGTACAGCTACGCCACCAATACCGAAGGCGGCTTCAACAGCAACGATACGTCGACCAAGGACGGCAGCGATCTCTACTCGGCCAAGTTCACCAGCTACATCACGGACAACCTGACGCTGACCGCCCTCTACGGCGAGATGAAGGGTACGCTGTACAGCAGTACCCCCGGGTACGATCCGACCAACCCGTATCTGCTTACTCCTGACAAGCAGAACCCGGCGTTGACAGGTGGTGGCGTCATCAACAACAACCAGACGCTGTTGCGGATCAAGAATCCGGCACACACCACCAAGAACACCAACCTGCGCTTCGACCTGAGCTACCGTTTGGGTGATCACACGATCACCGCGGGTATCGACAATCAGACGGTTCACGACAACGACGACGGTACGGTGACCTCGGGTCCGGGTTACGCTTGGGAATACAACGACAGCACGGGCAAGACCCCGACGACCTACATCACCGGTGGCCCGGTTGCCAATGGTCCGGACTGGCAGAGCCAGCCATGGGTGGAGGCTCCGGCAGGTTATGCCGGCGGCCAGACCGGCTATTACGTGGCCCGATACGTCTACAACAACAATTCGTCAGTCAGAACGACACAGCATGCCCAGTACATTGAAGACAGCTGGCAGGTCAACGACCGTTGGTTGCTCAAGCTCGGCCTGCGCAACGACCAGTTCACCAACTACAACGGTGACGGTGTTCCGTACCTGCGACTGACCAAACCGCAGTGGGCCCCGCGAGTGGGCTTCAGCTGGGATGTGAACGGTGACTCCAGCTTCAAGGTGTACGGCAACGCCGGCCGCTACTACCTGGCAATGCCTTCCAGTGTGGCGCTGCGCTCGGCTGGTGCCTCGCTGTATACCCGCGAGTACTTCACGTATACGGGGATCGACGCCAATGGCGTTCCGACTGGCTTGACCCCGATCAAGAGCAGCACTGGTGGTCCGATCTCGGCCAACTTGGAGTACGGCATTCCGCGTGATCCGAAGACTGCGACTTCGACCGACCTCAAGTCCGAGTATCAGGACGAGTACATCCTCGGTTTCGACAAGAAGCTGGGCGATTCGTGGGTGTACGGCGCCAAGGCGACCTATCGCAACCTGCGCAACGCCATCGATGACGTCGGCGATTCGTTTGCGATCATCGACAAGATGGATGCCATGGGTATCGATCCGGCTACCTATGATCCCGACTCGATCCAGGGCAGCTATTTGATCAACCCGGGCCGCTCCAACACCTTCAAGATCCCCAAGATTGGGGGCGGCTACTACGACGTCACCATGGATTGGACGAAGGACTTCCACTTCAACACCCCGTTGAAGCGCAAGTACTACGGCCTGAGCCTGTTCCTGGAGCATCCATTCGACGGCAAGTGGGCCGGTCGCGTCGACTACCTGTGGTCGCATAGCTTCGGCAACAGCGAAGGTCAGGTCCGTTCGGACATTGGTCAGCGCGACGTCTCGGCCACGGTTGACTGGGATTACGCTGCCGTCATGGATTACGCCAACGGCTCGCTGTCCAATGATCGTCGTCATCAGATCAAGGCGTTCGGCTCGTATCAGGTCGCGCCGGAATGGATGGTGTCCGGTAACCTGGTGATCATGTCCGGTGCGCCGCGTACTTGCTTGGGTTATTACGGCGCAGACCAGACCAATCCGGGTCTGGGCTATGGTCCGTACTACCACTTCTGCAAGGGCGAGCCGTCGTCTCCGGGTGCCACGCGCGAGGCTTGGACCTACCGCTTCGACCTGAGCGCGGAGTACCGCCCGTTGTGGGCGGACAAGAAGCTGGCGTTCAACGTAATGGTCTATAACGTCTTTGACAGCCAGGAGACCACGCAGACCTACGCGATCGAGGCGAGCTCCAGCTACCTGCGTCCGTACAGTGCGCAGACCCCGCGTTATGTGCGTTTCGGAATCTCGTACGATTTCTGATCGCCTGAAGTTCGTGTAGCGTAATAGCTGTAAAAAAAGAGAGCCGCCGAGGGTTACTTCGGCGGCTCTTTTGTGTGCAGAATCCATCGATTGCGGCGTCAGGCACTATGGATAAACATAGGAACTGTTTTGGACAGGCAGCTATCTTCGTGTCCGATATTTGCTTGCGGCGATAGTCTCGAAGCGGAGTCGACGCGCCGGCACTTTCTCTTTCAAGGTAACGCATGAGCCAATTCGCATTGCTGGGCAAGCGCCGCTTCGCGCCGTTTTTCTGGACCCAGGCGCTGGGGGCGTTCAACGACAATGCGTTCCGCAATTCGCTGGTGATGCTGGTGGCGTTTCAGATGGGGCTGGGCGACCGCGCGGTGTCGCTGTACACCAACCTGGCGCCGGCGCTATTCATCATCCCCTTCTTCCTGTTTTCCGCCACTGCCGGACAGCTGGCCGAGAAGTACGAGAAGAGCCGGATCATCCGCTATGTGAAGCTGTTCGAGATCGGCGCGATGGCGCTGGCTGCGTACGGTTTCTACACGCACCACACCACACTGCTGCTGGTCGTGCTGTTCATGATGGGGATGCACTCGGCCACGTTCGGGCCGATCAAGTACGCGATCCTGCCGCAGGCGCTGAAGCCGGAGGAACTGGTCGGCGGCAACGGGCTGGTGGAGATGGGCACGCAGATGGCGATGCTGGTCGGCATGATCGCCGGCAACTCGCTGATGCTGGTGGCTGGCGTGGGGCCGCTGCTGGCGTCGGGCGCCACCATCGCGGTAGCGGTGGCCGGTTACCTGGCTTCCCGTCGCATTCCGCCGGCGCCGGCGACTGCGCCGGAACTGAAGTTCAACTGGAATCCGTTCAGCGAGACCGCGCGGGTGCTGGCGATCACCCGCGCCGATCGCGCGGTGTTCAACGCGGTGCTGGGTATCTCGTGGTTCTGGTTTTTCGGCACGGTGCTGATTGCGCAGCTGCCGATCTACACGCGCGAGACGCTGGGTGGCGACGGCTCGGTCAACACGCTGGTGCTGACCCTGTTCTCGATCGGCACCGGCGTCGGCGCGCTGCTGTGCGAGAAGATGTCGGGCCGGCGGGTGGAGATCGGCCTGGTGCCGCTGGGTGCGTTCGGGCTGACCGCATTCGGCGTGGACCTGTACTTCGCGCGGCATGGCGTGGCGGCGGTGCGCGGGCTGGACTGGCTGGCCTTCCTGCACGGCGCGGGCAGCTGGCGCGTGGTGCTCGACCTTACCCTGATCGGCGTGTTCGCCGGCTTCTACGTGGTGCCGCTGTTCGCCTACGTGCAGGCGCGCGCGCCGCGCGAGAAGCTGTCGCGGATCATCGCCGGCACCAACATCCTCAATGCGCTGCTGATCGTGCTGGCCGCCGGTTTCGGCCTGGGGCTGGGCGCGCTGGGGCTGGATGCGCCGCAGATCTTCCTGGCCGCAGCCCTGCTCAATGTGCTGGTGGCCTGGTATATCTTCACCCTGGTGCCCGAGTTCGTGATGCGTTTCATCACCTGGGTGCTGGTGAACACGCTGTACCGGGTGCGCGCCGACGGTGCCGAACAGATTCCCGAGGAAGGGCCGGTGCTGCTGGTCTGCAACCACGTCAGCTACATGGACCCGCTGCTGCTGATGGCGAAGCTGCGCCGGCCGGTGCGCTTCGTGATGTACTACAAGATCTTCAACATCCCGCTGCTCAGCTTCGTGTTCCGCACCGCCAGGGCGATCCCGATCGCCGGGCACAAGGAAGATCCCGCGGTGCTGCAGCAAGCCTACGACGCGATCGACGCCGCGCTGGCCGCCGGCGAGGTGGTGTGCATCTTCCCGGAAGGCGGCCTGACCACCGATGGCGAGATCGCGCCGTTCCGTCCCGGCGTGGAGAAGATCCTGGCGCGGCGACCGGTACCGGTGGTGCCGATGACGCTGCGCGGCCTGTGGGGCAGCGTGTGGAGCCGGCGCGATTCGATGCTTCATCGCGCGCGCCTGCCGCGCCGGTTCCGGGCGCGGGTGGAATTGGTGGTGGACGCACCGCAGGCGCCGGTGCAGGTCTCGGCGGCGACGCTGGAGGTGCGGGTGCGCGAGTTGCGTGGAGAACGGGCCTGATCCGCCCACTCAGCCGATCCAGCCGCCGACCACCACCAGTGCCACCACGCTGAGCCACGCCAGCAGCGCGCGCAGCAGGGCGCTGCGCAGGCGTCGCAATTCGGCCAGCGGATCGCTGTGCTCTTCGGCGTAACCGTCGCCGGCCTCGATGTCGATCAGCACGTCGGCCTGCGCCGCGACGCCCAGGAAGCCTGGGCCGGTCGCGTACCAGCTGGTCGAGGCGGCCTGGTTGTGCCAGCGTCGCCAGGCGCCGATCACCGCCTCCCAGTGGCCGACCACGGCCAGGGTGAAGGTCAGCAGTTGCGCCGGCAGCCAGTCAAGCGCGTTGGCCACGTAGCTGGCAGCGCGGCGGCTGTCCGCATCAAGCCGCAGCGTGTCGTCGCGGCCCAGCGTCTGCGCCAGCCGGTACGCCAGCGCTCCGGCCGGGCCGAGCAGGAAGAACCACAGCAGCACGGCGAAGCGTCGGCGCAGCGCGGCGTATGCGATCGCCTCGCCCAGCGCCGGTGCATTCCAGGCAATCGGCTGGCCGCCGTCAGCCAGCGCCTGCGCCGCGGCTTCGCGGCTGGCGCCGTCCGGGGCGTCCAGGATCGCCTCCAGGTCGACCTCGAACTCGCGCGGACCGAGGCAGTACAGCAGCACCACCAGCGCAAACAGCAACGGCAGCAGTGCGCCCAGCGGTGTATGCCCGAGCAGCCACTCCAGCAACGCGCACAGCACCAGTGGCAACAGCAGGGCCAGCGCCACGCGGCTGCCGCCACTGGTATCCGCCAGTTGCGTCACCCAGCGGCGAAACAGGCCATCACCGCGCCAGCGTGCCAGTTGCGGCATCACGTGCAGCAGGCCGAGGGCGACGAGGGCAACCAGCAGACGGATGGCCATGATGAAAGGGCTCGCGGACAATGGCTGCCATTGTAAGAGGCCGCCCGCGATCGCCAAGTGCCGAAGCGGTATCGCGCAGCGGCGTCAATCGCCGCGGGTCGCGCGGCGGGAGATCGCGTCGATGGTGGGGTCGATGGCGTCATGCTCCCCCTGCGGGCCGCAACCGTCAGCGTCGAGCGCGCGTTCCGCCAGCTGGCGCGTGACGAACTGGTTGGCGCTGCGCTCCATTTTCATGCGTTCGTACTTGCAGCGGCTGGCGGTGGTCATCGCTTGCACCAGCTGCCGCAGGCTCGGTGCGGCGCGCAGCGGGATGCCGGTGCGTGATGGCGCGTCCGAACCCGGCAGGCGCACACGTGGCGCCCACCGCACTGCGGCAGCGCCGGCGAGGGCGGCGTGGTAGTCGTCGGAACCGTTCGGCGCGATGGCTGGCGCAACGACGAGCATTGCTGCGTGCGGGCGCGGTACGACGTCTGCAGGCAACGTGCGTGCGGGGTTTGCCGCCTGCGCCGATCGGGGATGCCTGGGCGATGGCGAACGCGGGCTCGCGGCTGGCCGCTTGCCGGGCCGTGCGAGCAAGTGGAGCTGCATCACCGCGCCGCCGCGCAGGAGGGTAGTGGTCGGCCGATACGGCGGCGCGGGACGCAGCAGCAGCGCCAGGGTGAACAGATGCAGCGCCGTGACGCCGCCGAGGATCGCTCCGCGGCGCCATGCGGCCCGCCAGCGATGCGCGCGCGATGGGTCACCGGTATGGGGCAGTGTGCTTCCGTGCGGCATGGCCGATCCCTGGCGGCGGATACGGCAAAGACCGGTGGATCGGCGTGAAGTTCGCGTCGCTGGATCAGCCAGGCGTGGCGGCGGCGGTCAACGCGTCCAGCTCCAGTCCGGCCCGCTGCCGCAGCCAGTGCGCGAGCAGCTGGTAGGACACCGACAAGCGCGTGGATGGCAGGAAGCTGCCGTCGGCGATGCCGTCGACGATCTGCGCCGGGGTGAACCAGCGCGCGTCTTCTAGTTCGTGGTCGCGCATGCGGATCTGCCGCGACACGGCGGTGGCGATGAAGCCGACCATCAGCGAGGCGGGCATCGGCCACGGCTGCGAGGAGTGGTAGCGCACCTGGTCGATGATCACTCCGGCCTCCTCGGCCACCTCACGGCGCACCGCGTCCTCCAGTGCCTCGCCCGGTTCGACGAAGCCGGCCAGCGTGGAGTAGCGCCCCGGCGGCCAGCCGGCCTGGCGGCCGAGCAGGCAGGCACCGTTGTGCTCGACCAGCATGATCACGGCGGCGTCGGTGCGCGGAAAGTGCAGCCGCGCGCACTCCGCATTGGTGCATTGCGCGCGGTGACCGGCGGCGACCAGCAGCAGCGGCGCGCCGCAGTGGGTGCAGAAGCGCGTCTCGCGCTGCCAGTGCGACAGGCCCTTGGCATAGGCGAACAGGCTGGCCTCGTCGGCCGCCAGCAGCAGGCCGGCGCTGCGCAGGCTCATGCGGCGGGCGTCGAGCGCGTGTTCCAGCTCGCCCATGCGGGCAGGGTCGTCCGCCACCAGCAGGAAGTGCGGGCGTTCGTACGCCATGCCCAGCAGGCTGGCGCGCAGGTCGCCGAACCATCGCTCGCGTTCGTTCGCGTCGAGCCAGCGCAGCGCGTCGCGGTCGCGGTGCAGGAAGGCCTCGCCGGCGCCGTCCAGCAGCAGGTAGCGCGCCAGTGGCGAGCGGGCCTGTTCGACGATCCATGCCGATTCGTCGCGCAACTCGGCGACGCGGTCGAGCACCAGGCTGAGCCCGGCGAAAGTGTTCAGCGGAGGCTGGACGGCCCGGTCCATCGGCGCCGTCCTCAGGCCGAGAACGAGGAGCCGCAGCCGCAGGTGGTCTTGGCGTTCGGGTTGCTGATCACGAACTGCGCGCCACTGAGGTTCTCGGCGTAGTCGATCTGCGCGCCGCCGAGGTACTGCAGCGAGAGCGGGTCGCACAGCAGGGTCACGCCGTCGCGTTCGATCGCCAGGTCGTCCTCGGCCTGGGCCTCGTCGAAGGTGAAGCCGTACTGGAAGCCCGAGCAGCCGCCGCCGGAGATGTACACGCGCAGCTTCAGCGCGGGGTTGCCTTCCTCGGCAATCAGCTCATGCACCTTGTGCGCGGCGGCGGCGGTGAACACCAGCGGGGCGCCGCCGCTGCGGTAATCGGGAATAGCGGTGAAAGTTTCCATGGGCATCTGAATGGGGGCGAACGGACCTGTAGGCAAGCATACCGCGTCAGGCCGGCACAGCCTCATCCAGGGTGGCGTCCGGCGCCGGCAATTCGCGCGGAGCACCCTCCGCCTGGCGCGAGATGCGTCCGTTGACCTGCGCACCGGCGGCCATTTCCAGCGTGTGGTAGCGCAGGTCGCCGTCGATGTGCGCCTGCGGCGCCAGTTCCAGCCGCACGCTGACGTTGACGTCGCCGGTCACGTGGCCGTTGATCACCGCCTGCGGCACATGGATCTCGCCGTGCACCTGGCCGTGCTCGCTGAGCGTGAACACGGCGTCCTCGCCCTCGCCCAGCACGCTGCCCTCGATGCGGCCATCCAGGTGCAGCGCGCCGCTGAAGCGCAGGTCGCCGCGGATCACCGTGCCGCGGGCGATCAGGCTGGTTTCGTTGCTGTGGTTGCGATCGTTGCGATCGCTGCGTCTACGGTTGAGCATCGCGGTCCCCTTCGGTGTTGGTGATGTTTCCGCTCAGTGCGGCGCCCCAGGCGACGGCACGGTTAACCGGCTCGCCGCCGGCAGGTTGAAGGCTGATGCGCAGTCGCGTCGGGCGGAAATCCGCGGGCAGCACAATGGTGCCGTGCAACTGCTGGAAATAGGCGAAGCGGAATGGCAGACCATTCTTCTGTGCGGCGTCGCCCAGCGCCGGCCACTCCAGCCGGGTGACCTGGTTGCCGCGCAGGCCTTCCACGCTGAGCAGCACGTTGCCGGAAATCTCCTCGCCGCGCTTTGCGTTCTGGGTCAGGCTGAGGCTGACGTTCCAGCCGCGCGAGCCCACGATCGGCTGCAACTTCACTTCCTGCAGCTTCAGGCCCTGCCGCTGGGCGTCGCCGCCCACCAGGCGTGAATAGAATCCGAGGTCGGCGCGCAGTCCGTTCAGCTCCTCCTCGCGTTGTGCCAGGGTGCCGCGCAGCGAGCGGGTGGCGATTTCGTTGACCTGGGCCGCGCGCTGCAGGTTTGCCACCTGCTGCTTCAAATCGTCGATCTGGGCCAGCAGGGCGTTTTGCTGGCGATGGTCCACCGCGGCCGGCGCGGTCGCCCGCTCCACGAGTGCCCCAACGACCAGGCCCACCACCAGCAGGCTGCCGAGCCAGGCCAGGCCCAGCCACAGCAGGCGCCGGCGCCGATCAGCGTCGTCGTGCCGGCGCACGATGAAGCGCGGAGGTGGTCGTGAGGCCATGCGGCGCGTTCCGGCGAAAATCAGAGATATAGCGCCGGGGTGACGAAAGCGTCAAGGAACGGCGACACGCTTCGGCACGCCGCAGTGCCCCGGCTGAAGGCCGCCAGGCCGCGTGGTTCAGCCGCGCATCTTGCTCTGCAGGTAGCGCTCGGCGCCGATGTCCCTGACCAGGCTGAACTGGGTTTCCAGCCAGTCGATGTGTTCTTCCTCGTCGTGCAGGATGTCCTTGAACAGGCTGCGGCTGACGTAGTCGGCAACGCCCTCGCTGTACGCGATCGCCTCGCGCAGGTCCTTCACCGCGGCCAGTTCCAGGTCCAGGTCGCCCTGCAGCGACTCCAGCGCGTTCTCGCCGATGCGCAGCTTGCCCAGGTGCTGCAGGTTCGGCAGGCCGTCGAGGAACAGGATGCGCTCGATCAGGTGATCGGCGTGCTTCATCTCCTCGATCGACTCTTTGTATTCGTGCTCGGCCAGCTCGGCATAGCCCCAGTTCTTCAGCATCCGGCTGTGCAGGAAATACTGGTTGATCGCCGTCAGCTCGTTGTAGAGCACCTTGTTGAGGAACTCGATGACCTTCGCATCACCTTTCATGGCTTCCACTCCGATCGAAGACAACGCGAACTATACAAACTTCGCGTGTGGTCGGTGGCAACGCGCATGGCAACGATCCGCCGCTGCAGAGTCCAGGACTCCACACGGCGCATTGGAAACGGAGATCAGGCTGCGGCGAGCGGCAGCTGGCAGGTGACCTGCAGCAAGGCCTGGTCGAACGTGGCGCGCGCTTCCTGCTCGCAGCAGCCGCAGCAGTCCGAGCAGCCGGTGCGGGCCTGCAGTTCGGCAAAAGTGCGCACGCCATCGGCCGCCTCGCGGCGGATGGTGTGGTCGGTGACGGCGTTGCACATGCAGATGTACATGGCGCGCATTGGAACGCGAATGCGAATGATTGTCAACAAGCAGCCAGCCAGCTGCGACCATTCGCTCAGGCGGCGGCACGTCCGTCGCGGGGGCCGGTGGGCGGGTTTCCAGTCTCCTCGCGTGGCGGCAGGCTGCCCAGCTGCACGCCGAACAGGTCCTCGACCAGCGGCGCGAAGTGGCGCAGCGCCCGCTCGTAGACCTGCCGCTTGAAGTTGACCACGTGCGCGGCGGGGTACCAGAAGTCGACCCAGCGCCACAGGTCGAACTCCGGCTTGTCGCAGGCATCCAGTTTCAGCGCCTCCTCGTCGCCGACCAGCTTGAGCAGGAACCAGACCTGCTTCTGGCCGATGCAGGTCGGCCGCTGGTGCCGGCGCACATAGCGCTCCGGCAACCGGTAGCGCAGCCAGCCGTGAGTGGCGCAGATCACCTCGACGTGGTGCGCGGCCAGCCCGGTCTCCTCTTCCAGCTCGCGGTACATCGCCTCCAGCGGCGTTTCGTCCGTGCGCATCCCGCCCTGCGGGAACTGCCAGCCGTCACGATTGACCCGGCGCGCCCAGAACAGCTGGCCGGCTGCATTGAGCAGCACGATGCCGACGTTCGGACGATAGCCATCTACATCAATCATGTCGCCTCCTGGGGCCCAACGGCGCGGTACTGCCCGCAAAGGCAGCCGCGGAGTCCTGCGCCGATTCAACCACAGCGCGCGAAGCGGCAGCAAGCAGCGGACTTGAACCTGCCGGGCGACCCGACTACACTGCCGCGCCCCGCCCGCATCGTCCCGATGCCGGCACGGCGGGTTCCCTCAAGGCTATGTAGCTCAGCCGGTTAGAGCACAGCACTCATAATGCTGGGGTCGGTGGTTCGAGTCCACCCATAGCCACCAATGACCTGTTTCAAGACACCCCGACAAGACCCAAGAATCCTTCAAAACCCGCATAACAGCGGGTTTTTTTGTGCCTATACGTCCCGGCGGTACCCATTGAAGCCCACTCGTTCTGGGGGTAGTCTCGGGGGTAGTTGAGGGTTTTGGGGTATTCCTGCCCTAAAAATACCCCCAGCCATCCACCGCCTCTTTTGGAGCACAGGGCATGGCCACCGGTACCAGCAAACTCACTGATCTGAAATGCAAGAGTGCCGCGCCGGGCAAGCACTTCGACGGTGGCGGATTGTTCCTGCATGTCACTGAGGCCGGTCGCTACTGGCGTTTGAAGTACCGCTATGCCGGCAAGGAGAAGCTGCTGGCGCTTGGCGTCTACCCTGAGGTCACCCTGAGCAAGGCGCGTCTTCGCCGCGACGAGGCGCGCGCATTGATTCTGGACTCTCGTGACCCCGGCGCCGAACGGCAGGCCGACAAGCTCCGCGCTAAGGTGGCCGCCGACAATACTTTCGAGGCGGTGGCGCGCGAGTGGCTGGAACTGAAGGCGCCCGAGTGGACGCCGCGCCAGCATGACAAGGAGCGCGATCGGCTGGAGAACCACGCGTTGCCATGGATCGGCCGCATGCCGATTGCGGACATCGGAGTACCGGAAATTCGACCTTTGCTGGCACGAGTGGTCAAGCGTGGGCACGTGGAGCAGTCGCATCGGTTGCGGCACCAGTTGAGCCGGGTTTTCAGGTTTGCCGTGGCGACAGAACGCGCGACGCGCGACCCTGCAGCAGATCTGCGCGACACCCTGCCAGCGCGCCAGAAGAAGAACTTCCCGACGATTACCGATCCCAAGCAGGTCGCCGAGCTGCTACGGGCCATTGATGCTTACAGCGGCACCCTTGAAGTGTCCTGTGCCCTGAAGCTGGCACCGCTGTGGTTCTGTCGACCGGGCGAGATCCGCTTGGCGGAATGGACGCACTTCGATATGGACGGCGAACATCCGACCTACACCGTGCCACCGTCGAACCGGAAGCTGCGCAAGGCCGAAAAGGAAAACCCAAACACCCCGCCACACATCGTGCCGCTGTCCAGGCAGGCGCTCGCCGTGCTGCGGGATCTGCATCCGCTTACTGGCCATGGTCGTTATCTGTTCCCCGGCGCACGGACCCCCAGCCGGCCGATGTCCGACGGTGCGGTGAACATGGCGCTGGCGCGCATGGGCTACAAAGGCGTGCTCACTGGACACGGTTTCCGCCACATGGCGCGCACGCTGCTCGGCGAGCTGGGCTGGAATCCCGAAGCACTGGAACGGCAGCTCTCACACAAGGAGCCTGGCGTCGCAGGTATCTACAACAAGGCGCAGCACCTGCCCGAACGACGGAAGATCATGCAGGCGTGGGCTGACTATCTTGATGGGCTGCGCGCTGGCGACAAGGTGGTGCCGATCAGGCGTGAGCGGGCCTGATGTGCTCGCCACTACCGGTGCGGTTCGTCGAGCCATGGCGCAAACAACAGCGCACCCTTCAGCACGAAGCCGGCCTCCTTATCCGACACGACAACTGATACAGCCTGCGCTCCAGCGCGTAGCGGGTCAGCAGCAGCTTGAAGTCACCTCCACGCTGCTGTGCCTGGTTCAGCAGCCGTGCGCGCGACGAGTCTGCTCGCGGGTCGTTCATCCCAGTGACTCCAGGTAGGGGCGCATCACCGCGGCCACCCGGCACACCGTGGCCGCGCGCCAGATCTCATCCATGTTGGTACGGCGACCTTGCACCGCGTCGCGCAGTGCCTCCAGCGCCACGTCTAGCCCGATCTTGTTGCGGAACTTGAAGCAGTCGGCCACCGTCTTGGCCACGTCGGTAACCCGCAGTTTGGCACCGTCCACGCGATGCTCTTCCACGCCGTAATGCAGCGAGGCCGGCGAAAAGCGGTGCACCCGCAGCTTCGGGTAGGGTAGGCGTGGCGGATGCTCCTTGTTGCCGATCGCGATCCACACCTCGAACGGCGCCTGCGTGGTCAGCTCATGAAAGCGCAGCGCGGTCAGCAGACAGAACACCACCCGCGGCGCAGGGCTTGCCACCTCCACCAGCGAAGCATGCTGGTTGGGCGCGTAATCTGGAAGCGCGTACAGCCCGCGTCCGAGCCGCTGTAGCTTACCCTCCGCTACCCAGCGCGATAGCTGCATCCGCGGAACGCCTTGGGTCGCCAGCTCGCTGCTGCGCAGCGTGCTGGAGTGAGCGAACAGGCGGTGAATCGGGGTAGGAAGCATGCCAGCAGTGTTCCATATTTTCGGTAATTGTTTAATTTTACCGAAAATATGCAACACGCCGAGCTTCAGCTGGCGGCGATGGTCGAAGGCGGTTGGCGCAGCCTGATTCTCATGTGCCAGAGGATGGAGATGTCCATGTCAACTGATCCGAAACATTCGCCGGATGCGGCTGAAGCGAGGGATGTCTATCGCTTGACCCATGCTGAAATCGAGGCCATCCGGGAAAATTCCCGGAAATCGAGCGAGTGGGCAAAGGCACAACTGTTGATCGACCCGGAACTGAAGCATCTGGGGCCGCCAGGCGGCTGGCCGGATACTGAAGCCATGGACGAGCAGTCACATAGCAAGTAAGCCTGAGCCTCCCCACCCATCAGCCGGCTAGATTGGTCGCCGCATCGTCAAGCGCTACGCTGCCCACACGGTGCCATGGCGCACCAGAGGGTGACTTCCGATATGCGATCGATAATGAATGTTGCGAGCTATGGGCATCATGTCGCGTAACATGAAAATTGATGCCAAGGTCGTGCTTGCGCGCGTACTGCAAGAAGGCCCCGATGGCTTGCTCACGCGTGGCGAAGCTGCCGCACTGATCGCTTCGCGCACCAGGGATGCGCGTGATTCAGAGAGGACGGCGCGAAACCGCGCTGGCATGGTGCTAGATCGGGCTTGCGAGCGTGGAAGCGAGCTTCACCACGGTGGACTGCCCCGACAAGCCGATGGGCGGTTTAGAGTCAACGATGTCGCCTATCTTGCCCGGTGCAAGTTTCCCGATTTGTTTACCGACCTGCCGTGTCGGCCGCTAGAGGTGTGCCTGAGTATTCATGATGGTTTTTTCGCCGGAGACCCGGTGGAGCATGAAGCAACACCCGGTAACCTCAAGGAATGCCAAGCGTTGGTTGAGGCCTTGCGGGCCCAAATCAAGCAGCTCCACGCTGATAGACAACAGGCCGAAGTCGAGCGCAAGCGCGAGCTGACCAACCGTTTGACGGGCAAGAAGGACAAGTGAACACAAATCGGCGTGCCCTTTGGTGCGCCGCTTCCGTGTTCACACAAATGAGCACCGTCCCCGCCGATCCCGGCGAAGTTCAGGACGGCTCATATGAAACCCCGTACTCCCGCCCAACTCACCCTTCCCCCGTTCGATGCCCCGTTGCCGCCGGGCGTGAGCCGGCCGCCCAAGAAGCACGGTTGTGCCTTGGAACCAACGGCTGCCAGCCACGATCGCTTATTGCGCAGGGTCGAGGTGCAGCAGGTAACCAGCCTGAGCCGCACCTCCTTGTATCGTCTGGTCGCGGCGATGGAATTCCCCGCGCAGGTGCGCCTGTCGACTCGCACCGTGGCCTGGCTCCGCTCCGAGGTCGACGCATGGATCGCCGGTCGAATCGCGGCGAGTCGAAAGACGGTCGCCAAGCCCTCCGCCAAAGCGCGTCATTGACCCATGAGCGCGCGCTTACCCAACCCCCAGCGGGCAAAGATCCATCGTAACTACGACGTGGAAGAGGCAGCCCGGATATGCGGTGTCCATCGCAATACCGTCCGGCAATGGATCAAGCAGGGCTTGCCGGTTTGTGACGATCGGCGGCCGATGATCGTGCTTGGTCCCGAGCTGCGGGCGTTCCTGCAGGCCAAGCGAACCCGCAACAAGTGCCCATGCGGGCCTGGGCGTATTTACTGCATGCGTTGCCGCACTCCCAAGGTGCCAGCCGGAAACATGACCGACTACCTCCCGTCGACAAGCACGGGCGGGACGCTCGCGGCGATCTGTCCCGACTGTGGGTCGATGATGTATCGACGGGTCAGTCTGGCCAAGTTGGCGTCGATTCGGGGCGAATTGGACATCACGATGACGCAAGCACATTCACGCATAGGCGAGAGCGCCCAACCCTTCGTGAATAGTGACTACAAACAGGAGCATCAGTTATGACCAAACACAACCCGTACAACGAGCGCATCAAGCGCCAATATTTCACCTATCTCCAGGATGCCCAGAGCTACAGCGAAGCCACGGTGGATGCCGTGGCCAAGGCACTGGCTCGCTTCGAAGACGACACCAAATACAAAGACTTCAAGGCCTTCCACTATGAGCAGGCACGAGCGTTCAAGCGGCGCCTGATGGAGCAGCGCAGCCAGCAAACCGGGAAACCGTTGAGCAAGGCCACGAGTCACGCCACCCTGGCGCACCTCAAGCGATTCTTTCACTGGCTGGCGGGGCAGCCAGGCTACAAGTCCCGCCTGCAGTACGCCGATGCGGACTATTTCAATATGTCGGCCAAGGACACCCGCGTGGCGACCGCCCGACGTGAATCCCGCACGCCCACGCTGGAGCAGGTCCGGCACGTCATCAACGCCATGCCGGACAAGACAGAGATTGAGCGTCGTGATCGCGCCTTGCTCGCTTTCACGCTGCTGACCGGTGCCCGTGACAGTGCCATTGCGTCGATGCGGCTCAAGCACGTCGATCTGGAGCGCCAGTGCGTCTACCAGGATGCGCGTGAGGTGCGAACCAAGTTCAGCAAGACATTCAATACCCATTTCTTCCCCGTCGGCGACTCGGTTCGGGCCATCGTGGAGGAATGGGTGACTTGGCTGCGTGTTGAAATGCTTTGGGGTGCCGATAATCCACTGTTCCCGGCGACGCGGGTTGCCTTGGGCCCCAGCCGTCGGTTCGAGGCGGCGGGCCTGACACGCGCGACCTGGAGCAGCGCGGGACCGATCCGCGGCATCTTCCGACGAGCGTTTGCCAATGCAGGGTTATCGTATTTCAACCCTCACAGCTTCCGGCACACATTGGTGCAGCTTGGCGAGGAACTGTGCCGATCACCCGAAGAATTCAAGGCGTGGAGCCAGAACCTGGGGCATGAAGGCGTGCTGACCACCTTCTATAGTTACGGCGCGGTGCCTGTCGGTCGCCAGAGCGACATCATGCGGCTGCTGGGAGCATCGAAAAGCGACAAGCCGATCGACCGGGCCAAAACCTTGGCTGAGATCCGCCAATTGCTTGATGCAGTCGAGGCGTGACGTCGCGGATGCGGAAAGGGTGAAGCCCGCGCTGCTGGCCCCACAGGGTGGGATTGAGCCGATACCCGGACAGAACCGGCATATCGGACAGGCGGGCTTCCCTGCCGAGGCTACTCGGGACGCTTCCGACGTTCAATTGATGCCTACCAAGGCTTCCACGCCTTAAGCAGAACGAAGCCGTTACTCGAAATCTGACGACTTCATCCCCAGCGTCTTGCCGTTCTCTTTCGCGGCCCGAACGATACCCTCGCCAAAGCCGCGGCTATCTTCCGCTTCCACGTCAACACGGATGTTTACGCGGGTGCCCGGCGTGGAGGTAAACAGCTCCACCAGCTCTGACACGATTTTCGAGAACTGCACCGAGGCCTTGATCGGGTCCAGTTCGACGCTGGCGAAATAACGCGTGAGCTGCCGAGCTTGTGGTGACGATGGCAGCGGAGGTGTTGCCGATGTTCCCGTTCCCGCGGCAGTCGGTGGCGTGTCGGTGACGGGGCCACCAGCCAATGTCGACGCCGCTACGGGCGCCGGTCGCGTCTTCTCCTCGTACGTCGCGGCATGCTTTGGTTCGATCAACAGCAACGACGCATCGAGGATCGGCGAGGTGCTGTGGCCAAACGAGAACCCGCGATAGCCTTCATCGTCCTTGCCGTAAGCCAGGCCGAAGAAGTCGCGGCTGACCGCGCCCGCGGCGATGGCGGCCTGCATCACCGACGAGCCTGCCAGCCGAGGGAAGTAGAGGTACTGGCAGGTCTTCTGCCAGGCATCCAGCGCGGGGATGTCCACCACGCCGTCTTTCCAGAACCAGCGTTTGAGCATATTGCCCAGATGGATCGGTGCCCATTCACGGATCACCAGTTCGTTTTCAGCCACCACGCGGTCGACTTCCTTGCCCAGTCCCGGCGCGGCGGGGTTGAGCGGAAATATCTCCCACTCGATATCGCCCAGCTCGCCGCTTGGCTTCGGGGCCTGGGTGGGCGCTATCAGGCACTTGAAGGCTTCGCGCACCAGGCGGTGCACGGTGTCATTGGCCTGGGCACGGTTCTGCTCGGCCTGGCGCGACTGCAGCGCGTCCAGGTTCAGGCGCAGGTCCTTGATGTCCGCCTCGATACTGCGCCAAGCCAGCAGGGCCCGCGCCGTGTCCTTCAAGTGCATCACCTGATCGGCTTCGGCGGCCAGGAACAGCAAGCGATTCTGCTTCTGGCGTGGTTGCTCGCCGCGCATGCGCAGGATGGCCGTGGCGGCGTCGCGCGCCGCATTGGGGCCGCTGCGCGACCATGCAGCGGCCGGCGGCAGCACTACCAGGCGCAAACCCCAATCATCCGGGATGTCGCCGGCCGGCGTGAAAAGATGCACATGCTCGATAGCGCTCGGTCCCATGACCCGCGTAAGTGCCAAGCGGATGGCCTCGATGACGTCAGGCTCATCGAAGCGCCGCTTGCGCTCCTCCATTTCACGACGCAAGTTGGGGCGCACATCGAGCCACCAACGTCCGTTGGCGGTGTTCAGGAAGGTCAGGCGCGTCTCAAGACGGCCCAGTGCATCCTTGTATACATGGGGCGCCTGGCCCGGCTGCAGACAGCCGAGGATTACTCGTTCGGTCTCCAGCCCGCGCGCCACTTCGTTGGTTCCGGTTGGCGCGCTGCCAAGAAAAATCGTGCGGGCAGCGCGGCGACAGGCTTGCAATGCGCCGAAACGTGGCTCGCGTTGTTCGATGTCCGCCGGTTCGGAGCGATCGCCATCCACATCGCGCTCCAGCACCGGATCCCAGCCCGCTGGCAGGTACGTGGTCACATCGGCACGCACGGTGCCATCGGACAAGGGTAGGCTGCCCGGCATCAGCAGCAAATCCTTGTTGTCGCTTTGCCACAGGCGATGGATCACCTTGGCCATCAGTTTCAGAACACCACGGGTGCGCTGAAAATTGGGCAGGCTCGACCAATCCTTGTACAGCCGCTCGAACACCTCCGGATGGATAGGGTAAGCCGCGCGCATGCGGTCGAGATACTGGCCGTCCTGGGTCTCGCCCGGCAGCTCGGCAGCATGCGTCACGTAGTGGTCGGCAAACGCGCGACATACGGCGTCGGCGGCAGGTTGATCCTTGATCTCGGCAAACAGACGGCGGCGGACAATCTCGAACGCCTCGTCGGTGGCCACCGGCTTCCACACCGCCTGCACGCGGCCGAAATAGTGTTCCAGCGCCTCCAGCGCGGCGACACCACGCTGATCGCCCACTTCACGATGGGATTCCGGCAGCGAGGCCAGCAGCACTGCGTTGGGCACCGCCTTCATCGCCTCGGTCAGCGCCTGGATAAACGACAGGTTGCTGCCAAACGTGCCACCGCTGAGTGCGTTGTTGTCGTCAAACTGGCGGATGTACGCCACCATTTCGTCCAGCAGGATCACGCACGGCGCAGCGTCGCGAATCAACCCCGTCAGCACTTCCTTGCCCGGCGAGGTGCCGGCGGCATCGGACTCCGCCAAGCGCGCATAGGCAGCCGCTCCACCCAGCTGCCACGCTAGCTCGCCCCACAAGGTGCGTATGACGTGACCATCCACCTTGCGCGGCTGGTTGGGTGCCAGCTTGGTGCCGTCCAACACCGCCACGCGCGCCTTGGGCAGCGTGAGCACGCCGGCCTTGTCCAGAATGGCCGGGATGCCGGCCAATTCACTGGCCGACTTAGCCTGCGCGAGGTGCAACACCGCCAGCATGGTGTGCGTCTTGCCGCCACCAAACGCGGTTTGCAGCTGAATCACCGGGTCGCCGCCCTTGCCTGCCAGGCGCCGCACCACCGAATCGAGCAACAGGCGCATGCCCTCGGTGATATAGGTGCGCTGGAAGAACAACACCGCGTCCTGATATTCCGGCGTCGCCAGGCCGTCGTGCACCTGGGTGATGTCGGCGGCGAACTCGGCCTGCTGGAAGGTACCCTTCAGGACGTCCTCGTGAGGGACGGCGATTTCGCGCCAAGGTCTCATGGCCATCAATTGTTTCCCCTGAACTTAGCGATCGCGGTCGCCAAACTGATCACTACTGACTTCCCACCTGTTGCCGCCGCCGCGGCAACGTCCACGGATATTTCACCTGCTCGGCCAGCGGCACCCTTCAGAAACTCCCGAAAAAGGTCAGAAAAAATGCTGGTCGTCAGCGAGGTTTTTGCGCCCCTCTTGCCCGCTGCCGAAAGGACGGTATTCATGGCAAGCATGTCGGCCCTATCCAGGTAGCGCTCGAAGACTTTGACCAGTGCGTCCAACTCGATCTTCAGTATTTCCTTGTTGAACGACCCATCGCCAAATTTTCCGATGTCTCTGAGGTCGGCGAGGATGCGTTGTCGAACGAATTTGTCTTCCACCGAAAATTCTACAATCTGGGCACCTTTCTCTTCGTAAGATCGAAATTTTACGCGTGCGAACAAAGCGGAGAGAACATCACGAACGTAACTCCGATTGTCGCCTGGATACTTCAACCGCATTTCGTACATGTGGTTTGCCAGTCGAGCCACAGGCATGCGAAGCAGCAAACTAAGCTCATGCAACGGCTTCTGCCAGGCGTCAGTGTGTGTAAGGAAAAGATGAAGAATGAGAATCTCAGCATCCTTCTTGGTAAGCGAGCCCAGCCCTCGTTTCAGTGATTCGTCAAGCACGCTGACTGCGAGTTCTGACGCTTCACGTAAAGCGAAGTCGGCACCGCCCAGCTTTACCACGAAGGCCTTCTCGTCCATCTCATTCTCCTTAGACATCCAGTGAGCCTTGCGTGTGCAGCTCACCACTCTCATGCGACGTGTTCTCGATCGCGTACCACGCGGTGACCAGCTCGTTGTAGTTGCGGGCGTCGTCGGCCCAGCCCTTGCGTTCGCACAGGGTGTAGAGCCAGAAGGCGAGGCGGCGAATGTCGCCGCTGCGTTCGGGCATGCGTGCGAGCAGTTTTCCGGCAGCGGATTCGCCGCCCTGGCTCAGGGCGCGGATCAGTTGGTGCAGGGCTTCCCATACCGGGGTGCGGTTGTCTTCGCGCGGGTCCCAGTCGGCCGGGTAGTCGGCGGGCTTGAGCAGCTTGACCTTGCCGGCCTTCGCTTCCAGCACACCGGCGGCCTGCGCGCCCTCGACGCTGGTGGCCTTGGCCTGCGCCAGCGTGTTGGCCGTACCGTAGTCGCCGGCCGACCAGCCCACGTCCTGGAACCAGCCGAGGCAGAAGTTGGTGTCGGCGTCGAAGTTCTCGCCGCCCAGCGTCTCGTCCACCTGTTTGTTGATCAGGGTCAGCGCGCTGTGCACGCTCATCGGCTCGCCGTTCGCTTCCAGCACCGCGGCGTACTGCGAGTACACCGCCATGCCCGGGCCAATCGCGGCCTGGGCCAGATCCACCGGCGCGATCGGCGAAGCGTTGCCCTCGCCGCCGAGCATCGCTTCCAGCGCTTCCTTCAGTTCGTCCTTGAGTTCGCGCAAGAAGTCCTTGCGCGAGATGCTGGGTGTGTCGTCGTGGCGCCGACGGCAGACTAGGATAATGCTGGAGGCGAGGGCATTAGTGCCGCTACCGATCAGGCGATTGCCGAGTTCGGTGCGCATCGGCCAAGTGCCTGTCAATGCGAAGCCGGCGCGGATCACTGCGGCGAGGAAAGTTTCCCAGCCGGTCGACGCCGTGCCAGCATCCTTGGTTTCGGATTGCTTGAAGGCGTAGTAGATCGTGACAGGGAAAGCACCATGTGCCAGCTCGGCAATGTTGTGCATTGCTAAAGTCATGCCGTTGAGAAAGAAAGTCTCCGCGCCCTCTTTGCCATCATGTCGATAAGGTGTGGCTACTAGCTCTTCTCCTTTCGGCACTGCTACCGTCGCAAATAAACTTGGGTACGTCGCTCGCAAACTTCGACGGAGCCAAATATAGAAATAGTCCGATAGATCCGCGTATCCGATGTTGTCGTAATACGGCGGATCAGTTGAAACCAACTTGTCCGTACTGATCTGCTGACTTGACGCGTCGGCCTGAGAAGCAACTCCAAAAATGTTTGGCCGACAGGCGTTTATGGCCTTGGCCACGAGTGCAGCGCCACTTACATAGTTTCCTGATGCATCGCCAAGCGGATTCGACTCTGCAAAGTCCCAAGTCATTGGCAATGCTTGGCGACTGAATGTATTGATGATTCCGCTTTGGGTTGGTGTGGGATCCCAGCGTCCGATTGTCGAACCTCTATCCGCAACTTTATCCAGAGCGAACGCAAGGAAGATACACACCGCCTCCGCGTACGCCGTCGCGCCGGTGCCACCGGCGTCGAGGCCGCGGGTGTCGCCGGGCATGCCGGTTTGCAGGGCGTCGGTGCGGATGCGTTCGCGGGCTTCGCCGACGAGGTCGGAGAAGGTAGTTAGGGCGACCAGTTGGCGTGGGGTGAACAGGTCGCCGAACTTGGTCAGGCCGTAGCTCAGTGTCCAGAAATTGCGCGGGTCATCCGGCAGCGGCGTGTCCGGTCGCCATGTTGGTTGAGCGGACTTGGCAATGGCTTCCATTGCCTCCGTCGGATCGAGATAGACGCGACTCCGCGCGCCTTCGGCGACGACCGCCATCAGGCGTTCGCCCATGCGTCCGGCAATGCCCTCCGCCTTGATGTAGTCCGGCTCGATCGGCGTATCCGACATCAGGCATTGGAAATTTGCGCCACGCGAGAGCTTGGTGCCATTTTTCGCCGATGCCGGCGGCTTGCCCTGCCCAGCCGCTGCCGTGCGCACCTCAAAGCGATACGTGCTGCCACTGACCACCGGCTTCACCCATGCCTCCTTGCCGGCCTTGGTGGACAGCAGGAAGGTCGAGGCCAACGGCACCTCGACGCTGGAATAGGCCGGGTTGGGGCTTCGCACGGTGCGCGCCCACAGCCACGCGATCACGGTGAGCTGCTGCCCGACCAGCGGTTTCAGGTCGGGCCGATCCTTCGCCATCGTCGCGGTGATCTCGACTTTCGGATACAGATGGCCGATGCGCTGCTGCGCCTGCTCGCGCATCCAGTGGCCGTAGCGGCGCACATCCTCGGCCAGGCCGCGGGCGCCGGACCAGTCCGCATGCATTTCGCCCTGCTTCTCGCCCGCCGGAATAGGCCCCACCGGTGCGCGGCCAGCGAACTTCGGCGGAATCTCGATCATCGCCTTGTTGATCAGCACCGCCACCGGGTTGAGATCCGAGGCATGGCTTTCCAGGCCCAGCCGCTGCGCCTCCAGCGGTATCGCGCCGCCGCCGGCGAACGGATCGTGGAACGCGGGCAACCGCGCGGGATTGAACAGCTCGGCCGCCTGCGGGTGCCTCTTGTTCATCTCGCAGGTCTCACGCCAGCTCTTGCGGGTTTCCTCGCGCGCTTCTTCCAGCACCGCCTCGTTGTTGGTGTTCTCCCACTTGACCAGCGCGCGGATGATCTTGAAGAGGCGTTCGCGCTCCAACTCCACCCGGTTCTTCCAGTTACGCGTACGCCGGTCGCCTTCGATGTATTCGGACGGGTCGTTGACCATCTGCGCAAACAACACCGCCCGCGCCGCCGCCAACGGCCGCCGTGCCCACCACAGATGCAAGGTGCTGGGATGGCCATGCCGGATCGACTTCTCGCGCGCCGCGGCGACGTTGATGTCGTCCAGCGGAAGCGCGACTTCGATGAGTTTCTTGGGGCATTTGATCGGGGTGGTCACAGCGCTTTGTACCAATCGGTGAAGGCGTCGAGATCGCCAAGGGTGGGGAAGCACCAGTAGTCGGCCGGGTTACCTTTGTACAAGCGTGCGGCATTGGCTTCCAGGGTAGCGATGCGTGGCTGGTGTTCGGTGTAACGCTTCTTTCGCATGGTCTGGAACCGGTTGGGTGCGTGTTCCCACACGGCCTCGGTCCACACATAGATGCCGGCGTTGACACGGTTCAGTGCCAGCTGGCGGCCATGGGCCGTGCGAAAGCAGCGCAAGTAGTGCGCTGCATCGTTGCCGATACGCACCAGCGATTTGTGCAGTCGCTGCTCGGATTGCAGGGCGATCTCGCTAGCGGGGCGAAGGTACTTGCCGGAATGTGGCTTGCGCAGGGTCATGCGATGGTTATTTCCAATGGGTCGGTCGAGTCAGGACGAAGCCGCCGCGCGTGGCGACCTGGTCAGGCAGTTGGTTGTTGCGCAACTTGTCTTCGCCGATATTCAGGTAGCCATGGGCGCAACGTTTCAGCTCGGCAGAATGGCGGTTGGGCGGGAACACCACGATCACACGCTTGCGCGGAAAGCGCTGGCGAATCCGCCTGATCGGCGTGGTCAAATCGCTGTCGCCAGACAGCACCAAGGCCGTGTCAAAGTTGTCATCGAAGGCGTCGCTGAGCAGCTGGATCGCTATGTTCACGTCGGTCATTTTTTCTTCGTAGTCTGGCCAGGTGGCATGACACTTCCGGCAGGTACGCTGTTTTTCCAGATAGTGACCGTACTGGACGCGTGTGCCGCGTTCGACCAGGGCGTCGAGGTAGTCGTTCTGACGCTTGGCATCGGTCAGGTTGTGGCCGTTGCTGCGGATGCGCGCGGTAAAATAGTGGGTGGCAAGCAGTTGCTGATCGGGTTTCAGCAGGCTTTGCGCCAACGCAGGAAGATCCAGCCAGTAGTATTTACGCCAGCCGCTGGACTTGAGGCCGAAATAGAGGTTGAAGCCGTCTATATAGATCGCTACACGTTGCATGAACGGCTACCCGGAAATGCCCGAAAGTTGTTGACAACGGTCAACCGTGTGCCAATATCTGCCACGTATAACCCCGCTGGGGATAGCATCCTCAGCCCGACGCCCGCCTCGCGCGGGCGTCTCTTTTTGTGCGGTCCACAAGTCATGGCAACGCCTTCGCCAGCAAGCTGCTGATGGTGTAGGTGACGGCGGTGACGCCCACTTCGGGTTCCTGCGTAAACGGCTGCTGCACATAGTGCGGGCCGTCCACCTGATCGCCATCCACCAGCACGATAGCCAGCCAGAACTTGTTGCCTTGGTTGAGGGCGGTACAGATTTCGTTTCGGGTGACGATGACGGCGTCTTGTCCTTTGGCTCGGCCCTTGACCTCGATATGCCGCGGCTCGGGCAGCTGGTCGTCAACGATGGGCGGGTAGGCGGTGATATCCCAGCCGCACTTTTCCGCGGACACATCCTTGACGAGGTGACCACGCGCTTCTTCCGATGCGGTCACTGCGGCCATGGCGCGGCGTTCGACGGCGGCGCGGGCGGCGGGGTCAATACTGAAGACGGGTTTGGCGTCGCCTCGCAGCCACGCCAACAAGCCCGCTGGGATGATCAAGGCGCCGCCAATGATGACCGGGGTGGACGAGACGATATTGCGCATGTCCTGGAGTTCACGCTCGCGCGTTTGCAGGCGAGCGGCCAGCTCGTCGGCGCGGCGGCGCAGTGACTCGGGTTGCACGCGCGGCTGGCGGCCGGCTTTTACTTCCAGGTCGAGCTCGGCAGCGCGGCCGGCAAGGTAGTTGATCTCCTTGGCCAGTCGTTCGCGTACTGCCTGATGGATCTTGTCGATCTGATGTTCGCGGCGCTGGCGCACTTCGTTGTAGTGGTCGGGCACCACGTGGATGGCGGCATGGTTGAGCGCGCGCGCCTCAAGGCCCGACGCCAGCCAAGGCTGTTTCAGTAATGGTGCAAGCAGGTGGGCGTCGGCTGCAGCAAGTGGCTCCATGCCCAGGTGCGGCGCGGCGTCAGCCACCCGCATGTGGCCTTGCTCGTCGGCCAACACGAATTGCAGGCGCTGCGAAATGACCCGACTGCTGCTGCCGCTGCCTTCGCGGATGCTGTGCTCCATGATCAGCAGCAGGCCGGGTTGGTCACTTGGGTCGCTGGGGTCGACGAGTACGGTGCCCTGCTTCAGCGCGGCACGGTGTTCGCCGAGCATCACGTCGATGACCGACGCCATCAGTGGGTGCGCGGGATGCACCAGGTCGGCCATGGGGCGGCCGTCCATGTGGACCTCTGCCTTGTCGAAGCAGATGCGCTCGTACTTGGTCAGTACCGGCGCGCGCGTTTCGCTGATCTGGCGGTCACGTTCGCGCAGCACGGCGGGAACATGCGGGATTTCGTAGCGATGCGCTTCGCGACGGCGCAGTTGGCCACCCACGCGCTCGAATGCTTCAACGAAAAAGCTGCGCAGGAAATAGGGCTGCAGCTTGCGGGCCTGGGCTTTGTCCATCTCCTCCTTGATGGCGAACAACTGGTCCATCGACATGGCGTTGTCGACCAACGCATTGCGATCCATGATCGCTTTGAGATGGCTGGTATCGAGGGCACCGTCGATGACCTGGTGCATGCGCGCACGGGTTTCTGGGCTGTCGCCGTAGCGGATGGCTTCCAATAGCAGGTCTTTCAGCGACTTGTTCTCGAACGCCTCGCCGAGGATGTCGAACACCTGCCCGCCTAGCGCCTTGCGCTCGACTTCGAGCTTGTCGAACAGCTTCTGGAATACTTCGCCTTCGCGCGTTTCGCTGGCGACCAGGTTCCACAGATGACAAACCTCCTGCTGACCAATGCGATGGATGCGGCCAAAGCGCTGCTCGATGCGATTGGGGTTCCAGGGCAGGTCGTAATTGACCATGAGGTTGGCTTGTTGCAGGTTCACGCCTTCGCCAGCGGCGTCGGTGGCCACCAGTACCAGCACATCCTTGTCCTGGCGGAACAGCTCCTGCAACTTGACGCGTTCGTCGCGGTTGGTGCCGCCATGGATGGTGATGACGGCTGACGCATTGCCCAGCGTGTCGCTGATGCGCGCCTTGAGGTAGTTCAAGGTGTCGCGATGCTCGGTGAAGATGATCAGCTTGCGGCGGTGGCCGCTGCGATCGCGCATCTCCGGCTCGTCGTGCAACAGGTGCGAGAGCTGCGCCCATTTGCTGTCGCTGCGTGAATCGACCACGGCGCGTGCCTGCGCCTCCAATGCCTGCAGGCTAATGATCTCCGCTTCCAGTTCGGAAATGGTTTCGGCCGCGGTGGCCTGATCCACGACCTGGTCGGCGTAGTTCTCGTAATCCTCCGGGCTGAGCTCGTCTTCCAGCTCGTCGAGGTTGTCAGGCAGTTCGATGGTCTTGGCGGTGTAGAGCTCCGCCTCTTCGTTGACCCGGCGCCCGCGTGCGACCAGCTTCATTTCTTCGAGACGGGTTTCCAGGCGGGCGTGACGTCGCCGGAGCGACTGGAAGATCGCTTCCGGGCTGGAGGCCAGACGGCGCTGCAGCTGGGTCAGGGCAAAGCCGACGGTGCCCTTGCGCTTGCCGCCAAGCCGATCGGCGCGATTCATCTCGTGGCGCACGTAGTCGGTGACTGCCGCATACAGGGCTGCTTCGAGCGGCGAGAGCTGGTAGTTGGCGGTATAGGCGCGACGCTCCGGGAACAGCGGGGTACCGTCGAACTTGAGCAGCTTCTCCTTCACCATGCGCCGCATCAGGTCGCTGACATCGACCTTGTGCGCACCCTCGCGGAATTTGCCGTAGAAGCGATCACCATCCAGCAAGGAGAGAAACAGCTGGAAGTCCTCCTCCTTGCCGTTATGCGGCGTGGCGGTCATCAGCAGGAAGTGGCGGCACAGGCCGCCCAACTGCTCACCGAGCTCGAAGCGCTGGGTCTTCTTGATGTCGCCGCCGAAGTAGCTGGCCGAAAGTTTGTGCGCCTCGTCAACGATGATCAGATCCCAATGGGTGTGGGACAGCTTTTCGCGATAGTCGTCGTTGCGAGCTAGCTGATCCAGCCGTACCAGCAGTCGATCCTGCTCGGCGAAGTAGTTGCCGCTGGCACAGGCTTCCTGACGCTCACGGCTGAAGGGCTCGAAATCCAGACCAAACTTCTCGCGCAGCTCATCCTGCCATTGGCCAATCAGCGACCCCGGCGCAACGATCAGGATGCGGCGGGCGTCCGAGCGCATGACCAGCTCGCGGATCAGCAAGCCGGCCATAATGGTTTTGCCCGCGCCCGGATCATCCGCCAGCACGAAGCGCAGCGGCTGGCGCGGCAACATGGTTTCGTAGACCGCAGAGATTTGGTGCGGCAGCGGTTCCACGTTGGAGGTATGCACCGCCATCATGGGATCGAACAGATGCGCCAGCTTGATGCGCAGTGCCTCGGCCGCCAGCTTGAATTCGGCACCATCCGCGTTGAAGCCCCAGGGCCGCCCTACCGTGGCTAGGGCAAGCCGGGCTTCATCCGCACGGAACAGCATGCGCTCGGCGGGGATGCCGTCGGCACCCCTGTAGAAGACGGTGATCGCCTCGTCGCCGATTGGCTGGGTGGCGACGATCGTTACCGGACCCTCCGGGCTGATGCCACTGACGACCGATCCATGGCTGATGTCTTCCAGCTTCACGAGCTTCCCCTGTTCCTTGGTCGTTTTGGCGACGTTGAGCGGCTATGCAACCGTGATGCCTTCTCACCGAGCGAGATCAGGCCAAGCTTACCGCCCGATCGCATATATGCCCATGGTGGTCAGACGGGCATCGTTGACCGTCTTCGCGTGCGTCGACCACAGCGAGGTCATCGAGGGTCATCTCGGCGCGGCTGTACAATGTCGCGATGGATATCTTCAAGGTTTTCACGCTCGAAGCCGCACACCGGCTCCCCAACGTGCCGGAAGGGCACAAGTGCGCGCGCCTGCATGGCCACTCCTTCCGAGTTGAGGTGCATCTGGCGGGCGAGCCTGGAGCCGGCACCGGCTGGGTGATGGATTTTGGTGACGTCAAGGTGGCGTTTCAGCCGATCTATGACCAGCTCGACCATCACTACCTCAACGACATCGACGGGCTGGACAATCCCACCAGCGAGCGGCTTGCTGTCTGGATCTGGGAACGACTCAAACCGCGGCTCCCGCTGCTCTCGGAGATCGTGGTGCGCGAGACCTGCACGTCTGGGTGCCGTTACCGGGCCCCCAAGTAGTCAGCGTCTTGTGGTGAGCAACGGCGTCTCGGAGGAGGCAGCCCGCTTCGTCTGGGGGTATTTCTGGGGGTATGTTTCTTACAATATCGGAGATGTTCAAGCGCTGATAAGGCTTTGCGGCGTCTATTCGAGTCCACCCATACCACCAAACGACCAGGTCGTGTGTTCTCCGCCGGTCCATCATCGTCACGACACGCAGGCGTTCGCCATGCATATCTTCAAGGTGTTCCAGATCGAGGCGGCGCATCGGCTGCCGAACGTGCCGGTCGGGCACAAGTGCGCGCGCCTGCATGGCCATTCGTTCCGGGTCGAGATCCACGTGTCGGGTGAGCCGGGCTCGCAGACGGGCTGGGTGATGGACTTTGCCGACGTGAAGGCGGCCTTCGCGCCGCTGTTCGACCAGCTCGATCATCACTACCTCAACGAGATCGAAGGACTTGAGAACCCGACCAGCGAGATGCTGGCGCGCTGGATCTGGCGGCGGCTGCAACCGCGCCTGGCAGGGCTGGACAAAGTGGTGGTGCATGAAACCTGCACTTCCGGCGCGAGTTGCAGCCGCGACAGTTTTTGACGCGTCGCAGTGTTTCATGGATTTGCCATAAACGTGTGTTTGCAAATGAATATTTACTTACATCCTTATCCGGCCACCAAAAATATAGTGCAATGCACAAAAACTGCTGCTAGAGTGCCTGCCACTACCCCATCCTCAACGAGGACTACGTCATGACGCAGCAACTCAACACCCAGTTTTTCGCTTTCACCAAGCAGTTCACCGACGGCGCTTTCAAGGCTCAGTCGCTGGCTCTGAAGGGGCTGGAGACGGTCGCCGAGCTGCAGCTCAAGGCGCTGGAGGAGCAGACCAAGGCCTCCGCCGAGTTCGTCGCCGAGGCGCTGGAAACCCGTGACATCAACGGCCTGCGCGGCCTGTGGGAAAAGGGCGCCAATCTGGGCCGCGAAAACGCCGAGCGTGCCGTGGCGGTTTCGCAGGAAGTGCTCGCGGTGACCCAGAAGACCGCCGAGTCGCTGAATGCGCTGGTGCAGGAGCAGCGTCAGGCCGCCAACGACGCCGTTGCGGCGCCGGCCGCCGCCGCCAAGAAGGCGGCCGCCAAGTAATTCCGTACCGTCGCGCCTCGATGTGATGGAACAGGGCCGAACCTCGTGTTCGGCCCTGTTCGTGTGTGCTGTCGCCACCATACATGTGGCTACCGACCAGGTCACGAATTCGGGCAGCCGGACGTCATGCCGCAGCCTGCATGGCTTGTCGCTGCAATTGACGCACTGATATACTTTTACGGATTGGATCGTGGCCCGCAGCTGTATCGGTGCCGCCTGGTGCAGGCCGCGCGGAGATGCTACGTGCTCAACAGTCTTGCCTCTGGTCGACGCCTCGCCCTGCGCATCATCCTGCTGCAGCTTGCTGCGGCGGTACTGGTCGGCCTGGTTTTCCTGGCGCTGGGGTATCGCGAAGCGATGGCGGCAGCGGCAGGCGCGACGATGGTGGCGCTGGGTACCGCGCTGATGTCGGCGCGGTTCTTCAGCGGCGTTAGTGGCGCTGGCGTGGCGTTGGGCCGTCTGCTGACGGGCATGTTCCTGAAATGGATCGTGATCGTCGGGGGGCTGGTCGTGATCCTGTTCCAATTCGAGTTGCCACCGCTGGCCGCCATTACGGGGTTGGCGGCGGCTTACGCGGTTTATCTGCTGGCGTTCAGATTCAAGGGTTGATCCATGGCAAGCGAGCCGACTGGCGGTCTTACCGAATACATCCAGCACCATCTGCAGCATCTGACCCCGCATATCAGCGAGGGCGGGTTTTGGGCGGTGCCCATCAACATCGACTCGATGACCGTGTCGCTGGCGCTCGGCGTGTTGTTCTGCGCGTGGTTCTGGCTGAAGGCGCGCAAGGCCACCGCCGGCGTGCCGGGCAAGGGGCAAGCCTTCGTCGAGATCGTGCTGGAGTTCGTCGACGGCCAGGTCAAGGACGTGTTCCACGGCGATCGTCGCGTGCTTGGCCCGCTGGCGCTGACCGTGTTCGTCTGGGTGTTCCTGATGAACGCGATGGACCTGCTGCCGGTCGACCTGCTGCCGTGGATCACCGAAAAGTTCGGCATCGGCCACTTCCGCGCCGTGCCTACCGCCGACATCAACATGACCTTCGCGATGTCGCTGACGGTGTTCGTGCTGATCATCTTCTACAGCTTCAAGGCCAAAGGTGTTGGCGGCTACATGCACGAGCTGTTCACTGCGCCGTTCGGCAAGCACCCGCTGCTGTGGATCCCGAACTTCGCCCTGAACATGGTCGAGCTGGCGTCCAAGCCGGTGAGCCTGGCGATGCGACTGTTCGGCAACATGTACGCGGGCGAGCTGGTGTTCATGCTGATCGCCGGCCTGTTCAGCGCCGGCGCCGGCCTGGCCGGCTGGGCGCTGTACGGCGCCGGCATCATCGGCTACACGGTGTGGGGCATCTTCCACATCCTGATCATCTCGATCCAGGCGTTCATCTTCATGGTGCTGACGATCGTGTACATCTCGATGGCACACGATCACCACTGATCGCGTTCGTCGAACCCCTCGCTTCAACCGTTTTGCCTATTCCAGTTTGAATTTCTCAGGAGACCACCGTGGAACATCTCGTCCAATATGCACAAATCCAGGGCTTCACTGCCATTGCGCTCGGCCTGATCATCGGCCTCGGCGCGCTGGGCGCCTGTATCGGTATCGGCGTCATGGGCTCGAAGTTCCTTGAAGCCGCCGCCCGCCAGCCGGAGCTGGTGCCGCTGCTGCAGGGCCGCATGTTCCTGCTGGCCGGCCTGATCGACGCCGCGTTCCTGATTGGCGTGGCGCTGGCGATGTACTTCGCGGTGGCCAACCCGCTGCTGGGCAAGATCCTGTCGGCTGCCGGCGCGGGCCAGTAAGCAACATCCTCCGGTGGCGCCGTTGTGGCGCCACCGCGTATCCGATCCGGGCGCCGCGTGATGCCCGGGTCTGTTCCACTTTGCATCTACAGGTAACGCAGCGATGAATTTCAACGCGACCTTGATTGGCGAAATGATTTCGTTCGCCATCCTGATCTGGTTCAGCGTCCACTTCATCTGGCCGTATATCAACAAGGCCATTGAGGACCGCCAGATCAAGATCGCCGAAGGCCTGAACGCCGCCGAGCGCGCCCACGCCGAGCTGAAGAGCGCGGACGTGAAGGTGGCCGGCGAGATCAAGCAGGCCCGGCAGCAGGCCTCCGAGATCATCGACAAGGCCCAGCAGCAGGCCAACCAGATCATCGACAAGGCCCGTGGCGAAGCGGTTGCCGAGATCAACCGGCTGAAGGCGGCGGCGCAGGACGACATCGCCTCGATGGCACAGCGTGCGCGCGACCAGCTGCGCGAGCAGGTCGGTGCGCTGGCCGTGCAGGGCGCCAGCAAGATCGTGCAGCGGGAGGTCGACGCCTCGACGCACAAGGCCCTGCTCGACCAGCTCGCGGCCGAGATCTGATCTATGGCTCAGGCAATCACCCTCGCCCGCCCGTATGCCCGTGCCGCGTTCGAAGTGGCGCATGCGGCTGGCACGCTGGCCGCATGGTCGCAGGCGCTGGCGTTCGCCGCCGCGGTGGCGAAGGATCCGCGCGTGGCCGGTTTCGGCAACGACCCACGGGTGTTGCCGGCGCAGCTGGTGGCGCTGCACCTGCCGCCCGACGTGGCCGCCGACAGCCCGTTTAGGCGCTTCCTCGCCGAGATGGCGGAGCAGCGCCGGCTGGTGCTGCTGCCGGAAGTGGCCGAGCTGTTCGAGGCGTTCAAGCGTGAATCCGAGTCGCAGCTGCTGGTCAAGGTGACCAGCGCGATGGCGCTGGACGCGGCACAGGCCGAACAGCTGAAGGTCTCGTTGAAGCGCCGCTTCAAGCGCGAGATCGAACTGGATACCCGGGTCGACGCTTCGCTGCTGGCCGGCGTGGTGATCGATACCGGCAGCGAGGTGATCGACGGTTCCGCGCGTGGGCGGCTTGCAAAACTGGCCAGCACGCTGAGCCATTAGTTTCACGCGAAGTTCCATTTCGCGTAGAGCAAAACCCGACCACCCATGGCCGGACAAATTTAGGCAGGCGCGAAGTCGTTTCGCGAAGAGCAAAACCGGCCATCCATGACCGGACTCTTCAAAAGAGAATTCAATTTCGGGATAGGCAACCATGTCCAGCAGCACACTGAATCCGTCCGAGATCAGCGAACTGATCAAGAGCCGCATCGAGCAGTTCAAGCTCGGCGCGGAAGCGCGCAACGAGGGCACCATCATCAGCGTGTCCGACGGCATCGTGCGCATCCACGGCCTGGCCGATGTGATGCAGGGCGAAATGATCGAGCTGCCGGGCAATGCGTTCGCACTGGCGCTGAACCTCGAGCGTGACTCGGTCGGCGCGGTGGTGCTGGGCGAATACCAGCACCTGCGCGAAGGCGATACCGCCAAGACCACCGGCCGCATCCTCGAAGTGCCGGTCGGCCCGGAGCTGCTCGGCCGCGTGGTCGACGCGCTGGGCAACCCGATCGACGGCAAGGGCCCGGTCAACGCCAAGCTCAACGCGCCGATCGAGAAGGTCGCGCCGGGCGTGATCTGGCGCAAGTCGGTCGACCAGCCACTGCAGACCGGCTACAAGTCGGTCGACGCGATGATCCCGGTCGGCCGCGGCCAGCGCGAGTTGATCATCGGCGACCGCCAGACCGGCAAGACCGCGCTGGCGATCGACGCGATCATCGCGCAGAAGGATTCCGGCATTAAGTGCATCTACGTCGCCATCGGCCAGAAGCGCTCGTCGATCGCCAACGTGGTGCGCAAGCTCGACGAGAACGGCGCGCTGGCCAACACCATCATCGTGGTCGCCTCGGCGTCCGAGTCGGCTGCGCTGCAGTACGTCGCGCCGTACTCCGGCTGCGCGATGGGCGAATACTTCCGCGATCGCGGCGAAGACGCGCTGATCGTCTATGACGACTTGTCCAAGCAGGCCGTGGCCTACCGCCAGATTTCGCTGCTGCTGAAGCGCCCGCCGGGCCGCGAGGCATACCCGGGCGACGTGTTCTATCTCCACTCGCGCCTGCTCGAGCGCGCCTCGCGCGTGTCCGAGGAGTACGTCGAGAAGTTCACCCACGGTGAAGTGAAGGGCAAGACCGGTTCGCTGACCGCGCTGCCGATCATCGAGACCCAGGGCGGCGATGTTTCCGCGTTCGTGCCGACCAACGTGATCTCGATCACCGACGGCCAGATCTTCCTGGAGACCGACCTGTTCAATGCCGGCATCCGTCCGGCCGTGAACGCTGGTATCTCGGTGTCCCGCGTCGGCGGCGCCGCGCAGACCAAGATCGTCAAGAAGCTGTCCGGTGGCGTGAAGCTGGCGCTGGCCCAGTTCCGCGAGCTGGCTGCGTTCGCGCAGTTCGCCTCGGACCTGGACCCGGCCACCCGCGCCCAGCTGGATCGCGGCCAGCGCGTCACCGAGCTGATGAAACAGAAGCAGTATTCGCCGCTGTCGATCGCCGAGCTGGCGCTGTCGGTGTACGCCGCCGAGCAGGGCTACCTGGACGACCTGCCGGTGAACCAGGTGCTGGCGTTCGAGAAGGGCCTGCACGCGTTCATGCACCAGAACCACGGCGACCTCATGAAGACCATCGTGGCCACCGGCAACTGGGACAAGGATATCGAGGCCGTGTTCAAGGCCTCGCTGGACGAGTACAAGAAGACCGGCAGCTGGTAAATGCAGGGAATCGAGAATAGGAAATAGAGAATAGGAAGAGCAGCATCATGCAGCTTTCACTATTCCTGATTCTCTACTCCCTATTCCCTTCGAAGCGAGCATAGCGAGCGAGACCAATGGCAAGCGGACGCGAAATCAAAACCAAGATCAAGAGCACGCAGAACATGCGCAAGGTGACGCGCGCGCTCGAGATGGTCTCGGCCTCGAAGATCCGCAAGGCGCAGGATCTGATGAAGGCCTCGCGCCCGTATGCGCGCTCGATGCGCAAGGTGATCGCGCATGTGGCGCAGGCCAGCACCGATTTCAGCCATCCGTTCCTGGTCCAGCGTGACAACGTGGCGCGGGTCGGCTACATCGTGGTGTCGACCGACCGCGGCCTGTGCGGCGGCCTCAACTCCAACCTGTTCCGCCGCCTGCTGCCGGCGATCGCCGAGTGGCAGAAGCAGGGCGTGCAGGTGGACGTGGTGGCGATCGGCCAGAAGGCCGTGGCGTTCTTCCGCCGCATCAAGGGTGTCAACCTGGTCGGCAGCGTCAGCCACCTCGGTGAGAAGCCCAAGCTCGAGCAACTGGTCGGCGTGATCAAGGTGATGATGGACGCCTACCAGGCCAACGGCCTGGACCGCGTGTTCCTCGCCTACAACGACTTCGTCAACACCATGACGCAGAAGCCGACCGTCGACGCACTGCTGCCGTTGCCGCTGGTGGCTGCGGAGATGGAAGCGCACCAGGACGCGGGCGAGTCGGCCTATGCCGGGGTCAAGCTGGAGTCGGGCCACGATTGGGACTACCTCTACGAGCCGGATGCGCAGACCGTGCTGGAGCACGTGCTGACCCGCTACATCGAGTCGGTGGTGTACCAGGCGGCGCTGGAGAACCTGGCCAGCGAGCACGCCGCGCGCATGGTGGCGATGAAGAGCGCGTCGGACAACGCGAACAAGGTGATCGACGAGCTGACGCTGATCTACAACAAGGCGCGCCAGGCTGCGATCACCCAGGAAATTTCGGAAATCGTCGGCGGCGCAGCGGCGGTATAAGTGCGATCGGCTGAACTAATGCGATCGTCCCCGATCGCAAAACAGGATCAAAAGGCGGCCATCCGTGGCCGCACTTCCAGTAAGAGCGACGTTTCATTGGCGCTTTGTACAAATCGAAATCTTAAAGAGATTCATCCGGAGCTATCAGCATGAGCCAGGGCAAAGTTGTTCAGATCATCGGCGCGGTCATCGACGTGGAGTTCCCGCGTGACCAGGTGCCGCAGGTGTATGACGCGCTGAAGATCGACGGCACCGAGATCACGCTGGAAGTGCAGCAGGTGCTGGGCGACGGCATCGTGCGCACCATCGCGCTCGGTTCCACCGAGGGCCTGAAGCGCGGCCTGGCCGCGCGCAACACCGGCGAAGGCATCAAGGTGCCGGTCGGCAAGGCCACGCTCGGCCGCATCATGGACGTGCTCGGCAACCCGATCGACGAGGCCGGCCCGATCGGCGAGCAGGACCGCTGGGTGATCCATCGCGAGGCGCCGAGCTACGCCGACCAGGCCGCGGCCAACGACCTGCTGGAAACCGGCATCAAGGTTATCGACCTGGTCTGCCCGTTCGCCAAGGGCGGCAAGGTCGGCCTGTTCGGCGGCGCGGGCGTCGGCAAGACCGTGAACATGATGGAGCTGATCAACAACATCGCCAAGGCGCACGCGGGCCTGTCCGTGTTCGCCGGCGTGGGCGAGCGTACCCGCGAGGGCAACGACTTCTACCACGAGATGAAGGACTCCAATGTGCTCGACAAGGTCGCGATGGTCTACGGCCAGATGAACGAGCCGCCGGGCAACCGCCTGCGCGTGGCGCTGACCGGCCTGACCATGGCCGAATACTTCCGCGACGAGAAGGACGAGACCGGCAAGGGCAAGGACGTGCTGCTGTTCATCGACAACATCTACCGCTACACGCTGGCCGGTACCGAGGTGTCCGCGCTGCTCGGCCGCATGCCGTCGGCGGTGGGCTACCAGCCGACCCTGGCCGAGGAAATGGGCGTGCTGCAGGAGCGCATCACCTCGACCAAGACCGGCTCGATCACCTCGATCCAGGCCGTCTATGTGCCCGCGGACGACCTGACCGACCCGTCGCCGGCGACCACCTTCGCGCATCTGGACGCGACCGTGGTGCTCTCGCGCAACATCGCCTCGCTGGGCATCTACCCGGCGGTGGATCCGCTCGACTCGACCAGTCGCCAGCTCGATCCGAACGTGATCGGCCAGGAGCACTACGACGTGGCCCGCAAGGTGCAAGGCACGCTGCAGCGCTACAAGGAGCTGAAGGACATCATCGCGATCCTCGGCATGGACGAGCTCAGCGAAGAGGACAAGCAGGCCGTGGCCCGCGCGCGCAAGTGCGAGCGCTTCTTCTCGCAGCCGTTCCACGTGGCCGAGGTATTCACCGGCTCGCCGGGCAAGTACGTGTCGCTGAAGGAAACCATCCGCGGCTTCAAGATGATCGTGGACGGCGACGTCGACCACCTGCCGGAACAGGCGTTCTACATGGTCGGCGGCATCGACGAGGCGATCAAGAAGGCCGAAGAGATGGGCGCCAAGAAAGCCGCCTGACCCTGAAGCCGGGATTCGGGATCTGCGATTCTGGATTCGTTGAGCTGCGTCATCGCGCTTTTGACGAATCCCCCATCGCGAATCTCGAATCCCGTTCGACCGAGCGTAGCGAGAGAGAACCATGACCCACACCATTCGCGTCGACATCGTCAGTGCCGAAGCCGAGATCTTTTCCGGCGACGCGACGATGGTCGTTGCCACCGGCGAAGTCGGCGAGCTCGGCATCACGCCGCGCCATGCGCCGCTGATTACCCGCCTCAAGCCAGGCCACGTCGATGTGCTGCTGGCCGGCGGCGAGCGCCAGCAGTTCTGGATTTCCGGCGGCATGCTGGAAGTGCAGCCGCAGGTGGTCACCGTGTTGGCCGACACCGCCGCCCGCGCCGCCGACCTGGACGAGGCCTCCGCGCAGCGCGCCAAGAAGGAAGCCGAGGACGCGCTGGCCAACCGCAGTGACGCGATGGAAATCGCCGAGGCGCAGGTCAAGCTGGCCGAGGCGATCACCCAGCTGCAGGCGCTGGAGCGGCTGCGCAAGAGCCTCAAGCACTGAGCTTTTGCGATCATCCCTGATCGCGAAGATCAAACGGGTGGCCATCCATGGAAATGAAGTTCGTGCGCTCATCCATGAGTGCAGAGCGAGATCAAAAGGCGGCCATCCATGGCCGCGCTTTCAATAGAAGCGGTCGCTTCGATGAATATCGCGGAAAAGAACGCTGGCCTTGTGCCGGCGTTTTTGCATTGGCATGATGCGCTCTTGGCAGCACAGGGAAGATGCCGATGACAGGGCCGATGTTCACTTTCCGCCACGGCGGCTGCGTGCTGTCGCTGCTGCTGGCCGGTTGCGTCGCGCCGCGCCAGCAACCACCGCCGCCGGCCATCGGCGATGCGTCATGGCGGATGGTGGTGCCGCCCGGTACGGTGCGCTACCCGCTGGCGCTGGGCGAGGTGTCCAGCGGCGCCACGCCGTTTCGACGTGTGGCACCGGCGTATCCGCCCGATCGGCTGGCCAGCTGTCCGCCGCCGCAGGAAGTGCCGGCATTGCTGATCGTCGATGGGCAGGGCAAGGTCGGCGAAGTGCGCGTGACAGGTGAGCCGCAGGCTGATGCAGGCCGCCAGGCCTTCATCGACGCCGTGCGCGCGGCCGCGCTGCAGTGGCAGTTCAGTCCGCTGACGATCAACCGCTGGGCCGCCGATGCCGATGGCAACAGCCACGTGGTGGACAGCGAGACGAAACCGTTCAGCTTGGCCTACGTATTCCGCTTCGAATGCCATGCCGGCAAGCCCACGGTGTCGGCCGCGACGACGAAGCCCTGAGTCAGCTGTCCGCCATCGTCCGCGGCCGGCGGGCTGCTATGCTTTTTTCAATCAGGACGCGCCAAGGCTTTCTTCCATGAACCTAGCTCCGCTCCACGTCATCGTTCTCGCCGCCGGCGCCGGCACGCGGATGAAATCGAATCGGGCGAAGGTGCTGATGCCGCTGGCCGGCCGGCCGTTGCTGGCGCACGTACTGGCCACCGCGCGCGCGCTGCAGCCGACGGCGATCCATGTGGTGTATGGCCATTGCGGCGAGCAGGTGCGTGCGGCGTTCGTCGGCCAGGACGATCTGCGCTGGGTGCTGCAGGCCGAGCGGCTGGGCACCGGCCATGCGGTGGAACAGGCGCTGGGCGAGATACCCGATGGCGCGCGCGTGCTGGTGCTCTACGGCGATGTGCCGCTGACCCGGGCCGACACCCTGCGGCAGCTGGCGGAGGCGCAGGGAGGCTTCAGCCTGCTCACCATGCGCCTGGCCGATCCGAGCGGCTATGGCCGCGTGCAGTGCGACGGCAACGGCCATGTGCGGGCGGTGGTCGAGGAAAAGGATGCCGACGAGGAGCAGCGTGCCATCAACCTGGTCAACACCGGCATCCTCGTCGCGTCTGCCGCCGCACTGCGCGTCTGGATCGCGGGGCTCGACCGTGACAATGCGCAGGGCGAGTACTACCTCACCGACATCTTCGCGATGGCGAGCGAGGAGAAGCGACCCGCGCTCAGCGTGGAGTGCGCCGATCCGGTGGAGGCGTCGGGCGCGAACGATGCGCTGCAGCTCGCGGGGCTGGAAGCCGAGTACCGCCAGCGTGCGGCGCGTGCCCTGATGCGCGATGGGGTGCGCCTGGCCGATCCCCTGCGCATCGACGTGCGCGGCACGGTCGACAGCGGCCACGACGTCGAGCTGGACATCGACGTGATCCTCGAAGGCCGCGTGGCGCTCGGTGACGAGGTACGCGTCGGCGCGTTCACCCGGCTGAAGGACGTCCAGCTGGCCGCCGGCACGGTGGTGCTGACGCACTGCGACCTCGACGGCGTGGTCACCCACGGCCCGTGCACGATCGGCCCGTTCGCGCGGCTGCGCCCCGGCACCGAACTCGACGCCGGCGTGCACGTCGGCAACTTCGTCGAAACCAAGAAGACGCACCTGGGCGAAGGCAGCAAGGCCAACCACCTCAGCTACCTCGGCGACACCGTGGTGGGCCGCGGCGTCAACATCGGCGCCGGCACCATCACCTGCAACTACGACGGCGTGAACAAGTTCGCCACGCGCATCGGCGATGGCGCCTTCATCGGCTCCAACAGCGCGCTGGTGGCTCCGGTGACGATTGGCGCGCAGGCCACCATCGGCGCCGGCTCGGTGATCACCCGCGATGCGCCGAACGGGGAACTCACCGTGGCGCGCGGCAGGCAGCAGACGTTTCCCGGCTGGAAGCGGCCGGTGAAGCAGGGGTGAGCGAAGAGGAGTGAGAGAAGGCAGCGGCGGAGCGCGCTTCGGGCTTTTCTCCCAGTCCTCGCTTACGCGTAACGCCAGCCGTCGATCTCCACCAGCAGCTCGCGGCGGCAGATGTCGCCGTGCAGCAGCAGTGTCGGCACGCCGGGCAGGCGGCGTTGCACGAACGCGCGCACACGTGCGGCGTCGGCGCCGTGGCGCACGTAGATCTTCAGCGGGGACTGGCCGTCGAAGCCCGTTGCCATGCCGGCGCTGGCCAGCAGCGCCTCGAGATTGAGCAGGGTTTCCTCCAGCTGCGCGTTGAGATCGTCCTGGTGCGCCGACGCGTGGCCGACGACCGCGGCGGTGCCGGAGATCGCCAGCACGTCCTGCGCCGGCAGCAGCATGGCGCGGGCGAAGCTGGGCGGGGTGCGGCCGTACTGCCGCGGGTAGCGCCAGGCGCTGACCTGGCGCGGATTTTCCACGCGCATGCCGGGCTGGTCGCTGGCCAGCAGGTAGACCTGCAGGCGGCGCCCGTCGCCGTGATGACCGATCGCGGTGGCGGCGGGGAAGCCCTCGGCGAAGAAGTCGCCCATGCCGGCGGCGCGGCCGTCGCAGAAGTGCTTGTAGCGCTCGGCGTCGCCTTCGCCGTGGTTGATCGCGCCGAGGTAGTTCCACACGCGCAGTACGTGTCGCGCCTCGCGCATGGCTACGAAGCGGTGCAGCTGTTCGTAGGCCAGCCGCGCCGTGGCGGTCGGGCCGCCGTGTTCGCGTTCGTCCAGTTCGATCGCCGCGAACAGCCAGCCGCCGCCGGCGGACCAGCACAGCGCGCCGTCGCGGCCGCAGCTGACCGGCGCATTGACCTGCCACAGCTCCAGCGGCGCAGGCGCATCGAAGGTTTCCAGCGCCACCTGCAGGCAGCGCGGGTCGGTACTGGCCGGGGTGCTGACGCCGAAGCCGAGCAAGGCCAGCGTACCGGGTTCGGCCAGCAGTGCGCTGGCCGCGCCGGCGCGGTAGCACACCTGCAGCGCGCGGCGCGGCAGCGGATCGATCTGGGGGTTTTCACAGCCCTGCATATGGCTTGCAACCGGGAACGACAGGGGCGCTATGTTACACTCCGCGACCACTGCCACCGGGGGGGAGGCAATGCATTCAGTGTACGGAACCGAGCATGGCGGAACAGACAGCGACGCAGCACGAATTGGCTATCCTGGTCGTGGCATGCCTGAATCTCGACTCCGTCACCCCCGAACAGATCGACCCGGATGCACCGCTGTTCGGCGGCGAGCTGGGGCTGGATTCGATCGACGCGCTGGAAATCGCCCTGGCCGTGTCCAAGCGCTACGGCTTCCAGTTGCGCTCGGACAACCCCGGCAACCGACAGATCTTCACCAGCCTGCGCACGCTGTCCGCGCATGTCGAGAAGAACCGCGCCGGTTGAAGCCGGCGGTTCGACCCGGCGGCGTGCACCACGCTTCCTTCATGCGGCGTTCCATCGCCCGTGGCAGGCTCAAGGTTCCGGCGGAGCCGATGCGGAACCCGGCATGACCTCCTCTTCACTTCTGCCCGAACCTGCCGCGCGGTGCTACGGCCTGCTGCTGCTGCCGACCTATCCCCTGCTGGCGATCGCCGGCGCCGTGACGCAGCGGCAGGTGTTCGCGCTGCTGGCGCTGGCCGTGCTGCTGACCGCGCTGCTGCTGCCGCAGCTGCTGGCGCGTCGCGCGTCGTCGTGGCTGCTGTGGTCGGGCGTGCTGGCCGGCCTGCTGCTGACCTGGCGGTATGGTTTTGCCGAGCTGTTGCTGGAGGCGGTGCCGGTGCTCATCAATGCGCTCCTGGCGTACTGGTTCGGCCGCACGCTGGCCACGGCCGAGCCGCTGGTGCAGCGCTTCATCGTCGCCATCGAAGGCGCCGAGCGCCTGCGGCAGCCGGGCGTGGCCGCCTATGCGCGCCAGGTCACCTGGTTCTGGACGGTGCTGCTCGGTGCCCAGGCGTTGCTGCTCACCGTGCTGTTGCTGTGCGCCGACCAGAGCGGGCTGCTCGCGCGCGTCGGGGTCGCCTCGCCGCTGCCGGTGCCCGAGCGCTGGGCCGCGACCTGGCTGCACCTGGGTGGCTACTTGCTGCTGGGTGCAGCGTTTCTCCTGGAGTACCTCTATCGCCGCTGGCGATTGCGCCATCTGCCGCATCCCGGCCTGCACGACATGCTGCTGCAGCTGGCGCTGCACTGGCCTCAATTGCTGCACGGCAAGCGCGCGGTGGCGCCATGAACGACGGCTTCGTGCAGGCGTTGCGCGTCGGCGTGGAGCATCCGGCCTTGCCCGGGCACTTTCCCGGTGCGCCGCTGGTGCCCGGTGTGCTGCTGCTGGAGCAGGTGGCATTGGCCCTGCGCGCCTGGCGCGGGCAGCGGCTGGGCTGCGTGCTGGAGGCGAAGTTCGCCGCTCCGCTGCAGCCGGACGAGACCGCGCAGCTGCAGCTGACGATGGCGGACGCATCGCGCGTCCGTTTCGAGATTCGGCGTGACGGCATGGTGCTGGCACGCGGCTTGGTCGAGGGAGCGGCGTGAGTACACATGGACATTGGCAGAACCGCCCCGAGGGTGGTGGCCGTTTCGCGCTGTGGCTGATCCGCACGATTGCGCTGCACGGCGGACGCCGCGTGGGCCGGCTGTCCCTGTACCCGATCACGCTGTATTTCTTCCTGCGCCGCGGGCCGGAACGGCGGGCCTCGCGCCAGTACCTGCAGCGCGTGTTCGGCAAGCCGGCCACGGCGTGGCAGGTGCTCAGGCACATCCATTGTTTCGCCGCCACCATCCTGGACCGGATCTTCCTGCTGGCGCACGGTGAACGGCCATTCCAGATCGAGACCGAAGGCCTGGACCTCCTCGACGAGCGCATCGCGCAGGGTCGCGGCGTGTTGTTGCTCGGCTCGCACCAGGGCAGTTTCGAGGCACTGCGCGCGATCGGTGCGCGCCGGCCGCAGATGGCCTTGCGGGTGGTGCTGGACAAGCAGAAGACGCCGGCGATGACCGAGCTGCTGGAAGCGCTGGCGCCGGAGGTGGGCGCCTGCGTGATCGACGCGGCGCAGGACGGCACCACCATCGCGCTGGCAATGGCCGAGGCCTGCGACGCCGGCGCGCTGGTGGCGATGCTGGCCGACCGCGGCCGTGGCCACGAGGTGCTGCGGCGGACCAACCTGCTCGGCTCCCCCGCGCCGTTTCCGATCAGCCCCTGGCTGCTGGCGCATACGCTGCAGGTGCCGGTGGTGCTGTGCTTCGGCCTGTACCTCGGCGGCAACCGCTACCGCCTGGTGTTTGAACCGTTCAGCGACCGGGTGGAGATCCCGCGGCATGATCGTGGCCCGATGCTGGACCGGCTGATTGCCCGCTACGCGCAACGGCTGGAGCACTATATCCACGTGGCTCCCTACAACTGGTTCAACTTCTATGATTTCTGGCAAGACGCACCCGCTGCGGGTGAGCCTGCTGCTGAGCCTGCTGCTGCCGTGGGCGAGCGCGTCGGCATCTGAGCAGGCCGCGGCGGCCTCGACGCTGATTGCCGCGCTGGGCCAGCCGGCACCGGCGCATACCGCCTTCGCCGAGGCGCGCTTCCTGCAGATGCTGGACCGGCCGCTGGTGGTCTCCGGCGAGTTGGCGTGGCTCGGTGGCGATAGGCTGCAGCGGCGCGTCGAGCATCCGCAGCAGGAAACTTCCACCATCGCCGACGGCGAGGTGACCCAGCAGCGCGAGGGCCGCAGCCCGCGGCACTTCTCGCTGAAGCGCGCGCCACAACTGCAGGTGCTGCTGGACAGTTTCGTGGCGTTGCTTGGCGGCGATGCCGCGCGATTGCAGCAGGCGTTCGAGGTGCACCAGGAGGGCGACGCGCGCGGCGCCTGGACGCTGACCCTGGTGCCGCGCGATGCCCGCGTGGCGAAGACCGTGGCCAGCATCCGCATCGACGGCTACGCGAACGCCTCGCGTTGCATGCACCTGCAGGAGGCCGACGGCGACCTCGCGGTCGACCTGCTCGGGCCGCTGGCCGCACGGATGCCGGCCGAGCCCACGCGCGAAGCGCTGGCCGCGCTGTGCCAGAGCGCGCCCTGAGCATGCGCCGGGGCGCACGCGCGGCATTGCTGATCGGATGGTTGCTGGCGCTGGCCGGGCTCGGCTGGATGATCAGCCAGCGCCTGCACGTCAGCACCGACCTGCGCAGCTTCATGCCGGCGCCGACCACGCCGGACCAGCGTCTGCTGATGGAGCAGGTCGGCGAGGGACCGGGTTCGCGCCTGCTGCTGCTCTCCATCCGTGGCCAGTCCGATGCAAGGCTGGCGGCGCTGAGCCAGGGCCTTGCCGCCGCGCTGAAAAACGACGCGCGCTACAGCCAGGTGCTCAACGGCAGCTTCGACCTCGGTGCGCTGGACGAGCGCTTGCTGCCGTACCGCTACCTGCTGTCGCCCACGCTGGACACGCAGCCGCTGGACCAGGCCTATCTCGCCGACCAGCTGCAGCAGCGGCTGGACGACCTGTCCTCGCCCGCCGCCAGCCTGCTGAAAGGCCTGCTGCCGCGCGATCCCACGCTGGAGGTGCTGCAGTTGGCCGAGCGCTGGGCGCCGGCGAAATCGCCGCAGCTGCGCGAGGGCGTGTGGTTCTCGCCGCAGGACGAGGCGCTGCTGCTGGTGCAGACGGCTGCCGCGGGTTTCGACCCAGGCGCGCAGCAGCAGGCGATCGACGGCATCCGCCAGGCCTTCGCCGCGCTGCCCGGCAGCGCCGGCGCAACGCTCGAGCTTAGTGGGCCAGGCTACTTCAGCGTGGTGGCCGCGGCGCAAACGCGGCACCAGGCGGACTGGATCGGGCGCATCTCCACCGTGGGCTTCATCGCGCTGCTGCTGCTGGCGTACCGCAGCATCGGCTCGCTGCTGCTGTCGGCGCTGCCGATCGCCAGCGCCGCGCTGGCCGGCATCGCTGTGCTCACCGTGGCCTTCCCCGCGGTGCACGGCATCACCCTGGCGTTCGGCTTCACCCTGCTCGGCGTGGCGCAGGAATACCCGATCCGCGTACTCAGCCACCGCCGCGCCGGCGAGGATGCGCTGGCCAGCGTGCGCACGTTGTGGCCGCTGCTGCTCACCGCGATCGCCTCGGCCTGCATCGCCTACCTGGCGTTCTACGCCTCCGGCGTGAACGGGCTGAAGCAGCTGGCGCTGTTCACCATCGTCGGCCTGCTGGTGGCCGGCTTCAGCACGCGCTACCTGCTGCCGCACCTGCTGCCGCGACGCGTGCACGACGTGGCCGGGATGCACTGGCTGATACAGGCGCGCACGTTCGTCGATCGCCTGCCGCGGCCGCGCTGGATCCCCTTGGTGGTCGCCGCGGCAATCGTGGCGATGCTGGTGCTGGCCCGCGGTCCGTTCTGGCAGGACAACCTCGCCGCGCTGACGCCGTTGCCGCCGGAGCTGCTGCAGCGCGACGCGCGCCTGCGCGAGGCGCTGGGCGCACCCGACGTGCGCTACCTGCTGGTGCTCGAGGCACCCAGCGCGCAGGGCGTGCTGGAACTGTCGGAGCGACTGCAGCCGAAGGCAGACGCGCTGCTGGCGCAGCATGCCGCCGATGCGCTGGAGCTGCCCTCGCGCTACCTGCCCAGCGTGGCCGTGCAGCGCGAACGGCAGGCGACGCTGCCCGACCGCGCCACGTTGCAGCACGTGCTGGACCAGGCGTTGCAGGGCCTGCCGTTCCGCGCCGACCTGTTCCGGCCGTTCGTCGACGATGTGCAGACCGCGCGCCGCTTGCCGCCGCTGACGCCCGAACGCTATGCGCAGACGCCGCTGGGCCAGCGCCTCGCCGCGATGCTGGTCGAGCGCGACGGCCACTGGCTCGGACTGGGCACGGTCAGCGGCGTGCACGACGTGGCCGCGCTGCAGGCGCTGGGTGCGGACAGCCACGGCGCGGTGCGCCTGCTGGATCTGAAGGCGGCTTCCGAATCGCTGGTGGTCGATTACCGTACGCGCATCCTGCAGGCGCTTGCGGCCGCCGCGCTGCTGCTGGTGCTGACCATCGCGCTCGCCCTGCGCAGCCTGCGCCGCGCCTGGCACGTGCTGGCGCCGATGACCCTGGCCACCTTCCTGGTGCTGGCGGTGGAGCGCGTGGCCGGCGTCGAGATCTCGCTGTTCCACCTGGTCGCGCTGATCCTCGCCGGTGGGCTGGGCCTGCACTACGCGCTGTTCTTCGAGCGCGACACCGGCGACGCGGCCGAGCAGCGGCGCACGCTGCATGCCACCATCGTCTGCGTGCTGTCCGCGCTGCTGGTGTTCGGCATGCTGGCGTGGGCGACGATTCCGGTGCTGCGCGCGATCGGGCTCACCGTGAGTCTCGGCGTGGCGTTCCACTTCTGCCTGTCGATCCTGATGGCGCCACATGCTCGACAAGACTGACTGGGCGCACCTGATTCCGCATGCGGGCACGATGTGCCTGCTCGATGCGGTGCTCGACTGGGACGAGCGCACGATCCACGCGACCAGCGCCAGCCATGCGCGCGCGGACAACCCGCTGCGCAGCGCGCAGGGCCTGCATGCGGTGCACCTGGCCGAGTACGGCGCGCAGGCAGCGGCGGTGCATGGCGCGCTGCTGGCGCGTGTGCGCGGCGACGAGACGGTACGTTCCGGCCGACTGGTCAGCCTGCGCGATGTGCAGCTGCACGAGGAATACGTCGACGGCCTCGATGGCGCGCTGGACGTCCACGCCGAATGCCTTTACGCCGACGACGGCGGCGCGCAGTATGCGTTCCGCGTCGAGCATCGTGGCCGGCTGCTGGCCAGCGGGCGCGCCGCGGTGATCCATCCCTCCCGCTGAATCGCCTGCGAGCCACGCCATGTCCGAAGCCCCTCCCGCACGTCGCGCCCTGGTCACCGGCGGCAGTGGCGAGCTCGGCGGCGCGATCTGCCACGCGCTGGCGGCGGCCGGCTGGCACGTGATCGTGCATGGCCACCACAGCCTGGCGCGCGCAGCGGAAACCGCCGCGGCGATCGTCGCAGCCGGCGGCAGTGCACAGGCGGTCGCGTTCGACGTCACCGATGCGGAAGTGGTGCGCGCCGCGCTGGATGCGCTGCTGACCGAGGGGACCATCCACGCGCTGGTCAACAATGCCGGCATCCACGATGACGCGCCGATGGCCGGCATGAGCGACGAGCAGTGGCACCGGGTGATCGACGTCTCGCTGCACGGTTTCTTCCACGTCACCCAGCCGCTGCTGCTGCCGATGGCGCGCGCGCGTTTCGGCCGCATCGTCTCTATCGGCTCGGCGGCGGCGCAGCTGGGTAACCGCGGCCAGACCAACTACGCCGCGGCGAAGGCCGCGCTGGTCGGCGCCGGCAAGTCGCTGGCGCGCGAGATGGCCTCGCGGGGGATCACCGTCAATGTGGTCGCGCCCGGCGTGATCGAGGGGCGCATGGCCGAGGCGACGTTTCCGCCCGAGCGCATCCGCGAACTGGTGCCCGCGCAGCGCGCCGGCAAGCCGGAGGAAGTCGCCGCGCTGGTCGCGTTCCTGTGCTCCGACACCGCCGCCTACATCAACGGCCAGGTGATCGGGGTGAACGGCGGCATGGCTTGATGCTTCTCGCGCCCGCCGCGCTGTGATGACCGTGCTGTAGGAGCCCGCTCGCGGGCGATGCTCTGGAGGCCGGGATTCGCCCAAGAAAAGCATCGCCCGCGAGCGGGCTCCTACGGAGGAGTCGCGGCGATCAACCATCCAGCGCCATCGGTTTGGCCGGCGCCGCGGCGGTGTCGTCGAGCACCAGCGGTGCGCCGCGCGAGCGGCGGTAGCTGGCCACGATGTGGCCGTAGTGGACCACCCGGCCGATGGTGTAGGTGGTGATGCGGGTGACGTCGCGCACCGGCTTGAGATGGCTGGGACGGAACGCGCCGTGGTAGCGCGAGGCGATCGGCACCGAAACCACGCCGAGCCGCTGCTCGCGCGAAGCGGCGATCAGGATCGCTGCCTCGAACACGAAGTTCTCCGCCGGCAGGTCGACCAGCGCCAGCGCCGCCTGCGGATACCAGCGTTGCCCGCTCTGGGTGTCGGCCACCGGCTGCGCGCAGGCCCATGAGATGCCCCAGTCGGCCACCGCGTTGGCGCGGCGGCGGCCCTTCGGCTGCTGCTCGCGGTCGAGCAGGCGCGCGCCGATCACGATGTGCTGCGGGTGGCGCTGCGCGGCAGCCACGATGCGCGGGATGTCGGCGGCCAGGTGCTGGCCGTCGCCGTCCATGGTCAGCACGGCGTCGTAGCCCTGGCGCAGCGCCTCGCGGAAGCCCTGGCGCAGCGCCTCGCCTTTGCCGCGGCGCGTGGCGTGGCGCAGCAGGGTCACCGGCAGCGCGGCGACGATCTCCGGCGTGCGGTCGTCCGAGCCGTCGTCGACCACGATCACCGGCGCGCCCAGCGCCAGCACGGATTCGACCACCGCACGGATCGCGGCTTCCTCGTTGAGGCAGGGAATCAGCACACACCAGCGTGGGGCGGCAGTGTTCAAGCGACGTGCTCCATGTCGATACGCAGTCCCAGTGTAGCGGCGGCGGCCAGCTCGCAGTGGCCGCCGCGACCGGCGAGCAGCGCCAGCAGCGGCAGGCTCGCCGCCGCGGGGCTGCCGGCGCGCCAGCCGTCCAGCGGCCCGGGCAGCGGCGCGTCGATGACCGCACCCGGCTGCAGCGCGAGGTCGAGCCGGGCCAGCGTGGCCGGGCCGGCCTGCGGCGCCAGCACCAGCGCGCAGCCGAACGACTGGAGGCATTCGGTGACTTCACTGAGCGGACCGCTGCCGGCGGTGTCGCTGCACACCAGCAGCACCGCGCGCTGCTCGGCCAGCACCTGGCTCGCCGCTTCCAAGAGGCCGGCGCCGAAACTGGCGCGTTGCGCGCAGACCGCGGTGGACGGCGCGTGGCAACCGGTGGCGATGGTCCAGTAGCCGACTGCGGCGTTGTGCACCGAGTTGTGGAAGCGGGTCGGCGACAGTTCGGCCGGCGCCTGGGCGAGGGTGGCGCACATGTAGTCGGTGATCGGCTGGTCGCCGTGCGAGGAGGCGAACACGCAGGCCAGCGCGGCAGGATCGCGGCCGCTCGTCGCCAGCGCCTGGCCGGCCGCTTCGACCGCCAGCAGCACGCTCTCCGGCGCGCGGCGG
>NZ_AJXW01000059.1 GCF_000264375.1 Rhodanobacter thiooxydans LCS2
GGGCAGCAACGGTGCGGTGCCGGCTCAGCGCCGCACCGCCAGCACGCCATCCAGCGCCAGCTGCGCCTTGAAGCCAGCTTTCTCCAGCCGAGTGGCTACCTCGCGCGGCACGTCGCGGCCGCTGGTGAGTTTGTTCGGGCTGCCGGTGTAGTGAAACAGCCGGCCGCCCTTGCGCAGCACGCGGGCCAGCTGGTCGTAGAACGCCTGCGCGTAGAGTTCGCCGGCGATGCCGAAGCGGGGCGGGTCGTGCAGCAGCGCGTCTACCGAAGCGTCGGCGAGCTGCGCGATCGCCTGCGACACGTCGGCGTGGACGAGCTGCAGGCGGCCGCCACTGGCCGG
>NZ_AJXW01000060.1 GCF_000264375.1 Rhodanobacter thiooxydans LCS2
CCCGCCACTGGCCGGAGCGTCTGGGTCGGGCGACCATGGGTTGAGCGTGCGCAGCCACAGCACGTCGGCGTTCTTCTCGAACGAGACGATGCGCGCCACGCCGGCCTCCAGGCAGCATGCCGCGAAGTAGCCCAGGCCGCCGCAGGTGTCCAGCACCACCTTGCCGCGCGGCTCGACCAGCGCCACCTTGCGGCGCGCGTCCACGACCGGCGATTCCTTCGCGGTAGGCAGCATCTTGATGCCGTCGATCTCGAAGGTGGGCGCGCCCCACTCGGTGGGCACCAGCTTGATCAGCGAGCCGGCATAGCGCGCTGCCGGCGCGAATTCCTCGCCGTCCCGGTAATAGATCGTGCGGTCCTTCAGCGTGGGCGGGTACGGGTAGCGCAGGCCCCGCCACTGCCAGTCTTCCGACTGCAGCGGCACGTTGTCGATGGAGACGCCCAGGTCCAGCGAACCGGTCCAGGCGTCCGCACCGGCATCGCGTGCGGCCAGCAGCGCCTCGGCGATCGGGCGGGTGAGCAGGGGGCCGGAGTAATGCGGCACGGCGGCAATTTCCTGATGCGGCGACAGCTTTCCGCAACGCGACTGAAGGGGGCCGCATCGTAACCCACTGGCGTGGCCGCGGCAGCGCGGCAGCAGCCGGAACATGGCGTTGTCCCGTGTCGTACGCGGACTTCGCCCCGGGCGAGGTCCGCGATGTGTTCGGCCGGCGTCAGCCCCGGGCAGAGGCCTTGCCAGCGGTAGCGGTCTGGGGATTGTCCTTGGAGCGGAATGCGCTGGCCTTGGCGCGAGTGCGGGACGGGGTGTTGCCCAGGACCTCGATGCGGCCGCCACGTTTCTTGAACGCAGCGATGTCGTCGGCGATGGTTTCGCTGGTCATGCCTCGGCCCAGGCTCTTGCCCTTGCCGGGGCCGAACAGGCGCGACGTAGTGTTGCGCTTGCTGGCGACCTGGATGGATTTGCGGGACATGGCTCCTCCTTTTCTGATGGCTCCGTGGCGGCCGGCGCACTGGTGCACACCGGCGGCTCGATGGGCGGGAAGGGTGTCGGGCACGAATGGCACTTACTTAGGCCCCGTTCGTCCCCGGATCAAGTCCGGGGCAGGCTCTGAGCGTAGGCCGAAGGCCGCACGCGGGGAGTGGCCATGGATGGCCACGGTCCTGAGGAGCGAGGAAGTCGAAGGACACGCCGGCGATGGGGGCGGCCCTCACCTGATGGCGCTTCGACTCCGCCAGCTGCGCGGGCTACGCTCAGCGAGAACGGGGCCCAAGTAAGTGCCATTCGTGTCGGGCACCTGTTGCCGCGATCGACGGCTTCTCTCTGCGGTGTGGCTGAAGCGCACAATGAAGCTCCCGGATACGGCCGAGGGGCAGCGGGGAGTCCGCACATCGTGCGCAAACAGCCATGAACACGATCATATATGGGGTGAAAATCGTCGAAACCAAGGATTCTCAAGTCGATGGCGGACGCCTTGGCGAAGCATGGTGCTGAGGCGTGGCCGGCGGCGTTGAGCCTGTCCCGCAGGGTGCCGGACGGGCATGCGGCTGACGATGCGGCCCCTCCTCCAGGCCAGCGCCGGAGGGGGGGCTTCAACGTCAATGCCGGTGCAGCGTGCCGGATTTCGGGCAGTGGCATTGCGCGGTGGGCCCGAATTCGATGCCGAAACTGCGGCCGTCGCGGTGGCGCTGCCAGTAGAACTCGGGAGCGGGGCGGCCCTTGCCGGCGACTTCGGCCATGTCGGCGTCGATGTCGAAGACGCGACCGTTGACCGCGACGTAGCGCGTGTCGACCGTGGCGCGGATGTTCTCCAGCGGGTTCGAGTTCAGCACGACGAAGTCGGCGCGCTTGCCCGGTTCGAGCGAGCCGAGCTGCCTGGAGAGACCCAGCATGTCGGCGCCGTCGTAGGTCGCCGCGCGCAGCGCCTCCCAGTTGCTGAAGCCGCTCTGCGCGAGCATCCAGATTTCCCAGTTCTCGGACAGGCCCTGCAACTGGCCGTGGCCACCGGTCTGGATCTTCACGCCGACGTCGCGCAGTTTCTTCGCGGCTGCGCCCACCGTCTTGTAGTAGTAGTCCCACTCCGGCGCGGTGTCGCGGCGGATCGCGCGCGCGTCGAGCGTCTCGCGCGGGAAGAAGCGGTTGAGCTTCTTGTCCTCCCACACGTTGTCGCGCGCGTACCAGTAATACTCGCCGGACAGGCCGCCGTAGTTCACCACCAGGGTCGGCGTGTTGCGCACGTCGGTCTGCTTCCACAGGTTGATCACGTCGGCATACAGCGGCGCGACCGGCAGGTTGTGCTCGATGCTGGTGGCGCCATCGAGGATCATCGGCAGGTTGTGGTTGAGCGTGGAGCCACCTTCCTCGACCACCAGCATGCCGAGCTCGCGCGCGGCCTGGTTGATCTGCTGGTGCTGCTCGCGGCGCGGCTGGTTGTAGCTCTTCACGCTGAACGCGCCGTTCGCCTGCATGCGGCGCAGGTGGGCGCGGGCGTCGTCCAGCGAGTTGACCACCGCCTTGAAGTCGCCGTCGGCGCCGTACAGGATGGTACCGGTGGAGAACACGCGGGGCCCGACCAGGTCACCGGACTTGAGCAGCTCGGCCTGCGAGAACACGGTCTCGGTGGTCGCCGACGGATCGTGCATGGTGGTGACGCCGAACGCGAGGTTCGCGTAGTAGGCCCAGTTCGCCTGCGGCACGACGCCGGTGAAGAAGTGGTTCGCGTGCGCATGCGCGTCGACGTAGCCCGGCGCGATGGTCTTGCCGCTGGCGTCGATGACCTTCGCATGGGCCGGGATCGCGACGTTCGCGCCGACCGCCTCGATCGTGTCGCCTTCGACGAGCAGCGTGCCGTCCTCGATCACCTCCTGCTCTCCGCCCTGTGCATTCTTCATCGTGATGATGCGCGCGTGGGTGAACGCGAACGTGTCGCCCGGGCGGTCCATCGGCACGCTCAGGCCGACGTCGACTCCCTTGTCGCTGCCGGGCTTGGGCAGCTGCTTCGGCGCGCCGGGCACGAACGCGAACGCGTCCTTGAGGTCGCGCGTGTGGTAGTCGCGACCGACCATCCAGTGCAGCGCGCTCGAATCGGCCGACCAGTGCAGGTACGAGCCGACATCCTTGCTGACCTGGGTCACCGGGATCGCCTTGGTGTCCTTCGACAGCTCGACCACGGCGCCGGTCTGCGGCAGCGGCGCGACGTAGGCGTTGAACAGTTCGGTGAACGCGACCCAGCGGCCGTCCGGGCTCAGGCTGACGGCATCGACGTACTTCAGATCGAACACGTCGCGCGGTTCCTCGCCGTTGATGCCCACGCTTTGCAACTTTTTCTTGAGGCCGTCGCCGGTGAGGAAATACACGCGCTGGCCATCGGCCGCGAACTGCGGATTGCCGCCGGATCTGGCAATGCGCTTAGCCATGACGCCGTTGGCAGGCATCAGGTAGATGCCGGCTTCGCCCGCATTGAGGTTGCCGGTGATCGAGCCGCCGGCGGTCTTGGCGTAGGCGATCTGGCTGCCGTCGCGCGACCAGGCCGGACCGTAATAGAAGCCGGGCTTGTTCGTCAGCGTGCGGGTTTGGCCGCTGGCGAGATCGCGCTCGACGATCGCTCCCTGTGCCGCGTCGGACCAGGTCGTGTACAGCAGCTTGCGGCCGTCCGGGCTGAACGCGGGCTGGTATTCGAACTGGTCGTCTTCGGCGACCAGCCGCTGCGGCGTGCCATTCGGCAGCGCCTTGGTCCACAGGTGGCCGACCGCGTGGAACACCAGCGTCCTGCCGTCGGGGCTGGTGGCGACATCGCGGATCATCTTCGGCGCGAAGCTGCCCTGGTCGAGTTTCTGTTCGAAGCGCAGCGGTTGCGCCACGGTCTGCTCGACGGTCGCGCTGAACGGGATCTGCGCCGGCGTGCCGTTGCCGGCGTCGACGCGCCACAGCTTGCCCTTGGCCCAGATCACCAGGTTCTTCGAATCGGGCGTCCACGCGAAGTTCGCGTAGGGGCCGAAGATCGCCCACGCTTCCTGCATGTCGTGCGACAGGCCGTCCCACAGCGGGCGCACGTCGCCGGTGTCGAGGTCGACCAGGTGCAGCACGCTCTTGTCGCGCACGCGCTTGACGAAAGCCAGCGATTTTCCGTCCGGCGACGGTTGCGGCCGCACCGCGCCACCGGGTGTCGCCACGATGGTCTCGGTCTCGCCGGTCCGCCGGTCGAGCCGCTTGATCGCGTAGATCACGTCGTGCGGGTTCTTGTTGTACTGGAAGTACGGGCCGGAGGTGACGTCCTCGGAGTAATAGACGTAGCGGCCATCCGGACTCACCGCGGGTTCGCCCAGGTCCTGCTGGTCGTTCTTCTGCTTGGTCAGTTGCAGGCCGCTGCCGCCGCTTTTGTGATACATCCACAGTTCGCCGGCGCCGAGCGAGCGTTCGCCGGTGAAATGCTTGCGGCCGATCAGGTACTGGCCGTCCGGCGTCCACGCCGGGTTGTTCATCAGGCGGAAATCCTCCTTGCTGACCGCTCTTGCGCCGCCGCCGTTTGCTGGCATGCGCCAGAGGTTGTTGCCGCCGCCGCGATCCGAGGTGAACGCGATCTCCTTGCCGTCCGGCGAGAACCGCGGCTGCACGTCCCAGGCCGGGCCCGAGGTGAGCCGCTTCGCGCTGCCGCCCTCGATCGGCATCAGGTACAGGTCGCCAAGCAGGGCGAACACGATGCTGCGGCCGTCCGGGCTGACGTCGAGGTCGATCCAGGTGCCTTCGTCGGTCGCGAACCAGACCGTCTTGGTCGGGCCGTGCGCGGCGTTGACGTCCCATTTGGACTTCTTGCCGTCCTCCTTGTCGACGGCGAACGCCATCGCGGGCGCGAGCGAGAGGGTGGCGAGAACCGCGAGGCGAAGCAGTGACATGGGAAACTCCGGAACGGTAATTCTGCGATGGTAGTGGAAGCGCGCTGGTCATGACCGGGTCGAAAGTCCCGTTCGCAGCGGCGCGGTGCCGGGGCAATCCGGTCGCCACGATCACCTCCACTCCCTTGCGTCCGCGCTATTCTTGCCGCACCTCTCACCGGGACCGTAGCGGAGGTGGCAGATGGCCGTTCTTGTGGGTTTTTCCGGCAGCCTGCGCAGGGGCTCGTTCAATGCCGCGCTGCTGCGCGCCGCGGCGGCGGCGGTGCCGGCCGGCAGCCGACTGCAGATCATGTCGATCGCCGCGTTTCCGCTATACAACGGCGACGACGAAGCCGCGCACGGCATTCCAGCCGAGGTCGCCGCGCTCAAGGAGGCGATCGCCGCGGCCGACGGCCTGCTGATCGCCACGCCCGAATACAACAACAGCATTCCCGGCGTGACCAAGAACGCGCTGGACTGGCTGACCCGGCCGGCGGCCGACATCCCGCGTGTTTTCGCCGGCAAGCCGGTGGCGCTGATCGGCGCCTCGCCCGGCGGCTTCGGTACCATCCTGTCGCAGAACGCCTGGCTGCCGGTGCTGCGCACGATCGGCGCGGAACTGTGGACCGGCGGCCGCCTGATGGTGTCGCGAGCGGGCAGCGTGTTCGATGCGGACGGCGCCATCGTCGACGCGCGCATCAACGACCAGCTGCGCAAGTTCATGGAAGGCTTCGGCGCGTTCGCGCAGGGTGGCTCGACGGGAAATCCGTGAAAGCCGCGGTTGATGGATGAAACGCAGGAGGTGATGCCTTGTCCGGTGCAAATGACACGGCCCGTGTGGGTCCGGCGCCACGGATCACCGGTCGCAGCAGTTCGCATTTCACCCGCCTGGTGCGCGTGTTCGAGCAGGAGCTGGGCGTGGCCTGCGAGTTCGCCCCGGTCTACGATCTGGCGTCGCTGGATGCGCGCGATTACGCGGGGAACCCCACGCTCAAGCTGCCGGTGCTCACAAAGGTTGGGGCAACGGTATTCGGTGCCGAGAACATCTGCCGCGTGCTGGCGGGATCCGCGCCAGAGCACCGGCGCATCGTCTGGCCCGATGACATGCGCGACCTGCAGGCGCGCAATGCGCAGGAACTCGTCTGGCATGCCATGCAGGCGCAGGTGCAGCTCGGCTTCGGCACGCAGATCGCGCAGCTACCGGCGGACAGCATCTATTTCGCCAAGGCCGCTGCAGGGTTGCGTAATGCCCTTGAGTGGCTCGACGAACGACTACCGCCGGTCATCGCCACCTTGCCGCCGCGCGACCTCAGCTTGCTGGAGGCATCGCTGTTCTGCCTGCTCGAGCATCAGGCCTTCCGCGCCACCGTTCCGCTTGCGCCCTATGGCCGCCTCATGGCTTTCGCGGATGAGTTTGGCAAGCGGGCGTCGGCGCGCAACACGCCGTACTGCTTCGATGTGCCGCCCGCTGGCTGACAGGCCAGTGCGGCGTATCCCTCTGGACGGCAGCTTCACGGAAATTTGCCGGCCCTGTCCGTTGGCTCGGGTTACAAGAAGCGCTTTGATGCGGGAGTGACGGCATGGTTCTCCACGAGTTCGTGTTGCCGATGCGCGCGCTGCAGTTCATGGCTGCAGCCTCGTGAGCTGCCGTTTCGACGCGATCATCGTCGGCGCCGGCCAGGCCGGGCCACCGCTGGCGGGCCGGCTGACCGGTGCCGGTCAGTCGGTCGCGCTGATCGAGCGCAAGCTGTTCGGCGGCACCTGCGTCAACACCGGCTGCATGCCGACCAAGACCCTGGTCGCCAGCGCACGCGCCGCGCACATGGCCCGGCGCGCGGCGGATTTCGGCGTGGTGCTGAAGGGCGAGGTGGGCGTCGACATGGCCAGGGTGAAGTCGCGCGCCGATACCGTCATCGCCAACGCGCGTGACAACGTGCGCAGCTGGCTGGAAGGCATGCGCGGCTGCACGGTGATCGAGGGCCATGCACGCTTCGAGGACGCGCAGACCTTGCGCGTCGGCGAGGAACGACTCACCGCGCCACGGATTTTCCTGGACGTCGGCGCCCGCGCGGCGGTACCGGACATGCCCGGCGTGCATGACATTCCCTACCTCACCAACACCTCGATCCTCGAGCTGGACCGCGTGCCGCCCTACCTGCTGATCGTCGGTGGCAGCTACATCGGGCTGGAGTACGCACAGATGTACCGCCGCTTCGGCGCGCGCGTCACCGTGGTGGAAAAGGGGCCGTACCTGATCGGGCGCGAGGACGAGGACGTCTCGACGGCCGTGCGCGGGATCCTGGAAGGCGAGGGCATCGACGTCCGTACCGGCGTCGCCGAGCTTGCGTTCGAGCGTGCGGGTGATGGAATTCGTGTAACCGCCGATGGCGAGCGGATCGACTGCAGTCACGTGCTGCTGGCGGTGGGGCGCACCCCCAACACCGACGACCTCGGCCTGGAGCAGGCCGGCGTGACGACGGACAAACGCGGCTATATCAGCGTCGACGACGACCTGCACACGAACGTGGCGGGCATCTGGGCGCTGGGCGATTGCAACGGTCGCGGCGCGTTCACGCACACGTCCTACAACGACTTCGAGATCGTCGCGGCGAACCTGCTCGACGGCGAGCACCGTCGCCTCAGCGAACGCGTCAGCGGCTATGCGTTGTACATCGACCCGCCGCTGGGACGTGTCGGCATCGGCGAGGCGGCGGCGCGCAAGCGCGGCCGCCGGTTCCTGGTCGGCAAGCGGCCGATGGGTCGGGTCGGGCGCGCGGTGGAGAGGGACGAGACGCTAGGTTTCATGAAGATCATCATCGACTCCGAAACGAAGGCGATCCTCGGCGCCGCGATCCTCGGCATCGAAGGCGACGAGGCGATCCACGGCATCATCGACATGATGACCGTGGGCGCCACCGCCACGCAGCTGCAGCGCACGGTGCCGATCCATCCGAACGTGTCCGAACTGATCCCCACGCTGATCGCGGAAGCACGCGCGCCGGGCAGTTAGGGCAGATCGTGGCGTCGCATGACCGCCTGTCGCATTCAGGCGTGTTCGCGCCGCGCGTGTTCCACGGTTTCGCCGGCATCCGCGATCGCGCCGCATTCGACCGCATGCTGCAGCCGCTGCACCTCTTCGAGGATGCCCATGAAGCGGCGGCCGAATGGCGTCAGGCGGTACTCCACCTCGACCGGCGGTTTCTCGCCATGCACGGTGCGATGCATGATGCCGAAGCGGGTCATCTTGCGCAGGCGCTCGTTCATCACCTTGGCCGAGAGCCCCGTGCACGCACGCAGCAGCGCGCTGGGGCGGTGGTTGCCTTCCGCGCAGAGCTGCAGCAGCCGGACCGACCATTTGCAGCCGACGATGCTCTCGACCATCGAGGCGACGGGAATGGAAGTGGCGTCCGCCGTGTCCGGACGCCTGCTGCTCGCGGGTTCGTGCTCGCCCATGTCGTAACCACCTTACCGAAAAGTGCCTTCCTGACGCGCGCGGGTGCCGTCGCTAGAGTCCGTGGCCACGGGGCGCACGCCCGCGCCCCGAACTTGGCGAAACGAGAGGAACCAGGCCATGCAGGAAAACCACGCCATTCCCGGATACACCTTCGGCACCAGTGCGATCGCGCGTTCTCCAGTGACGCCCGGCGACTTCGAACTGATGAAGAAGAGCATCCTGTTCGGTGACGAGGACGTCAAGTACCTGCGCCTTTCGCGCGGCATCGTGGAAGACCAGGTCGAGGCGATCCTCGACGTCTGGTACGGCTTCGTCGGTTCGCAGCCGCACCTGCTGGCGTCCTTCACCGGCAGCAGCGACGGCAAGCCGCTGGGCGATTACCTCGGCGCCGTGCGCAAGCGCTTCGGTAGGTGGATCCTCGACACCGCCGATGCCGAATACGACCAGACGTGGCTCGACTACCAGCACGAGATCGGCCTGCGCCACCACCGCGCGAAGAAGAACCGCACCGACGGCGCTGCCTCCACCGCCATCGTGCCGTTCCGCGACCTGTTTGCGCTGATCTATCCGGTGACCTTCACGCTCAAGCCGTTCCTGGGCAGCAAAGGGCACGCCGCCGACGAGGTGGAGAAGATGTACGCTGCGTGGCTGAAGTCGTGCCTGTTGCAGATGACGTTGTGGACCTACCCGTACGTCAAGGATGGAGATTTCTGATGAAGCCCGAAGCGGCCCCCGAGTGGCGCACCAGCGCCTGGCTGAACACGCCCGAGCCATTGAGCCTCGGCCATTTCCGCGGGCGGGTGGTGCTGCTGCATGCCTTCCAGATGCTGTGCCCCGGCTGCGTGGCGCACGGCATCCCGCAGGCGCAGCGGGTGGCGAAGCTGTTCGAGGGCGTGCCGCTGGCGGTGGTCGGCCTGCACACGGTGTTCGAGCATCACGCGGCGATGGGGCCGGAGTCGCTGCGCGCGTTCCTGTACGAATACCGTGTGACGTTTCCCGTGGGTATCGATGCGCCCGGCCCGGACGGCGACCCGATTCCATGCACCATGCGCGCCTACGCCATGCAGGGCACGCCGACCGCGATCCTGATCGACGCGCAGGGGCGGCTGCGCCGCCAGGTGTTCGGCGTGTACGACGACCTGCTGCTCGGTGCGGAGATCGGCACGCTGCTGGCCGAGGCGGGGCAGCAGCGCCTCGACACCACGCCCGAAGCGCCAACGGCGGAACGTTGCGCCGATGGTCGCTGTGAGGTGGATGCCGCGGCGGTGGAGCGGCACCCGCTTTCGTAGCAGTGCGCAGGCGGCAGGTGTCGATCCGGCCCATGCCCCGGCGCTTCCATGCAGGTGCATGGCGAGTGGGAGATCGATGCGAAGTGCGCCCGCTGGATGAGGATTGCGGTCCGCCACAGCCTTGAGTCCTGGCGGCGAGGGCTTCGCGCCTGTGCTGCGGGCGGATCAGTAGTCGAGCTTCGGGTACCAGTCCGTGCCGCGGCCTTCCGGCGTGCAGTCCAGGATGGTCCACAGCGGCATCAGGTCCGGCGCGCCGCGCGGGTCCTGGCCGGGGTCGGCGCTCTCGAAGCCCATCTCGCCGCTCCAGAAGTGGCGGATGGTGCCGTCGCGGCGGGTGAACACGTTGAGGGCGGGCTGGTCGCCGCCGTCCGCGTCGACGGCGAAGTAGTCGCGGCTATAGGCGCCATCGGTATCCGAGTACAGCTGGAGATCGTGCCAGCCGCGTTCGTTCTTGAACGCGACCAGGCGCTCTATCGGCGAGCGCGCCACCACGGCCAGCGCCACGCGCTGGCCCACATCGCGCGCCTCGCCGTCCCATGCGCTCAGCAGCGAGGTGCACATCGGGCAGGGCCGCGCGCGCTGCGGGCCGAACATGTAGCTGTAGACGACGAGAGTCTGCCTGTCGCCGAACAGACCGGCGAGGTCGATCGGTCCGTGTTCGCCCCGGAAGTGGTAGTCGCCAGTTACCTCGCCGCCGGACGGCAGTGCGCGGCGCAGGTCGGCGACACGCTCGATGTGCCGGCGCAGCTCGATCTCCTCGGCCAGCAACGCGGCACGCGCGCGGCGGTAGCCGTCGCTTTCGTTGGGGAAGCGCAGGGGGTTGCGCGCAGCCAGCTCGGCGGCGGGTACGAGGGTGGGGGCAGGGCTCATCGCGGTTCTCCTGGGCTCGGGACTGTCTGGATGACGAACAGGCGCCGGCGAAATCGACATCGCGCGATGGCGCTGCTGACACGATGCTGTCAGCAGCGCCACGCCAGAGTGCGCGCACCTTCCGTCATTGAGTTCGCCATGTCGTCCACCGGTCTCACCCTGTACGCCAGCCGCGCCGCTTTCGGTCTGCCGGACACCAGCCCGTTCGTGCTCAAGACGGAGGTGCAGCTGAAGATGGCCGGCGTGGCCTATGAGCGCGCCTCCGCGATCCCGCCACAGGCGCCCAACGGCAAGCTGCCTTTCATCGACGACCATGGCGAGGTGGTGAGCGACTCCACCTTCATTCGTGCGCATGTCGAGCGCAAGTACGGCGTGGACCTGGATGCCGGGCTGGATGCGCAGCAGCGCGCACAGGCCTGGGCGATCGAGCGCCTGCTGGAGGATCACCTCTACTTCGCGATGCTCTGGTTCCGCTGGATCGACCCGGACAACTTCGCCAGAGGGCCGGCGCACTTCGCCGACGCCGCGCCGGAAACCGAACGCGCGGCGCTACGCCAGCAGATGCAGGCGCGCAAAGTTGCCGAGCTGCATGCGCAGGGACTGGGCCGGCATGCGCCGGGGCGGATCGCCGAACTGGGCACGCGCTCGATCGGCGCGCTGGCGCTGCTGCTCGGCGACCGGCCCTTCCTGATGGGCAACGAACCCAGCGCCGTGGACGCCCCCGCCTTCGGCATGCTCGCCTGCATCGTCACGCCGTTCTTCGACACGCCGCTACGCCGCGCGGTGGAGGCGCAGCCGAACCTGGTGGCCCATGTCAGGCGGATGATGCAGCACTTCTATCCCGGACACGCCTGGGCTTGAGCGTATCCTGCACGGCGCCGTTCAACCCGGCGCGGGCCGGTTCCTGCGCACCCTCCGCGCCACCGGCACCAGCGCGAGCAACGCCACGATCGCGAAGCCAGCGCCGGCGAGGAAGGTGGCGTGCGAGCCGAACGCGTCCCACAACTCGCCGGCCACCACGCTGGCCGCCAGCAGTGCCAGCCCGCTCACCAGGTTGAACATGCCATACGCGGTGCCGCGCAGGTCGGCCGGTGCGGTGTCGGCGACCATGGCGGCCAGCAGGCCCTGGGTCATGCCCATGTGCAAACCCCACAGCACCACGCCCAGCGCCAGCCCGGCCAACCCGCCGACGAGGGCCAGCGCCAGGTCCGCCAGCACCAGGATCAACACGCCCAGTCCGAGCAGCGTGCCGCGGTCGAAGCGGTCGGCCAGCACGCCGGCCGGGTAGGACGACAGCGCATACGCCACATTCATCACCACCAGCACCAGCGGGATCAGCACCAGTCCCAGCCCCAGTTCCTGCGCTCGCAGCACCAGGAAGGCCTCGCTGAAACGGGCCAGGGTGAACACGGCGGCGATCGCCACCACGCCCCAGTACAGCGGCGGCAGCCGGGCCAGTTCGGTGCGCGACAACGGCGAGCGCACCCGCTTGCCTTCGCCGCTGTCCGCCACGTCGTGCACGCCGAACACCACCAGTGCGAACGCGGCGAAGCCCGGCAGCACCGCGAACCAGAACACCAGCCGGATGTTGTCCGCCGCCAGCCACATCAGCGCGATCGCCAGCGCCGGGCCGAGGAACGCACCGACCGTATCGAGCGACTGGCGCAGGCCGAACGAGGCGCCACGCAGTTCGGCCGGCGCCAGGTCGGCGATCAGCGCATCGCGCGGCGCGCCGCGGATGCCCTTGCCGATGCGGTCCACGAAGCGTGCGGTGACCACCCAGCCGAGCGTGCTAGCCAGCGGAAAGATCGGCTTGGTGAACGCGGCCAGGCCGTAGCCGATCGCCACCAGCAGTTTGCGCCGGCCCAGCCAGTCCGACAGCACGCCGGAGAACACCTTGGTGATCGCCGCGGTGGCTTCGGCGATGCCCTCGATGAAGCCGACCGCGAGCGCCGAGGCGCCGAGCACGCTGACCAGGTACACCGGCAACAGCGCGTGGATCATCTCCGAGGAGGTGTCCATCAGCAGCGAGACCATGCCGAGCGCCCAGATACCGGGCGGGATCCGGCGCAGCACGGAAGGCGTTTTTGCCGTGGCGCTGCCGGATGTTTCCGTGGACTGGTTCATGGCGTGCTTTCCGGGGTGTCGTGAGGCGAATGCGGCTGCTGAGGGAGGGCGCCATTCCCGCAAAAGCGGGAATCCAGTGTCTTTAGCTTTCAAAGGCTGGAAATACAGGATCCCCGCTTCAGCGAGGATGACGATGGTTGTTCAGACCTTTCTCAGCGGCCAGGCAGGGTGTAGGCGAGATCGTAGCTGTGCTTGCCGTCGACGATGGTGATCGTCATCGCGCCGTCCAACCCGGCCAGTTCGCCGGTGCCGGACTCGGGCACTACCGTGACGATCCATTCCCGCGGCGTGCCGCCGACCATCAGCGCGCGGTGCACCTGCACCGAGCTGCCGCTGCGACCAAGCAGCTTGCCGCTGACTTTCCCTAGCGCCACGTAGGCGCCCGAGGTGGTGCCGTCGCCCGCTGCCAGCATCTCGCCCTGGCTGGTGGCGTCGAGGTCGCCATGGAACTGTTTGTCCAGCGACAGTCGCGCGAGGCCGGAGACCCGGGCCTGTGGGTTGTCGCGGTTTTGCAGGGGAGATGCTGACGTCGAAATGGCCGGTGGCATGCATGGCGGTGGGCTCCGGGAGGGCGGCGCAGGCGCGTCGGGGGGCGTCCGCAGCGAGGATGAACTCGGCAGGTATAGGCAAGCGTGGAACTGCGGTTTTCGTGGAAAACTCCTGCGCGGTTTCAGGGCGCTGGCGGGGTGTCAGCCCGCGAAGTACGCGCTTAGGGGGCGGGCGCATTGAGGCTGGCGCGGCGTGGTATCGGCCGGGGTGCCGGCGTCCTGCCGTGCTACCTTGCAAGGCGTGTCGGCCCGAAGGCCCCGCGTGCGCATGATGGAAGCGGCACGTCGGCCCTGGCTTTCGGTCTGCATACGGGAACGGGCATGCACTTCGACCTTTTTACGCTTGGCGTCATCGGCGCGGCCATCGGCATCGCCATCTCGATAAGTTTCACCCTGCTCGGTCTGGTGCTGCGTGGTCTGCCGGCGCTGCGCATCTGGGCCACCGCGTTCTGGGTCATAACCGCCGCTGCGCTCCTCCAGGGCCTGAACGAAAACGGCAGCCTGCTCTCCACGGTCGTCGGCGGCGGCCTGATCGCACTGGCCAATGCGCTGATGCTGATGGGCATCGCCATCCACCTGTGCTACCCGCTGCGCTGGCGCCGGCCGCTGGCGGTGGTGGGCCTGTTCGTCGCCTGCCAGGTCTACGTCTACCTGTTGCCGCCGACGCAGACGGTCTCGGCGCTGATGTTCGGCGGCTACAGCGTGGTCTGGGACGTGTGGATGGTCTGGGTGCTGCTGTGGCGCTCGCCGCGGGACATGCGCAACACCTGCAGCTTCACCGCGCTGATCTTCATCATCGACGCGCTGTTCTACCTGCTGCGTTCGGTGGTGGTGCTGTTTCCCGATCTGTTCGCACACACGCGGCTCGACGAACTGCTCACCACCTGGAACTACCTGTTCGGCATCCTGTCCTCGTTCCTGCTGAGCACCGGGTTCACCCTGATGCTGGCCGAGCGGCTGACCCTGGACCTGCGCCGGCTGGCGCGCACCGATGGACTCACCGGCCTGCTCAATCGCAACGCGCTGATCGAGGCGGGCGCCCGCCTGGTGCAGGCCTGCCGCGCACGCGGTCAGGCCTGCAGCGTGCTGATGTTCGACCTGGACCACTTCAAGTCGATCAACGACAACTGGGGCCACGCGGCGGGCGACGCGGTGCTCAACCATTTCGTCGGGGTGATCCGTGGCATGGGGCTGGCCCGCGAGGCCCTGTTCGCGCGTTACGGTGGCGAGGAGTTCATGCTGGTGCTGCCTGTCGTCGAGCCCGCGGCTGCCGGCACACTCGCCGAGCGCATGCGGGCCGCCGTGGCGGCGGAACCGGCAGTGTTCGATGGCCGCAGCATCGACATCACTACCAGCGTGGGCGGGGCCACGGCCGTCGACGCGGACTTTGAGCAACTGGTCAATGCCGCCGATGTCGCGCTGTACCGGGCCAAGCACCAGGGTCGCAATCAGGTGGCGTGGAATCCGGGGGCGTAAAGAGAGCCGGGGATGGAGGGTCGGCCTTCTGTCCCGGGAATGCAAACCTGCCTCCTTGTCCCCCGATGCGCCTGCACCCGATCCGGCAGCCACGGCATTTTCGCACCCGGTTACACCCGCACTTTTGCCTGTGTAACTCATACACCCTCAAAAGGGTCGGATAACGTCGCTACCTGTACCCGTATCGATGCCGGTGCTGTCGCGCAAGAGCCTGATCTGCCGCATGAATTGTCGGCTTGTGCGGTCAGGGGCGGGAGCCGCATACTTGGTGTAACACCCCACTATTGGGGTTTACTAAGCGTTAGGGAAACTCTGAACAAG
>NZ_AJXW01000061.1 GCF_000264375.1 Rhodanobacter thiooxydans LCS2
CCAGCGCCGCCTCCACCTCGTCGTTCTTCTGGCTGGCGGTGCCGTGCAGGTTGATGTAGTCCACCAGCGCCGCGTCGAGGCCGGCGCGAGCCAGCGCGTCGTTGAGCGCCAGCTCGGCGCCGAGGCCGTCCGGGTGCGGCGTGGACATGTGGTAGGCGTCGCTGGATTCGCCGTAGCCGAGCAGCTGCGGTGCATCCGGCGCCGCCTCGATGCGCTCCAGCAGGGCGAAGCCGGCGGCCTCGCCGATCGAGATGCCGTTGCGTGCGCTGTCGAACGGGCGGCACGGTTCGGGCGAGACCAGTTCCAGCGCGTTGAAGCCGAACAGCACGCTGTCGCACAAGGTGTCCACGCCGCCGACCAGCGCCGCGTCGACCAGGCCGAGGCGAAGCATCCGCTCGGCGCTGGCGAACACCTTGGCGCTGGACGAGCAGGCGGTGGACACGGTCAGGCACGGCCCTTCCAGCGCGAGCGCGGCGGCGACGAAGCCGACCAGCGAATGCGGCGCGTGGATCGCCGGGCGCAGCATGTCGTCGGGCATGCCGCCGTCGGCATCGAGCCGGCGGTAGGCTTCCTCGGTGGCGCCGATGCTGGCGGTGGAGGTGCCCAGCAGCAGTGCCACGCGGGTGGCGCCGTAGCGCGCGCGCGCCGCGCGCACGCGGTCGAGCAGGCCGTCCTGCTGCAGGCCCAGCCAGGCCAGGCGGTTGTTGCGGCAATCCCAGGCGGCGAGCGCGGCGGGCAGGACGACGTCTTCCACGCCATCGACGCGGCCGATCCAGCACGCCAGCGGCGCGCTGCTGAAGTCGTTCGGTCGCAGGCCGCTGCGGGCGTGCGCGAGCGCGTCGAGCTGCGCCGCCAGGCCGCCGCCCATGGCGGAGGTGGCGGTGTAGGCGGTGACCGCGAGGGGAGTCATCGGGGAAGGCATCCGGAAAGCGTAGCGGCCACCCCTGTGAATGCCTAGTCTGCAAGCGGCGCGCGTTCAGCCGCCGAAGTGCCGCAGAAGGCGCGCGGCGACTATGCTGGTGCGTCCCGAATGCCACGCTTGCTCCGTGCCGCCGAATCCGTCTCCAACCCGCACTCCCTGGCGCTACCTGCGCGACCGCGACGTGCAGCATGCCGCGCTGGTCACCGCGCTGGCGCTGCTGTTCAGCGCGGGCCTGGTCTGGCTGGGCTACCTGATCCACGTCTGCCGGGTCGCCGCGCGCAGCCCGCTGGCGCCGCCGCGGCGCATGGTGGCGCTGGTGTTCGGCCGCCGGCTCGAGCGCGATGCGCCGGAGCACGACTACCAGCAGCGGCTGCGCCGTGCGCTGGCGCTGACCGAGCAGCAGCACACCGGTCACCTGCTGCTGCTCGGCGGCTGCAGCGGCAGCCAGTGCAGCGAGGCCGCCGCCGGCCAGGCCTGGCTGCGGCAACACGGCCTGCCCGACACGGTGCGGCTGGAGCTGGAGCAGGACTCGGTCGATTCGCTGGAGAACCTGCGCCACGCGCGCCGCCTGCTGTTGGCCGAGGCGGGCGACGGCGGCCTGCCGCCGGTGGCGCTGGTGACCAGTCGTTATCACCTGGCCCGCTGCCTGCTGCTGGCGCGCCGGCTCGGTTTCGACGGCAGCCCGGTCGCCGCCGAGCCGGCGTTGCCGCGGCAGCGGCGCTACCTCGGCCTGCTGCTGGTCGAGGCCAGCTACCTGATGTGGATCGACTTGGGCATGCGCTGGGCGCAGCTGATCGGGCACCGGCGGATGCACGCGCGGATCAGCTGAGCGCCGCCTTGTGCGCCGCGCTACCGCCCGGCAGACTGCACGGGCCGTGCGCTTTGCCGGCCTATCAGGGAGGAGACACCATGCCGCGTTCACGGCTCTTGTTGCTGTTGCTGCTGCCCATGCTGCTGCTGACCATGGCGTTCCGCCAGACGCCACTGGTCGACCCGCCGCCGATCGACGTGCCCGCCGGCCTGACCGCGGTGCAGGTGAGCAAGGCGGTCAAGGGCGCGCTGATCGGTCGTACCTGGGTCGTTACCGCCGAGCATGCCGACGGCATCGACGCGGCGCTGAACGGCAACGATTACCAAGCGAAGATCCACGTCGCCTTCGACACGCACCAGGTCAAGATCAGCTACGTCGACAGCACCAACCTCAAGTACAAGGTGAAGAAGGACGGCACCCGCCTGATCCACACCAACTACATGAACTGGATGCGTTACCTCAGTGGCGACATCGGCCGCGATCTGCAGCTGATTTCCGCCGGCGCCGAATCGACGCCGATGGCTTCGCCGGGCGGCTGATTCCCTCGCCATCCGCGATGACGACGGCCCCGCACGCGGGGCCGTCGCCGTTTCCGCGCGACGCCACGCCGCATCCGCCGCAGCGGTCGCCTTGCTAAGCTCGCCGCATCGAACCGACGACGCCAGACGATGAGCGAGCAAGCCAACCAGGCCGAAACCTTCCTGCGCGAACTGCAGGACCGCATCTGCACCGCGATCGAGCAGGCCGATGGCGGCGCGCGGTTCACCGAGGACGCATGGACGCGTGAGGCCGGCGGCGGCGGCCGCACCCGCGTGCTGCGGGATGGCGCGGTGTTCGAGCAGGCCGGGGTGAACTTCTCGCGCGTGCACGGCCACCCGCTGCCGCCCAGCGCCACCGCGCACCGGCCCGAGCTGGCCGGCGGCAGCTTCATCGCCACCGGCGTGTCGCTGGTGCTGCACCCGAAGAACCCGCACGTGCCCACCACCCACGCCAACGTGCGCTACTTCGAAGCGCACAAGGAAGGCGTGGAGCCGGTGTGGTGGTTCGGCGGCGGTTTCGACCTCACTCCGTTCTACCCGGTGGACGAGGACGTGCGCCACTGGCACACGGTGGCGCGCGACCTGTGCGCGCCGTACGGTGCGGACGTCTATCCGCGCTACAAGCAGTGGTGTGACGAATACTTTTATTTGAAGCACCGCGACGAGACGCGCGGTGTCGGCGGGCTGTTCTACGACGATCTCAACGAAGGCGGCTTCGAGCGCTGCTTCGCCTTCACCCGCGATGTGGGCCAGGGTTTCCTCGATGCCTACCTGCCGATCGTCGAACGCCGCAAGGCCACGCCGTACGCCGAGCGCGAGCGCGAGTTCCAGCTGTACCGGCGCGGCCGCTACGTGGAGTTCAACCTGGTCTACGACCGCGGCACGCTGTTCGGCCTGCAGTCGGGCGGCCGCACCGAGTCGATCCTGATGAGCCTGCCGCCGCGGGTGCGCTTCGAGTATGCGTACCAGCCGGAAGCCGGCTCCGCCGAGGCGAAGCTGGCCGAGTACCTGAAGCCGCGCGACTGGCTTTGACACAGCCTCGCGCGTAGGGCGGGCACGGCCCGCCGATTCCCGTTGGCATGCCGTAGGGGCGGGCAGTGCCCGCCCCTACGATCTTACGGCGTGGCACCGCTGAACTTCACAGGCGTTGCGCCCTTCACCGGGCCGATCTGCGCGCTGTCGCTGACCTTCAGCACCACCTCGCGACGAAATTCCAGCGTGCCCTGCACCACCGCGTGCGGGCCGATCACGATCAACGGCTTGCGCTCGCTGCCCCAGTGGAACCAGCCGTTGTTCGGCTTGTCGACCAGGACGCCACCTTCGACGCGCGAATCGGCGCCCACCGTGATGTCGCCCGCCACCGTGCCGATGCCGCCGGCGACGTGGGCGCCGTCCAGCGTGATCGCGCCGTTGACGTTGCCGACCCGGCCACCGACGTCGGCGCCGCGGGCCAGGCGGATGCTGCCGTTGACCGTGCTCACCTCGCCGCTGACCCGGCTGGCGCTGCCCAGGCTGATCGCGCCGTTGACCGTGCCCAGCTTGGTGGCCTGGGCCTTGTCGCCCAGCTCGACCTTGCCGTTGACGGTGCTGGCCTCGCGCACGCTGGCACCGTCGCCGACATGCACCGCGCCGTTGACCGTGCTGACGTCGCCAACCTGCTGGCCGGCTTCGACCTGTACCGAACCGTTGACCTTGTCGAGGTCGTTGTCGCGTGCGCTGGCCTGCGGCGGCAGGCCAAGGCCCAGCGCAAGCGCGGCGAGGATGAGGATTGTCGGGAATCGACGCATGGTGGTCTCCTTGAATGAGGGTACCGCACTAGGATGCGCCGCCGTCGCGAAGGGTTGGCCATGACCTGTGGCAGGGCCGCATTTGACGCTGCCCGGATCGGCCGGCACCATTTCGCATTTACATCCATCGTTGAGCACCTCCATGCACAAACTCGTCCTGATCCGCCACGGCCAATCGCAGTGGAACCTCGACAACCGTTTCAGCGGCTGGGCCGACGTCGACCTCACCGAGCAGGGCATGGCCGAGGCGCGCGAGGCCGGCCGTCTGCTGCGCGAGGACGGCTACACCTTCGACGTGGCGCATACCTCGGTGCTCAAGCGCGCGGTGCGCACGCTGTGGGGCGTGCAGGACGCGATGGACCTGATGTGGATTCCGGTGCTCACCGACTGGCGTCTCAACGAGCGCCACTACGGCGGCCTCACCGGCCTCAACAAAGCCGAGACCGCGGCGAAGTACGGCGAGGACCAGGTGAAGATCTGGCGGCGCAGCTACGACATCCCGCCACCGCCGCTGGAGCGCGACAAGAACGAATCGGTGCACGACCCGCGCTACGCGGCGCTCGATCCGAAGCAGATCCCCGACACCGAGTGCCTGAAGGACACTGTGGCCCGCGTGCTGCCGTACTGGCATGAAGTGCTGGCACCGGCGATCCGCTCCGGCCAGCGCGTGCTGGTCGCCGCGCACGGCAATTCGCTGCGCGCGCTGGTGAAGTACCTCGACGGCATCTCCGACGAGGCGATCGTCGAGCTGAACATCCCCAATGGCGTGCCGCTGGTGTACGAGTTCGACGACGAACTCAAGCCGCTCCGGCACTACTACCTTGGCGACGCCGAGGCGATCGCGGCGAAGATGGCCGCGGTGGCGAACCAGGGCAAGGCAAAGTAGCCGGCGAGCGGTGCAAGGCGGGCATGAGGCAACCTAGGGCGGACACCGTCCGTCGGCTTTTTCGTCCCAGCCCCATGTCGCGGCAGAGGCGGCGGGCGGTGCCCGCCCTACAGGTGTTCGGCATGGTGACGGGTGACAAACGTTAATCGTCAGTCGCGTGCCGCTCGACTAAGCTGCACGCAATTCACCCTGTGCCGATGCCGATGCCAGCCCACCTGACCCACTACCTGATCATGCTGCCGCTACTGGCCTGGATGGTGTGGCGGCGGGTGAGTCGCCAGTTCGGCCGCCAGCCGATCCGGCGCAAGCGGATGATTTTCCGCGTGGTGGTGTTCGCGATCATCGGTGGCCTGCTCGCGCTCGGCGGTTTCCATCGTCTTGCGCTGGCCGAAGGCCTCGCCGGCGGCATGCTGCTCGGCGCGGCGCTGGGCCTGCTCGGGTTGCGCCTGACCCGCTTCGAGGTCGACCCGGTCAAGGGCGACTGCTACGTGCCCAACCCGTGGATCGGCGCACTGCTCACCGTGTTGCTGCTGGGCCGGTTGGGCTGGCGCTTGTTGGTGGCGTGGCCGCAGATGCAGCAGGCGTCGGCCGAGGCGGCGTATGCGGGGCAACCGATGGGCTACGCCGCCAGCCCGCTGACCATGCTGGTGATCGGCCTGCTGGTCGGCTACTACCTCGCCTACTTCAGCGGCCTGCTGATCCACCACCGCCGCTTTCAGCGGGCGCATCCGGGTCGCGACGCCGCGCCGTAGGCCGCGACGGCGGGGCGCGCCGCTCCTCAGGAGGCCGGCGCGTCGAGGTAATCCAGGCTGGCCTGCAGCATCGAGGCCATGCCGATCTTCAGCGCATCCTCGTCGAGGAAGAATTTCGGCGAGTGGTTGGCCGGCGCCTTCGAAGCATCCTGGCCGACTGGCGTGGCGCCGACGAAGAAATACACGCTCGGCACTTTCTGCGCAAAGTAGGCAAAGTCCTCCGAGGCCATCCACGGCCGCGCCTCGATCACATGCTCGCCGCCGATCGCCTTGCGCAGGCTCTCGCGCACGCGCGCAGCCAGCGCGGGGTCGTTGACCAGCACCGGGTTGCTCTCGCCGAGCGGGATCTGCGTCTCGACGGTCGCGCCGTTCGCGGCGGCGAGGTGCTCGGCGATGCCCTTGAGGTTGTCGATCGCCTGCTGGCGCATGCCGGCGTCGAACGTGCGCAGGGTGCCCTGCAGTTCCACCTTGTCCGGCACGATGTTGTAGCGCGAGCCGCCCTCGACGATGCCGAAGCTGAGCACCGCCGGCAGCGTCCCGATGTCCAGCTTGCGGCTGACGATGGTCTGCGCGGTGCTGATGATCTCGGCGGCAGTGACGATCGGATCGACCCCGTTCCACGGCATCGCGCCGTGGGTCTGGCGTCCGTGCACCACCAGGCGGAACCAGTCGGAGCCGGCCATCGTCGGCCCCGGCCGCACCGCCACCGTGCCGGTGTTGAGCGCGCTGACCACGTGCATGCCGAACATTGCGTCGGGCTTGAAATCGCGCAGCATGCCCTGCTTGAGCATCAGCGCGGCGCCGCCCTCCTCGCCGGCCGGCGCGCCTTCCTCGGCCGGCTGGAACACGAACAGCACCGAGCCGTGCAGCCGCTGCTTCATCCCGGCCAGCGCCTGCGCCATGCCCAGCAGCATCGCGGTATGCGCGTCGTGGCCGCAGGCGTGCATCACCCCGACGGTCTTGCCGCGGTACTCGCCCTTCGCCTTCGAGGCGAACGGCAGGTTCACTTCCTCGGTCACCGGCAGCGCGTCCATGTCGGCGCGGAGCGCCAGCCGCGGCCCGGGCAGGTCGCCCTTCAGCAGGCCGACCACGCCGGTGTGCGCGATGCCGGTGTGCACTTCCAGCCCCAGCTTCTTCAACTCCTGCGCGACCAGCGCCGCGGTGCGCACCTCGCGGTTGCTCAGCTCGGGGTGCTGGTGGATGTCGCGCCGCCACGCGACGACCTGCGGCAGTTCCCGCTGCGCCATGGCCTGCGCGCCGGCGGCGTCGGTGGCGTGCAGCGGTGCGATGGCGGCGGCCAGCGCGATGGCGAGGGCGAGGGCGGTGCGATGCATGGGTGTCTCCGTGGGGTGGGTCGATGCCGGCGCGCGGCCGTCGTGGCGGCCGGTTCAGGGCACGATGCTGAAGTCGATTTCGATCGGATAAGGCGCCGGCGTGGCCGGGGGTGGCGGCAGCGTCCAGCCGGTGAAGCGGCCCGCCATGCAGGTGGCGACCGGCGTCGGCGGCAGCACCTCGATCCGGGTTGGCCGGCCGTCGGCCCGCAGGTCGGCGACCAGGGTGAACGGCGACTTGTCGGCCGGCGCATGGTGGGCGATGCAGTCTTTCAGCGCCGTGGTGACGGGATCGCCGATCCTGCTCCACAGCTGCTTCTGATAGGCCGGTCCGCCGGCGGCGGCCTCGGCCAGCCGGCCCTGCGTCACGCGCGCACTGAAATCCTGGCTGGGCGGCCCGGGGGTAGTGGCGAACAGCAGGGCGACGGCAAGCGGAAGAGGCATGGGTGGCTCCGGCAGCGATCCTCAACCGGCACGGTAGCAGTTCATTCGGGCCGATGCTCCAGCGCCAGGTACTCCTCGCTCTGCATCTCGATCAGGCGCGATTCGGTGCGGCCGAACTCGGCGCGCAGGCGTTCGCCGTCGTACAGCTCGGTGATCGGCGCGGCGGCGGACAGTACCAGCTTGACGTGGCGGTCATAGAACTCGTCCACCAGTTGCACGAAGCGCTTGGCGGGGTCCTCGCTGTAGATGGTGAATTGCGGCACGTTGGCCATGATCACCGCCGGCACTGCCTTGGCCAGCGCGATGTAGTCGGCCACCGCGCGTGGCCCTTCGCACAGCGCGGCGAACTCGAACCAGGCGATGTCATCGGCGCGCTTGACGAACGGGATGTCGCGGCCGTTGACGTGCAGGCTGCCGTGCTCCTGCACGTGGCCACGGGCCTGGCCGGCGAAGATCCGTTCCAGCGCGCGATGCGCCTCGGCGCCGGGCGGGGTGAGGTAGACCGACGCCTGGGTCAGCGCGCGCAGGCGCCAGTCGTGCGAGGAGGCCATCTCGACCACGTGGCAGTGCCGTTCGATCAGCGCGATCGCGGGCAGGAAGCGCGCGCGCTGCAGGCCGCCCCGGTACAGGTTGGCCGGTGCGGTGTTGGAGGTGGTGACCAGGGTGACGCCGCGCGCGAACAGCGCGTCGAGCAGGCCCGAGAGGATCATCGCATCGCCGATGTCGTTGACCAGGAACTCGTCCAGGCACAGCACGCGGCAGCGTGCGGCGAGACCGGCGGCCACCTCGACCAGCGGGTTCTGCCGCTCGCCCAGCGTGCGCAGATGCGCGTGCACCTCACCCATGAAACGGTGGAAGTGCCGGCGCAGCACCACGCCGTGCGGCAGGCTGGCGGCGAACAGGTCCATCAGGAAGGTCTTGCCGCGGCCTACCGTGCCCCACAGGTACAAGCCCGGCACGGCCTCCGGCGGCTCGTTGCCGAGCAGCGATTTCAGTCGGCCGAGCAGGCCATTGCCGTTCGCCGCCTCGGCGCACAGCGCTGCATGCATGCGGTCGAATTCCGGCAACAGCGCCAACTGGGTCGGGTCGAACTCCCAGCGGTGCGCGGCGACGCCTTCGAGATAGCGCGCACTGGGCGCGGGCGTGGGGGTTTCACTCATCGAGCGGGCAGGTCTTCGGAGGGGCGGCCGGCGTCAGGCATGCCGCTTCGGCGGCAGCCAGCCCTGCACCGCATGCTTGATCGCGCCGCGCAGGTCCATCAGCCGGCGGTGGAAGAAATGGCTAGTCTCGGGCATGCGCACCAGCTCGGGCCGATGCGCCAGCGTTTCAACCCAGTCGAACACCGCCTGCGGCTCGACGATCTCGTCGGCCTCGCCCTGCACGATCAGCCACGGGCAGCTCGGCAACGCGATCGCGTCGAATGGCCAGCGCCCGACCGGCGGCGCGACGCTGACCAGCGTGTCGGCGTGCAGGCGCACCGCGTTGGCGATGCTCACGTAGCTGCCGAACGAAAAGCCGGCCAGCCACAAGGCGTCGTGCGGGCGCATGCGGCGTACCCAGGCGACCACCGCGGCCAGGTCCTCGCCCTCGCCATCGCCCTTGTCGTACTCGCCCTGCGAACCACCAGCGCCGCGGAAGTTGAAGCGCACGGTGTCCAGCCCGGATTCGCGCAGCGCGCGCTCGACCATTGTCACCACCTTGTTGTGCATGCTGCCGCCCTCGATGGTGAGCGGGTGGCAGATCACCGCCACGCCGCGGCGCGCGCAGGCCGCTTCGGCGACGTCGCTGATCGTCTCCAGCTTGCCCGCCGGGCCGTCGAGCATGAAACTGGCGGCGATATCCGGAAAGCCGGCAGGTGCGGTGGAGAGCTCGGTGGGAGTCATGCACGTGATGATAACCGCCGCGCGCGCCGGCTGCCGCAGGTGCCGCGGATGAACCACCTGGCGCACGCGCTGCTGGCCGGCGACGAGGAGGCCCTGCGGCTGGGCGGCATGCTGGGCGATTTCGTGCACGGCCCGGTGAACGCGGCGCCGTTGCCGCCGCGGGTGATCGCCGGCATTCGCCTGCACCGCGCGATCGACGTCTATACCGACGCCCACCCCGAGGTGCTCGCCGCGCGGACGCTGCTGCCCGCGCCGTATCGCCGCTACGCCGGCATCCTGCTGGACATGTGGTTCGACCACTGCCTGGCGCGGGATTTTCCGCAGTGGAGCGCGCAGCCGCTGGCGGAATACTCCGCCGCGCTGCGCGCGCTGCTGTGGCGGCAGGACGCGCTGCTGCCGCCGGCGCTGCGGCGCTTCCGCGGCTACATGGAGACGCATGGCCTGCCGGCGGCGTACACCGACGACGCCATGCTGGGTGTAGCGCTGGGCGGCATCGGCCAGCGCCTGCGCCGCGCCAACCCGCTGGCCTCGGCGCTGCCGGTGCTGCAGCAGCGGGAAGCGCAACTGCAGCAGCGCTTCGAGGCATTCTTCCCGGAGTTGCGGGAGTTTGCGCGGGAGTGGGTCGGCACGCACGCGCAGTGAGTGGGTGTACTCCCTCCCCAGCGCAAGCAGGGGAGGGTTGGGGAGGGGTGCTTTTGATCTTCCCGGTGACGCGTAACCCCCTCACCTGAAGGACTTCCTGCAGGGGAAGGGGCAAACGAAAACGCCGCCGGAAGGCGGCGTTTGGCGAAAGCTTGTTGGATCAGGCGAAGTTACTTGGCCTGATCGGCCAGCCAGTGCACGGCGTTGGTCACCTGTTCGGCGGTGAGCGCCGGGTTGCCGCCCTTGGGTGGCATGAAGTTGCCGTCCGGGCCGTGATAGCCGTCGATCGCGTGCTTGACCAGGGTGTCGATGCCCTGCGCCAGGCGCGGGCCCCAGGCGGCCTTGTCGCCGGTCTTCGGCGCGCCGGCGACGCCGGAGCCGTGGCAGCTGGTGCACAGGTGGTCGTAGATCGCCTTGCCGTCGGTGGTGCCGCCATAGGCAACCTGCGAAGCGGCGGCCTTGGCGGCGACGTCAGCGGCCACCTGCATGGCGGCGCGGCCGGTGTTGCCGGCATAGACGGCGCCGTCCGGCGCGAGCCGCGCGCTGACGCGGGCCGGCTGTTTCGGGTTGGTTTCCTTCGGCTCGTGCTCGTGGATCGCCAGCGCCGCGAGGATCAGCACCACGGTCAGCACGACCAGACCGCCGATCATGATCGAGAACTGGCGCAACACGCTCTGGTCGGATTTGCTCATGGAACCGCTCACGCACGTACTCCTGTCAGAGGGCGGAGCGGAACGCCACGATGGCTGCCCGGCCTGCCTGAATAGTCTGTTGCTGTCGTGCCGGCCGAGGAATGCGCCCCGGTGCGGCTCCCCGCGAGTGGGTCCGCGGCGCGAATCACGCTTGCCGCCCGGCCTGATGCGGGTCGGACAGGCAACAGTCGGCGATTATAAACGAAGCGCGCGACAAGTTTCAGGTGTGCCGTGGCGCCCCCGCCAGCGGCCCCCCGGGGGCCTGCGGATGGCCGCGCGGCGGGCGTCGCCCCTGCCATCGGTCATGTCGCACCCATGTCAACCGGCATTGTCCAAGTTCGTTGAACTGCCCCTATGCTTCGCTCACCCTGATGCGTGCCGGCAGGGCCCGGCGCGCATCCGTCGTTTTGCCATCGCTTGCTGCACAGCCGTGCGCCGGTGGGCCGCACCGTCCAGTCCAGGAGTTTTACATGTCGCGTTTTTGGAAGATCGCGTTGATCGTCGTTGCCGTGGTCGTGGTGGCGGCGGTGGGCTTCCGCCTGCTGCACAAGCCCGCTCCGGCCGGCACTGCCTCGACGCAGGCGGCGAGCAAGAACAAGGGCGGCAAGGGCGGCAAGGACGAACCGCCGCCGGTGCCGGTCACCGTGGTGCCGGTGGTCAAGCAGAACGTGCCGGTCTACCTGACCGCCCTGGGCACGGTGCAGGCGCTCAACACGGTGGCCGTGAACCCGCAGGTGGGCGGCCAGCTGCTCAGCCTGCATTTCAGCGAGGGTCAGCCGGTGAAGAAGGGCCAGCTGCTGGCGCAGATCGACCCGCGCACCTACCAGGCTGCCTACGACCAGGCGGTGGCGCGCCAGCGCCAGGACCAGGCCCTGGCAGCCACCGCCAAAAGCAACCTGACGCGCAGCCAGGACCTGGCTGCCAAGGGCTACATCTCCAAGCAGGACCTGGACACCCTGCGCAACACCGCCGCCCAGTACGAAGCCGCCGTTGCCGCCGATGCGGCCAACGTACGCGACACCCAGGTACAGCTGAACTACACCCGCGTGCTGTCGCCGATCGACGGCCTCGCCGGTATCCGCGCGGTCGACCCGGGCAACGTGGTCACCACCTCCAGCGCGATCGTCACGCTGACCCAGCTGCACCCGATCAACGTAATGTTCACCCTGCCCGAGCAGAACCTCGACATGGTGCGCAGCGCCGCCGCGAAGGAAGGCGCCGCGCTGCAGGTGACCGCGCTGGACCGCACCGACGCGCACCCGATCGCCAGCGGCGGCGTGCTCAAGGTGATCGACAACCAGATCGACACCAGCACCGGCACGTTCCGCCTGAAATCGGAGTTCCCCAATGCGAACAACGAATTGTGGCCCGGCCAGTTCGTCAACGTGCGCCTGCTGGTGAACACCGTCGACGGCGGTCTGGTGATTCCCGCGCAGGCGGTGCAGCGCGGGCCGGACGGCGACTACGTCTACCAGGTGCAGGCCGACAGCACGGTGAAGATGCAGGCGGTGACGGTGGCCGGTGAGGTGGGCGACAGCCACGTGATGGTCGGCAGCGGCCTCAAGGCAGGCGACCGCGTGGTCACCGAGGGCCAGTTCCGGCTGAAGCCGGGCAGCAAGGTCAATGCGCTGAAGCCAGGTGAAGTGCCGGCGGCGCCAACCGCGGCCGAACTGGAGAAGGCCAAGCAGAATGCCAAGGGTGGCGGCCGTCGCCGCGACTGAGCGGCCGTGCGCCGGCCGGCAGCATGCACCGCGGCCGCGAACGGCTGGCGGTGCCCGGCCATGATCGCGGCTGAAACCGCACCAACACGTCACGGATAGCCATGGGATTCTCGACCCTCTTCATTCGCCGCCCGATCGCCACCTCGCTGCTGATGGTGGCGGTGCTGCTGCTCGGCATCCTGGGCTATCGCCAGCTGCCGGTGTCCGCCCTGCCGGAGATCGAGGCGCCCAGCCTGGTGGTCAGCACGCAGTACCCGGGCGCCAGCGCCAGCACCATGGCGGCGCTGATCACCACGCCGCTGGAGCGCAACCTGGGGCAGATCTCCGGGCTCACCATGATGAGCTCGGACTCCTCCGCCGGGCTGTCCACGATCATCCTGCAGTTCTCGATGGACCGTGACATCGACATCGCCGCGCAGGACGTGCAGGCGGCGATCAACCAGGCCAAGGGCACGCTGCCGGGCAACCTGCCGTACCCGCCGGTGTACAACCGGGTGAATCCGGCCGACGCGCCGATCCTCACCTTGAAGCTCACCTCCGACAGCCGCCAGCTGCGCGAGGTGAACGACCTGGCCGACTCGATCATTGCGCAGAAGCTGTCGCAGGTGCAGGGCGTGGGCCTGGTCTCGATCGCCGGCAACGTGCGCCCCGCGGTGCGCGTGCAGGTGAACCCGGCGCAGCTGTCCAACCTCGGCCTCACCATGGAGGACGTGCGCAGCGCGCTGACCCAGGCCAACGTCAACGCGCCCAAGGGCACGCTGAACGGCAAGACGCAGAGCTACTCGATCGGCACCAACGACCAGCTGAGCGACGCGGCCGAGTACAAGAGCACCATCATCAGCTACAAGAACAACTCGCCGGTGCGGCTGTCCGACGTGGCGAACGTGGTCGATGGTGTGGAGAACGATCAGCTTGCGGCGTGGGCGAACGGCCAGCCGGCGGTGCTGCTGGACGTGCGCCGCCAGCCCGGCGCCAACATCGTGCAGACGGTGGAGCAGATCCGCCGCGTGCTGCCCGAGCTGCGCAGCGCGCTGCCGGCCGACGTGCACCTGGACGTGTTCGCCGACCGCACGGTGACCATCCGCGCCTCGGTGCGTGACGTCGAGTTCACCCTGATCCTCACCGTATTCCTGGTGATCGGCGTGATCTTCGTGTTCCTGCGCCGGCTGTGGGCCACCATCATCCCGTCGGTGGCGGTGCCGCTGTCGCTGATGGGCACGTTCGGCGTGATGGCGTTCACCGGCATGTCGCTGGACAACCTCTCGCTGATGGCGCTGACCGTGGCCACCGGCTTCGTGGTGGACGACGCGATCGTGATGATCGAGAACATCGTGCGCTACATCGAGCAGGGCAAGGACGGCAAGGAGGCGGCCGAGGTCGGCGCGAAGGAGATCGGCTTCACCGTGCTGTCGTTGACCGTGTCGCTGGTGGCGGTGTTCCTGCCGCTGCTGTTGATGCCCGGCGTCACTGGCCGGCTGTTCCACGAATTCGCCTGGGTGCTCACGATCGCGGTGACCATCTCGATGCTGGTGTCGCTGACGCTGACGCCGATGATGTGCGCCTACCTGCTCAAGCCCGACCAGCTGCCCGAGGGCGACGACGCGTACGAGCGCCATGCCGCGGCCGGCAAGCGCACCGTCTGGTCGCGCATCGTCGGCATCTACGAGCGCTCGCTCGACTGGGTGCTCGACCATCAACGCCTGACCATGCTGGTGGCCGGCGCCGCGGTGGTGCTCACCGTGTTCCTGTACATCATCATCCCCAAGGGCCTGCTGCCCGAGCAGGACACCGGCCTGATCACCGGCGTGGTGCAGGCCGACGACAACATCGCCTTCCCGCAAATGGAAGACCGCACCAAGGCCGTCGCCGAGGCGCTGCGCAAGGATCCCGCGGTGGCCGGCGTGGCCGCCTTCATCGGCGCCGGCACCATCAACCCCACGCTCAACCAGGGCCAGCTCTCGATTGTGCTGAAGGACCGCGGCGACCGCGACGGCCTGGACGATCTGCTGCCGCGGCTGCAGCATGCGGTGGCCGGCATCCCCGGCGTGGCGCTGTACCTGAAGCCGGTGCAGGACGTGACCCTGGACAGCCGCGTGGCCGCCACCGAGTACCAGTATTCGCTGTCCGCGGTGAAGTCGTCGGAGCTGGCCGGCTATGCCAGCCAGATGACCCAGGCGATGCGCCAGCGGCCGGAGCTGGCCGACGTGGACAACAACCTGGCCGACAACGGCAACGCGCTCAAGCTCACCATCGACCGCGAGAAGGCCAGCCGTCTCGGCGTGCCGGTGCAGACCATCGACGACACCCTGTACGACGCCTTCGGCCAGCGCCAGATCTCCACCATCTTCACCCAGCTCAACCAGTACCGCGTGGTGCTGGAGGTGGCGCCGGAGTTCCGTACCAGCGACGACCTGCTGACCAAGCTCACCGTGCGCGGCAACGGCAATGGCGCGCTCACCGGCAGCACCGCGACCAGCTTCGGCCAGCTGAAGTCGAGCAATTCGGCCACGCCCTCGGGCATCGGCAACACCGGCAACATCGGCTTCGAGATCGGCGCCGGCGGCAGCATCCCGCTGTCTTCGCTGGTCAGTGCGCAGATGACCAGCGCGCCGCTGGTGGTCAGCCACCAGCAGCAGCTGCCGGCGGTGACGCTGGCGTTCAACGTGGCGCCGGGCTACTCGCTGTCCGACGCGGTGGCGGCGATCCACCAGGTCGAGGCGCAGCTGAACTTCCCGCCGCAGATCCGCGGCGAGTTCGTCGGCAAGGCCGCCGAGTTCGCCTCTTCGCTGGGTGATGAAGTGCTGCTGCTGCTGGCCGCGATCGTGGTGATCTACATCGTGCTGGGCGTGCTGTACGAGAGCTACATCCACCCGCTGACGATCATCTCCACGCTGCCGCCGGCCGGCGTGGGCGCCTTGCTGGCGTTGATGCTGTTCGGCATGAGCCTGTCGGTGGACGGTATCGTCGGCATCGTGCTGCTGATCGGCATCGTCAAGAAGAACGCGATCATGATGATCGACTTCGCCATCGAGGCGCGCCGCACCGGGCTCGATGCGCGCGATGCGATCCGCCGCGCCTGCCTGCTGCGCTTCCGCCCGATCATGATGACCACCGCCGCGGCCATGCTCGGCGCGCTGCCGCTGGCGCTGGGCAACGGCATTGGCGCGGAACTGCGCCGGCCGCTGGGCGTGTCGATCGTCGGCGGCCTGTTGCTGTCGCAGCTGGTCACGCTATACACCACGCCGGTGATCTACCTGTACATGGAGCGTTTTTCCGACTGGTTGGCCGCCCGCCGCGAGCGCCGGGCGCTGACCCGCGCCCCGGCCAGCCGCGCGGCGTGATTCCACCGCGGTGTTCTGCTCCCTCTCCTGCTCGCAGGGGAGGGTCGGAGTGGGGTTGCTCTTCGCGCAACCTCGCGATCAACCTTTCCGCGGCCCGGACGTTGAGGGTGGGATGATTTGTCCCCGCACCTTCGTCCGTCCCCGTCCGCGTTGACTCCATGAACCTCTCCGGTACCTTTATCCGTCGCCCGATCGGCACCTCGCTGCTGGCGATCGGTCTGTTCGTGGCCGGCACGATCTGCTACTTCCTGCTCGGCGTGGCGGCGCTGCCGAACATGCAGTTTCCGGCGATCTTCGTGCAGGCCAGCCAGGCCGGCGCCGACGCCAGCACCATGGCGTCGACCGTGGCCGCGCCGCTGGAACGGCACCTGGGCCAGGTGCCCGGCATCGAGACGATGCGCTCGTCCAGCTCCGAGGGGCGCAGCTTCGTCTTCATGCTGTTCCGCACCGGCACCGACCTGGATGCCGCCGCACGCGACGTGCAGGCGGCGATCAATGCGGCCGCGCCGGACCTGCCCAGCGGCCTCAACGGCGCGCCCAGCTACCAGAAGGCGAACCCGAACGACGACCCGATCATCGCGCTGGCGCTGACCTCGGACACGCAGTCGGCGGCCGACCTGTACAACCTGTCCGACACCCTGCTGGCGCAGCGGCTGCGTCAGCTGCCCGGGGTGTCCTCGGTGGAGATCGCCGGCGCGGCCACGCCGGCGATCCGCGTCGACGTGAACCTGCGCGCGCTGAACGCGATGGGGCTGTCGCCCGACCAGCTGCGCAACGCGCTGAGCGCAGCCAACGTCACCTCGCCCGAAGGCTTCCTGTCCAACGGCGCCAGCACCGTGTCGATCAGCGCCACCGCCCAGTTGCACAGCGCGGAGGACTTCGCCCAGCTGGTCATTGCCAGCCGCAACGGCACGCCGGTGCGGCTGTCCGACGTGGCCAGGGTCTACGCCGGCCAGCAGGACGCCTACCAGGCGGCCTGGTTCCACGGCAAGCCGGCCGTGCTGATGTACGTCTACAAGAAAGCCGACGCGAACATCATCGCCACCGCCGACCTGGTCAAGGAGCAACTGCCGGTGCTGCGCAGTTACCTGCCGCCGGCTACCGCGCTGACCCCGTTCTTCGACGGCACGCCGACCATCCGCGCCTCTTTGCACGAGGTGCAGGCCACGCTGCTGATCTCGCTGGCGATGGTGGTGCTGGTGATGGCGCTGTTCCTGCGCCGGCTGGCGCCCACCCTGATCGCCGCGACGGCGGTGCCGCTGTCGCTGGCCGGCGCGTTCGTGGTGATGTACATCCTCGGCTACACGCTGAACAACCTCACCCTGCTGGCGCTGGTGATCGCGATCGGCTTCGTGGTGGACGACGCGATCGTGGTGATCGAAAACATCATCCGCCACCTCGACGCCGGCATGTCGCGCATGCAGGCGACCCTGGCCGGCGCGCGCGAGATCGGCTTCACCATCGTCTCGATCACCGCATCGCTGGTCGCGGTGTTCATCCCGCTGCTGTTCGCCGGCGGCATCACCGGCATGTTCATGCACGAGTTCTCGATGACCCTGGTGGCGGCGATCGTGGTCTCGGCGCTGGTTTCGCTGACCCTGACGCCGGCGCTGTGCGGACGCTTCCTTGGCGGCCATGCGGCGAAGGAGCCGGCGCCGCCGTCGCGACTCGCCCGCGCGCTGGACGGTTTCCATGCCGGCATGCTGCGCGTGTACACCCGTGCGCTGGATTTCTCGCTGCGCCACGCGCTGGCGTTCTCGCTGACCCCGCTGGCGCTGATCGTGGCCACCTTCTACCTGTTCGGCGTGGTCAAGGCCGGGCTGTTCCCGGCGCAGGACACCGGCCTGATCTGGGGCCGCGCCAGCTCCAGCGCCACCGTCTCGTTCGCCGAAAGCCGCCAGCGACTGGAGCGGCTCACCGCGATGCTGATGGCCGACCCCGACGTCGCCACCGTGGGCTCGCGCCTGGGCAGCGGCCGGCAGGGCACCAGCGGCTCGTTCAACATCGATCTGAAGACCCGCGCCGACGGCCGCCACGACGACACCTTCGCGGTGCTCGCCCGGCTCAGCGCGAAGGCCGCCCACTATCCCGACCTCAACCTGCGCCTGCGCCCGGTGCAGGACCTGCCCAGCGGCGGTGGTGGCGGCACCAGCCAGGGCGCGCAATACCAGGTCTCGCTGCAGGGCAATGACCTGGCCAGCCTGCAGGCATGGCTGCCGAAGCTGCAGGCCGAGCTGAAGAAGAACCCGAAACTGCGCGATGTCGGCACCGACATCGACGAGGCCGGCCTGCGCCAGAACATCGTGATCGACCGCGACAAGGCCGCGAGGCTCGGCGTGTCGATCGGCGCCATCGACGGCGCGCTGTACGACGCGTTCGGCCAGCGCCAGGTGTCCACCATCTACTCGGACATCAACCAGTACCAGGTGGTGGTCAACGCGCTGCCCGAACAGACCGCCACGCCGGAGGCGCTCAACCGCATCTACGTGCGTTCCAGCAGCGGCCGGATGATCCCGATCACCGCGTTCGCACGGCAGGAACCGGGGCTGGCGCCCTCGCAGATCACCCACGAAAACCAGTACACCACGATGGACCTAAGCTTCAACCTCGCGCCGGGCGTGAGCATGGGCGAGGCGATGGCGGTGATCCAGGCCACCGTGAAGAACATGCGCATGCCCGGCGACATCCGGGTGCAGATGGGCAACGACTTCCGCCGCTTCCAGCAGTCGCAGAGCGGCATGGGCTGGCTGATTCTCGCCGCCGTGATCACCGTCTACATCGTGCTCGGCATGCTGTACGAGAACCTGATCCATCCGATCACCATCCTGTCCACCCTGCCGGCTGCCGGGGTGGGCGCGTTGCTGGCGCTGTGGATCACCGGCACCGAGCTGTCGGTGGTGGCGCAGATCGCGCTGGTGCTGTTGATCGGCATTGTCAAGAAGAACGCGATCATGATGATCGACTTCGCCCTGGTCGCCCAGCGCGAACACGGCAAGAGTCCGCTGGAAGCGGCGCGCGAGGCGTGCACGGTGCGCTTCCGCCCGATCATGATGACCACCATGGTCGCCATCCTCGCCGCGCTGCCGATCGCCATCGGCCTCGGCGAAGGCAGCGAACTGCGCCGCCCGCTCGGCATCGCCCTGATCGGCGGCCTGCTGATCTCGCAAAGCCTCACCCTGCTCAGCACCCCGGCGCTGTACGTGATCTTCTCGTGCCTGGCCGAACGCAGAAGGGCGTGGTGGGCGCGGCGGCAAGGGCGCAAGCCGATGGTGGCGCGTCCCGGTATCGGTTGATCCGGTTGCCTGTCGCGCGATATCCAGCTGAACGCTTCGCCAGAACGCTCACAACCCGTTAACCGCAAGCCGGCTATCACAGGCCCACTCTTCCCGGAAGGAGCGGCGCGATGGGCAACGAGACCGGCAAGGCAGATTTTTCCAATGTGCAGGGCGGGGTGGAATCCACCGCGCCGGATGCGCCGCCCAAGGCGGATTTCAGCAACGTGCAGTCGCAGGTCGGCTCCACCGCTGACAGGGATACCACCTATACCGTGGCAGCTGGCGACAACCTCACGAAGATCGCGAAACACTTCTACGGCGACGCGAATGCATGGAAGCCGATCTTCGACGCCAACCGCGGCCAGCTTTCCGATCCGGACCGGATCAGGGTCGGTCAGGTCCTGAAGATCCCCGCCAAGTCCTGAAGCAGGAGGTACCCCCATGAAGATGACTCGCCAACCCTTGATCCTTGCCGTGTCGCTGGCTGCGATGCTGGTGCTGGGCGCCTGCGGCAAGAACAACAACGAATCGGCGGCGCCGTCGCCGTCCACCGCACCACCACCGGCGGCGACGGCGCCCGCATCGGCGCCTGCGCCCGCACCGGCCACCACCGCTCCGAGCGCGATGAACAACGGCGCGCCCGCCACGGTCACGGTCGGCTCGGTAGAGCTGGGCTCGACGGTCGACGCAAACCACAAGATCCTCGCCAGCGGCACCAGCTTCGCACCGAAGGACACCATCTACGCCTCGGTCGACACCAGCGGCAACGGCAATGCGACGCTGGCGGCGAAATGGACCTATCAGGATGGCCAGGTGGTGCACGAGGACAGCAAGACGCTCAATGCGATGGGCCCGGAGACCACCGCCTTCATGATCAGCAAACCGGACGGTTTCCCGGCCGGCAACTACAAGGTGGACATCTCGCTGGACGGCAACCAGGTCGCCAGCAAGGATTTCTCAGTCAAGTAAGTTGCGACCAAGGCAGAGATGCGGGAAGCGTGGCTATGTCGCGCTTTTCTCGCGGGCTGGTGCACACACGCCGCTTCGGCTTGGAACAGCGGTTCGCCCATGTGCGGGAGAGCTGTTCGGCCATAACCATATAGCTGGCACAGAATAGAGCCCTTCAGCTGGTGAAAATCTCGGAGGTCCGCTGCGTGCCGTCGGCGATTCCGTACCGTTGGCGATTCAATGAGGCCGCAGCTCTTCGCTGCGGATCACTGCATTTTCGGTTAGAGGGCCGCAGTCGTCGGAACATGCTTCAATGAGGCCGCAGCTCTTCGCTGCGGATCACAGCATATCGAGAAAGAAGAACCCTTCTGGGCGATCGAGCTTCAATGAGGCCGCAGCTCTTCGCTGCGGATCACCTGCGGAAGCCGATGAAGATCTGCTCGGTGCCGCTGCTTCAATGAGGCGGCAGCTCTTCGCTGCGGATCACTTGGGACCCGGCCAATGAGAGCGTGGAGGACTTCGAGCTTCAATGAGGCCGCAGCTCTTCGCTGCGGATCACCGCGTTGCTGCGCACGTCGGTGGGGCTGTTCGTGGTGCTTCAATGAGGCCGCAGCTCTTCGCTGCGGATCACGGCGCTTGGTCGGATCGTCCAGGCCGTTGAGCCGCGCGCTTCAATGAGGCCGCAGCTCTTCGCTGCGGATCACCAGCATCTGCTGGTTGATCGCGGACAGCGCGCCGGCGCTTCAATGAGGCCGCAGCTCTTCGCTGCGGATCACGCGGCTGGGCAAGCGCTACGACGCCGTAGCCACCATGCTTCAATGAGGCCGCAGCTCTTCGCTGCGGATCACCGCGCTGCGGCGTGAAGGAGGCCGCCAGCACCGCGTCGCTTCAATGAGGCCGCAGCTCTTCGCTGCGGATCACCGCAACGCCAGCATGTACGCCAAGGGCATCCTGTCGCTTCAATGAGGCCGCAGCTCTTCGCTGCGGATCACCAAGCCGCAGGCGCAGCAGGCGGTGGCCTACCTGGTGCTTCAATGAGGCCGCAGCTCTTCGCTGCGGATCACGAGGAAGGCGCCCGCGCTGTCGCGGGTGGCCTGGTCGCTTCAATGAGGCCGCAGCTCTTCGCTGCGGATCACCTGCGCCGAGGTCGTGGATACGTGGTCGATCTGATAGCTTCAATGAGGCCGCAGCTCTTCGCTGCGGATCACCGTAGGGATGGACGGCGCCGCGCGGCGCACGACGCCGCTTCAATGAGGCCGCAGCTCTTCGCTGCGGATCACGCACCTCGTCTAATGTTCCGCTGCACTACGATCCTGTGCTTCAATGAGGCCGCAGCTCTTCGCTGCGGATCACCGTCGTGTAGCCACGGCTCGCCGGTGCGGGGGTTGTGGCTTCAATGAGGCCGCAGCTCTTCGCTGCGGATCACGAAATTCACGCATGAGGAGCGGGCACATGAGTATCGGCTTCAATGAGGCCGCAGCTCTTCGCTGCGGATCACCTCGCTTCGGCGTGAGCCGCGCCACCGGCTATCGCTAGCTTCAATGAGGCCGCAGCTCTTCGCTGCGGATCACCGCCATGCGCTTGCGCCTGGCCGATGGCCGCATCTAGCTTCAATGAGGCCGCAGCTCTTCGCTGCGGATCACGAGACAAAAATGGTAAACAGCGCAAGAAGAAGAACGGCTTCAATGAGGCCGCAGCTCTTCGCTGCGGATCACAACAGCGCGACCAGTACGAACCAGCCCGCGAAATCTGGCTTCAATGAGGCCGCAGCTCTTCGCTGCGGATCACGGCGCGCAGTAGTCCCATTCCACGGGATACCCCATGCTTCAATGAGGCCGCAGCTCTTCGCTGCGGATCACCTCGGCGGCGGTATCCCACGGCCGAACAACCGGCGAAGCTTCAATGAGGCCGCAGCTCTTCGCTGCGGATCACTCGTTCACCGTGCCGTCCAGCACCGCGCTCGGGGAGCTTCAATGAGGCCGCAGCTCTTCGCTGCGGATCACCGAGGCCGAAAGGGGAGGAAGTCTCTTTTTACTCCGGCTTCAATGAGGCCGCAGCTCTTCGCTGCGGATCACCACCGGCAACGGCGTCATTGAGTTGCTGATGGCCCAGCTTCAATGAGGCCGCAGCTCTTCGCTGCGGATCACATGCGGCGCGAGCCGAGGCCGTGCGCATCGAAACCGAGCTTCAATGAGGCCGCAGCTCTTCGCTGCGGATCACCTTACGTCTCGTGAAAAGCATGAGCGCATCGCCTTTGCTTCAATGAGGCCGCAGCTCTTCGCTGCGGATCACCAACCCTGGCATCACGTATGCGCGGCGCGCAGCCGCAGCTTCAATGAGGCCGCAGCTCTTCGCTGCGGATCACTTCTCGTGACCCTCCACCACGTCGGTCTCGGTATCGCTTCAATGAGGCCGCAGCTCTTCGCTGCGGATCACCGGGGAATGCCGCGATGATACGCATGGCTTAGATCCTGCTTCAATGAGGCCGCAGCTCTTCGCTGCGGATCACCCGCGCGCCTTGCTCGCCGGTCACATCGTTGACGAAGCTTCAATGAGGCCGCAGCTCTTCGCTGCGGATCACATGGTCGGGCAGACGGTGGCGGTGTTCGCCGCAGTTGCTTCAATGAGGCCGCAGCTCTTCGCTGCGGATCACATCTGCGAGACGGCCGGCATGCTCGGCGCGTGGCTGGCTTCAATGAGGCCGCAGCTCTTCGCTGCGGATCACAAGCAGAAGGTCACCGCCCTGCGCGGTGCGTTCGAGCTTCAATGAGGCCGCAGCTCTTCGCTGCGGATCACGCACAAGCACGCGCCGATGCGAGCGCATTGCCTCGCGCTTCAATGAGGCCGCAGCTCTTCGCTGCGGATCACCGCGTGCGCTGGCCGGTAAGCATCGACCAGCTGCAGGCTTCAATGAGGCCGCAGCTCTTCGCTGCGGATCACGCCGCTTCGGCGGCGTAGTCGCAACCCTTTAGGCAAGCTTCAATGAGGCCGCAGCTCTTCGCTGCGGATCACCCCTCGACCAGTCCGGCGCCGACAGCGCCATGGTGAAGCTTCAATGAGGCCGCAGCTCTTCGCTGCGGATCACGTGAGCCTCCGCGCGGCAGCCGACAAGCTGTACGCCGCTTCAATGAGGCCGCAGCTCTTCGCTGCGGATCACGACGGAGCCGGTCACGCTGATACTGCCGCAAGCGCCAGCTTCAATGAGGCCGCAGCTCTTCGCTGCGGATCACCTCCAGCGCCGCCTGGCGCGCAAGTTCGGTCACGTAGCTTCAATGAGGCCGCAGCTCTTCGCTGCGGATCACCGCCGCCCAGGCGCATAGCGCACCGAGAAACCCGCAGCTTCAATGAGGCCGCAGCTCTTCGCTGCGGATCACGGCACGCTCAATTCCCTCAGCAGCACCGACCTGCTGCTTCAATGAGGCCGCAGCTCTTCGCTGCGGATCACGATCCCATACAACGCGACAGCAAAAGCGGTCGGCGGGCTTCAATGAGGCCGCAGCTCTTCGCTGCGGATCACATCAGGCCAGCACGGACACGCCGGCCAGTGTGTATTCGCTTCAATGAGGCCGCAGCTCTTCGCTGCGGATCACTGCGGCGGATGAGCCGCATCCGCTCGCCGCGCTGAAGCTTCAATGAGGCCGCAGCTCTTCGCTGCGGATCACCCACGGTGGTCATGGCGGACGCTGGCACGGTCTACGCTGCTTCAATGAGGCCGCAGCTCTTCGCTGCGGATCACCCGTGCAATAGAAACTCATCGGAACCGCACCGGTGGCTTCAATGAGGCCGCAGCTCTTCGCTGCGGATCACCGGTGTACAAGGCGGGCGGCACCACCGTCTGGCGCAGCTTCAATGAGGCCGCAGCTCTTCGCTGCGGATCACGACCCGAACTCATGCCGGACCACATCGCCGGACTTGCTTCAATGAGGCCGCAGCTCTTCGCTGCGGATCACAGGCGCCATGTATCTCGCAACGTCTTCCGGGAGGCCGCTTCAATGAGGCCGCAGCTCTTCGCTGCGGATCACCCACGTAGACGAGCTGGCCGCCGGCGGTGTCCAGCAGCTTCAATGAGGCCGCAGCTCTTCGCTGCGGATCACACGTGGCGGCCTGCTGTCGCTGGCGGCCTACCAGAAGCTTCAATGAGGCCGCAGCTCTTCGCTGCGGATCACGCTTTGCGGTGAACGCCGGGCTGCAGCTGGAAGCCACGCTTCAATGAGGCCGCAGCTCTTCGCTGCGGATCACCGCAGGGCGCTGGCGAGGGCTTTGCGGGGGAAGTTGCTTCAATGAGGCCGCAGCTCTTCGCTGCGGATCACTCAGCGAGAGGGCCGTCTTGGGGCCTCCCAGTGCCGGCTTCAATGAGGCCGCAGCTCTTCGCTGCGGATCACCGCATGACCGAACCCGTATCCAGCGCCATCGGCATCGCTTCAATGAGGCCGCAGCTCTTCGCTGCGGATCACGGCCAAAGCGGGTGAGGTCGTCGACCAGGATCACGTCGCTTCAATGAGGCCGCAGCTCTTCGCTGCGGATCACCCACGGACGGGGGCGCCGGCGAGGCTGCCGCGTAGCTTCAATGAGGCCGCAGCTCTTCGCTGCGGATCACACCCTGACCGCCGGCCAGCGCGCGTGGTACGCGAAGCTTCAATGAGGCCGCAGCTCTTCGCTGCGGATCACCAAGTTGGGCTCGCCGTGGTCGATCCTCTACAGCCCGCTTCAATGAGGCCGCAGCTCTTCGCTGCGGATCACCTGGACGGCCTGACGATCGCCGGCGGCTACATCGAGCTTCAATGAGGCCGCAGCTCTTCGCTGCGGATCACCGGCTTCGGCCTACGTTCCTCCTGCGTATGGCAACTGGCTTCAATGAGGCCGCAGCTCTTCGCTGCGGATCACCGAAGATTGTACCGAGAAGGTCATGGAGTGTCCTTCGCTTCAATGAGGCCGCAGCTCTTCGCTGCGGATCACCGTAGCGCGGCAGGCGCTTGGCGCGCACGTCGTCCATGCTTCAATGAGGCCGCAGCTCTTCGCTGCGGATCACCATAGACCACCTTGCTGCCCACGTCCGGCAGCGCGCCGCTTCAATGAGGCCGCAGCTCTTCGCTGCGGATCACCTGGCGTATGCGGACGGTCTCATTCCAGAGATCGAAGCTTCAATGAGGCCGCAGCTCTTCGCTGCGGATCACGCCGCCGAGGTGCACTGGAAAGTTGCGTGATCGCTGGCTTCAATGAGGCCGCAGCTCTTCGCTGCGGATCACTTACTTCGACGAGGTGCAGGGGTTGGACTGGTTGCAGCTTCAATGAGGCCGCAGCTCTTCGCTGCGGATCACATGGGAGAAGGACCGCGTGACGACGCACGGTTACCGCGCTTCAATGAGGCCGCAGCTCTTCGCTGCGGATCACTACGGGGTTTCCATACACTCCGCGTCCAGGGGTGAGGCTTCAATGAGGCCGCAGCTCTTCGCTGCGGATCACGCGGTGGCGTTCAGCGCCGGCAGCATCTCGCGCAGGCTTCAATGAGGCCGCAGCTCTTCGCTGCGGATCACCCAGGTGGCCGACCTGGGCGCGGTGTACAGCACCTGGCTTCAATGAGGCCGCAGCTCTTCGCTGCGGATCACATGGGTATCATCGAAGTTAGCATCGAGCTCATCGACGCTTCAATGAGGCCGCAGCTCTTCGCTGCGGATCACCGCCCTGCGCGCCGAGCGCGCCGAGCGTGCCGACGAGCTTCAATGAGGCCGCAGCTCTTCGCTGCGGATCACCGGTCGCGGCACTTGAGGCCCAGTGCGCGCCGGTCAAGCTTCAATGAGGCCGCAGCTCTTCGCTGCGGATCACGTCAGATCATCGGGGTGAGTCTTTGGCCCCGGTTCAGCTTCAATGAGGCCGCAGCTCTTCGCTGCGGATCACCAGGTACTGATCGCTTCCGATGATTTCTGTGTACGGGCTTCAATGAGGCCGCAGCTCTTCGCTGCGGATCACAAGAGTCTGCCGCCGAGATCCGCGCCCAGCGCGAATCGCTTCAATGAGGCCGCAGCTCTTCGCTGCGGATCACGTTTCAAGAGAACTGGCCATGGAGAAGGCTCACCTTGCTTCAATGAGGCCGCAGCTCTTCGCTGCGGATCACCCCAGCGCATCGTGGAGACCTGATCATCATGGCCCTGGCTTCAATGAGGCCGCAGCTCTTCGCTGCGGATCACCTTTTGCGAGTTCGATATAGAACGCTTGACGGTTTATCGCTTCAATGAGGCCGCAGCTCTTCGCTGCGGATCACCCCGTAGCGCCACTCGATAAGCGGGTGGTTATCCGGCTTCAATGAGGCCGCAGCTCTTCGCTGCGGATCACCTTTTACAAGGCCGGACAGGATCGCATCGACACACTGGCTTCAATGAGGCCGCAGCTCTTCGCTGCGGATCACCCACGCAGGATGTTCAATGGGGTTCTGACCTTTGGAAGCTTCAATGAGGCCGCAGCTCTTCGCTGCGGATCACCCTGTTCAACTCGCAGAAGCAGTTGGACACGCAGTACGCTTCAATGAGGCCGCAGCTCTTCGCTGCGGATCACATTGCGGGCTGATTGTTGGACATGACGTGGACTCCTGCTTCAATGAGGCCGCAGCTCTTCGCTGCGGATCACAGTCCTTCCGCAAGTCGTTGTGCGGGTTGACTGTTTGGTGGTTGCGTGCGAGAGGTATCTGCCACGCTCGCATGCCAAGCTAGCGCGCGTGATGCCGGATGGCAACATGGGCGGGTAACTGCTTGATTGTCAGAGAGCGTTGCCGTGCGAGCGGTGGCCGGGTTTCGCGGTGTCACTGGAGTGCTCGTGGCGATGGGGCGAGAGAAGACGAGGGTGAAGGTTTGAAGGTCAAACGATAATGGGCTCCCTGGCGACGGGGTCGAACTTGTCTCCCAGGCTGACCACGCGAGGCTTGACCTTGTCGGCAGGGCCGATGTCGATGACCAGCAGGGCATCGGTGCGGCGCAGGATGATGCCGTCGAGCAGCTGCAGCATTTCGGCGTGCCGACGCCGGCTCAGACGGCACTGGAAGACCGACAGCTGCAACCATTCACCGAACCCTTTCATGGTCTTGAATACACGCCGCCATCGCTTGTCGTCGCGGATGTCGTAGGTCACCAGGTACAGATGTTCGTCCATGGTCGTCTCGCAGGTTGCGACGCGCTCAGCGTGTCGTGAAGTTGGGGTAGTCGTCGAGCTCGCCGAGCAGAAAGCGCCCGAGCAGGCGCGCCTGCAGCTCCAGCAGTCGGCGATAGCTCAACCGGTAACCGAATAGTGGATGCGTGATCTCATGGCTGAGTCGGCGCTCGAAGGCGGCGATGAAACGCTTGCGCCCGCTGGCATCGAGGTTGACGCTACCTGCGGCGCTTACGAAGTCGCTGGGGCGTACTTCGCCATTGTTGATGACCTGCATGACCACCGAGTCGGCCAGCAAAGGGCGGAACGGCTCCATCATGTCCAGCGCCAGCGCGGGGCGGCCATAACGTGGCTGGTGATAAAAGCCGCGGAATGCATCGAAACCCACGGCCGTCAGCGTAGTCGTCCAGGTGCGCGCCAGCATCGTGTAAGCGAACGACAGCATGGCGTTGACGGGGTCGGTGGGCGGGCGCCGGTTGCGCAGGGTGAAATCGAAGGCAAGCAAAGCCTCGTCGCCTGGCGTGGCCGGCCTCAAGGTCTGGCGGAACTGACCGAAGTACAGCGCGGCGGCCTGGCCTTCGATGCCGAGCAGGGTCTCCAGGCTTTCGGCGCGCTCGGCCTGCTGGCGGATGCGCTTCAGGTCGGCAAGCAACCGCTCGGGTTTCTCTTCCGGCTTCCAGTTGCGGCGTAGCTGCGTGCGGCAGTTGGTGATCTTGGCGGCCACCAGGCCGCGGGCGAGGCGCAGGCAGGTGGCGTCGTTGAAGCTGGCGCGGTATTGCCCGGTGCGCAGCTCCACGTTCTTGTGCCCGTTGCCCTGGGTGTGGCCGAAGAAGAAGCCGCCGTAGCTGTGCCAGCTTACCGGGATGTCGCGCTGCATCAGCTCCTGCAGGCATGGCGTGGTGATGTAGACGTTGCCCTGGATCACCACCTGCGAAACCTCGCGCAGACGTGCGCTGGCGAGCATGTGGCCGTCCTTGTCGGTCACCTCCAGCACCTCGCCCTTCTTCGCCAGCTTGGCGCTGTAATGCTGGATGTACAGCGGCAACGCTTCGTGGTGCGGCACGGCCAACGGGCGTGGCGCCAGCTCGAGCTGATGAAGGAACTGCACCTCGTCCGGCAGGCAGATGGTCACCAGCGAACAGCGCGGGCACTTGGGGCTGTCCACCAGCGGCGCGGGGATGCGTCCGCCGGCAGCCATGGCGCGCAGCTCGGCGATGGCGTTGCGGGTGAGCGTAAGCAACTCGTCATCGAAGGCAACGGCGACGCGCTCCTTGCTGGCCACGTAGTAGATGGCGCCTTCCTCGCAGGTGTAGCCATGCTCGCGCAGCAGCAGGCCCTGGGCGCACAGCTGCACGCGTTCCGGGTCGTAGACGCCACGTGCAGTGTGCGGGCGCCTGCCGCGCTTGTAGTCGACGGGAGTGACCGTGCTGCCTTCGCCTTCGATCAGATCGAGCTTGGCGACAAGCCCGAGCTTGTTGGAGGACAGGGTGATCGAGCGCGCATGGATCTCGGCGTGTTCTTCCTCGGCGGTTTCGGCATCGGGCAGGTCGCCGGAAGGTTTGTCCACGCGCTGGTGCTTGTGGCGGCCTTCCACGGTGTCCGCCGAATCGGCCCACTCGCCTTGCACCCATTCCAGGTAAGCCAGGCGCGGACAGTAAACGTGCTCGTTGAGCATGCGCACCGGAATCGGCGGTTGATCGCCGCCCAGCTCCGGAAACGGAAGTTCGAGATCCCCCTGCTTCGGTTCCATCGAAAGCCGCTCCCTTGTGGCGTTCGCCGATCCGTATCCGGGTTTTACTACCGCGCGGCTGGGACGGCAACTTCTTGCGCCATGCGTGGCAGCTTCAATCGCCGATCAGGGCAGCCAATTGATCGCGCGCCGTGCGCGGCAGCTTGAGTTCGGTGGCGATGGCCGGCCAATGAGCCACGGCGTCGCGCACTTCGGCCTCGATGGCTTTCGCCTGCGTTCCGTCGAGCCGGTAGAAGGTGTGGGTGGCTCGCAGGTTGGCCAGCCGCGGGCTGGGATCGTGCGCATCGATCGCCAGTGCATGTTCGCGCTTGTCCGGGTTCGGATTGATGTCGAAAGCGGGTGCCAGCCGCCATCCGTCGGATGTGCGCAGGAAACCGTGGTTGCGCAGGTGATCGTCGCGGTTGCCGATCAGGATGGAGAACGCGATGCGCCGGTAGAGCTGGGCAAGGTCGTCGCCAATGCCGCCCGGGTCGCCGTGGCGCTGGATGGCCTGTGCGATATCCAGATAGCTGCCGCCCTCGCCGTCATTGCGGCCGGTGAGGGTCATGGTCGAGGCATACAGGCGACGCGAATCGCCCTGACGGTCGAAGCGCCGCACGGTAAAACTGCGGTAGCCACGGCCAAAGCGCAACAGCCGGGCGTCAGGGACGATCAGGCCGGCAGCCCTGGCGAGTCGCCAGGCCAGGTATTCCCAGGCGCCGACGTCGCGACGATCGTCGTGGGCGGGAAACTTGGCCAACCACAGCGCTCCGTGCTCGTCGGCAAACGTAGCCTTCGGACGCGCCCCGCCCATGCTGGTGCCAGGAGCCATCAGTTGCGCCAGCCAGCGCGCGTACTCAGGGCGCTCCTCGGCATCCTCTCGGCTCAGTTCGCGGGCAATCGCTTCCAGCTCACGCAAACGCGTCGCCGGCGGAGCGCTGCGCTCGCGCTCATCGACCCAGGCGTGCGGCGGCTCGGTTCGGCGAAGACGCAAGGCGCCCATGCGCGTGCAGTCGTCCACCCCGGTCAGGAAATCCCATTCGGAGAGACGCCGCAGGCGCCGCTTCGCTTCGCGCGCTTCCAGCGCCTCGCGCCGCTCCATCAGCATGCGGCCCCAGCGATCCGGCGAAATGTCGCGGAAGATGCCGAACAAGGCCTGCTCGCGCGCAGGCCACGACGGCCCTGCGACCAGAGGCAGGTCGGGCGCGATGGCCACGCTCCGGCGTTGTTCGAGGTAGTCGCGGTGGTAAGCGAAGCCGATCGCCTCGCTGGTACCGCTCCGCTCGCAGCGCAAGCTGCCGATGGCCATGGTTGCCCCGAGCGTGGCGTCGTCCAGCACCACGTCCAGCACGGTTTCGGAACGCGCGCTCACGGCTTGCGCCTGCCGCGCGGCGCGCCCACCTGGCGAATGTCCTGCAGGCGGCGGCCGAGTTCGTCCTCCTTGGCCAGTAGGTCGATGTCGTGATCCAGTCCCAGCACCTCCATCGCGCGCAGCAAAGTGGCCAGACTGCTTGAACCTTCGCCTTGCTCCAGCTTGCGCAAGGTGGGCAACGACACATCGGCCCGCGCCGCCAGGGCTGCCTGCGTCATGCGCCGCCGCAGGCGTGCTGCGCGCAAGCGGGCGCCGAGGGCTGTGAGGCGCTCGGCGGCGGCGGGGAAGATGGGCGGGGTGCGCTTTGGCATGGACAATAAAATATGCTTTTAAATGACATAAAGCAATTTTATTTTCTATTTGAAGGCATGGGTTTGAACATTCCCAAACCGTAGTGGCAGGCGAAGCCCAGTGCCAGCGGGCCGCTCAGCGGTCGGGCAAAGGTCAGCCTCCAGAAGCTGCCCAGGCGATCAGGCTGGCTCAGTCCACGCTGGCTTCGGAAGCGACGGAAGCGACACTGGCTCAGTATTTATCTTGCCTGCTATTCACGGATTGGCCTGAATAAGCCCAGCCCAAACGTACTGGAGTGGCCGAGCCGTATCGGCCCGTGGACAGGGGAGGAAAATCGCAGTTGCAACATCTGTCCACGGCGATCGCCAACAAGCACGCGTTTTTTCACCTGCCGACGCGGTACATGCACTGAGACCCATTGAGGAGGACCGAAAAAATCGACCTCAACATCCTGTTCAATCCCACGCTGGAGCAATTCACGGCGAATCTGATTGACCACAGACTCGCCTTCGCGCTCCTTGCCTCCACGCAGGTGGTAACGGGCGGGCACGAACGGTGTCACCGATTCCCAGGTGGTTGAGGGGTGGCTGTCGAATCCCGGTGGTACCGCAACGTCTTGATCCAACGCGATCAACCGCACCTTCCATTCGTCTAGGCCATCTACCGTTGAAGCCAGGGACACATCACGCATTGCGGCACGCAGAATCGCATCCTGCTCATCAGCATCGAACGAACGCGCGCCTCTCCATACAAGCAGCCGAGTTGGTTTGCGATCCTCGCACCAAGCGAAAAATTCGGCGTGGCGTCGAGGACCAACGAGTGGGTTGCCGTCGACCGTCTTGCCAGTCATGGCCGTAACTGCCTCGCGAAGCTCACGGCTGGCGCGCGACCAGGTCATTTCGTTGTCGCCGCTTTTAAGCCGAAGCAACTCGCGAATCGTGGCGCCCCGAAAGCGTGACGTGAGGCGCACGATGGCGCGCTGGTCAGGCTGGACGTTCCAGCCGATCGCAAACTGCAATAAAAAGCAGCCTTGCCGATGTGCTGTCACGCGCCTCCGTTCGCGCGCGGCGGGTCGCGACGGTCGAACTGTGTAGAGCCACCTCGCGCCCATGGGGACGGTTCGCCTCACTGCCTCAGGATTGTCAGTCGTTCGCTCGATATCCTCGCGCGTGGCCGTGGCGAGCGGCGACAGCACGGGAGCAGCGCCTGCCCCGCGCTTGTCAGCGAGCGTACAGTTAGCCTGCGGGACTGAGGTTGACTCGTTGGCCACGCGAATGCGCGTGAGAGTCTCGGCGCGTCCGAAGTAGGTCATTCGCTCCAGGCATAGACCGAGCAACTCGCGAAGGTCGTCGGTCCATTCACATCCCTCGATGAACCACCACACAGGCTCCCCTGGCGGAACGCACCAGTAGTTGTCCTGAACGAGGCTCGTGCCGTAGCTGCGCCTTCCTGCGTCAGCGATGCGTTGCCAGTCCTCCGCCGGCTTTCCAAGGATCTGTTCGAGGCGCTTGATGTTCGCGTCGTCACGGGCTGCTTGCTTGAGGGCCTTGACCTCGATCGTCCATCGCCCACCGTCGGCGATTTCCAGTGACAGTTTCTTAATTTTCTGCTCTTTGACCTGCTTCTCGATCTTCTTCTCGTCCTCGGAGAGTTCCTTCTCGCCTTGCTGTCCCTTCTTGCCCTTCTTTGGGACCTTGGGTGTCCTCGCAAAGACACCCACGTCACGCCAGTTCGGCGGGTCCATCGCAAACTCGGTCGGGTGGTACTGCCTAAGCGGAGTTCCCTTCCGCGAGCCAGGCGGCAGATGAAACGCGTATGTGCTCTTGCACAAAGCAGTCTGCAGCGTCTCGAGCTGCGCGACGTCGGGCTCTTCCACTGCTTCGCGCGCCCACTGGTACCAGCGTGCGGTCACGGCACGCACCAGGCGCCAGGGACTCGGCGGCCACTCCCCATGCGGATCGTCGTAGGGGTTCACGCGCCACGGCGTGGCGTGGAATCGCCCAAGCGGGAATTCTTGTCGGAGGACGATTTTCATCCCTCGGTCTCTTCCGCACCGTCGTCTTCGTCGCCGCCGGTTGCCGAACCTGCCTGGCCCTCTCGATACAATTCTTCGCGCGGCCAGAACACGTCCGTGATGCGCTGCTCACCGAAGCCTGCGGCCGTGATGGCGGTCTTGATGTCGACGTCGAGTTCGACGTCCTGCTCGTAGCTCTTGATGGCCGTGCGCCGGAGGTGGCATCCGGATCGGAAGCGGAAGGGCGACTCAAGGAGCTTTTGAACCTTCCAGAGTGCGAGCGCGACCAGGAACTCCTGCTGCTTTTCAGAGAGGCCAAGCGTGGTCTCCCCCTTCTTGCGCCCGAATGACCGGATAAGGCTGGCGTCGATGACGAACGTCGCGCGGATCGACTCGGCGGTCGCGTCATCGACTGCAAAGATGGGTTGCCCCGACGTCGTCTTGTCGAGCCGATCGAACTTCACACCAGACCGATCGACGCGACTAGCTCCGAACGCCTCAAGGTGCGCGGTAAGCGCGCGCGGAATCTTGATCTGCCATTTTGGAAACAGCACACCGTGAACGAGCGAGTTGGGGTCGACCTCGAAGATTGTCTTGAAGACGTTCCACCACTGGCTGGCCGGCGGATGTGCCTTGTTTCCGTCGGGAAGGACAATGCCAAAGCGGTCAACAAGGTTCTGTCTCAGGGTGAGCGGCTCGTCCTTCCCATCCTTGTTCTTCTTTGTTGCTTTGGCATCTCCGCTAAGGACGACGCCGTCAAGGAAGTAATCGGATGCGATGCGATGTCCCTCGGTAATACTCGTGACGACGACCTCACGGTCCTTCGTCGGCTCCTTGCCCTCCGTCGTGCTTGTCACGCACCGGATGTGCGGCATCCCACTGAGATCCTCGACAAGGTCGAGGTCGTGGGCGCCGCGCTGGCAGACCGTCTCAAGGTGGTTGGCCATGCTCGCCGCGCTGTCGACAATGCAGACGTTCTCGGTGCTGCCGTCTTTGCGCGGCGCCTTGTAGATGACATGTCCGATCTCGGGGAACCCGGCGGGCTGGAAGCGGTCGCCGACTATCGGCTCGAGCGTCGCGGTCAGGACGAGCGGGGACTCGCCCTTCAGAACGTCTGCGGGCGTGAGCTTCTTCGGGGGACTCTTCTTCTCTGATTCAGGCATGAGCTTCTCCTCGTTGCGGCCGGCGTCGAGGACGAAGCCAGCGTTTGAACAGGACCGCCCTATCGCGGTCAGAAAGTGTGTACAGCAGGGCCGCCACGAGGCGGCCCGGCTCGTGGACGGCGAACGTTGCGTCGAAGGCCGCGAGGTGCGCACGAGCCATCGCGTAGCGGCTGCTCGCAAGCCGTACCGCGGCGTCGAGATTGCCTGCCCCAATCAGCGTGACGAGAGCGCGCGCAGCCTCCGTCGTTCGTGCGCCGGTCTTTTCCGCGAGCAGGTCGTCGGAGAGGTCGCGGACGACTAGGGGGCGCCGATCGATCAGGGGCTGGAGGAGCCCAAGGAGCGCAAGCTCTCCGTCGGCGCTCGGTACGTCGCCATCGGGTGCGATGACGCCGCTAAACTCATTGGGAACGCGTCTCCAGTCGAAGAGCGCAAGCCGCGAGAGCCAGGCGAGGAGCAGCTCTTCGTCCAAGTCACCCGCCAGCCACCGACGAGCGTGCGACGTGGTCGCAAGCAATGGTGCGCGGTTGCGCGGACGCCGGGTACCGGTCGCGTCGAGTCGCTCCTCCTCGAGGAGCCGACGCGACAGCACCGCACTGAGGACACGGGCCAGTCGCCCTGGACCCCACGTCCACCGCGCCGGCGCGACCTTCGAGTGCTCGAACCACCTCGGCTCGGTCGTCCAGTCGTAGACATGGTTGCCGCTCAGCTCGCGGGCCCACTCCACGCCAAAGCGGAACCCCGTGAACGGCAGCGTCTTCGGGAAGGAAGAAACGAGAGACAGGGCAAGGCGTGCCTCGACGCCGGGCTGTTCATCGGCGAAGAGCGACGCCAGCCACTCGAGGGGCAAGGGCTCCCACCGGACCTTGCCCTCGCGGAAGCTGCGGTTCCGGTCTATGCGGTCCAGCGCGCTGACCAACGCGTCGAGCAGTGCGATGCCGGCTTCGTGGTTGCCAGGCTCGGCTGCGACGTCGAGGAGCGTCGACTCGATGGGGCCACGAAGCCCCACGAAGCGCTTCCCGTCCTTCGGAAAGCTGCGCTGTTCTATCAGCGCGGTGACGCGCTCGAGCGTTGTCGCCGTCGCCGCTCCCGACGCAGCGTCTGGGGCGAGCGGAAGGCGAGTCTCCAAGCGAGGTTCGAACGTGTTCGAACTCGTCGTACGACCGAGCGTGAAACGGCGGAACTCGCTGACCCCGCCGTCCACACCTCTCTTTCGGATCGCCGAGGCGAAGGCGGCGGGCGTGAGTGCTCCGCGACCATGTAGCTCAGCGCGTCCACGCGAAAACAGCGAGCTTGCCTCGGCGAGCGACATCGGTCGGCTCCAAATCGGAATCCAGAGTTCGCCACGGAGTCGGCCCGCCTCCTTTTCTTCGCTCGCGGCAATGGGTTGCGTGACGAAGGGGAAGGCACCGACGGCACGTGCAGACCGAGCCCCGAGTCGTCGAGATGCACCGCCGGCGAGGAACGACAACCCTTCGCAGGCAAGTGCCATCGCCCACGGCGAAACCTGCCCTTCGCGCGCAGGTGCCTGGCCGCTGTTGTAGAGTTTCGTGGCTTCGCTGAACCACGACCCGGCTCCGAGCTTCTCAGCGAGCCAGTCAGATGGCTGCCCTTGCAACAGAACCTTGAGCTGGTCCTGGGGCTGGACAACCTTGCGGAGGGTGTCGTTCGCTTTTTTAACGGAGGCCTGATGCTTCTCGTGGGCCTTTTCGGTTCCCTTGGTGCGAGCGTCGTCAGCCTTGCTTATCGCCTTGGCGCGCGTCACCTCCGTGCGAGCGCTGGCTGCATTGGCGATCGCCTCGCCATGCTTCGCTTCCACTTGGTTCAGCGCGTCGTTGCGAACTTGGTCGGCTGCCGTTAGGGCATTCGCGTGTTCCGTCCTCGCCTCCTTCAGGGTGCTGATGGCACTTTTGAGAGCGCTGACAGCCTTCTTCCATCCTGCGGCGAAGTCACGACGACCTGCGTTGCCACCACTTCCAAGCAGTGGATTGAAGCTCACACGCGAGTGCGGTACCGCGTGAGCAGCGAATAGCTGAACTGCCGACTCCTGCGCAGTGGCTTGCCATGCTGCCAGAGGAGCTCCCGACTTGGCCTTGGTCCCTTCCTTCTGCGCGTCGGACCACGCTTTGTTGTACTGGGTCCACTCCTGTGTATCAGCGATCCGCACCAGTTCGTCGAGCAGTTCGTCGAGCGAGTTCGGGCCGCCGACCACCTGCAGCACTTCGTCCCGCCACGCGATGCGTGTGCTCGGCCACCGCTTGGCAAGCACGCGCAGGAGCCCGAGCGACGCGAGGTAGTTGCCGAGGCTGTCGGGCCACAGTCCCGGCAAAGCCAGCACGGCCAGTCGAACTTCAGCGGCCATCGCGCACCTCGCTCGGTTTGGTACTGGCGCTCGGCTGCGCGCTCGCGCGCCAATCCGCGATCCGAACGAGCGCTTCGAGATACGCGAGCGCGAAGGGACCGAGCTGACGTGGCTCGTCCGCCGGAACGACACCAGCGTCGCTCGTCTCCTCGGGGCGCCATGGGCCGAGCAGATCGGCCACCAGGCCGGTCCAACCATGCCCGGTTTGCACGAACTCGCTGCCCTCCCAGCGACCCTCGGCGCCGTCTTTCGCGATCGAGAAGTCGAGCGGCCACTGGTCGTCGCCGACCGTCAACACGTTCGGCTCAACTCGGACACCGAAGACATCGTCTTCGCCAGTCGTCGACCGCATCACGGTCCGGGCCTTTCCGTGGTGCGCCGCCGCAAGGTAGACCGCGAGCGCTGGATAGGGCTTCGTCTCGCTATCCTGGTACCGCCTCCACATCGCGAGCGCAGAGGCGACCTCGTGGCGGAGACCGGGGTGGAACTGGAGGTGCCCGGCCCATCGCACGCCGGTGACGGCGCGCAGCGACTTCAGCTCGGCTTCGTTGAGCCTGTCATCGATGGCCCATCGAAGGCGAACAACGTCTTCTCGACCACGCCGACGAGTCTCGTCGGGCAGCGCGTGTGCCTGCGGTCGAAGGCTGGCGAACGCGGCGCGAACAACAGAGGCATCGCCCACGACGTCGGCGGCAACGACGCGCGGGCTCTTCGCGAGCGGCGCGTTGGGAATGCCAGAGCGATCGGGCAACGCGGCCTGCCACTGCGGATGCGCCTTGCCGAGATCATGGAGCCCCGATGCCTCCACGACAGCCGTCTTCGTGTCGCCGGTCAGCGAGAGCGCGGTGCTCAGCTTCTCGGCCGCGTCTCTCGCATCCTTGAGGTGGACGTCGAGTTTCGACCAGTATCCGACCTCGGTCCACGCATCGTCCCGCAGCGTCGCGCCACGCCCGGCACGGGGCACTTCGGCGAGCACGTTCGCCCTGTCGCCCGTCCAGCCTTGAGTAGCGTCGTAGCCGCCGACGTCGTGTTTGAACATCACGAGCATGCCGGGCCGGATGTCCCAGTGGTTCACGCGCTCCCAGCGATCGGCCTCGTCATCCCACAGCCACGCCTTGGCCTTGCTGCTCTCGATCATCTTCTGCACGCGAACGAATGAGACTGGACAGCCCTCCTTCGCGGGCTCCAGCAGCGGGCCGTCGAGTTCCTTACCGCGCGGAGGGCTGTCACCGGTCCAGTAGCGCCAGAACACCGTCACGTCGAGATCGGGATCGGTGCCGCGCACGAAGGCGCTGACATCGGTGAAGCCACCGTGAACGTCGCGCTCGGTGGAGAAGAGCCCATGGACGTCGAGCGCGCGTGGCAGCGGGCTCGGTTTGGGCTGCAAGGCATCCTTCTGCTTGCACGCGTTCAGCCCGGCGATGGCCTCCGAGAACGCCTTGTTTTGAGAGAGAGAGGCGAAAGCCTCGACGAGCTTCTTGGCGCGTTCGATATCTGCGGCTTCGTACGGCCCGATGCGCTCGACCTTCTTGTTGCCGCCTTCCTTCGGCGTCTCCCAGACCCAAGCCTGAGCTTCCTGGTCGTCCCCCTTTCGGTTCAATCGACCCAGGCGCTGCAGCATCGATGGCCACGGCGCAAGCTCGGTGAAGAGACGATGCGCCGAGATATCCACGCCCGCTTCGATGACCTGCGTGCTCACGCAGATGAGGCCTGGATCGTGCTCCGGCAGCCCGCCCGCCTTGCGCTGGGCGTCGAAGTCGATGAGGCGCTGCTCGTGACGTGCGCGGTCCTCGCGACGAAACCGTGACGTGAGGAGAACCTTGTGGTTGGCCGAAGGCAACGCGCCAAATACCGCGCGTGCCATGTCGACGGTGTTGCAGATGACGAGCGAGAGCGTGCCAGCTACGTGCTTCGCCTTCACGGAGGCGGCGATGGCGTTAGGCGTGGCGGCCGTGGCTGCAGCGGACTTTGCTGCGCCTCGCTTCTTGCCTCCGCTGGTAGTCGGTTGCGCAGCTGCCTCTGGGTGCCACCATGCCAGAGGGCGCTTCGCCGCGCGCCACCACTTGAGCCCTGCGTCACCATTAAGCGCGGTCTTGAGCTTGCCTTCGAATGCGATCTGCTCGTTCGATGGCTCGGCGAGCGCATCACGCACTCTATCCGTAGTACCGAGGAACGACTGGCCTACCGTGGCGCTCATCCACGTCGTCGGGCACGGCTTCAGCGACTCGAACCGCTTGCGCCGCATCCAGTCGAGCTGTGACGTCGTCCACAGGCCCGGCCCCATGAGCTGGACCTCATCGATCAGCCACCGGCAGTCGTTGTTGAGCAGGCCGAAGTGAATCGGCCACTCGAAGCGGCTCATCGAGTAGCCGCGGTTCAGAGCGCGAGAGAGAAGCTGGTCCTGCGTGCCGACGAGCACCCAAGGCTTGTCGGGCTGTCCCACCCACTCGTCATCGATGGCGCCGCCCATGAGCTGATGAACCGCGACGCCGACCTCGGGTTTCTTTGCCTTGAGCGCATCGAAGTAGGTTTGCAGCCGCTGCACGGTCTGGGTCACGAGACTACGCATCGGCAGGCACACCACGAGGTGCAACGGCTCTGGTTGCTTATCGACAAGCAACCGCCATGCCCACGCCAACGCAGTCTCCGTTTTCCCAAGTCCTGTTGGAACGGAAAGCACGTCAGGCAAACCATCGAGCGCCACTAGCGTCTGCCAATCGTGTGGCGAAAATCCGCGGGTAGCAGTACGGAAAAATGCCTGGAAGGAGTCCTTTCGCGTCATATGGTTACGCTGCGGCTCATCTAGCTAGTTGTCAGGTGTCGCGGGAAATCGCGATAAGGGACGCGTACTGAATGTAGTAGTGTGCGTCCAGTAGCTTACTAAACGATTTAGGTCTCAGATCGTGAGACTGCGGCGGCGATGTCGAGCATTCTTATGCTCCTACATCCCCCCGAACAACGCCTCCAGATCCTTCTCGTCAAACCGCAGCCGCGTCGTGGCGCCGCCGCCTTCGAGCACGGCGCGGGCCAATTCGGCCTTGCGGCCTTGCATGGCCTGGATCTTTTCCTCCACCGTGCCTTTGCAGATCAGGCGGTAGACGAAGACCGGTTTCTCCTGGCCGATGCGGTGGGCGCGGTCGGTGGCTTGCGCTTCCACGGCGGGGTTCCACCACGGGTCGTAGTGGATCACGGTGTCGGCGGCGGTGAGGTTGAGGCCGACGCCGCCGGCTTTCAGGCTGATCAGGAACAGCGGCACCGCGCCCTGCTGGAAGCGCTTGACCATGGCGGTGCGTTCGCGCGCCGGGGTCTGGCCGGTGAGGGTGTAGTGGGCGATGCCGCGCTGGTGCAGGGCCGCTTCGATCAGGCCCAGCATCTCGGTGAACTGCGAGAACAGCAGCACGCGGCGGCCGTCGGCGAGCAGGCCGTCGAGCAGTTCCAGCAGGGCGTCGAGCTTGGCGCTGGCCTTCACCTTCTTCGCGCTGGCGAGCTTGACCAGGCGCGGGTCGCAGCAAGCCTGGCGCAGCTTGAGCAGGGCGTCGAGCACGATGATGCCGCTCTGCGCGAGGCCGCGTTCGGCCACCGCCTGGCGCACGCGTTCGTGCTGGGCCAGGCGCAGGGTTTCGTACAGGGCACGCTGGTCGTCTTCCAGTTCCAGCGTGCGCACGATCTCGGTCTTGGGCGGCAGGTCGGCGAGCACGTCGTCCTTGCGCCGGCGCAGCAGCAGCGGGCCGATGCGCCGGTTGAGCCGCTGCTGGCGCTCGCGGTCGCCGTGTTTCTCGATCGGCGTGCGGTAGTAGCGCGCGAACTGGCGCTGGCTGCCGAGCAGCCCCGGTTCCACCGCGTCGAACTGCGCCCACAGTTCGCCGAGGTGGTTTTCCAGCGGCGTGCCGGTCATGGCGAGGCGGCGCGTGGCGGGGATCTCGCGCACGACCTGTGCGGCCTGGCTGGCGGCGTTCTTGATCGCCTGCGCCTCATCGAGTATCAGCAGGGAGAATTTCGCCTCGATGAGCTTGTCGCGGTCGCGCGGCAGCAGCGGGTAGGTGGTGATGACCAGGTCGTGCGCGGCGATCTCGTCGTAGCGGTCGGCGCGGTCGGCGCCGTGGATCACCAGCACCTTCAGCGCCGGGGCGAAGCGCGCCGCCTCGGCCTGCCAGTTGCCGACCAGGCTGGTCGGCGCCACCACCAGTGCCGGCGCATCCAGCCGGCCGCGCTGTTTTTCGCCGAGGAGGTGCGCCAGCACCTGCACCGTCTTGCCCAGCCCCATGTCGTCGGCGAGGATGCCGCCCAGGCCCGCCGCGCCGAGGAAGTCCAGCCAGGCCAGGCCCTCGCGCTGGTACGGGCGCAAGTTGGCCTTGAAGCCCTTCGGCGCCTTGGTGCTGCGCGTGGCATGGTCGAGCAGGACGAGCTGCGCGCGCAACGCGTCGCCGCCGCGCCAGTGCAGTTGGTTGTCGTCGGCCAGTGCCTGCAGCGCGCGCGCCTGGCTGCGGTGCAGGCGCAGCGCCTCGCCGCCTTCGAGCCATTCCAGCAGCGGTTCGATCAGCGTGCGCAGGCGCGCCAGCGGAATCTCGACGCTGCGATTCTCATCCACCGTCACGCGCCAGGTGGCACGCTTGCTTTCGCGCGCGGGGGCGACACGCGGAAAGGCCGGGTCGGCCAGTACGCGGCGCAGGATCGGCAGCAGGTCGACGCGCTCGCCGCCGACGTCGATGCCGAGCGAGACGTCGAACCAGGCCTGGCCGCTGGGCTGGATGTCGGCGTGCCAGGCATCGATGTCGACCAGTTCGTCGTGCGGGAAGCCAGGTTCGTACTCGATGCGGAAGCCGGCGGCAGCGAGCTGGTCGATGGCGTCGCGCCAATCGCGCGGCGCCAGTGGCGGCTTGCCGGGGTGCGGATGCAGCAGCACGTCGTTGGCGGCGAAGTCGTGGTCGTGGGTGATGTACTCGTACAGGGTCGGGCCGCAGCGCGCGGCGCCGAGTTGTTCCAGCCGCTGGACTGCCTGCCGCTCGGCCGACAGGTCGCGGTGGATCTCGTGCAGGCGCCCGTCGTGCAGGCTTCGTTCGACCGCATGCTTGCGGGTGGCTGGCGGCAGGCGCGCGCCGGCATAGTCGAACTCGACACGTGCGACGCCGATGTCGTGGGATTTTCCGGCCCATTTGCGCAGGGTGACGGTGCGCAGCCGCAGCACCGCCTGCGGGCGCTCGCGCACCACGTGGGCCGGGCCGCGGTCGATCGGCTCGGGCAGCGCCGGGCTGCCGCGCTGCAGGCGCAGGCGCAGTGCGGCGACTTGCGGAGGTTGCAGCACGGGTGCGTATGAGAGGCGGTCGAGCAAGTACGGGTCGCCGTCGACGCGGCCGTAGCGGCCCTGCGCGGGCTGCACGTACCACAGGCCGGCGCCGCGCAGCAGCACGGCGTCCTCGGCGTCCACCCGTGCGCGCAACTGCTGGCTGCCGTCGGTGGCCTCCTGCCAGTACAGCTGCAGGGGCCGCGCTTCAGCGCGTTGCAGCGGTATCGAGCCGCGCTCGAACCAGACCGGGAAGTGTGCCAGCAGGCATTCCAGCGCCTGTTCTTCATGGGCAGCACGGATCGGCACCCAACGTTGGCTGCCGACGATCACGTACTGGTGCGGTACCAGGGTGGCCAGGGCGGCGGCGGCTTCGATCGGCCAGCCGCCGGCCGGGGTGGGCACCGCACCGCGGCGCGGGTCCAGCTGCAGCGGCTGCGGATCGACCAGCTCGCTGCGGTTGCGCTGCTTCGACGGGCGCAGCCACGCCGGCCAGGCCAGCAGATCCGCGACCGGCGATCCGCCGCCGGCGCGCAGCAGCACGCCGAAGCGGCGGTCCGGCTCGGCCTCGTGGCTGGGTGCAGGTGGCTGCAGCGTGCGCAACCAGTCCTCCCACGAGGCCAGCCCCGATGTGCTGCTGTCGGCGGTATCCGCTTTGGCGCGCTGCGGCTGCAGCCGGGCCGGTGCGGTCGGCGCTGCTGTCCGCACGACGTCGCCGGTCGCCACCAGCAGCATGGCGGCGGCGTGCTTGCAATCCACGCCGACCGGGCAGCTGCAGTCGCAGTCCAGGGTCAGCCATTCGCCGTGGTCGTGCACGTCCACCTGGCAGTCGTACTGCTCGCCGCGGCTGCCCTCGACCTGCGCGCTGAGCATGTGCACGCCGTTCTCGATGTGGCTGCGCAGTGTCGACACGCTGCCGTCGGCCGCATAGACACGGGCGCGTGCCAGCGTACGGTCGTCGAAGTTCGAGCGCCATTCGGCGTCTTGCAGCAGGCGGGTGAGTTCGTTGCGCATGGATCGGGGCGGATCGGCATCCGGCAAACGTGGATTCTTGCATGCCGGCGGCGTCGTCGGTGGCCCGAGGCCGGCATTCGCGCGACAATGGAACATTGCCATCCGCGGTTCTGCCGCCCTTGCCAGGGAATCCCCGCACGCCATGCCCCAGACGCCGAAGATCATCTACACCCTCACGGACGAAGCCCCGTTCCTCGCCACGCAGTCGCTGCTGCCGATTGTCACCGCGTTCGTCGGCACTGCGGGCATCAAGGTGGAGACGCGAGACATCTCGCTGGCCGCGCGCATCGTCGCGCTGTTTCCCGAGGCATTGCAGGAAGGCCAGCGCGTGCCCGACGACCTTGCCGAGCTGGGCCGCCTCGCCACCACGCCGGAGGCGAACATCATCAAGCTGCCGAACATCAGCGCCTCGATGCCGCAGCTGAAGGCGGCGATCAAGGAGCTGCAGGGTCAGGGCTACGCGCTGCCGGACTATCCGGACGAGCCGAAGGACGCGCACGAAAAGGACGTCAAGGCGCGCTACGACAAGGTGAAAGGCAGCGCGGTGAACCCGGTACTGCGCGAGGGCAATTCCGACCGCCGCGCACCGGCCTCGGTGAAGAACTACGCGCGCAAGCATCCGCACAAGATGGGCGCCTGGAGCCGCGATTCGAAGACCCACGTGGCGCACATGGACGGCGGTGATTTCTACGGCAGCGAAAAGTCCGCCTTGATCGACAAGGCCGGCAACGTCAGCATCGAATGGTTCGGCAAGGACGGCAGCCACGCCGTGCTGAAACCGAAGACCGCGCTGCTGGCCGGCGAGATCATCGACGCTGCGGTGATGTCGCGCCGCGCGCTGGCCGCCTTCATCGACGCGCAGATCGAGGATGCAAAGAAGCAGGGCGTGCTGTTCTCGCTGCACCTGAAGGCCACCATGATGAAGGTGTCCGACCCGATCATGTTCGGCGTGGCGGTCGGCGAGTTCTACAAGGACGTGCTGGTGAAGCACGCCGATGCGCTGAAGCAGGCCGGCTTCAACCCGAACAACGGCATCGGCGACCTGTACGCGCGCCTGGGCACGCTGCCGGAGGCGACGCAGGCGGCGATCAAGGCCGACCTCGACGCGGAGTACGCCAAGCGCCCGGCGCTGGCGATGGTCAATTCCGACAAGGGCATCACCAACCTGCACGTACCCAGCGACGTGATCGTCGATGCCTCGATGCCGGCGATGATCCGCGACTCCGGCAAGATGTGGAACGCGCAGGGCCAGCTGCAGGACGTGAAGGCGGTGATCCCCGACCGCTGCTACGCCGACGTCTACCAGGCGGTGATCGAGGACTGCAAGGCGCACGGCGCGTTCGACCCGGCCACCATGGGCAGCGTGCCCAACGTGGGCCTGATGGCGCAGGCGGCCGAGGAATACGGCTCGCACGACAAGACCTTCCAGATCGCCGGCGATGGCGTGGTGAAGGTGCTCGACGAGGCCGGCGGCGTGCTGCTGCAGCACGAGGTGGAAGCCGGCGACATCTGGCGCATGTGCCAGACCAAGGACGCGCCGGTGCAGGACTGGGTGAAGCTGGCGGTGAGCCGCGCGCGGCACACGCCGGCGGTGTTCTGGCTCGATCCGGCCCGTGCGCACGACCGCCAGGTGATCGCCAAGGTCGAGCGCTGCCTGAAGAACTACGATACCAGCGGCCTGGACATCCGCATCATGGATCCGGTGGCCGCCACGAAGTTCTCGCTGGAGCGCATCCGCCAGGGTCTGGACACCATCTCGGTTACTGGCAACGTGCTGCGCGACTACCTTACCGACCTGTTCCCGATCATGGAGCTGGGCACCAGCGCGAAGATGCTATCGATCGTGCCGCTGATGGCCGGCGGCGGCCTGTTCGAGACCGGCGCCGGCGGCAGTGCGCCCAAGCACGTGCAGCAGTTCCTCGAAGAGGACTACCTGCGCTGGGATTCGCTGGGCGAATTCCTCGCGCTGGCCGCGTCGCTGGAGTTCGAGGCCGGCCGCCAGGGCAGCGCCGAGATGGACGTGCTGGCCAAGACGCTGGACCAGGCCAACGGCAAGTTCCTCGACACCGATAAGTCGCCCTCGCGCAAGCTCGGTGGCATCGACAACCGCGGCAGCCACTTCTACCTCGCGTTGTACTGGGCGCAGGCGCTGGCTGCGCAGGATGCGAATCGGGCACTGAAGGCAAAGTTCGCGCCGCTGGCCAGGGCGCTGACCGAGCACGAGGCGACCATCATCGACGAACTGGTGCGCGTGCAGGGCAAGCCGGTCGACATCGGCGGCTACTACCACCCCGACCTGGCGCGGGTGAGCGCGGCGATGCGGCCCAGCGCCACGTTCAACGCGGCGCTGGCGAAGCTGTCGGCCTGAGCTGCCGATCCTGCGTCACGCAACGGGGCACCTCGCGGTGCCCCGTCTGCTTTTGCCGGTCGGCAACCTTCTGCTCAGAGCTTGTGAAGAAAACCACTTCCTGTGGTTTTCTTCAGTCGCGAGTCCGGTATACGCCCGGACTCGCTCACATGAAACAGTCACTGGCATGACTGTTTCATGTCCGGCCCTTGGGCAACCGCTCCCTGCGTTGCCTCGACTCAGGCATCGGGCAACTGCTCCTGCGTTGCCTCAACTCGGGCATCCATGCCCTCGCCATGCCCTCGCCGTGGCCGGTCTGAGAGGTTGAAAAGTTCACAACCTCTCAGTATCGCCCTGCGACAATGGCGGCCTTCGAAACCGGAGTCTGCCGTGATGCGCCTGCTACCCCTGGCTTTCCTGCTCGTGTCGGGCGTGCTGGCGCCGGCGTGCGTGCCCGCGGCGCCTGCGCAGGTGCCGGCGGTGGCCAGCACCGCCGCACGGCCGTCGCCGCAGGATGTGGCCGATCTGCCGGTAGTGGTGGTGAGCGGCGTGGTGCCCGGACCGGGCTTGTGGAAGGTGAGCAAGGGCGGCCACGTGATGTGGGTGCTCGGCACGCTGTCGCCGCTGCCGCGCGCGATGCAGTGGCAGTCGCGTGAGGTGGAAGAGGCGGTCGCCGCCTCGCAGCAGGTGCTGCTGGAGCCCTCGGTACAGCTGAAGGCCGACGTCGGTTTCGTCGGCAAGCTGTTCCTGTTGCCCTCGGCCTACGGCGCGCGCAAGAACGACGATGGCGCCACCCTGCAGCAGGTGCTGCCGCCGCCGGTATACGCGCGCTGGCAGGTGCTGAAGCAGAAGTACCTGGGCGACGATCGCGGCGTCGAGCGCTGGCGGCCCTTGTTCGCGTCGCAGGAGCTGTACAGGAAGGCGCTGAAGGCGAACGGACTGAGCCGCTCCGGCGGCGTGTGGGCGAACGTCGACGCCCTGGCCAAGCGCCATGGCGTGCAGGAACTGGCGACCGACTACCACGTGCTGATCGAGCATCCGCGCGCGGCGATCAAGGCGTTCAGGCAGGCCGCGCCGCGCGACGTCACCTGCTTCATCCGCACCCTGGACAGCATCGAGCACGACCTGCCGGCGATGACCGCGCGCGCGAACGCCTGGGCCACCGGCGACCTGCAGGCGCTGCGTGAACTGCCCGACAGCGATCGCCGCGACGCCTGCGTGGCGGCCATCGCCGGCGCCGGCTTTGCGCAGGCGCTGGGCCTGGCCGACGTGCCGGCGCAGCAGCGCGCCACCTGGCTGGCCGCCGCGCGCAAGGCGCTGCACGACAACGCGCAGAGCTTCGCGCTGCTGCCGATGGACGAGCTGCTGAAGCCGGGCGGCTACCTCGCCGCCTTGCAGGCCGTGGGTTACCAGGTCGATGCACCGGAGTAATCCCCGTAGGGCGGGCACCGCCCGCCGCTCTCGCGTGCAGAAGCCGGCGGGCAGTGCCCTACGACAGAAGCGTCATCCGCAAGCGGATTCTTGCCCGGTGATCAGGAGGTCAGGCGCTGGCCAGATCCAGTTGTGCGATCTCGTTGTCGCTCAGCTGCAGGGAGGTGGCGCCGAGCAGTTCGCGCAACTGTTCCACGCTGGTGGCGCTGACGATCGGCGCGGTGAGGCCGGGGCGGGCGATCAGCCAGGCCAGCGCGACCTGGGCCGGGGTGGCGTGGTGCGCGGCGGCCACTGCGTCCAGTGCGGCCAGTACCTGCAGGCCGTGCGGGTTCAGGAATTTCTTCACCGCGCCGCCGCGTGCGGCACTCTTCGCCAGGTCGGCCGCGCTGCGGTACTTGCCGCTGAGGAAGCCGCTGGCCAGCGCGTAGTAGCTGATCACTCCAATGTTCTCGCGGCGCACCAGCGGTTCCAGTTCCTGCTCGTAGCCGGCGCGGCTGACCAGGTTGTATTCCGGCTGCAGGCTTTCGTAGCGCGGCAGCCCATGTTGTTTCGACATGGCCAGTGCGTCGGCGAAACGCGCGGCGCCGAAGTTGGAGGCACCGATCACGCGCACCTTGCCGGCCTCGATCAGCCGGGCGAACGCACCCAGGGTTTCTTCCATCGGCACGCTGGCGTCATCTTCATGCGCCTGGTACAGGTCGATGCAGTCGACCTGCAGGCGCTTGAGCGAGCCGTCCACCGCCTGCTGGATGTTGACCGGCGACAGGCCCGGCTGCTCGGCCCACTTGGCAACCTTGGTCGAGATCACCACCTGCTCGCGCTTGCCGCTCTGCTTCAGCCACTTGCCGAGGATGGTTTCCGACTCGCCGCCGCGGTTGCCCGGCACCCAGGCCGAATAGACGTCCGCGGTGTCGATCAGGTTGCCGCCGGCATCGACGAACGCGTCGAGCAGTTCGAACGAGCGCTTCTCGTCCACGCTCCAGCCGAACACGTTGCCGCCGAAGGCGAGCGGGGCGATGGAGAGTGGCGAATTGCCGAGCGGGCGTGGTTGCATGGCATGCCTCCGGTGGCGGCGAACTTGGGGGTCGGCGCGCGAGTGGTCGCACGCCTTCCTCCAAGTGGCTGCATATCGGCGGCATTCAAGTCCGCGCGGCGTTCAACGCGGGGCCATGATGCGCGGCTATACGCTGGCGCAGCAGGCCAGCAGCCGGGTGGTCTTGACGGCAGGATCGGAGCCGACGCTGCCCTCGGGCGGGCCGGGCGCGGGCTCCGGTTCCGGGCGCCAGTCCAGGTCGTCCTTGTGCAGCAGGTGACCGTGCAGGAACAGCAGATCTTTCCACAGCGAGTGCATGGGGAAGCCTCCTGAAGGAGAGTCTTGGGCTTGGGGAGCGCTCAAGATACGTGCGCGAAAGGCCGCCAAAAAGCGATATATTCGCAAGCCAGACTTGAGGCTTATTCAACATGGGAAGACTGCCGCTGGGGCTGCTGCAACAGTTCGTGCTGGTCGCCCGGCTGGGCAACCTGTCGCGCGCCGCGGCGCAGGCCAACCTCACCGTCAGCGCGCTCAGCCACCAGATGCGCCAGCTGGAAGAACGGCTGGAACGACGCCTGTTCGAGCGCGGGCCGCGCGGGGTGAAGCTGACCGCCGAGGGTTGCGTGCTGCTGGAAGCGGTCGGCACGCACTTCGACGGCATCGAGCATGCGCTGGCCGGGTATCGCACGCGCCACCACGACGCGCTCACGCTCAGCGCCAGCCCCGGCATCATGTCGAGTTGGCTGGTGCCGCGGCTGCCACGGCTGGTGGCCGCGCATCCGGAGCTGGAACTCAGCCTGCAATCGGGTTCGACCCTGGTGGATTTCGAGCGCGAACCGGTGGACGTCGCCCTGCGCTACGGCTGCGGGGAGTGGGCAGGCCTGCACAGCGAGCGGCTGTTCGGCGAGTGGATCGCGCCGGTGGCTGCGCCGGCGTTGATCGCGCGGATGGGCGGCGCCGACCCGCGCGATCTGTCGCGCTGGCCGCTGCTCGGCGAACCGAATCCGTCCCGGCGCTGGAGCGACTGGTTCGGCCGCACCGGCGGCACGCCACCGGCGCGTTACGTGGCGCAGTTCGACAGTCTGGACGCCTTGCGCCACGCCGCGCTGGAAGGCCTTGGCGTGGCGCTGGGACGGATGGTGACCTCGAAGTCGCTGATCGACGCCGGCCGGCTGGAAGTGCTGGGCGACAACTACCTGGCGGTGGAGGAGGCCTACTGGCTGGTGTACCCGCCGCGCTCGCTGGAGCACCGCGGCCTGCAGCTGTTCCGCGAATGGCTGCTGGCCGAGGCGGATGACTACCGTCGGCAGATGTCGGCGTTCCGCCCCGACGACAAGCCGGTCGGCTGATGCGGTTCCGCAAAGTGGTCAAACGCGTCATCATCATGGGTCGTTGTCGAATGTCAGGAGTTGAATCATGAAATCGCGCGCCGCGGTGGCCTGGGCCGCCGGCCAGCCGCTCAGCATCGAGCAGGTCGACGTGGCCGGGCCGAAGGCCGGCGAGGTGCTGGTGCGCATCGTCGCCACCGGCGTCTGCCACACCGATGCGTTCACCCTGTCCGGCGACGACCCGGAAGGGCAGTTCCCGGTGATCCTCGGCCACGAGGGCGGCGGCATCGTCGAGGAAGTGGGCGCGGGCGTGACCTCGCTCAAAGTCGGCGACCACGTGATTCCGCTGTACACGCCCGAGTGCGGCGAGTGCAAGTTCTGCCGCAGCGGCAAGACCAATCTGTGCCAGAAGATCCGCGTCACCCAGGGCCAGGGCCTGATGCCCGACGGCACCTCGCGCTTTTCCTTGAACGGCAAGCCGCTGCTGCACTACATGGGCACCAGCACGTTCAGCGAGTACACCGTGCTGCCGGAGATCTCGCTGGCGAAGATCAACAAGGCCGCGCCGCTGGAGAAGGTCTGCCTGCTCGGCTGCGGCATCACCACCGGCATCGGCGCGGTGCTCAACACGGCGAAGGTGGAAGCCGGCGCCACGGTGGCCGTGTTCGGCCTGGGCGGCATCGGCCTGTCGGTGGTGCAGGGTGCGGTGATGGCGAAGGCCGGGCGCATCATCGCGATCGACCGCCACCCGGAAAAATTCGCGATGGCGAAGGCGCTCGGCGCCACCGACTGCATCGACACCGGCGATTACCCGGACACGCCGATCCAGCAGGTCATCGTCGAGCTCACCGACGGTGGTGTGGACTATTCGTTCGAGTGCATCGGCAACGTGCAGGTGATGCGCTCGGCGCTGGAGTGCTGCCACAAGGGCTGGGGCGAGTCGATCATCATCGGCGTGGCCGGCGCCGGGCAGGAAATCAGCACGCGGCCGTTCCAGCTGGTCACCGGACGCGTGTGGCGCGGATCGGCGTTCGGCGGGGTGAAGGGCCGCTCGCAGCTGCCCGGCTACGTGGAACGCTACCTGGGCGGTGAGATCCGCATCGACGAGATGATCAGCCAGGTGCTGCCGCTGGAGCGCATCAACGAGGCGTTCGAGCTGATGCATGGCGGCCAGGTGATCCGCTCGGTGATCCACTACTGACGTAGAATGCGCCCACGCCGGCGGCCCCATCCTGCCGGCGGCGCCCATCCTCGTTACGCCAGCACGTCCATAAGGTTGTCCCATGAACCGCACCGCCATCCTCGTCGACGGCGCCTTCTTCCTCGCCCGCTACCGCAAGGTGTACGGCGAGCGCGACGCCGGCGATGCGCGCGCGGTGGCCAAGACTCTGTTCGGCATGGCGCTGGAGCACCTCAAGGCGGTCGACCGCCCGCGCGAGCAGCTGTACCGCATCTACTTCTACGACTGCCCACCGCTGGAAAAGAACCTCGTCAAGCCGATCAGCGGCGACAGCGTCGACTTCGGCCACACCGGCGCCGCCGCGTTCCGCCGCGAGCTGCACGACCAGTTGCGCCGCCAGCGCAAGATGGCGCTGCGGCTGGGCCGGCTGGCCGAGCGCGGCGAGTGGCAGTTGAAGCGCAACGCCTACCAGCAGCTGCGCGAGGGCAGCCTGCGCTGGGACGACCTGCGCGACGAGCACTTCGAGCCGGACATGCGTCAGACCCAGGTGGACATGAAGATCGGCATCGACATCGCCGCGCTGACCTACAAGAAGCTGGTCGACCAGATCATCCTGGTGGCCGGGGACGCGGATTTCATCCCGGCGGCGAAGCTGGCCCGCTACGAGGGCATCGACTTCATCCTCGACCCGATGTGGCAAGGCATCGCGCCGGACCTGCACGAGCACATCGACGGGCTGCAGTCGGTGTGCCCGCGGCCGTTCTGAGCCGTCTACCGCGCCTGCACATGATTTTCGTGATATTGCATCAAGTACGGATGGCCAACACGCCAAGGAGTCAACCATGAACCGTGCAACACGAGTGGCAAGGACGGGTACGGTACGCCGGGCCGCGACCGTGCTGCTGGCGGCCTGGCTGGGCCTGCCCGCGCTGGCCGGCGCGCAGGTGGCGCAGGCTGTTTCGGCCGAGTCGGACCAGCCGGTGGACGAGCTGGTGCCGCCCACCAGCGCCAGCGACTTCACCGCCTCGCAGCTCGACAGCGTGCTGGCCGGCAGCTGGCGCTCGCCGGCGAACCGCGCCCGCGACGCGTACCGTCACCCCAAGGCCACTCTGCAGTTCTTCGGCGTGCGGCCGGACCGCACGGTGATCGAGATCACCCCCGGCGGCGGCTGGTACGCCGAGATCCTGGCGCCGCTGCTGCATGACAACGGCCACTACGTCGCGGCGGAAAAGCCGCCCGCCGCCGACAGCGAGGCGCGCAGCGACGACAGTGCCCTGCGCAGGAAATTCGCCGCCGACCCGGCGTACTACGGCAACGCCCGCATCGTGCAGTTCGATCCGAAGGCGCCGGTGCTTGGCGCGCCGGCCTCGGCCGACCTGGTGCTGACCTTCCGCAACGTGCACAACTGGGCCGTGGCCGACACCGCGCCGGCGATGTTCAAGGCGTTCTACGCCGTGCTCAAGCCCGGCGGTGTGCTCGGCGTGGTCGACCACCGCGCCGCCGAAAACGCCTCGCTGGAAGCGGTGAAGCGCAGCGGCTACCTGCCTGCCAGCTACGTGGTGAAACTGGCGACCGAGGCTGGCTTCACACTGGACGCCAGCAGCGAGCTCAACGCGAACCCGAAGGACACCAGGGATTATCCGAAGGGCGTGTGGACGTTGCCGCCCACCCTTGCGCTGGGCGAGCGGGACAAGGCGAAATACCAGGCGATCGGCGAGTCCGACCGGATGACCCTGCGCTTCGTCAAGCCCGCGGCGCCGGTGACCGCGTCGCGCTGAGCCGAAGCGCAGCATGCTGCTCGCGCTGAACAAGCCGTACGGCGTGCTGTGCCAGTTCACCGACGATCGCGGTCGCGCCACGCTAGCCGACTTCGTCATGCAAAAAGACGTCTATGCGGCTGGACGGCTGGACCAGGACAGCGAGGGCCTGCTGCTGCTCACGGACGACGGCCGCCTGGCGCATCGGCTCACCGACCCCCGCCACAAGCAGGCCAAGACCTACCTGGCGCAGGTCGAGGGCGTCATCGACGAAGCCGCGCTGCAGGCCTTGCGCCGCGGCGTGGTGCTCAACGACGGCCCGACCCTGCCGGCCGAAGCTGCCTTCGCCAGCGAACCGGACTGGCTATGGCCGCGCGATCCGCCGGTGCGCTTCCGCCAGTCCATCCCCACCAGCTGGCTCAGCCTGACCCTGCGCGAAGGCCGCAACCGCCAGGTACGCCGAATGACCGCGGCGGTGGGCTTCCCGACGTTGCGCCTGATCCGCGTGCGCATCGGTGAGCATGCATTGGAGGGGTTGGCGCCGGGCGAAACGAGGATCATCACGTTGTAGGCGTGCAGTCTATGCGCGATGCCTCCCGCCTTGTCTGCGAAAAGTGTCCCGTGCAGGGTACGCTCCTACAGGTGCTACGCGTCGGAGGCGGATTCAACTCCGAAGT
>NZ_AJXW01000062.1 GCF_000264375.1 Rhodanobacter thiooxydans LCS2
GGCGAGTCCACGCGATTACGAAACTTACTGGAACATCGCCCGCGAGTGCACCCCTACAGCAGCCGGTTGACCAGCCGGTCCAGCCGGACACGGTTCACCCGGCGCAGCAGCCGGCGCACTTCGGCCGGGTAGCGCCGCGGGCTTTCCAGCGCGCGGTCATCGCTCAGCCGCGTGGCATGCCGGCGCAGCGCCGCCCACTCCGCCGCATGTTTCGCCTGCAGCAGGTGCGCGGGATCGCGCAGCACCAGGCCGTTTTCCAGGTCCAGCGACCAGGCGCGCGGGTTGAGGTTGTTGCCGGTCAGCACGGCCACGTCATCGTCGATGAACAGACCTTTAAGGTGGTAGCTGTTGTCGCCGTCGCGCCACAGATGCAGGTTGAGCTGGCCGCTGTCGAGCTGCCGGCGATGCGCCCGCGCGAAGCGGCGCAGGTTGTTCTCATACAGGTACGGCAGCAGGCCGATCGCCTTGAACGGCTGCCCCGGCGGAATGTAGAAATCGTTGGCGGTCTTGTCGCCGACCATGATGTCGATGCGGCAGCCGCGCCGCAGCAGCTGGCCCAGCAGCACCCGCACCGGCCGCGGCAGGTTGAAGTACGGCGTCAGCAGCACCACCCGCTCGCGCGCGCCGCGCAGCAGGTCGAGCAGCGTCGCGTTCAGCGCGTTGTCCGCGCGGCCGAAGCCCAGCAGCGGCGTCACCGCGACCTCGCCCGCGGCCAGCGTCGCCGGCGGCACCTCGTAGCCCGCCCGCTGCAGCTGCTGGCGGAATTCACGGATCGCCGGCTGCAACAGCCTCGTCGGCGGCACTCCGGCCACGTCCAGCCGCTGCACGGCGTCGCTGCCGAGGAAGTGCCGCTGCACGAACCGGGCCATCGCCTCGGCCAGCCCCGCATGCTGCAGCAGGTGGTAGCGATCGAGCCGGTAGCGCCCATGCCGCGCCAGGTAGACGTCGTTGAGGCTGGCGCCGCTGTACAGCACCGCGTCGTCGATCACGAAGCCCTTCAGGTGCAGCACGCCGAACAGTTCGCGGCTCTGCACCGGCACGCCGTAGACCTCGACGCCCGTACCGAACCGCGCGGCGGCCTCGCGGTACATGCCCGCATTGCCTTCGCTCTTCTGCTTGCCGATCAGGCCGCGCTGCGCGCGATGCCAGTCGACGAACACGGATACCTGCAGGTCCGGCACGCGCCGCTTTGCCTCATGCAGCGCCTCGAGCACCTCGCGGCCGCTGTCGTCGTCCTGCAGATACAGCGCCACGATCACGATGCGCCGGCGCGCTTGCGCGATCAGGCGCAGCAGCTCCCGCCGGAACGTGACCGGATCGGGCAACACGTCGATGGCCTCGGCCGGTACCGCGAAGAACGGCAAGTCTGCATGTGTTTTCGGCCTGCGCCGGAACGGCAGCATGCGGCGCGCGAGACGACCCGGTGCGGCTATCAGCTTGTTCATGGCGACATCGATGTGCAACAGCGCCCATCATCGCAAACCACAGCGCACACGCCTACCTGCAGCTCCTTGCTCGCATTGCGGCAACGTAGATGGCCAGCAGCGATTTGCCCACGAAGATCCACGCGCACCGTGCATTGGCAAGCCCGGTCAGCCAAGGCCAGCACGAGGAAAGCCGCTGCCGGTTCGGGGACGAGGATGGGGCGGGGCCGTGCCGCTCCTGCCCTCATACGCGGTGAACCCAATGTAATAGAACTGTGGCTGCCGACTTCCGGCAAGTTGCAATGAAGGGCATTCGACACAAGGGATCCGGCAGATGTCACCATCACCCGAACAAAACGCATCACTGGCGCTAAGATCGACGCTGGCGAAAAGCTTGCAACGGACTACGACACTTCGTGATCGACCCAACACTGCGCCGGAAGCGCCCGCCACCAGTGACCGGAAACTTCCGAAAACTCCCGCACCAGATCGCCGTGTCGACGGCGATATGCCTCGGTGCACTGCTCGGTGCGCCAGGCTATGGTGGAACTCCGCCAGCCGTGGGTAAATGCCCCTTGCTGGTCCTCGCCGCTTCGAACAGGGCACCACCGTCATCTGCGCCGGATGTTCCCGGCGGGAAGGGAAGCTGCCTGGTCAAGGCGCATGCGCTGGATAGCCACGGCACGGATATATTCGACCTGCGCGACCGGAGCCATTTTCTCGAATTCCATGTCCCCGGCGCCCGGCAGGCCACGATTACCGAGCTGGTCACCAGACCGGGAACAGGTAGCCGTCCGACAGTCGTCTACGACGGGGGGCGGTTCCGTTCTGATGCACTGCAGCTGTGCGACCGGTTGCGCCATGCCGGTTTCCATCAGGTGCACGTCGTCGACGGCGGCATCGCGGCATGGGCGCAATTGCACGGACTGCCCGAGGCGATGACGTTGAACCGCCTGTCCGATACCGACGTGGCCGCCGCTCTGGCTGAACCCGGCAGCCGACCAGTGGTGCTGGATGAATCGCTGCGTTCGGTACTGCCGGTTCCAGAAGATGCCGCCCCGGCCAGCGCCGAACGCGTCATCGTGCTCGTCACGGCCGCCACGGCGCAGTCTGCCATCCGAGCGCGGCTGAAGAAGGGCATCACCACGCTGTACTGGAGCGGCACTGCGGAGCGGCTGCGCCAATTGCTGGACACGCAATTGGCACAGAACCGGAAACGGCTTGATGGTCCCGCGGTATCGAAGGCCTGCAACGCGCTGTGAGTCAGCGCAAACCGGAGTCGACGGTGGCTTCGGGCGTCGCCCGGACCGGACTGAAGATCCAGTCGCTGTAGTGTTCGGCACCTTCCAACCCCGCGTCCTCTGGATCGAAACCAGCCACTTTCAACGGTTTGCGCTGCGACTTCGAGTACACCCCGATGATGCCACCGACCTCGACCACCACACCCCAGTCGCGCGTCCGCGTTATCGGGTCCGCGTAGATCTTGCGCAGATGGCGGCGCAGCACGCCCGCGCGGCGATCCAGCACGAGTTCATCCAACGAGGTCGGGTACGTCCGTGGCTCGACAGCGTTGCGATAGCTGGCCAGAGCATGCCGGAACTCCGCACCGACGCGCAGCAGTTCGACTTCGTCGGAGCGAACCTTGGCGTAATACTCCAGCGTGCCCATCGCCAGCATCGAGATCGCCAGCAGTGCGATCAGGAACAACATCAGCAGATAGGCGAAGCCGCATTCCCGCCGCACGGTCAAAGCTCCGAATACACGTTACCGCGCGGGTCGGTGCCCTTGGCCCCGCTGTGCACGTCGGCCACGCCGGTATCGCCGCCCAGCGTCTCCTCCACCGTCACCCATGTCTGCGCACTGTCCGTGATCGGGTCGACCGGCACGTCCCGCAGGTAATGCTCGTCGGCCAACACCTGCAACGAGGCAGGAAAGCGCGCCTTGTCGTCGTGGTAGCGGTCGATTGCGCTGCGCAGCACGCGAAGGTTGCTCTTGAGCGCCACCAGCTTCGCGTTTTCCACCGAGCCCTGGTAACGCGGCAGGGCAATGCTGACCAGCACGGCAATGATGGCCATGACGACCATCAACTCGATCAGGCTGAATCCGCTTCGTCGCAAGCGCATTTCACCAGTCCTTGTAGGGCACGTCGTTGAGACCGGTGCCGGCGGAAGTGCTGTACACATCGAATACGTCGTCGCCGGCAGCCGGGGCATCCGGCGGACTCGCATAGCTGCGCAGGCCCCAGGTGGCTGCGGGGTCCACCGCGGCGCCGACATACATGGGGTCAGCTGGCAGCCGGCGCAGGAAATAGATCTTGCGGCGATCAGGCGTGCTGACGTCGTCGACGCCCTCGGTCAGCACCGCCAGATCCGGTGGATAACCGCTCTGGCCGAGCTTGGCCTGAATGCGCCCCTGCTCGACCGCCTTGCGATAGTGGTCGATGCCGTCGCGGATGGTCGCCAGCGCCGAGCGCAGCTCCGCTTCGCGATGGCGCTGCGTCACCAGCCGTGCCGAGGGCACAGCCACCAGCAGCAACACGGCCATGATCGCCAGCGTGGCCAGCAGCTCGATGAAGCTGAAGCCATGCGACCGGCGTCGACCGACGAGATACAAGCCGCTCATCGGATCTTGATCACCGTGTCCGCCAGCTTCGCCTGGCCGGCCTGCTCCGGGTCGGGCGTGGCGGACAGCACGCGGATTGGCGTTTTGTCCGCCTTGGCGAGCGCCTTGAAGGTGATCTGCAGCAAGCTGCCCTGACCGGAGACTGCGGTGCCCTGACGGATTGCCGTTGCGCTGATCCTGCCGGCGGAGAGGTTGACTTCCTTGGTCAGCGAACTGTGGCCGCCGCCCTGTGCCATGAACTTGCCCTCCTCGATGCTCACCACCTGCAACACCTTCGGATCGAACCCCAGCATGAGCGGCAGCTGCGCGATGGCATTCAGCGCGCTGATGTTGAGCACCGCAGTGAACTGCTCGCCCACCTCCACCTCGGCCGGTGCGGACCAGTCGAGCAGGACGCCCTGCCGCGGGGCATCGGCTGCCGGCGCCGGCGCCGTGGATGCCGGTGCCGGTGAAACGTCGTTCGCCCCACTGTCTGTCTGGCCCTCGTCCCCCGCCACATCGGATGCGGCCTTAGCCGTACCGACGCTGGTTCCGCGCAGATGGTTGGCGGTGCCGCTCTCGAATTCCATATCGTCCATGCCCGCCCTGCGCACGCCACGGATCAGGTGCGGGGTGATCGACAGGACGATCTCCGTATTCTGCACGTCGTTCTTCCTGGACCCGAACAGATGGCTGAGCAGCGGCAGCCGCGAGATGAACGGCAAGCCATTGGCCGCCTTGCGGTCCTCCTTGTTGATCAGGCCAGCAAGTATCTGCGTCTCACCGTCCTTCAGGCGCAATACGGTCTGCGCATTGCGTGTACCGATCTGGTACGACAGCGTGCCCGACGCCGTGGTGATCTCGCGTACCAGGCTGCTCACTTCCAGGTTGATCTTGATCGATACTTCGTCGCCTGCGTACACGCTCGGCTCAACCTCCAGCTTGAGGCCCACGTCGACGTAGTTGACCGTCTCGGAAACGAAACCGGTGGAGGTCGAGGTCGAGGTGATTACCGGCACCTTGTCGCCGATCAGCACGCTGGCCTTTTCCTTGGTCTTCACCCGGATCTTCGGGTTGGCAAGGATTCGGGCGTCCGAGCGTTCGTCATGCAGCTTTACCGTGGCATTCGGCACGGTCGCATAGATGCTCGACGCATTGAGTCCCTTCAGTGCGTCGATCGAGAGCGCGGTGGCTGTCTGCGATGGCGGCAGTACCGACAGGCCGATTTCCGCCGGCAAGCTGATGCCCAGGTCCAGCAGCTTCGACTTCTTCACCTCCAGCACTTCGACGTCGAGCATCACCTCGGGCTCGCCGATGTCCCCCAGTGCGATCAGCCGCTCCGCCAGGCGGATCGCGTCGGGGCTGTCGCGCATGACCAGCATGTTGAGCTTCTCGTCGACCATGACCGTCTCGGTCTTCAGGATCGCCTTGAGCATCTCGGCAACCTTCTTGGCATCGGCATTGGCCAGGTAGAAGCTGCGCACGTTGAGCTGACGGTACTCGCCGACCTTCTGCGGCGTGTTGGGGAATACCAGCACCGAGTTGCCGTTGATCACCCGGGTTTCCAGCTGGGTGGACAGGCCGATCATGCGAATCGCATCGTCCAGCGGCGTCTTGCGCAGGAATACGGATACCTTGAGGTCAGGACGGATGTCCTGGTCGTAGATGAAATTGATGCCGGAGGCTTTCGACAGGACGTCGAACGCGACCTTGACCGGCACGTCGCGGAACTCCAGCGTCACCGGTTTCCTGAAACGGTCTTCCAGGCCATCGCCTGGCTTCGGCTTGCTGCTGTCCCGGGCAGCATGGATCCGTTCCAGGCTGTTCTGCGCGCGACGGTTGTCCGGATCCTCGGCCAGCAGGACGCGTACCATGCGCTCGGCCGGATCGAGCTCGCCCGCGGCGATCCACTCGTCGATCTTCACCAGTTGCTCGCCATGGCGGCGGGTATCGGAAATCCGCTTGATTCCATTGATGGCAAGCGCGCTGTCGGGTTCGATCTGCAACGCGGTCTGGTAAAGGGTTTCCGCTTTGGTGAGGTTGCCCGCCAGACGCGCCCGCTCGGCTTCGTGAGTGACCGTCTCGAACGCCTCCTGCCGCCTGAGCAGGTACTGCTGGCGGTATTCCACGTTCACCGGCTTCGCCTGTGCCGCGGCGCGGTATTTCTGCACAGCCTGGACGTACTCGCCACGATCGAACAGTCGATTCGCGTCGCGAAACTGCGCCATGCTGCCGCACCCGCCAACGGCCAATGCGATCGCCAGTGGCAGCAGGTACCGGCGCGGGCGGAGGCACCCGGTTTTCAGGATCGACATGGCTTCCTCGGTAACATCATTCGGACAGTGCGGGGTCGCTGACCGCGTACTGGCGGGCCTCGCCCGTGGGCAGGTAGGTGAATACGGCCTGGCCGCCACCGATCTTGTCGAAACGGTAGACGTCCTTCACCGACTGGGTCGGTGTCAGCGTGTAGTTTTCATTGCCGTAGGCGACGAACACGGTTGGCGTCGCGTCCGCCTGCATCCAGCCGAGAATCTTCAGATCGGCCGACGGCGCCGGCGCGATTGTCTCGACGGCAGGCGGAGCCTCCTCGGCCACCGTCTGGACAGCGGTGTCGAACAGGCTGGCGGCCAGTGCCTCCTCGCTGCGCACATGCAATACCGGTGCGCGGCTGGCCGGTCGTACTGCGGCTTCGGCGCGATGGGCGACTCGCGCCGGCAACGCGGCCACGCTGGCCGAGGGAACCGCCGGCCGACCGAAGATCGCCACGGCCAGCAGGATCAGGATGGTCGAATACGCCACCGGGCGGAACCAGCGCTTCATGGAGCCACCTGCACGGCGGCGTTGTCGTCCAGCAGGGCCACCGCGAGCTGGATGTCGGCATCGACCATGGCATCGCCCACGCTCTCGCGTGCCACTCGCAATCGGGCGATGTAGGCCGAACGATCCGCGGCCTGCAGCCTGCCAAGCAACCTTGCGACCTCGTCCCAGCGCGTCCTGACGGTGAAGACCGCCACCTGACGGGTTACCCCGGCCTCGGCGACATGTTCGAACTTGAAGCGGATCTGCTCGGGCGCGAAGCTCTTGTCCTGCAGCTCTTCCAGTATCCGCTGGGTAATCTCGAAGCGCCGCGCCGCCGACGGCAGGGGCAGCGGCTCGCGGCCATCCGCAACCGCTACTTCGACCGGTGTGCCATGCAACGCACCGGCCCGTGCCGCTGCCAATTCGGTACCGACGTGCCGCAGACGCAGTACCGTGACAGCCACGCTCGCGACCAGGCCAAGTACCGCAATCGCAACGGCCATACACGCCCACATCAGCACGCCATGGCGAAGGTGTCCACGATGCAGCGTCCACAGGATGCGCCGGAAAGTCAGTCGATCCATTGCGCACCTATCTCGAAACGAACGCCATCCGCATGCCGCTCCAGGCCGAGCAGACGCACCTGCCGCAACACGTCGGCCCGCTTGCTCAGCGCCTGGGCGTACGTGTTCGCGACCGTAGCGCTGTCGACGCGGCCGCTGATGCGCACCGCGCCGGTGGCCGGATCGACATCCATGCCAAGCAGGCGCACGGCATGGTCATGCGGTGCCAGCAGGCCCGACAACCGGGTCCAATCGCGATTGAGCAAGGCCATCTGCCGACCCAGCTGCTGCGCCGCTGCTGGCGACAATGCCGGCAGCGGCGGCTTGCGGCGGGGTGCCATGCGCGCAGCAAGCTCCTGGATCTGGGCGAGTTGCTGTCCACGCCGAGCGAGCTCGGTGTCGAGACGGTTCTTCCAGTACAGCAGACCGCCGACGACGATCGCGCCGACGACCAGCAACGCCAGCAGCAACCGCGACAAGCGGCGCACCAGCGTCCACTGCAGTTGCGGCAGTGGCTTCATAGCCATGCCATCACCACGCCGTGCCCCGCACGGATCGGTGCCGGGCCGACCAGCGGCAGCAGCGTGCCTGCATAGACCTCCGGCTTCTCCGCCGTGGCCAGCCAGCGCAACTGGCTGTCATCGGCGAAAGCGAACTGCTTGCGCGACGACCACACCTCGACATCATCCAGGCCGGCACCGCCGCCCGACAGGGTTTCTATCTGTACGACCCCGCCACCCTCCAGCGTGATGCCGGTAATGCCATCGTCCTCCGCATAGGCCAGCAGCGCCTGGCTGGCATCCAGCGCCCTGCCGTAGCGCCGCAGGATCGGCCCGATGCTGCTGTCGACCCCGGCCAGCACATGGCCGGACGCTGCCAGTCCATCACGCAATCCATCCACGATCGACAGCGGATAAGCCGCCGCCAGGACCGGCTCGCCGTAACGCGGCCAGTCGATCTCGATCCGATACGAGGCGGCCGTCACCCCCGCCGCCGCCGCGAACGCCTCCGCGACATAACGCCGGATCGCGGCGCCGGTGTAGCAGGAAGAGAGCCATGGCAATACCTGGTAACGGCATTGCCGCGCCGACAGCAGCAGCTGCACCGAGGCGTTGCCGAAATGCGCGCGCAGGGTTTCGCCCAACGCCTTCCAGTTGGCACCCGAGACATCGGCGTGCGCAGTCACCACCGGCGCCAGCACGCTGGCCCGTGCCGAGGTGATCGTGCCGGTGGCGGATACATACAGAGCGAGTGTCTTCTTGCCCATGCTATTCCGCGAAAGTGACCCGATTGACTTCGAGCAGGGTCGTCTCGCCCCGATAGAAAAGTTCCAGCGCCGCCGAACGCAAACTGCCACCGCCCTGCTGCGCTGCGCTGGCGCGCATCGCTGTCACCGGTGCCTTGAGCGCGATCAGTTCGCGCAAGGCATCGTTCATCACCAGGAACTCGGAAATGGCGCGGCGCCCCCTGTACCCCGTACCGCGGCACTGGCCGCAACCGCGACCACTGCGCAGGTCCTTGCCGGCCAGGTCGGTTTCGTCCAGTCCGGACAGCGCCAGCGTTTCCGCATCGGGCATGTACGGTTGCGCGCATTCGGAGCAATTCACCCGCAGCAGGCGCTGCGCCCACACGCCGACCAGCGCGGAGGCCAGGCTGTAGGGATCCACGCCCATATGCAGCAGGCGGCCGACCACGTCGTAGACGTTGTTGGCATGTACGGTGGTCAACACCAGATGGCCGGTCAAGGCGGCCTGCACGGCAATCTGCGCGGTCTCCTCGTCGCGGATCTCGCCGACCATGATCTTGTCCGGGTCGTGGCGAAGGATCGAGCGCAAGCCGCGGGCGAAAGTAAGCCCCTTCTTCTCGTTGACCGGAATCTGCAACACGCCGGGCAGCTGGTACTCGACCGGATCCTCGATCGTGATGATGTTTTCCTGGCCGCTGTTGATCTCGTCGATGGCGGCATACAACGTGGTGGTCTTGCCCGATCCAGTCGGGCCGGTCACCAGCACCATGCCGTAGGGCTGCGCGACCAGCTTGCGCAACGCACCCACCGAATGGGCGTCCATCGCCAGATCGGCCAGCTTCAGCATCTGCTCGCGGTTGCCGGTCAGCGCGCTGCGATCGAGCAGGCGCAGCACGGCGTCCTCGCCGTGGATGCTGGGCATGATCGATACGCGAAAATCCACCTGGCCGCCGCGTGCGGTGACCCGGAATCGCCCGTCCTGCGGCACGCGTCGCTCGGCGATGTCCAGATCGGACATCACCTTGATGCGCGAGATGATGCGTTGTGCGGTATCCACGCCGCTCACTTCCGACACCGGCACCAGCACGCCGTCGATGCGGAACTTCACGCTCATGCCTTTCGGCGTCGATTTCAGGTGGATGTCCGACGCCTCCTGTTTGAGTCCGTCATAGAGGATCGAGCTGACGACGCGCACGACCGGGCTGGCGTCGCCCTCGATCTTTTCCAGCGACAGCAGCTCGTCGTCGCCGACCACCACCTCGGCATGCGACAGGCCCTCGACACGCTGCTCGGTGGCGCGCACGCCTTGCTCGGCCTGGGCCAGGAAGGCACGGATTTCGTCCAGGTGCGCCAGCCGGGCCGCATAGGGCTCGCGCAGAGTCAGCTGCGCCCATTGCGCGGTGTCGTCCGAGAACGGATCGGCCAGCACCAGCAGCAATCCCTCTGCCGCGGTGCGCAGCAGCACGCAGTCGCGCCGCGCGCATTCCACGTAAGGCGCCAGCGCAAAGTCCGGTACGCCGGCGTACAACTCGACCGACGGCAGCGGCGCGATGCGCGACAACCCGGCCAGTGCGCCCACGAAGGACACCGCATCGAGTCCGCTGTCGTCCTGCAGCAAGGTCAGCCAGGACTCGCCACTGGCCATCGCGCGGCCGCGCGCCGCCCGCACCTGTGCGACTGAAAGCGCTGGCGCCGTCGGGACGATCTGGACGACCTGCGCGTTCACTGACCCACGCTCCCGACCAGGTCGAAGATCGGCGAATACATCATCAGCACGATCGCGCCGATCACGACGCCGATGAACGACATCAGCAGCGGCTCGAACAGGCGCGAGAACATGTCCACCCGGCGGTCCAGCGCGATATCCAGGAAGTCGGCCAGCTTGTCGGCCATGTCGGCGAGCGCGCCGCTGCGCTCGCCCACGCGCAGCAGGCTCTCGGCGATCGGCGGGATCAGGCTGGAACCACCCAGCGCCTCGGTCAACGGCTGGCCGGAACGCAGCCGGCCGATCGCCGTGGCCAGTTCAGCCGACTGCAGCGGATTGACGATGCCGCGCGCCATCTCCAGCGCCTGCAGCAGCGGAATGCCGCTGACCAGCAGCAAGGCCAGCGTGCGGTACAGCCGCGACAAGCCCAGCGTGCCGAAGATGCCCGACAGCACCGGGATACGCATTAGATACGTCAACGCGAGGCGCCGCCCGGTGTCGTTGAACACCAGCCATGCCGCCCCGGCGCCCAGGCCAAGCAGGACGGCGGCGAAGGCCAGCGGATGCTGCTGGATCGCTTGGCCGAAATGAATCAGCAGCAGCGTCATGGGGCCGGTGTGGCGGCCGCTGCCGTCGAGGATGGCGCTGAACTTGGGCAGCACGTAGGCGATCAGGAACAGGATCACGCTGCCGCCGACGCCCATCAGCAACAGCGGGTAGATCGCGCTGGCACTGACCTTGCGCTTGATCTGATTGATGCGCGCGTCATAGGCCAGGTAACGCTCCAGCGTCGAGGCGAGGCCACCGGTGGTCTCGCTGGCGGCCACGCCGGCTACCAGCACCTGCGGGAACAACGCCGGCTCGCGCAGCAACGCGTCGGAAAACGATGCGCCCTCGCGCAATGCCAGCAACACGCGTCCCAGCACCTGCCTGAAACCGGGGTTGACCTCCTTGCGCTCCAGCGCCTCGATGGCCTCGACCACGTTCAAGCCGGCCTTCAAAAGGGTCAAGGTTTCCTGCAGGAAGATCGTGCGCGACCAGGACACACGCAACGGTGCCGGCGCCGCTTCCACCAGTTCCACGCGCAACACGCGCGCACCGGAGCGCGCCGCTTTTGCGCTGGCCACGCCGGCGGATTCGGCGTCAATGTCCAGCCATTCGGACCGCCCGCCAGCTGAGATCAATACCCGATGCTTCACTTGCCGGTATCCATCCCCACGTCGGCATTCTCGCCCTCGCCACCGGGCTTGCCGTCCTTGCCGTAGGCGATCACGTCGTAATCGCCCTGCGCGCCAGGCACGCGGTACACATAGGGATGCCCCCACGGATCGGGCGGCACTCGCTTCTGCAGGTACGGACCGTTCCACTTGCTCTCGCCGTCCGGCTTGACCACCAGCGCATCCAGCCCCTGCTCGCTGGTCGGGAAGTGCCCCATGTCCAGCCAGTAGGCATCGATCGCCTTGCGCAAGGCATCGATCTGGCCGAGCGCGGCAGTGCGCTCGGACTTGCCGATCTGCTGGAAGTAGCGTGGTGCCACATAGGCCACCAGGATGCCGATGATCACCACCACCACCAGCAATTCCAGCAAGGTGAAGCCCGCCTGCTTCGACATGCCGCCGTGTTTCATCGCAATGCTCTCAATATCCAGTAGATCGTCGGCTGTTCACTGCCTATGTCGGTTTCGCTGACCAGAACGATTTCCGACGAGCTGACCACCGACTCGTTCTCGCCGACCGCACCGAACGTCGTGATGCGAACCAGTACGGTGAAACCGGGAGCCTTGTTGATCACCGCCCGCGCGCCTCGAATGGGGCCGCCGTTGTTGGTCAACACGGGCCTGTAGCGATACGTCCAGAGCTTGGTGACCGGGCTGCGCTGCTTGCTGACCAGCTGGTAGCTGGCCACCGCCAGGCCCATGTTGCGGTCGTGGTTCTGGTCGCGCACGGTGCCGCTGATCGGCGTTGCCGATACGCCGATGTAATTCGGGTCACGACTGCTGGCCTTGCCGATCGTGATGGTGAACGGCTGGTCGCCGTCCTTCACGCCGTCGTAGACGGGAATCACGGTGGCCGACTGCGGTGCCGACCAGTTGCTCGCGTTGAACACCAGCTGCCGCGGCGTGACATTTGCCTCGGTGGCATCGCTGCTGCTCAGCGGCACGATCACCTCCGCCACGGGCTGACTGGCCAGCGACACGGCGAAGTTGCCGGTATCCCTGCCCTCACGCAGACCCATGCTCGAACGTGCCGTGGCGCTGATCACGCCAGTCTGCGGCGAGGTGGGTACCACCACGGTGCCGGGCGCATAGCTGCGGCCCATGCCGCGATCGTCGTAGATCAAGCCGTAGACCGAGTAGGCGCCTGGCGCCAGGCCGGCGGTGTTCCACACATAGCTGCCGTCGTGGGTGCCCGCGTCCTGGCGCAGGCCATCGACGATGCGCGTACCGGCGTAGCCACTGCCGGTCTGGTCGTAGTACAGCGCGATGGTCGGCTCGATGTTCGGGCCGGTGCCGCTCCAGGCGATCCGCGGCGCGCCGTCGCGTGCGTCGACGAGGGTGGCCGGTGAGCTCAACGACATCGACGGCGCCACGTAGGTACCGGTGCTGACGAACAGCGTCGTCACCGGCGACCAGGCACTGACGCCACCGTCGTCATCCTCCGCGCGCACGCGCCAGTAGTGCGTGGTCTTGTCCAGCAATGGCGTGCCCGGCTGCCAGCTTTCGGTCGCACTGGTGCCGCCGGCCACCAGAGTCTGCAACGCCGCGTCGCGATAGACCTCGAAGCGGTAGCGCAGCGGATCGTTCTCCGGATCGGTCGCGGCGTGCACCTCGAAGCTCGGGTGCAGCGTCGAGGCCCAGGCGCGGTCGCCCGGGTTGGCCACCACCGGTACGGTCGGCGCCTCGTTGGTGGCGTTCATCAGGAACTCGCCACCGGACCAGGCACTCTCGGCGCGGCCGTCACCGGCCTTCACGCGCCAGAAGTAATGCTGGTTCTCGACCAGATCCACAGCCCGCCAGGTGGTGACGCCATTCGCGGTCGCCGGCACCGGTGCCGAGGCCTGGCGGTTGGACGAGTCGAAGGTGTTGACCGTATCGATTTCGAACGTATAGGTCAGCGCATCGCCGTCGGCATCCGTGCTGCCCTGCGCGGAAAGCGTGGCCACCCCGGCCGTGGTCACGTCGACACCGTTGATCGGACTGACCGCCAGTGGCGCCGTGGGCGCGGCATTACCGGTGAACACGGTGAACGGGCGCAGCGGCGTCATCGTCTGCGCACCGTGCTCGTCGGTGGCCACCGCACGCCAGTAATAGGTGGCGTGGTTGGTCAGCGGCACCATCACGGTCCAGCTGGTGGTGCCGCTGGGGTCGGGCGCCAGCTCGGTGATCGCCTCATGGCGCGTCGTCAGCGTGGTGTCGGTGAATACCTCGAAGCTGTAGCTGATCGCATCGCCATCGCGATCCTGTGCATTGGTCAGCGACAAGGTCGGCGTCAGGCTGTCGACTTCGGCGCCGGAGACCGGTGCAGTGAGATTGAAGATATCCGGCGGATCGTTGTACAGATTGACCCGGAAGTTGCCGTCGACCCAGGCGCTGTTCACGCCGCTGGGCGCCAGTGCGCGGGCACGCCAGTAGTAAAGCGTGTTGTCGTTGAGGTCCTCGGCCGGCGTCCACGCGGTCGGCTGACCGGCGGTCGGGTTCTTCACCACCGTGCCTTCGTCCAGTTTCGGGGTCAGTCCGGCATCGGCGTACAGTTCGAACTGCACCGATCCGGTGGGGTCGTTGCTGGCTTCCCCGGCGAGCACCTGCAGCTGCGGCCTCAGGCTCTGGATCTCGGCGCCAGCCAGGGGGGACACCAGTTGCGGAATCGACGGGCCGGGCGGCGGCTCGGCCGACTCCACCCGGATCTTGGCCGACCGCGTCGACGACAGGCTGCCGTCGCTGGCCAGGTAGTTGATGATGTAGGTGCCGGCCTGGCCAACCTCAGGCGTCCAGTCGAACACGCCGGTGCCGTCGCCCTGGTCGTGGAAAGTGGCGCCCGTGGGCAACGGTGCGGCGCTGAGCCGTACCGGCTTGTGCATCGGACTGGAAGCCTCGACCAGGAAGCCGACCTGCTCCTTCTCCTTCACCACCCGGTCCGGGATGAACTGCAGCACCGGTGCCACCGGCACGGTATCCGGGTTGCGGAACGCCATGTCGTACACGCCTGGCGAATTCGCGTCGAACACGTTGAACCAGTATTCCCACTGCTTGGTGTCCGGGTTCTTCGTCTTCGACAGCCACACGTTCTCCGTCGCCATGGTCTTGGCATCCGCACGCATGACGGTGCCCAGCACCTTCTGCCCCTGGTAGGGATCGGGCTTGCGCACGTAGATGAAACCCTGCGACGGAGGCAGCGCGAGGCGATAACCGGATGGGCCGGTGGTCAACGTGGCTTCGGCGGAACGATCGGTGACCGTGCTGTCCTCGCCCTCGGACTCGTACAGGTTCAGCGTGGTGCCATCGGTAGCCAGGAAGTCGCGAATCACATCGCGCCCGGGCAGGTCCACCCGCACGTCGCGCAGCAGCAAGTGCGCATTGGTCGCCTGCAGCAGCGAGGTCAGCGCACCGCCCAGCTCGTCGGAGTGGGTGAAGGTGGCGGTGAAATCGACGAACTTGCCCGCGATGTTGCTCTCCATCTGCCAGCGACCCATCTTGCTGGTGCCGGGCGCGATGTTGCCGAAGTCGATCAGCAGCGAATTCGTCGTCGGCTGGTCCTGCACGTAGCTGCCGAGGATCTGGAAGGTGATCGGCAGGCCCTGCTGGTTGTCGATGATCTTCGGCTGTGCCGAGTTGATCTTCAGATCCTTGGCCGGCGCCATGCCGGAATTCTTCACCCGCACGCCCAGCGTGTACGGCTCCGGCGCCTCGATCTCGGTGGTGAACGGGTCGTCCGCGTTGATGTCGCGGGTGAGGAAGTAATCCAGGGTCAGCGACGGCAACGGCTTGACCGTGATCGCGTCCGGATTGAGCTCCATCACGTGGGTCTCGTTGCCGAACGTGTAGCGCAGCGTGGCGCCCACCAGGTAGCGCTTGCCGAACGGTGTGTTACCCGCCGAGCCCGGTGCCGGAATCAACATCCAGTTGATCGTCGCCGTGGCCTGCGCCGCCACCTGGCCGGTGCCGTCGGTATTGTCGATATTCTGCTTCTGGGTCTGGCGCAGGAAGAACTTCGCACTGAGGTCGTTCGGATCGGTGGTGATCGTCACCGGCGCACCCATCTCGTCCGTCACCTTCACCTCGATGCTGATGTCGGTCAGCGGCGTGGAAGGCAGCGAGTTGGTGATCTTCATCTCCGCATCGAACGCCTGCCGCTCAAGCGTCAGCTCCTGCTTGATCTCGATCTTGACCCGTGCACAGACGGACTCCTGGGCAACGGCTTGCCCACAGACCAGCACACCCACCCACAGGGCGAGTGCGCAAACAGCGCTCTTCCATGCGATTTTTGGCACGAGAATCCCCTGAAAACCTTGCTGTTACTGCTTGCGGCGCTTATGCGTGAAGAAGACGAGCGGCGTCATGATCAGTGACGAATATTTTTACTTAGAAGATCATTTTGTAAGTGCGCCAAGATCACCTAGCATCATAAAATCAAATGAACCTGACCCCTTTTGTTAAAAATCCGGCCCCAGAAACGGAGTAAATCAACCTGACCCCTTTTGTTCGGCCTATCGCAGCTTGTTCGAGAACATGATCGCCCCGACGGATCTGGCGGCCATCCGGGTACACACCCAGCAGCAACGCGCCTGGGGCAGCGATCGTTTCCGGGCGCAGATGGAAGCGCTGGCGGGGCGCGCAGCCGGCATCAGACCCAAAATTCACCTGTACCCCTCCAAAAATCCAACCTCAGAAATCGATTAAATCAACCTGACCCCCTTTTTATTTACTATTTACTATAAATGTATATACCCAAGCGACCCCTGATGTCATTCGATAACAAAACGTATTTTTGTACCATCAGGAAGATCTCTTATCTGAGATGCTAGTTGCCCGCGCAAACGCATACCCCGCTCGGCATCCATAAGAATAAGATTTGACAGTTCAAAAGCACCGCCGCAGACAAACGGAACTTTCGGCACGAGTCTCTTACCCGCCGGAAGCGCACCATGACTTTGCTGCCAAGCTAGCGCCAGTGGCTGCCCTGTCAATACTCTATAGTCATCGAGTACTTCTTTAGCCCAAGCATCAAAGTTCTTACCAATAAACTGCATTTCTGCAGTCTCTGGATCAAAGGACCAGATCGCATTCGACTTTATGCAAAATTGCGACCCAAATAGATCTTCAGAGAAAAATAGGCAGCCATCAGCTAAATCGCCGTATTCTGAGCGCCACCCCTTATTGTCATTCCACTCATCCAGACCGACACTATTAGATGACGTCTGCGCGGGAAAGATATGAAGTGCCGAATGAAATATGTACGTCCCGTTTTTCTTGCGCAAGACTTCTACCAACTCCTCCGCCAGGGTACCTGCCAACTCCCGCAAGTGGGCCGCGATTACGACATCCTCGACACCAAGCCCAGGAGAGCCAAGATCGATCAATTTCAGAAAATTCTGTCCCAAATTGCTCATTAGTCTACAACCTCAATTCTCACCCGACTCCCGTTAGGGAGACCTCGACACTGTCCGCCAATGCATGCGCCTGACCCACGATTATCCGACGGATTGACGTGGCGCACACTCGCTCCACGCCCACCCTCGTCAAACATTGCCGGCGGGTACTCATCTCGATCATAGCCGGGCTTGGATTCTGTACCTTCCATTGATGCACGTCGATTTAAACCTGAACCAGGGCGATTGATTGTAAGTGTATCTGGATGCCCGGCGGCCTGCGCATCCCTGATATGGGCCGCCGACTCGGGATACTTTGCCGCAGAGATCCTGACAACTTTTACACTGTCATCAACCGCATTCGCGACATCTCTAGCCACGTCATCGGCAGAGCTGGCAACAGCGGAATCTGCCTCCGCACCAAGTCGCCCCACCAGTGCGCGGACGCCCTTGCCAACAAAAGGCCCTAGCACTTTAGCTACCTTGCCGCCAATAGCGCCAAGACCTGTGTCTATCAACATGGAACAGAAGTTGAAGCTGTCCTGCTTATGATTCAGGATCCGCAAGCCCTGTGTAGTGAGATTTCCCGCAAGCCCGCCAGCCGCGCCCGCCAACACAGGGTTGAATGTATAAAGGAAAACCTCACCCGCTACCGCGCCACTAACAGCCGCACCTGCGTAATTCTCCCAGCCACTGAATTCTCCATGATAGAGATCGATAGCCCCTTGTATGGCCATACCTATGATGGCGCCACCAATGATGGCAGTGGCGTCGTCGATACCTAGCCACAATCCATAGGCGTCGTAATAGATTGTCGGTGCTGAGTTGGCGTAAAGGTAGGTGTTGGTTCCCCCGGCTAAGCCAATCGGATCAGAACTGATATAACGACCCACCTGCGGGTCGTAATAGCGGTGCAGGTTGTAGTGCAGCCCCGTTTCGCTGTCGGAATACTGTCCGGGGAGGCGCCAAGGCTGGTAAATCGTGCTGCCGCTGGCCAATGTCGCCTGACCATCGACGGTGTAATCCGTAGCGGCCCATACGACCGCCCCCGTCTTGTCAATCACCCGCCAGGGCGCGCCCTGCACGTCATTCAAGTAGTAGTAATAGCTGCCGTTCTGGCGCGTGAAGATCGGCGTAGTGCCGTACTGCTCGCCAACCATCCAGCCATAGCTGCGCAGTACCGCGCCGGCCTGATCCGCTTCGGCCAGCACACCTTCGCTACCCTGTAGAAACAAGGTCAGCCCGGCCGCGGCCCCGGTAGCCTGAGCACCAGTTGCGGTGACCTCCTTGCTTAGCCGATAGCTGAAAGGATCATAGGTATAGCGCGCGATCGCCTCATTGTTGGCGTCGCGGACCTCCAGCAACCGGTTGTAAGCGTCGTACAGATAATGCGTGACACGTAGCGCGCCGCTGGACGCGCTGTCGGTCTTGCTGGTCAGGTTGCCGTCAACGTCGTAGACGTAGCTGACACTGCCGCGCTGAATCAGTCGGTTGGCATCATCGTATTGCCACGTACCGGAGGTGTTGCTGTCGCTGGTGCGATTGGCTGCCGCGTCGAGCGTGAATGCCCGATCTCCGCCAAAACCCGCCTTGTCGGCCCCGGTCAGGTGCAGCGCATCGTCGTAGGTATAGCTGGTGGACTGCTCGGCGATGCTGCGCCGAGTGAGTTCGCCCATCACGCCGTACTGGTAACTCTGCGACAGCAACGTCGCCTGATTCGGCGAGATTGCCCTGACCTCGGTGGTTTCGGAGAACGCGTTGTGCGAGACAGTCAGGCGGCTGCCGCCAGGAAACACGATCTCGCTGGGCATCAACCATTGTCGAGCCGTGACACTGATGGAGCCCGCGCCCGGCAGATCCATCCGATCGAGCTGGCCGTTGCCGTTATAGGCATAGGTTATGGTGTTCCCGTCTGGCCCGGTATAGCTCTTGACCTGGCGATTGGCGTAATAGGTATAGCTGCGACTCAAAGTGACGCCGCGCTGGGTTACCGCCTCACGAAGCAGGCCATCGTTGTCGTCGTAGCTCAACGTAGCGCTGGCGGTCGGGGTATGCCACTCGATCAGATTGCTGGACGCGTCCCAGCGAAAGGTGTCGTGACTTTCTTCGCTGCCATCGGCGCGTTTGGCGATACGCTCGACCAGCCGTCCGCCAGCGTCGTAAACCATGTTGATGGTTACGCCGCTAGGCCGGACCACACTGGTCAGACGCCCGCCAGCGTCATAGCCGTAATGCGTGGTTTGCCCCGCCGGATTGGTCTCCTCGATCAGTTTGTTGCGACGGTCGTAGGCCATCCTGGTGCGATGGGCACGCTGATCGGTAATACCCACCACGTTGCTGCGGTGGTCATAATCCAGCCCCACCGTATGGCCCAATTCATCGGTCTGCAATACGGCACGGCCTAGCCTGTCGTATGCAAATGCCTGGCTCTTGCCCTTCGCGTCGGTGGCGAGCGCCAGCGCACCGCGCGCATCGTACGAATACTGCGATGCACGCGTCTGAGCGTCTGCTATCGCCGAGCTTTGCGTCAGCCATCCGCGCGCGTTGTATTTCATCAACCGCGTCAGCGTGGGATAGGCCACCTTGGTGACCAGCCCGTTGCCGCGATCCTGTCCATCGCTGTCGGTGTAATCGAAAGTGGTTGCACTACCGATCCCGTCAGTCAGCTTCTGCATGCGGCCGAACTGGTCGTAGTCGATGCGCGCCGTCTGGCCCACCGCGTCGCTTGCCGCGACCATTTGTCCCATCGCGTTGTACTGCAGCTGCACGGCCGCCCCGTAAGGGTCGACCAGGCGCTGCATCCGGCCCGCGGCGTCGTAACTCAGCTGGCTCGTTTTGCCACGGGGATCGGTCACCAATAGCGGGCGATCGGTCTTGTCGTAGGTATAAGTCGTGGTGTTGCCGTTGGCATCGATCGTGCTCAGCACGTTGCCATTGGCGTCATAGGTGAATGCGGTGACATGGGCGTTGGGGTCGGTGATCCGGGTGATCTGGCCGAGCGTGTTGTAGGTGTAATGCCAGACTTGGCCCTCGCCATCTGTCAGCTGGGCAACATTGCCCGCCGCGTCGTAGCCGAGCTGCATTTGCGCATCGGGATCGGCGATGCCATCCGCGCGAATGCCTCCCTTACTTGTGATGCGCTCGGGTTCTCCACGCTGATTGAATTCGTACTCGCTGCGCTGAGCCTCAGGCAGACCGACAGCCACATCAATTGATCGCACATTGCCATGGGCATCATAAGAAAGCTGCGTCTTGACGCCTGACTCATCGACGGCTTCGGTCACGTCGAGCGAACCGGCCGCGTAGCGATAAGTCTGCTTCGTACCATCGGCCGCCGTGCGTTCGGTAACTTGATCGAATGCATCGCGTACGACCTGCGTGGTGCTTCCCCGCGCATCCGTGTAGCGCGCATTGCGCCAGTCGCCTTGCATGCTCAACAGCTGCTTGCCGTTGGCTTCGTAATTGACCAGTCGCCCTTCCTGATCAAGAACCATGAACTCACGCGAGCGCCCGGCAGAAGTCGCCGGGTGGCTCACACTGATGTTGAACTCCTTCTTGAGCTTGTCGTAACCGTACTCGACATCGGTTTGACCGCCGTCGGGGGCGATCATCCTGGAAATTCGGCCGGTGACGCCGTAAACCACCTGTGTGATGCGATTTTCCGCATCGGTCACTTTCTTGATCTTCAGCGTGGTGTCGACGGGTAGATTCTGATCACCACCGCTGTCGCCAGCGCCGCCGTAGTCGAAGGTGGTGACGTGTCCCAGAGCATCCACGACGGCATGCAGGCGGCCCTTGCTGTCGTACTGGTACTGGACGCGGCGAATGCTGCCATCAAGCGGAGTATGGTCACGCGCTTCCGTGATGAAGTCGCCATTGCCGCTGTACAGCAGCGTAAAGACGGTGCGGCCGTTGTCATCCAGCACCCGCTCGATCTGGCCATGGCTGCCGTACTGCATCCAGACCCGCACATCATTGCGGTCACCGTAACTGCTGATGCGACCAAGGTTGTCGTACTCGATCCATTCACCGCTGCGGTCGATCCAGCGGAAACCATTGACTTGCGTTGTAGCCACACCGCCATGCCCCGGCTTTCCGGCAGGCGGATGCGCATTGGGGCCAGCGCTGATCGGAAGAACGGGCACCATCTGCGGCCGCACGATGAATCGTGGATACTTGCTGCTGACGTAGGTGCTGCCGTCGGTGCTGCGCGAAAAGCCCACGCCCTTGCGCGCAATGGCCTGAAGTGCGCTCAGGTCGGGGAGTGGATGGCCCTCGGCGTCCCGCCCGAAAGCGGGGTCATTCGGGACTCGTGTCTGCTCGATCCTGGCGTCCGGCGCCTGGGGAATGACTGCCGCCACGCCCGATGACGCTGTGGTGTCGCAACTGTTGATGCCGTCGATGATGCTGCAGGTGAAGAACGCACCAATGGAGGCATAACTCGACTTGTAGAACGATGGATTGCCCAGCCCCGACCACTGTCGGTTGAACACCCACCGGTTGCCGTCGAAGTCGCGGTTGACCCGCACGAAGCCTCCCGGCACCTTCACCCGCAGGTCGTCCTGGGCGACGGTGAAATCACCGTTTGCGCTACCCAGCCCCATGCTGCCGTTGCTGCCCAGCGGATAGACCTGGGCGTGGCTGGTGAAAGCAAAGCAGGCGAGAAAGACGGCTGCCAACAAACGGCTGACATGCCGACGTGATCGAGCTTGAGTGGGCGACGGCAACATCCTGTTGTTCAAACGCAGTGTCATTATTGACCGCCCTCGTTGCCGCCACCGGATTGCTTGTTCTTGGGTTCGAAACAGTCGCCGCTGCCCTTGGTACACAACGGCAGACCGGGCAATGTGGATGTACCGGGGCCACCCGACCCACCCCAGCCGCTGCCACCACCAGCCGAACCGCTGCCCCCACTCCCACCTGTCGGATTGGTGCCCGCCGGGCAAGCGCTGGACTCGACGTAGAACCAGTTCGCCGAAGAACCGCAGTTGTTGCTTTCCGCGCCATTGGCGCAGGTGTAGTTGCAGGTCACCGGATAGCGTTTGCTGTAGGTGTAGCAACCGGCCGTCCCACTGACACCGGACGATTCCGATGCCGTGCCTGGGGCCGCCAGCGCCGTCGCACCACTCGTCAGGGTCGCCGTGCTTGGCGACATGGTCCGTGCGGCATCTGCGTCGGCGGATGGAATAAGCAACCTCGTTGAACCGCCATCCGCTTGCAACGCAACAGCCCCCACGGGGTCAGGCGAAGGCGTGGCCGCTTCGGCACCCCCATAGCTACGCAACGCAATCACCCGGTACGGCAGGCGCACGCGCTGCTTCGCCTCAAGCGTGGTCGGCGGCTGCACCAGGAACTCGAACTTGTAGTAGCCGTCGGCTTCCGGCGGGTGGGCCATCACGTTGTCGGCGCGAATCAGGCCGTAGTTGGTCAGGGTCAGTTCGCCCTGGAACACTTCGCCCGCCGCCATCTTCGGCAGGTTGATGCTGGTGGGTTGCAGCACCACCACCGGGGCTGGCACGTCAGTCTCGAACGTGGCGTTGAGGGTGATTTCGTAGCGGTCCTCGATGGTGATCTCGCGCACCGACCATTCCACCGAGATCAGCGTGTACTCCAGGAAGATCGGCTGATTGACGATCAGGCCCGGTTTGACCGAGAAGCGGCCAGTGCTGTCCTGATGGTTCTGTGCGCTGGCCTTGAACTTGTAGCTGCCGGCCGGCAGGTTCTGGAAGAACGCCTCGCCAAAGGCATCGGTGGTCAGTTCATAGGTCTGGCTGACCACGGCTTCGTTCTGCACGAAGATCCGCGCGCCGGCCAGGCCCGGGATCAGGTTGCCGTTCTTGTCGCGGGTGGCGGTATAGATGTCCGCCGCCTTGAACAGTACGTTGCCCTGGCCGGACTGGGTGACCGAGACGAAGACGTTGACGTCCTCCGCCGGCAGGTTGCTGCCGGCGATGCGCAGCCTGAACTCGTAGATGCCTTCGGCGACCTGGGCGCCGGGAGCGATGTTGAGATCGATGCTGCGCTTGTCGCCGATGCCGATGGTGCCGAGGTTCGGGTCGGACGCCAGGCTGATCCACGCCGGCGCCGCATTGCCGTCCTTGTCGAGCAGGCCGGCGGTGACGTCGTTCATGGCGACGAAGCCCTTGTTCTCGATCAGCACCTTCTCGATCGTCGACTGGCCCTGCGACAGGCCCGCCTGCACGTAGTTCGGCGTGGCGTACAGTGCCGGTTTCGCTTCGGTCAGCGTGTAATCCACACTCAGCAGCGTCAGCGGCGTGCTGCCGGAGCCGTCGCTGAACACGGCCAGCACCAGGCGCCCGCTGGGGGCCGCCGTGTTGTCGCCCGACACGCTCACCGGCAGCGACAGGTTCTGCTTCGGCGCGATGTTGATCGGCGCGCCCGGCTCGACCTTGATACCCGGCAGCAGCATGCCGCTGGGCTGGTATTCCGGCGCGTAGACGACGCGCAGGTTGGTGGCCTGCGAGCCGGTGCCGGTGGTCGCCCGGTAGTCGATCTTGTAGGCGTAATTGCGCGGCACGCTCAGCTTGAACGTGGACGGCCCCACGTTGACGCGATTGATCGTGAAGCGCGCCTGGTTCGGGCGATCGGTCATGTCCGGGTGGATCGCGCCGACCTGATATTCGCCGGCGTCGGTCACGGTGGGCTTGAAGATGTAGCGGAAGGCGCCGTCGACATCCGTGGTGACGTTGGCCACCCGCTCGAAACCTTCCTGGTTGATAGCGATCTTCAATGGTGCATTCGGCACCGGCGCACCGCTGTCGCGATCCAGCGCACGGCCGAGGATGACGACGTCCTCGGTGCCGCTGGAGATGACCGGCGATGCGCTGGAAACCTCGCCGTAGTACGGCGTGTTGCTCAGCGTCACGGTACGCTCGCTGCCCATGCCGGGAATCGAAACCGCGTCGTCCTGGCCGGTAGCGTAGTGCAGCTGGTCGACCTCCAGCCGCAGGCGCACCTGGTCGGGGCTGGTCGCCGGCACCGGCATCACGAAGGCGTCCGACAGATAGCGCTGTCCCGGCGCAATGCGAGCAATGGTCTGACCGGTGGCCAGGGTCACCACGCCGGCGCCGGTCGCCTGCTGGTACGGCGTGGTACCGAGCAGGTTGCCATCATTGTCGAGCAGCTTGAGGCGCAGTTCGTTGGAGGCATCGCGACCGTTGTTGCGCGCGGTCAGCAGTTCCACCTCGACATCGGAGGTGTTCTCCACGCTCAGGCGCACCTTGCCGCTGCCGCCGCGCACGAAGCTCTCGGCGTCCAGGCTGACCACCAATGCACTGTCGACCACGTCGACCTGACGCTGCCAGCCCAGCCGCACCCGTTCGCCCTCGTGCGGCACGCTTTCGATTGCCACGGTGACCGCGGCTGGGCTGGGCAGGTCCGGGTAGCCGCCGATCACCACCGGCGCGATACGCGTGGCATTGGGCTCCAGCGTGAACAGTTCGGACTTGAACGTACGCGTGCCGATGGACACCACCACACGGGTATCGAGCAGCGACGTGGCCGAGAAGTTGGAGACCTGCATGCCAAGCCGGTTCATCACGTTGCGCTTGAGCGGCAGGCCGGTCACGATCTGCGCGCTCGCGTTCGGCAGCGTCACGCTGCGCGCCATGCGCACGTCGTTGGCGTCGACCGCCTCCACCGTGTAATGCCGTTCGCCGCCGGTGAAACCGGTATCGACCAGCTGGTTGGCGGTGATCGGCGTCGCGGTCAGCTTGACCCGCGCATCGCCTTCACCGACATAGACGTCGTAGCCCACGGCGCCCTCGCCGTTCGGTGTCCATTGCAGCACCGGCAAGCCGCTGCCGATCTGTTCCACCTGCAGCGTCTTCACCGGCAGCAGGCTGAAGTTGAGGTAGACGGAATTGGAGATCGCCGATTCGTTGCCGGCCGCATCCACCGCGGTCACCACGTAGGCGTGCTCGGACTGCGACGGCGTGGCATCGACCGCCTGCGGCGTCTTGATGCCCTGGCGGATCGGGGCCAGGCCATCGACCGAGGTGATCGTGGCCGTGGCGGCGCGGTACAGCCGGTAGCTGGCCGGCGCAGTACCCACCGGCGGCTGCCAAGTGGCGATCACGCCCTGGCTGCCCAGTGTCAGCTCGAGATTCTGCGGCGCACCAGGTGCGTTGCGGCTGCTGCGCACCTCGGCCACGGCCGACTCGTCGCTCTGCGTTTCCTGGCCGTTCGAACTGCGCACCGATGCCACCGAGTAGGCGTACAACCCGTCGACCGGAGTCTGATCGGTGGCAGTTGCCGCAGTGCTGCGCGACAGCGGCGTCCGCTGCGTCTCGCCCGGCGCCTGGCGGAACAGCTGATAGGCGCTGGCGCCATCCACCGCCTGCCATGCCAGTTGCACCTTGCCGCCCGGCAAGGCCGTGGCCATCAGCCCCACCGGCACGTTCAGCGCGGGCAGCTCGCCCTGATAGACCTGGAACGCATTCGTCGTCTTGATCTGCGAGGACAGGTTGCCAAGTGCATCGGCGGCGATCGACGCAAAACCGAGCTGCTCGGCATTCGGCAAGCCGGCGTCGGCAGGCAGCTGGAATTTTGCGCGCCAGTGTGTGGCGTCGATGCGCTCGATGCCAGCCAGCGTGACCGGGGTTCGCGCTGCGCCCGACAGGTGGTACTGCAAGGCCGGCGTCTTGTCTGCCGGAATGGCCTCGTCGTAGGTGAAGATGGCGGTGACGTCGCGCGACGCGTCGACCTTGATCGGTGCGGCCGGATCGAGCGCGATGGCGATCAACGCCGGGCCGACCGTATCGATCTTCAGCGTGGCGCCTTCGCGCACGTCGACACCGCGATTGCCGGTCACGTCACGCGCCGAGAACAGCACGTTCGCCACGCCCGAACCGGCACCGGAGGCGAGGTTGAGACTGCCTTCGTAATGGGTGTCGTCGCGCTTGATCAGGTCGACCGGCATCGGCAGGCCGCCTTCCGGCACCACGCTCAGGTACGGCGTGCCGAGCAGCGGTTCGCTGACGGTGAGCTTGATCGCAACCGCGCCCTGGCCGTAGGTCGCCGTGGCCGCGTCGTAGGTACCCTGCGGCTGGTATTCGATGCGCACGGCATACGGTCCGGTGCGATCGATGCTGGCACTGGCCGAGCTACTCGGCAAACTCGGTACGTCGGCGGCATTCAGCGATATCACCCGATAGAAATAGCCGCCGTCGCTGGCCGGCACGTCGTCGTGCGCGGTCGTGGCGCGCGGCAGCCGCACCAGCTTCTGTGCTTCGCTGATGGTGCTGAACTCGCTGCCGGCACGATAGATCTCGTAGGCGAACGCATTGGGATCGCTCGATGCCGTCCAGCTCAGGTGGATCTTGCCGTTGACCAGCGCAGCGGCGAGATTGGTCGGCGCTGCCGGCACGGTGGTGTCCAGGGTGACCTGCACCGGCGCGGACAGCGCACTGCTGCCGTACTGGTCGGTGGCGGTGGCCTGGATCTGGTTGCTCCCAGGACTGAGGTTGAACGAGGCCGAGAAGCGGCCATCGACACCCGCCGTCACGGTGGTGCCCACGGGTTGCCCGTTGAGCAACACCTGCACCTGGCTACCAGGCTGTGCATGGCCGGACACCGCCACGCTGGCGTTACGGGTGGTGCTGCCACCAATTGGCGCATTGATCACCGGAGCATCCGGAACGGCATGGGCGACGGTCACTGCAAAGCTGGCGGTGGTGGCATTGCCCAGTGAATCGAGTGCGTGCAGGGCCAGCGTATGCGCACCGTTGGCGACGGCATCCAGGTCCAGGGCGACGGTGTAGCTCGCGTTGCCGCTGGCGGTGGCGACCACGACGCCGTCGAGCAGCAGCTCGATGCGCGAGATCGCGCTGCGGTCGGTCGCGGTGAAACTCAGACTGGTGCTGCGTGTGAACGTGGCGCCGTCGGCCAGGACCACGCCATCGACGGTGATACCGGCCAGCTGCGGGCCTTCGGTGTCGGGCACCGGCGCAGCGTGCGATACGGTGACGGTGACGCCATGCTCGCCAACACGACCAGCCTGGTCGGTGGCGACGGCCTTGATGAGGTAATTGCCGTCGGCCACTGCATCGGTGTTCCACGCGAAGCTGTAGGGTGCCGCGGTGCGCGTGACCAGCAACTCGCTGCCCTGGAAGAACTGCACCTGCTTGATGCCGGACACGTCGCTGGCGCTGGCCTCGATGGTGATCGGCTCGCGGATCAGGCTGCCGGCTGCCGGGTTGGTCAGCTCGACCGTCGGCGGCTGGGTGTCGACCAGCACGCCACCATCCAGGGTAGCGGTGACCACCGTCCCAGTCGGGTCACGGAATTGCGCGGTCACGGTCTTGCGACCATCGCCGTTGGACAGGGTGTAGTCGACGGCGGCGCGGCCATTGGGCAGCGGCTGGAATGCGACCCCGGAGAAGCCGCCGTTCTCGGCAAGGCGATACTCGGTGGCGTTCACGCAGGAGAGTTCAAGCGCAACAGAACTCTGTTCGAAGAATGGCGCGGGCGCGGCCAGGCGCACCGTCGGATTCAGCAGCGGCACCGCCGTGAGGAAGCCGGCGTATTTCACGCCCGCGGATACCGCGTCGCCCTGCCCCTGCGGATTGCCGACGGGATCCTTCGGGCCGCTGGCATGACCCCACCAGTTGCCAGTGGCCTGGATCAAGGTCGCCGGCGTCTTGTTGAGGACTGCCTCGCTGCGGTTCTGTGAGAACTGGGTACTGCCGATCACCGGTGCGCTGTTGCCATCGGCCTCGATGCCAACCGTGTTGCGCAGGAAACTCGACCCGCTGATCGTCGGTGACGCGGCGTCAAGCAGGCGCAGGCCCGTACTGGCGTCGGTCACCTGCAGGTACTGCAGCGAGGGGCTCACGCCGCGCAGCGTCAACGCCGCACCGGCTTCGCCGCTGCCGCCGTAGCGGATCAACAGGTCGTTGACGGTCGGCACGCCAAACGCGGCGGCCGACTTCTCGATACGCAGGCCGCGCCAGTCGCCGATCGCGGCAACCTGTGCAGTTGGGTTGGACTGGCCGCCGAGCGTATCGTCCTTCTGGCTGGTGAATGCGATGCCCTTGCCGCTCACCAGCTTGTCGCGGACGACAAGCTGCGCGTCCGCTCCGAACTTCACGACGACACCGTCGGCCAGGGTGAGATCCGCGGCGGCCAGAACGGACGGCGTGCACGCCAGCACGCCCACGCAAATCGAGCGCGCCGCCAGACGCCACAGCGACCCGCGGCGCATGAGCACATCAGCATGTTGTTTGAAGTGACTCATCGTGACCGCGCGTCCCTACTGCGTGATATCCCCAACCGCCCGGAGTCGCTGGCTCAGCCCCTGAAGCCGACCGCGCTCAAGGCTTCGTACGGCATCTCGAACGCCTTGCCGGAATCGGTGATCAGCCTTGCGCGCGCACCACCCTGCAGCGCCACGGTGACTTCGACCTTCTCGACACGCCCGTTCTGCGCCAGGCGCGAGAGCTTCTCGATGAGTTTGCGATCCTCTATCGAGGCCACGATCACCGTGTAGGTGGTGGTTGCCTGCAAGGTGCTGGGCCCCTGCGGCAGGACGATCGACACCGCGGCGGTGCCGGCCGCGGTGCTGCCGGTGATCGCCGGGCTGATCGCCTCGCTGGTCGTGCCATAGGCAGGCACCACACGCAATTGCACGGTGTTGCCGACCGGCACGTTGGTCGTCTCGAACGTGATCGAAACCGGGTCGGTGGTCGTCGCCGGCAAGGTGACGTCATTGCTGCCGGTCGGCACTGCCGGTACCGCGTGGCCCGCAACCGAGGCGATGCGCAAGGTCGGCGCACCGGCAATGAACACCGGGCCGACATCGCCACGGACGTAGGTGGGGCTGTTGGTGCCGGCGTAGCTGATCGCATCGCCTTCGATGCGGATGCGGCCGATGGAGCCGCCGTACTGGTTGTAGCTACCGTCGGAACCGCAATACTGGCGACGGTTGCCACCCGAATTGATGCAACCACCCACCGCGTACAGCGTACCGTTACCGGTGACATTGGATGCCAACAGGCGGATTGCACCACCCGAGCCACCGGCGCCTCGCCCGCCAGCACCGGTACCAGCCAGACCACCACCATCACCACCGATGGCGGTGACGCTGCCGGTGATCTTCAATGTGCCCGATGAGGCAATCAGAATCGCACCGCCACCACCGCCACCACCTGAGCCGGGGAAATTGGTGCCGCCAAGCCCGCCACCGCCGCCTGATCCCCCCACTAGTGGTTGCAAGAGCGAAGAGCCATATGGAAGCGCATGAATCACGGAAGCGTTGCAATAGGCCTTTGCATAATTTGCATATGCATCTGCGCCGTATGCTCCGCCGGCGCCGATATAGTGGTAGTAACCGGTGGCAGTACAGCCGTCACCACCTTCCACACCACCGATACCACCACCAGGGCCAAGCCCAGCACCTCCGCGAATGATTGCAGGACGCTTCGCCGCATCATCGCGACCACCTCGACCACCCGCAAAACCACCCGGACCACCCAATCCCGGCACACCATCGTCACCCTGCATGCCATCACCGTCGGTACCGGTTGCCGCGGCATCCTGGCCATTGACATCGATCGTGCCCGCAATCGTCACGTCGCCGCTGGCCAGCAGATACACCGGCGTGTTCGCGGCGTTGGGCTTGAACTTGACGGTGACACCGGCCGGGATGTTGACCGTGGTGTAGTTGAGGATGCCCGAGGCGGGCAATACGATCTCGGTGTTGACGGTCGGATTCAATGCGCCATCGGCGCCGGTACTGCCGCTGTCGACGGCCCAGGCCGGCGTGCAGGCCAGTGCCGCAACGAGAGCTGCCACCAGCGATATGCGCGAGGGCAGGCGGGAAAGCTGTTTCATGGCAAAACTCCTTGAACGAATGGACGGCGGCATCGTGTGGTGGTCGTCAACGGGCGAGAGAGGTCTTTCGGAAATCCGCTTCATGGAAAAACTCCGGCGGTCCGCGGTGGCCCAGTGGGGCGCATGGGTACGAAGGCCGTCAGGCGACTGACCTGTCTCGATGGCATCGGCGATCGCTGCATGCAGATCATTGGCGCGGCACCACGGTCAGCGTGTTGACGGCACTGGATGTGGCCGAAGTGGCGCCGCCAGGCACCAGCAACTGCAGTACCCGCGTACCGGGCGTTGCCGCAGCATCCAGTTTCACGGTGACGGTCAGCAGTTCGCCCAGCGAGTCCTGCGACCACTGCGGCTTGCCGACCAGTTGCGCACCATCCCCTGGCAGCAACACGGCGCCGGTCACGCTGGACAGGTCGTGGCCGCGAATGGCAAGCGTCGTGGTGTCACCCGCCGTCAACACGATCGGCGTCACCGAATCCATGCTCGGTACGCGGCCGATGCCGAACGCCGAGGAGTCGACGCGGGCCCAGGCTACTTCGCCGGTGGCGCTCCGCAGGTGCAGCTGGCGCGCGCCGAGTGCGGCGTCCTGCGCCACACTGATCGGCACGCTTAGCTCGGTACCCTGCAGATTGACCGACGGTGCATCGAACAGCACGCCGGTGGACGGCGACGCCGTCACCGAGGTCACGTCGCCCAAGGCGATGCCGTGGACCGTCAGCGTGCCCGTCGCCCCCTGCAGCCAGCCATCGGTCGTCATGTCGTTTGCCAGCGCGCCGACCAGCACACGCACCGGCGTGGCCATGGCCTGCGTATCGGCGCTGATCGGTGCCGGCACTTCCTCGGGAATCAGCACGCCCACGAGCGGTGCCGTCAGGATGCCGTCGTAGCTGGCCGGCCCTGGACCGGCACCCACCAGCACGCCGACCGTGCCGGAAACGATGGCCGGATAGGTGTTGCCCAAGGCGCTCGCCAGCGTCACCGTATTGCCTGGTACGCCCTCGTTGCTGGAATCGCCCGCTGCCGTGGTGACGATCAGGGTGCGAGGCCCGGGAGCCGCCGCCGCGTCGACCAGCACGGCGACACCCAGCGAACGACCGTCGCCGGAAGCCACGAACGGGCGATTGACCGTGATGCCGTCGGCGGGCACGAAGCGCACGTCGCTCACGTTGTCCAGGTAGCGTCCACGCAGAACCAGGTTCTGCGCCGTACCGCCCAAGGTCAGCACCAGCGGCGTGGCGGATTCGATCACCGGCAACGGCGCCGAGACCAGGAATGCACCATCCATCACATTGGCGAATGCCAGCGGTCCGTTCGCCGTATCCAGCACCAGCCGGCGCAACCCGATTGCGGCGGCGGAATCCACCTGCAGGCTGAAGCTGAGCTCGGTGCCGTCGGCATTGACTACCGGCGTGCCGACAACCAGACCTTCGGCGGGCACCATCGCCGTCGAGGTGACGCCTTGCAGACCCTGGCCACGTACCGTGACGCTGATGGTGGAGCCGATGATGCCGACATGCGGCACCACACCGGTCACCGTCGCGCCCACCACCACGCCGATCTGCGAGGTGAGTATCGGTGCGATCACTTGCGGGTCCGGTACCGGAGTCGCCCGGCCGACGACCACGCCGACCACCGGGCTGGTCGAGCTGTATGCCACCGGCTCGGTACCGACCACGGTCATGGTGTTCTCGCCGGCAGCCATTGCACTGCTGCTCCCTGCCGCCGTAGTGACGCGGACCACCTTGGCACCCAGCGGTACGGCCGCACCCACGCGCAGATTGGCGATCAGTTCGGTTCCGTCAGCAGTGATGCGTGGCTGTGCATCGACCTCGATGCCTTCGCCCGGAGCCAGTTCGAGATGCGCGTGCTGCAGGTTGCGACCGCGCACGGTCAGCGTGACAGCGGAATCGCGCGTGACCTGCAGCGGCGAAATCGAATCGATCCGTGGCAGACCGGCGGCCAGCAACACCGTTGCCTTGGCCGCATCGGCGAAGGTCAGCAGCGCACCGTTGTTGTCACGTACGACCACGCGTCGCGCGCCCGGCGCGGCATCGCCGGTCGCCGTGACCGGGACGCTGAGCATCTTGCCGTCGGTCGACACCACGACCACGCCGACGCTCACACCGTCGGCAGGAACGATGGCCACTTGCGATCCCTGCGGGATGCCTGCGCCACGGATCTCGAACGCCTGCGTCGAGCCGACCGTCCATGCAGCAGGCGCCAGGTCGTCCAGCACCGCGCCCACACCAACGCCGACCACGCCCTGCACGACGACCTCAGCCTCGGTGCCGAGGGACCCACCTTCCACCATCACGCCAACCGGCAATGCATAGCTGGTATTGAGTCCACGGAAATCCGGGGTGATGAACATCGGCACCGAGCTGTCGCCCAAGGTCGCCGAGTGCGCCTGCAGCGTCACCGAACCTTGCGCCAGCGGCGTGACGGTGACGCGTGCACTGGTCTGTCCCGCGACGATCGTCAACGATGCCGGGCTCACGCTGGCCTTGGTTGCATCGGACACCGAGAACTCGATCGTGTGATCGCGAAAGTCAGCCTTGGACAACCGCAAGGTGATGTCGTGCGGTTTGCCATCGGGTGGCATCGCGATCGGCGTGGGTTCGAAACTCACCACCGGTGGCACCGGCATCTGTACCGTCAAGGTCGTCGGGTTCGACAGCACGTACCCGCCGTTGTTGACGGCATCCGGCGTACGCACCTGCAACGGCAACGAGGCGGCGACAGTCTGGTTCGGCAGGCTCGCGTGCAGTTCGGTGTCGCTGACGAACTCGCCTGGTATCGCCGCCGAATTCACCAGCACTTCGGATTGCACGGTGAAGTTGCGGCCGGTGACGACGATGCCGGTTGCTCCGGTACCCGCCAGCACTGTACTGGGGACGATCGCGGTGATCGCAGGCATCGGCTGGGTGACGCTGAACATGCCGGGCAACACCAGCTCGCCAGCGTCGAGCTGCAGACGCAGCGTCGTCGGTCCAAGCTTCGCGTCCGCAGCAGCCTTGACCTGGAAATTCTGGCGGGTCGACGAGCCGCCGCTGAACGGCGTCACCGCCAATCCGTTGCTGTCGAAGGAAGCCGCGGCCAAACCGTCCAGGAGCACGCCTTCCACCGCAACGGTTGCCGTCTGACCTTGCTCGATGGCGGCCGGCGTGATTGTCGTAACGCCAGGCGAGCGGCCGACCGACACCGTGCCCGTCTCGACCACGTAGGGAATTCCGCGCAAGCCCCAGTTGACGCTGGCGACAATGTCGCCTGCAGGAACGGCTATGCCGTTCAGTCCATTGCCGCTGGCCTGGTTGCCCACGCCTGCCGGCGAGGCGGCCAGATCAATGCTGATCGCCGCACCGCGGTTGTTGCGGATGTCGAGATAGTTGAAGACCGGCGCCGAGCCCCTCGCGACAAGACCGCTGCCGTATTCAAACCGCACATGTTCAAGTTGCGTGTCGACAGAACCTGGACTGAACGTCCATGCCCGATAGTCACCCGGGGCAGCAACCAACCCGTTGCGCGACTTGTCCGAACGCACCAGCACTGGCAATGCCGCCGTACCCCGCGCCTGCACACTGCCGGACTGCACGGTCAGGCTGGCGTCTGCCCCCATGTAAATCTCGGTGCCGGCATCGATGGCCAGCACGGCGCCATCCTGGATAAGTACATCTCCGGACAGCAGGTAAGGGCCACCGGCGGCCGTCCAGTGCATGTTGACCTTGATTGCGCCGGATACGGCCGTCTGCGCGGCAGCATCCACGGCGCAAAGCGCCAGCAGAGCGGCAGCGACTAGGCAGCGGAGCAATCGGATCAGCCGTGCTGGCTGCCGCTGCCCGTAAGGCGCAGAGAGCATACGATTTTCCGGAGTGGTCGAAGGACACGGACACGCAGCGGGATGCCGCCAGTCAGTGACGACGTGGCGTAAATCCGTGGTTCAAAAGAGCTGGGTGTCTCGCGTCAGCGGTCAGTCATGTACCTGACGCGGCGTAACGGATCGTCCGGGACCTGGCCTCTCGCACAGCGGAGAGGCGCCACTGGCGCTGGCTGGGAAAAACGAACGCGCAGGCTCGTGCCTTGAGCGACAGGCGCTTTGCAATGATCAATCATGATTTCCCCTAAAATCCATTTACTGGCGTATGACCTCAAGACCTTCGTCCGAGGCATAGCGGGGCTGATCGTAATTTGCTGCGGTGAAGAAACGCAATACCTTGGCCGGCCGCCGAGAGCATTGCCAGCCACAAAATATGTCGACTGCGTCACAAAAATTTATTTGGATACTTTCACGACGGCACTCGCGAAGTTGATCCGGGTCAACCGCTCTTGATCGGGAATGTCTGTGCATCGCCCTTCGAGGCCGGAACCGGGTGGCGCCCGGCAGCGGGCGGTACCGCTGTGGCGCCGCACTGGTACGCGCCCCACGGCTGCGAGCCGTCGGCCGGTTCGGCCAGCGGCTTGATCGTGTCGGCGTGCATCTTGGCGGCCTCGTTGCGGGCCAGCACTTCCAGTTCGTCGCGCACCTTGATGTCGTTGCGGTCGACCGGGCCGACGCGGTCCATCACCGACACGGTGACCTTGCCCAGCTCGCGGCAGGAGGAGACATCGCCGCTCCAGGCCGTGCGCACGTTCTTGGCGGCATCGTCGAGCGTGATGCCCCAGCTGCAGGCGCCGAGCAGGAGGACGGGGACGAGCAACAGCAGGGTCTTGCGCATGAGTGGCTCCGCGACGGTGGCTTGGACATGAAGGAGGCCGGGCATGGCTGGCCCGGCCTCCATCCTAGCGCGGGGACGGTGGCGCGTCCCCCCCACCGATCCACAACGCGCGGCGCCGGCGCATGCCGGCGCCGCGCACGGGCTCATTTCACCGGCTTGCCGTCGGCGTCGAGCACCTGCACTTCGCCGAGCTTCAGGGCACGGATCGGCGCCTCGATCTTCTTGAGGTCGCCGACGATCACCCAGGTCAGCTGGTCGGGGTGGATGATCTCCTTCGCCGCCGCCTCCACCGAGGCGTCGGTCTGCGCCTCGATGCGCGACTTCAGGGTCTGCACGTAGTCGTCCGGCCGGTGGTACAGCGCGATGCCCTGCAGCGCGCCCATCACCGCCGTGGTGGTCTGGTAGCCGCCCGGCATGCTGCGCACGTCGCCGACCTTGATCTTGTCGATCTCCTGCGCGGTCAGCGGCTTGTCGCCGATCACGCCCTTCGCTTCCTTCAGCATCTCGGCCACCGACGGCGCGGTCTTGTCGGTCTGCACCGGCGCGTACAGCATGAACGGGCGCTGGCCCTGCGCATTCCGCAGGAAGCTGAAGGCGCCGTAGGCCCAGTGCTTGTCCTCGCGCAGGTTCATGTTGAGGCGCGAGGTGAAGGTGCCGCCGAACGCGCCGTTCATGGTCTGGATTTCCAGATCGTTCGGCGCTTCGGTCGACGGCGCCAGGCTGCCGGCGAGGATGAGGCTCTGCTGCGCGCCGGGGCGATCGACCAGGTACACGCGCACCTGCTGCGGCGCCGCGACCTTGCCGATGTTCTTGACCGGCACCTTGCCGACCGGTGCCTTCCAGTTGCCGAACGCCGCGTTCAACGACGGGATGATCTTGTCCAGCGTAGTGTCGCCGGCAACCAGGATCTGCATGTTGTCCGGCCGGATGAAATCGCCCATGAACGTGCGCATGTCGGCGGCGGTGAGCGACTTGATCGAGGCCTCGGTGCCGGTGCCGGTGAACGGGATCGCGTAGGCGTGGCCCTGACCGTACAGCAGCGGCGGCAGGGTGCGCAGCGCGATGCCGGTCGGCTGGCTCTTCTCCTGGGCGATGCCGGCCAGCCACTGGCCGCGCAGGCGGCTGATGTCGGCCTCGCGGAACGCCGGGTTGCGCACGATGTCGGCGAACAGGTCGAGCGATGGCTTCAGCTGGTCGTCCAGCGCGTTCAGCGTGGCGTTGCAGTAGTCCAGTCCGCAGCCACTGGCGATGACCGCACCCAGCCGCTGCTTGCGCTTGGCGATCTCGACCGAGTCGAGCTCCTTGCTGCCTTCGTCGAGCATCGCCATGGTGAAGCTGGAGGTGCCGAGCTTGCGGCCCTGGTCGGCGGCGTAGCCGGCGTCGAACAGCAGCTGCAGCTGCACCGCCGGCACCGTGTGACGCTCGGCCAGGATCACTTCGACACCGTTGTCCAGCTTGCCACGCTGCAGGGCGGGGAAGCTGAGGTCGGGGAAGGTGCCGACCGCGGGCACGCCCTTGCTGCGGTCGACGTCGCTCTTCACCGTGCGGTAGTCGCCCTTCGCCGACAGCACCGGCGCCGGCGCGCCGCTGGCCGCGGCACGGCCGGCCACGGTGGCCATGTCGGTAGCCTCGACTTTGCCCGGCACTACGGTCAACGTGTAGTCGCCCTTGGCGATCCACTTGTTCGCCACCGCGCTGACCTGCGCCGGCGTGGCCGCCATGTATTCCTTGAAGTCCTTCAGGTAGACGCCCGGATCGTTGCGGTACAGCTGGCCCTGGGCCAGGATCGAGGCCTGCGTGTTGACCTTTTCCAGCCCGCGCACGAACGAGGCGCGGGTTTCCGTCTTGACCCGCGCCAGCTCGTCGGCGGTCGGGCCGTCCTTCAGGAATTTCCGCCACTCGTCGGCGATCGCCGCCTCGACCTTGGCCGGGTCGGCGCCCTTCTTCACGTCCACCTGCAGATTGAACAGGCTGGCCAGCACGTGCTGTTCCACGTCGACCGAGACATCGTCGGCCAGCTTGTCCTGGTAGACCAGCCGCTGGTACAGCCGCGAAGTCTTGCTGCCACCCAGCACGGCGGCAGCCAGTTCCAGCAGGTTCTCGTCGCGGCTGCCGCGGCCCGGCACGTTCCACTCGCGGTAGATGCGCACCTGCGCCACGTTGTCGGTCATCGTGCCGCGGGTGGACTTGTCGCGGGGTGCGATCCACGGCTGCGGCCGCGGTACCTGCGGACCGGCGGCGATGTCGCCGAAGTACTTCAGCATCTTTTCCTTCGCCAGCGCCGGCGTGATGTCGCCGGACAGCACCACCACCGTGTTGGCCGCGCCGTAGTAGTCGCGGAACCACTGCTTGACGTCGCCCAGCGAAGCCGCGTTCAAGTCGTCCATCGAGCCGATGGTGTCGTGGTGGTAGGGATGGTTGGCCGGGAATGCCTCGGCCTGGATCAGCTCGCTGGCGCGGCCGTAGGGCTGGTTCTCGCCCTGGCGCTTCTCGTTCTGCACCACGCCGCGCTGCTCGTCGAGCTGCGGCTGGCCGATCGCACCGAGCAGGTGGCCCATGCGGTCCGATTCCATCCACAGCGCCATGTCGAGCGCGCTGGTGGGCACGGTCTCGAAGTAGTTGGTGCGGTCGAGCCAGGTGGTGCCGTTCTGGTCGGTGGCGCCGGCCAGCTCGAACGGCTTGAAGAATTCGTCCTTGTGGTTCTCCGAGCCCTGGAACATCAGGTGCTCGAACAGGTGCGCGAAGCCGGTCTTGCCCATCGGCTCGTACGACGAACCGACGTGGTACCACACGCTCACCGCCACCACCGGCGCCTTGTGGTCCTCGTGCACCACCGCGGTCAGGCCGTTCGGCAGGGTGAAGCGGGTCCAGGCAAGTTCGGGGATCTGCTGGGTTGCCGCGGCCGCGACAGCGCTGTCGGGAGCGGGAGCGGCCAGGGCCAGCGGTACACCGCCAGCGAGGGTGAGCAGGCCGGCGACGAGCAGGACGAGGGGCTTCTTTTTCACGGGTGAACCTCCTGTTTCACGGACAAGTTCACGCAGGCTAGCGGCGCCCCGACGGCATCGCAAATGACTTGCTGCACCAGGTCGCCGCCGCGGTGTCCGGCTGTCCGGTGGCACGGGCGCGAGTGTCCGCGGACAACCTGGCGCACGGCGCAGTCGATGTTATTTGTGGTTGAAAATCAATAATTTGTCTCTATATAGCGTGCTGGCACGGGGATTGCTGAACCCGCGGTGCAGGACTTCCCCTTCATCGGAGACATGAATCATGAAATTCGAGACCTTGATGCTGCACGGCCTGTTCATCGCCTGCCTGGCGGTCTGCGGCCTGATCTTCGGCGCGATGGTGACGATCACCCCGGATGCGGCGCAGCTCACCACCCACGGCAGCGTCGCAGCGATCCTGCTGGCTGCGCCGGCGAGCTGCGCGTTGCCGGCGGACGGCGTGGTCTGCCCGCCGGTCGACGGCTGAGCCTGCGACGAAACGTGCGCGCACACGCGATAATGGCCGGATGCTGCACGTCATCCTGTTCCGCCCCGAGATCCCGCCGAATACCGGCAACGTGATTCGCCTGTGCGCGAATACCGGCGCGGCGCTGCACCTCATCCGCCCGCTCGGTTTCGCGCTCGACGACGCCCGCCTGCGCCGCGCCGGGCTGGACTACCACGAGTACGCCAGCGTCGCGGTGTACGACGACCTGGCCAGCTGCCTCGACGCCATCGGCGCGCCGCGGGTGTTCGCCTTCAGCACCCGCGGCCGCGTCGACCACGTCGACGCCCGCTTCGCCGACGGCGACGCACTGCTGTTCGGCTGTGAAACCGCCGGCCTGCCAGGCGAGGTGCTGGAAACCATTCCCGCCGAACGGCGCCTGCGCCTGCCGATGCGCCCCGACAGCCGCAGCCTGAACCTGTCCAATACTGTCGCCGTGGCCGTCTACGAAGCGTGGCGCCAACTCGGCTTCGTTGGAGCCGGGAATAGGGAATAGGGAATCGAATAGGCGAGGGCAAAAGCGGTGGCGCCCGCGGCCCCCTTCAAGCTCGCGGGAGAGCGCTCTTCCGATTCCCTATTTCCCATTCCCTATTCCCGGCGGCGCCCGCGCCGCCCCGCTACAATCGCCGGATGAACGCCGCCACTCCCAACTCCTGGTTGCCGCAACCGCTGCGCAGACTCGCCGGCCGCGCGCTGGAAACCGCGCTGAACCATGCCTTGTCGCTCGACCCCGACACGCAGCAGCGGCTGGCCGCACTGAACGGTCGCAGCGTGCAACTGCACCTGCGCGGGCCGGAAATCGCGCTGGCGGTGACCGTTGACGACGCACGCCTGCGAGTGGACCCGCCGCAAGACGGCAGCCAGCTGAAGGTGACCGCCACGCCGGGCAGCTTGCTGGCGATGATGTTCCGCCGCGACGACGACAGCATCGCGCCGGGCAAGGTGGAGATCGCTGGCGACGCCGAGCTGGCGCGCCGGCTGGAAAAGCTGGCCGGCAAGTTCGCCCCGGATTTCGAGGAAGCGTTCGCGCGCACGTTCGGCGACGTGCTCGGCGTGCCGCTGGCGGCAGCCGTACGCAAGGGCTTCACCCACGCCCGCGAGACCGCCAGCCATCTCACCGAGGACAGCGCCGACTGGCTGCGCGATGAGGTTCGGGTGGCCATGGCGCCAGGCGAAGTCGAAGGGTTCCTCGACGGTGTGGACGACGTACGCGAACGCAGCGAACGGCTGGAATCGCGCGTGCGGCGCCTCTTGCAGCGCCTGCAGGACAACGCCGCGTGACGCCGCTGAAGGTGGTGCCGCGCCTGCTGCGGGTCGCTTCGGTACTGCTGGCGTACCGGCTCGACGAACTGGTCGACGCCACCCACCTGTATCGTCCGCTGAAGCTGTTGCGCCCGTTGGTGGCGCATCCGCGCATCGACATCCGCGGCCTGCCGCGCGGCGCGCGTTTGCGCCACGCGCTGACCGAGCTGGGTCCGATCTTCGTCAAGGCCGGCCAGGTGCTGTCGACCCGCCGCGACCTGGTGCCGGCGGACATCGCCGACGAACTGGCCCTGCTGCAGGACCAGGTCGCGCCGTTCCCCGGCAGCGCGGCGCGCACCATCGTCGAGCAGGAACTGAAATCGCCGATTGGCCGTCTATACACCCAATTCGACGAAACGCCTCTGGCCTCCGCCTCGATCGCCCAAGTGCACGCGGCCACCCTTCACGACGGCCGCGAGGTGGTGGTGAAGGTGCTGCGCCCCGGCATCGACGCGCAGATCGCCCGCGACGTGAAGCTGCTGCGCTCGCTCGGCGAGCTTGCGCAGCGCTGGCACCCGAACGCCGACAAGATCCGCCCGCTGGACGTGGTGGCCGAAGTCGAGAAGATGCTGGAGAACGAGCTGGACCTGCAGCGCGAAGGCGCCAGCGCCAGCCTGCTAAAGCGCAATTTCGCCAGCGGCACCGACCTCTACGTGCCCGAGGTGCACTGGGAGCTGACCAGCGCGCGCGTGTTGACGCTGGAGCGCGTGCACGGCATCAGCTCGGACGACATCGCCGCGATCGACGCCGCCGGGCTGGACCGCAAGGCGCTCGCCGCCAAGGGCGTGCGGGTGTTCTACGAGCAGGTGTTTCGCGACAACTTTTTCCACGCCGACGCCCACCCCGGCAACATCTGGGTCGACCCCGCGCGTACCGGCGAGCCGCGCTTCATCGCGCTGGACTTCGGCATCATGGGCTCGCTGCCCGAGGCTGACCAGTACTGGCTGGCACAGAACTTCATCGCGCTGTTCGAACGCGACTACGCGCGCATCGCCAAGCTGCACGTGGACGCCGGCTGGATGCCAGCCGACGTGCGGCTGGACGAACTGGAGGCGGCGGTGCGCACGGTGTGCGAGCCGTACTTCACCCGCCCGCTGGCGCAGATCTCGCTGGCCGAGCTGGTAGTGAAGCTGTTCCAGACTGCGCGCCGCTTCCAGCTGACCCTGCAGCCACAGCTGATCCTGTTGCAGAAAACCCTGCTCAATATCGAGGGCGTCGGCCGCATGCTCGATCCGGAGATCGACATCTGGGCGGTGGCGCATCCGGTGCTGAAACGCATCCTGCGCGAACGCTACAGCGTGCCGCGCACCTTGCGCGAGGTGCGCAGGCGGCTGCCCGAGTGGCTGCACGAAGCGCCGCAACTTCCCGAGCTGGTGCGCGACGCGCTGCGCCAGATCGCACGCGGCGATCGACAGGTGGTAAGCGATCCGCTGGCGCTGAAGCTGAGCCTGGACATCGCCCACCGCCAGCACAAGCTGCTCGCTTGCGGCTTACTCGGCAGCGCCTTGCTGATCGGTGCGATCCTCTTGGGCACACTCGCGCCACAACACGGCATCTGGCCCCCGCTGGGCGCGGGCATCGCGGGCCTGCTCGCGTTCGCGATCGGCTGGCCACGTTCACGCTGACCGGCACGTAACCCCTGGGGACGTAGGGCGGGCACTGCCCGCCGGCTCTTGACAGGCGGCGGGCAGTGCCCGCCCTACTTCGCTACGTCGCCCCGTAACCGCATCAACACCTCACCCGACGGGTCCGCATGCTCGACATTCTCTACCAGGACGATGTGCTGATCGCGGTGAACAAACCCGCGAACCTTGCCGTGCATCGTTCGAAGATGGTTGGCAACGCGGAGGAGTTCCTGATCGACCTGCTGCGCGAACAGGTGGGCGACAGCGTGTACCTGGCGCACCGGCTCGACCGCGCCACCAGCGGCGTGCTGCTGGTGGCGCGCAGCAAGGAAGTCGCCGCCGCGCTGGGCGAGCAGTTCATGGGTCGCCTGGTGCACAAGCAGTACCTCGTCGTGGTGCGCGGCTGGCCGGAACCAGCCGAAGGCGTGATCGACTACCCGCTGCCCGGTTCGCGCGAAACCGGTCCGCGCCGCGAGGCACGCACACACTACCGGCGGCTGGCCACGGTCGAGGTGCCAATCGCGCTGGGCCGCTACCCACAACAGCGTTACGCCCTGCTGCTGGCCGAACCGGAAAGCGGCCGCTTCCGCCAGATCCGCAAGCACCTGGCGCACATCCACCACCCGGTAATCGGCGACTGCCAGCACGGCCGCGGCGACCACAACCGGCTGTACAAGCAGCACTTCAGCTGCCACCGCATGCTGCTGCACGCTTGGCGCATCCGCTTCGCGCACCCGTTGAGCGACGCTGCGATGGAGATCGAGGCGCCGCTGGACGCCGCATTTGCGGGACTGCTCGATCGCTTCTGCTGGAAGCTTGGAGCAGGAGTGGAGAGAAGTGAGAAGTGAGAGAAAGGCCGGGGCCTGCTTCGGCTTTCTCTCTTCCCACTCCCCTCCACTCACTCCCCGCTTCTCCCCTACACTTCCCGCATGCTGACCATCAGCCGCACCCTCGCCCTGCCCGAATCCGAACTGGTCGAGCGCTTCCTGCGCGCGGACGGCCCCGGCGGGCAGCATGTGAACCGCACCGAGAGCGCGGTGGAGTTGCGCTTCGACGTGGCAAGCTCGCCCTCGCTGCCGGACGAAGTGCGCGCGCGGCTACTGGCCCGGCGCGATCGCCGGCTCACCGCCGACGGCGTGCTGGTGATCCAGGGCCGCCGCTTCCGCGATCAGGGGCGCAACCGCGACGACGTGCGCGAGCGGCTGGCCGAACTGATCCGCGGCGCGCTGCTGCCGCCAAAGAAACGCGTGGCCACCAAGCCGACACGCGCCTCCAAGGAGCGTCGCCTGGCCGGCAAGCAGCAGCGCGGCAAGATCAAGCAGACGCGTTCGCGCAAACCGGACCTCGAGTGAGGGGTCGCCTGTTCACGCCGGACCAGTTGCCGGCGCAAATGCCCAGGTTGCGCGACGGTTGGCAACGCAAGACCTGCCGCGCCGTGCTGCGCCTGCGCGGCTGGAGCCTGGCCGGCGATTTTCCCGATGTGCCGAAACTGGTGCTGATCGCCGCGCCGCATTCGTCCTGGTGGGACGGCGTGTGGGGCCTGCTGATCAAGGTGGCGATCGGTGTCGACGTGCACTTCATGGCCAAGCAGGAACTGTTCCGCGGACCGCTCGGCGGCCTGCTGCGCCGGCTCGGCGGGATGGCGATCGATCGCGGTGCCGCCAGGGGCGTGGTCGAGCAGATGATCGACCAGTTCCGCCAGCGCGAGAAACTCTGGCTGGGCATCGCGCCGGAAGGCACGCGCAAGCCGGTGAAACGCTGGAAGAGCGGCTTCTGGCGCATCGCCCGCGAGGCCGGGGTGCCGATCTTTCCGGTCGCGTTCCACTACCCCGACAAGACCATCCAGCTGGGCCCACTGTTCGCCACCAGCGCCGACATGGACGCGGACATGGCGCGTTTGCGTCAGTGGTATGCACCGTTCGAGGGCAAGCATCGCAATGTCTGACACGGTATCGGCGCGCTCCCCACGCCCGGCGGCCGACTCCATCGCCTGGTCGCATCCATGAGCCTTCCCCGTCTTTACGCCAGGACCATCGCCTTTGGCCTGTGCGCAGGCCTGTTCGCCATCCCGTCGTTCGCCGCCGAGGCAGGCGCGACGCCAGCCGCCAGACAGCCGACCGGTTTGCAAATGCGCCTCGACGCGCTGGCGCAGCGGGCACGTCCAGGCACGCTCGGTATCGCCGTGCTGGACCTGCGCAGCGGCGAGGCCTGGCGAGTGAACGCCCGGCAGGCGTTTCCGATGATGAGCGTGTTCAAGGCGCCCGTCGCCGGCGCAGTGCTGGACCGGATCGAGCATGGCGGGCTGTCGATGGAGCTGACGGTCGTCATCCGGCGCCGCGAGCTGTCTTCGGGGACGATCCGCGATCATTTCGAGGGCGAGCGGATGATCTTCACCGTACGCCAGTTGCTCGCCGACGCCGTCAGCCGGAGCGACAACACCGCGGTCGATGCGTTGCTCGACACCATCGGCGGCCCACGCGTGGTGACCGCCTTTTTGCGTTCCCGCGGCATCGACGGCATGCGCGTGGATCTGGGTGAACGCGACTTCCAGTCCGTATTCGGGAATCTCGAACCCGGTCAGAAGCCACCCGCGGATGAGACCGACGCGCAGCAGCTTGCGCGGCTGCAACGCGGTTATCGCGCCTACCTGGTCGACCCACGCAACCGCAGCACGCCTGACGCTGCCGCGCAGTTCCTGCGCAAGCTGTGGGAAGGGCAACTGCTCCCGCCCGAACCAACCCGACACCTGCTCGACCTGATGTACGCGCAGACCACGCCCAGCCGCCTGCGCCTCGGCCTTCCGCCGGGCGCGCGGCTGGCCGACAAGTGCGGCACGTCCTACACGCTGGAAGGCACCACGGCGGCTTACAACGACATCGGCATCCTCAGCTGGCCCGACGGCCACGCGATCGTAGTGGCTGCGTTCCTTACCGCCTCGGTCGACCCGAAGGGCGAACGCGATGCGCTGTTCGCCGACCTTGCGCGCACGGTGGCCGCTGCACTGCATCCCCAGCCGGATGCCGGACCTAGCGCGCCGAATGGCCCGGCTCGTCGTAGTCGCGATGAGTCAACAGGCCGGGGCGGATCAGGTCGATGAACGCGCGCGCCTCGGTGCTGAGAAACTTGCCCTTGCGCATCACCACGCCGTAGCTGCGCTGCGGGAAGTACTGCTGCATGTTGCGCACGGCGAGGCGCGCGTGGTCGGCCGCGGTGATGCAGATGCCGGTGACGATCGAGATGCCCAGGCCCATCGCCACATACTCCTTGATCACGTCCCAGCCGCCGACCTCGATCGCCACGTGGTACGGCACCTGGCGCTGCTGGAACACCAGGTCGACCAGGCGGTAGGTGGACAGCCGCTGCGGCGGCAGGATCAGGCCGTACGGCGAGAGGTCCTCCAGCGCGATCTTCTCCTTCGCCGCCAGCGGATGGTCCGGCGGCATGATCAGCATCGGGTCGTAGTGCTGCACCGGCGCCCAGGCGATGTCGTTGGGCACGTCCAGCATCGAGCCGACCGCGAAGTCGGCCTCGTCCGCACGCAGCAGCGCCAGGCCGTCCTTGCCGGTGACGTTGGCCAGCTGCAGTTGCACGGCCGGGTGCTGCTCGCGGTAGCGGCGTACCAGCTCGGGCAGCAGGTACTGGATGGTCGAGGTGCCGGCGGCGATGGTCAGCCGCCCGGCCTGCAACCCCTTGACCCGCGCCTGGAAGTCGCGGTCCAGCGTATCCCAGCCCTCGACCAGCGGCCGCCCCAGCTCGTACAGCGCCTCGCCCGCATCGGTGAGGTTGATGCGCCGCCGACGGCGTTCCAGCAGGCTCACCCCCAGTTCGCGCTCCAGCGCCTGCAACTGCAGGCTGATGGTGGGCTGCGACAGGTACAGCGCCTCGGCGGCGCGGGTCAGCGTGCCCAGCTTCACCACGCTGACGAAGGCACGCAGCTGTTTGTGGCGGTTGCCCTTGTAGTAGAAGCGGCCGGCATCGGCGGGCTCGTCGCCAGCACGCTTTTTTGTTGCGCTGCGGTGTATTTTTTTTGACTTGTTTGGCGTGCCTGTATGCTTTTTCATCGAATGCTTTCAGTCAATTGCGTTGCAGATTGATTTTATCAATATTAATGATTGAAACATTCACTTTGTCAAACACATGATTGCTGGCCTAGCTTCGAGTCACCCACGACACGGAGCAAACCCATGGCAGTCCCACAGGAACGGCTTGAACTCGGCACCGTCGAGATCCACGCCGACGCGGCCGGTTACGCAGGCATCCTGACCCCCGCGGCGCTGGACTTCCTGGCCCGGTTGCACCGCCGCTTCGAGCCCACCCGGCAGCAGTTGCTGCAAGCCCGGCGCGAGCGCCAGGCCGGTTATGACGCCGGCGGTCTGCCGGATTTTCGTGCCGGCACGGCGTCGATCCGCGCATCCGAGTGGACGGTGGCGCCGATCCCGGCTGCGTTGCAGGATCGCCGCGTCGAGATTACCGGCCCGGTCGAGCGCAAGATGATCATCAACGCGCTCAACTCGGGCGCGAAGGTGTTCATGGCCGACTTCGAGGATTCCTCGGCGCCCACCTTCGCCAATCAGCTGGACGGCCAGCTCAACCTGCGCGACGCGGTGAACGGCACGATCGGGTTCACCTCGCCCGAGGGCAAGAGCTACCGCGTCGGCGACAATCCGGCCGTACTGGTGGTGCGCCCGCGCGGCTGGCACCTGCACGACAAGTTCTTCGGCGTGGCCGGCGAGCCGATGGCTGGCGCACTGGTCGACTTCGGCCTGTTCGTGTTCCACAACGCCCTCGCGCTGCACGGCCACGACCGCGGCCCGTATTTCTACCTGCCGAAACTCGAAGCGATGGAGGAAGCCGCGCTGTGGGACGCGGTGATGGCGGCCACCGAGGAAGAACTGCAACTGCCGCTGGGCAGCATGAAGGCCACCGCGCTGATCGAGACCCTGCCGGCGGCGTTCCAGATGCACGAGATCCTGCACGCGCTGCGCCGCCGCGCGGTCGGGCTCAACTGCGGCCGCTGGGATTACATCTTTTCCTACCTGAAGACTTTGCGCGGCCACCGCGACCGTCTGCTGCCGGAGCGCGGCCAGGTGCAGATGACGGTGCCATTCCTGAAGGCATATTCCGAGCTGTTGATCCAGACCTGCCACCGCCGCGGCGCGTTCGCGATGGGCGGCATGGCGGCGCAGATCCCCATCAAGGGCGACGAGGCCGCGAACGAGGCCGCGCTGGCCAAGGTGCGCGCCGACAAGCTGCGCGAGGTCAAGGCCGGCCACGACGGAACCTGGGTGGCGCATCCCGCGCTGGTGCCGGTGGCGCAAGCGGTGTTCGACGAGTACATGCCCGCGCCGAACCAACTTGGCGTGCTGCGCGAGGACGTGCGGGTGAGTCGCGAGCAGCTGCTCGCCGCGCCCGCCGGCACGGTCACCCGCGCCGGCTTCGACAACAACGTCGAGGTCTGCCTGCGCTACACCGCCGCCTGGCTGGACGGCCTGGGCTGCGTGCCGATCCACCACCTGATGGAGGACGCTGCCACGGCCGAAATCGCCCGCGCGCAGCTGTGGCAGTGGCTCCATCACGGAGATCTCCAATTCCCCGACCACGCGCCGATCGACTTCGCCCTGTTCGACCACGCCGTCGCCGCGCACACCCATCGCCTGCGCGACAGCCGGCACCCCGGCGCCGCGCGCGCCGACGCCGCGGCCGCGCTACTCAGCGCAATGACCCATGCCGACCAGCTCGGCGACTTCCTCACCCTGCCCGCCTACGAACAACTCTGACGATTACCCCTTCTCCCTCGGGAGACAAATCGGCAGGACTGCCGATTCGCACGGCGCAAGCCGCCCGAAGGGTGAGGCACAGGGATGTGCCGAATGAAGGTGCCCGAAGGGCAGATGAGGGTACGCACGGAGCGAATCAGCACGCTTCGCCCGAACCCTCTCCCCAACCCCTCTCCCAGCGGGAGAGGGGCCTAAAACAACCGGAGCCACGCCATGAAGACCACCACCCTGCCCACCGCCGAACAGATCACCCTGGACTGGAACAACAACCCGCGCTGGACCGGCGTGCAGCGCAATTATTCCGCCGAGGACGTGGTGCGCCTGCGCGGCACCGTCGCAGTGGAACACTCGCTGGCCCGTCGCGGCGCGGAGCGGCTATGGAAATCGCTGCATCAGGAGGACTTCGTCAATGCGCTGGGCGCGCTCACCGGCAACCAGGCGATGCAGCAGGTCAAGGCCGGCCTGCAGGCGATCTACCTCAGCGGCTGGCAGGTCGCCGCCGATGCGAACGTGGCCGGCGAGATGTATCCCGACCAGTCGCTGTACCCCGCCAACTCGGTGCCACTGGTGGTCAAGCGCATCAACAACACCCTGCTGCGCGCCGACCAGCTGCACCACGCCGAGGGCAAGGATGACTGCGACTGGCTGGTGCCGATCGTGGCCGACGCCGAGGCCGGCTTCGGCGGCGTGCTGAACGCGTTCGAGCTGATGAAGGCGATGATCGAGGCCGGCGCCGCCGGCGTGCACTTCGAGGACCAGCTGGCCTCGGTGAAGAAGTGCGGCCACATGGGCGGCAAGGTGCTGGTGCCGACCCGCGAGGCGGTGGACAAGCTCAACGCCGCGCGCCTGGCCGCCGATGTCGCCGGCGTGCCCACCCTGCTGGTGGCGCGCACCGATGCCGACGCCGCCGACCTGCTCACCTCGGACGTCGACGCCAACGACCGCCCGTTCATCACCGGCGAGCGCACCGTAGAGGGTTTCTTCCGCGTCAGGCCCGGCCTCGACCAGGCGATCAGCCGCGGCCTCGCCTACGCGCCGTACGCCGACCTGATCTGGTGCGAGACCAGCAAGCCGAACCTGGATGACGCGCGCCGCTTCGCCGAGGCAATCCACGCGAAGTTCCCATGCAAGATGCTGGCCTACAACTGCTCGCCCAGCTTCAACTGGAAGAAGAACCTGGACGACGCCACCATCGCGAACTTCCAGAAGGAACTGGGTGCGATGGGCTACAAGTTCCAGTTCATTACCCTGGCCGGCTTCCACAGCCTGAACTACGGCATGTTCGACCTCGCCCACGGCTACGCGCGGCGCCAGATGAGCGCGTTCGTGGAACTGCAGGAGAAGGAGTTCGCCGCCGCCGAGCGCGGCTTCACCGCGGTCAAGCACCAGCGCGAGGTGGGCACCGGCTACTTCGACCAGGTGACTCAGGCGATCCAGCAGGGTCAGTCCTCGACCACCGCGTTGAAGGGTTCGACCGAGGAGGCGCAATTCAAGCAGGCCTCGGCCGCCTGACGCCAGCCGGAACCCGGTAGGAGCCCGCTCG
>NZ_AJXW01000063.1 GCF_000264375.1 Rhodanobacter thiooxydans LCS2
CGAGCGGGCTCCTACCGGGTTTGTCATTCGGGGCGGGGTTCTGACGGCGGCACCAGCGCGATTACCGTCCAGCCCGGCTTAGGCTCCAGCTCGCGCTTGGCCGACGCCACCCGCAGTGCGCCTTTTTCCTCCACGCCAAACATCAGCACGCTGTTCGAACCGTACTGCTCGATGAAATGCGGCCAGTCGAACGTGGTGCTTAGTTTGGTCGACTTGATGCGCCAGCCGTGCGCCAGCATTTCGGCGAAGCGGCCATGGGTCATCGCCTCGTCGAACAGCGGCGGCGCCAGCAGGCTGCCGACCAGCGCCGCGCGGTCGGTATTCTCCTGCGGCGTGAGGTTGCGCAGGCGATAGACCTTCGAGCGCCCGAACTCCTGCCGGTAATGCACGCAGGCCAGCGAGTTGCGCTCGCGATGGGTGGACACCGCGAGCAGCCGGCCGATGCCGGAGAGGTCGAGGCACCGTTCGGCATGCGGCGAAGCCGGGTTGCCGAAGAACGTGGCAAGCCCTTCCATCCTGGCCAGACGGATGCCGTCCCAGTCGTCATCGGCCAGCACCACGCGGAAGCCGGCCTCGTGCAGCGACGCGCCAATCGCACGGGCCACCGGATCGGAACCGAAGATCAGCACCCCGCGCGGCTCCGGCTCGGCCACCTTCAGCCAGATCGCCAGTGGCCGCGCGGTGGCGCTCTGCAGGATCACCGTACCGATGATCAGGGTGAACACCAGCGGCACCAGCGCCTCCGCGCCGGCCACGCCGAGCGCATCCAGGCGCAACGCGAACAGCGCCGAGACCGACGCCGCCACGATGCCGCGCGGCGCCACCCAGCCGATCAGCGCGCGCTCGCGCCAGGAAAGGCCGCTGCGGAAACTGGCGATGGCCACGGTCAGCGGCCGCACCAGGAATTGCGCGATCAGGAACAACGCGATACCCGCACCCAGCATGCCGTGCGGCAGTGGCCAGTGCAGCCGCGCCGCCAGCAGGATGAACAGCAGCGACACCAGCACCGTGGTGAGGCTTTCCTTGAAATCGAGGATGTCGTCGATATGCACGCCGCGCAGGTTGCCCAGCGCGATGCCCATGATCGTCACCGCCAGCAACCCCGACTCGTGGGTCAACGTATTCGACACGCTGAAGGCAAACAGCACCGCGGCCAGCACCGCATAGTTCTGCAGGTATTCCGGGATCAGCTGGCGGCGCAGGAAGAACGCCATCAGCCAGGCGGACAACGCGCCGATGCCCACGCCGCAGCCGATCGTGGCGATGAACACGCCAATGGTATGCCCCTCCTGGCGCGACACGATCGCCTCATAGATCAGCACCGCGAACAGCGCGCCCAGCGGGTCGATCACGATGCCTTCCCAGCGCAGCGTGTTGGCGATGCGCGCGTTGGGGCGCAGCGTGCGCAGCATCGGCGCGATCACCGTCGGCCCGGTCACGCAGGCCAACGCACCGAACAGCAGCGCGATCGGCCAGGCCAGCCCGGCAACGAGGTGCGCGGCCAGCGCCAGCAGCAGCAGCGAGGCCACCGCACCGTAGCTGACCAGCCCACGCACCGCCTTGCCAATCCCCGGCAGTTCATGGAAACGCAGGGTCAGGCTGCCCTCGAACAGGATCAGCGCCACCGCCAGCGACACGGTCGGAAACAGCAGGCCGCCCAGCAGCCGGTCCGGATCGAGCACGCCGCCGACCGGCCCCAGCACGATGCCGGCCAGCAGCAGGAACAGGATTGCGGGCAGCTTCACCCGCCATGCCAGCCACTGCGCCAGGAAGCCGATCATCAACATGCCGGCAAGCATCAGGCCCGGCTCGATCGCCATCGCAATCCTTGGACACCCTCGGGCCGCCATCGAAACACGCGACAGTGCGCGCGTCCAGCACCTGAAAAAAGTGAGGGGTGAGTGAAGAAGAGTGGGAAGTGAGTAAAGAGCAAAAGCGAGCGACGACGCGCCCCCTCTCTCGTTTCCCACTCCCCTTCATTCACTCCCGTTTCAAAACCGCCGGTACTGCAGCGCCTCGGCCAGGTGCTCGCGCTCCAGCAAGGCGGCGCCGCCATCGAGGTCGGCGATGGTGCGGGCCACCCGCAGCACGCGATGGTAGGCGCGGGCGGACAGGCCCAGCCGTTCCAGCGCCGACTCGAACCAGCGCCGCTCGGCCGGCCCCAGCGCGCAGTCGCGCTCCAGCTCGCGCGTGCTGATCTCGGCGTTCGGCCGGCCCGCGCGCATCAGCGACTGCCGGCGCGCCTTGAGCACGCGCGCACGCACCGTGGCGGAATCCTCGTCGCGTTCGTTGCGCGGCGCACCCAGTTCGGCCAACGGTACCGGCGGCACTTCCACGCACAGGTCGATGCGGTCGAGCAATGGCCCGGAAATGCGTGCGCGGTAGCGCTGGATCTGGTCCGGCGTGCACTGGCAGCGCGGGTCGCCGGCGTAGCCGCAGGGGCACGGATTCATCGCCGCCACCAGCTGGAACTGGGCGGGAAACGTCGACTGCCGCGCCGCCCGCGAGATCACGATATGGCCCGATTCCATCGGCTCGCGCAACACTTCCAGCACGTGCCGGCTGAACTCCGGCAACTCGTCCAGGAACAGTACGCCGTTGTGCGCCAGCGAGATCTCGCCCGGGCGCGGATACGGACCGCCGCCGACCAGCGCCACCGCCGACGCGGTGTGGTGCGGCGCGCGGAAGGGCCGCCGCCGCCAGTGCTCCGGATCGGTGACCTGCCCGGCCACCGACAGCACGGCGCAGGTTTCCAGCGCCTCCGATTCGGACAGCGGCGGCAGGATGCCGGGCAGGCGCTCGGCCAGCATGGTCTTGCCGGTGCCGGGCGGCCCTATCAGCAGCAGATGATGGCCGCCCACTGCGGTGATCTCCAGCGCGCGGCGCGCCTGCAGCTGGCCGCGCACGTCGGCCAGGTCCGGGCCGCCGTTGGCGCCGCCGTCGCTGGGAATGCCCACCGGCATCGACAGCTCATGCGCGCCGCGCAGCCAGCCGCACACCTCCGCCAGCGTGTCGGCCACCCGCACGTCCATGTCTGAAACCAGCGCCGCCTCGCTGGCGTTTGCGCGCGGCACCACCACGCGGCGGCCGCGGGTGCGTGCGCGCAGCAGCGCCGGCAGCACGCCGGACACGCCACGCAGGGAGCCGGTCAGGGCCAGCTCGCCGAGGAACTCGCAATCGTCCAGCTTCTCGCGCGGCACCTGCCCGCTGGCGGCGAGGATGCCCAGCGCGATCGGCAGGTCGAAACGGCCGCCATCCTTCGGCAGCTCGGCCGGCGCGAGGTTCACCGTGACGCGACGGCCGGGGTACTCGAAGGCGGTGTTCTGGATCGCCACCCGCACGCGGTCGCGCGCCTCGCGCACGGCGGCCTCGGGCAGGCCGACGATGCTGGTGCTTGGCAGGCCGCCGGAAAGGTGTACCTCGACCATCACCTGCGGTGCGGCGATCCCTTCCTGGGCGCGACTGAGGGTGACGGCAAGACTCATGCAACCCCGGACTGGCATTGCATGGGGGATCGGTCGCTGACAGGCACGGACATCTGGCGGCTCCATCAGCAGCGCTGGATAAATAACCGCCTCCGATCGTTCTCGGGGTGAGGGTGACGGATCGGAGGCGGCTCCCGGGAGGCGGTAGTCACTGACCCGCGCGGGCAGCCAGCGTGGCCTCCAATTCGGCCACGCGTCGCTCCAATTCGTCGACCTTGGCGCGGGTACGCGCCAGCACCTGGGACTGGACTTCGAATTCTTCGCGGGTGACCAGGTCGAGGCGGCGCAGTCCCTGCGCCAGAACATCCTGGAAGTTGGTTCGCAAATCCTGATGCGCCTGTGCCACCCCTGGCGGTACCAACGACACAAGTCGCAGGGCAATCTTGTCGATATCCTGCCTATCCATCATGGATAGCGCCTCGAACTCGTCGAGGTAAATACTAGGTGAATGGAAATCGGGCGCGCCATCGGTATGCTCCATCAAAAACTGTAGGGATTGTCCTACACGTGCCACGCGCGGCGCGACAATGATCCACCGTGCAGGCAAAATGCAGCCTCGACCCAACCGATACCTTTCAAGGAAGCCTCCATGAAGCTGGTCGTGGCGATCATCAAGCCGTTCAAGCTGGACGACGTGCGCGAAGCGCTGGCTGAGGTGGGCGTGCAGGGCGTCACGGTTACCGAGGTCAAGGGCTTCGGTCGCCAGAAGGGCCACACCGAACTGTATCGCGGCGCCGAGTACGTGGTCGATTTCCTGCCCAAGATCAAGCTGGAAGTCGCGGTGGTCGACGACCAGCTCGATCGGGTGATCGAGGCGATCCAGGCCTCCGCCCGCACCGGCAAGATCGGCGACGGCAAGATTTTCGTCAGCACGCTGGAACAGGTGATCCGCATCCGCACCGGCGAGCTGGATCACGACGCGCTGTAACCCCGCCGCCGCCCGCGCGGGCGCTCGCCGCAAACGCACGCACTCGACTCATGCACGAGTTGTTGGGCTGACCCTGCCCTGGCCACCCGATATGTTGTGGCGGTCGGTGCCCGACCAGATGCGACATCGGTCGGGCTTAAAAGGGAATCCCGGTGTAACTCCGGAACTGCCCCGCAGCGGTAAAGCGGAAACGAACGCGTCGAGGCCGGGCGAGGCGGGGCCGAGCAGGACAACATCTACCTGCAGCTGGGCCAGCCCTCCGCGATCAACCTGGCCCTGGGCGCCGGCAGCGCGTCGGCACGCACGCTGGGCGCGGTGACGGTGAGCGCCTCGACGCTGGTGCAGACCTTCACTTCCGAGAACAAGGGTCTCTCCACCAACATCTCGCAGCGCCAGCTGCAGGCTGCCCCGCAGGGCAATCGCTCGATCGACGACGTGATGCGGCTGAACCCGCGCGTGAGCGTGACCGACCAGGGCACCGGCGCGATCTCCGCCGCCGGCATGAACAACCGCTACAACAACATCGCGGTGGACGGCGTGAGGGCGCGACCACCGAGCCCCTGCGGGCGGCCGATGCCCTTGATCGTTTCAATCCGCGCGCCCGTGAGGGCGCGACCCACCTTCATCTTCGGGTTGCGCTTCCACAGGTCACGTTTCAATCCGCGCGCCCGTGAGGGCGCGACATGACCTGCTGCTCGACTGGTGCTACTCCAACGAGTTTCAATCCGCGCGCCCGTGAGGGCGCGACTCTCAAGCACCGGCGCCAGCCACAGCGGGATGTTGTTTCAATCCGCGCGCCCGTGAGGGCGCGACCTGAACGGCGGGGTAAAAACCAAGAGCCTGGGCGTGTTTCAATCCGCGCGCCCGTGAGGGCGCGACTGTTTATCCGGCTCGGCAAAGGTCAACTGACCATTGTTTCAATCCGCGCGCCCGTGAGGGCGCGACCCGGCCGCGGTGGCGCCGGCTGGCACCATCGACGTGTTTCAATCCGCGCGCCCGTGAGGGCGCGACGCCGCACACCATGCCTTTCCGGTGATGTCTGACACGTTTCAATCCGCGCGCCCGTGAGGGCGCGACTCGTTTCCATCGTCGCCGGCCACGCCGCGAACGACGTTTCAATCCGCGCGCCCGTGAGGGCGCGACGGCAGCATTGCTCGCCATGGTCAAGGCCATGGGCGAGTTTCAATCCGCGCGCCCGTGAGGGCGCGACCTTCCGACCGTGAGTGCAGGCAACGTGCAGACCGCCGTTTCAATCCGCGCGCCCGTGAGGGCGCGACAAGATCCTCTACAACGCGTACATCTCGCTGAACCGTTTCAATCCGCGCGCCCGTGAGGGCGCGACCTGCTTGGCCATCAGCCGTGCAACCAGGTGTAGTCGTTTCAATCCGCGCGCCCGTGAGGGCGCGACGCGACGACGGCTGGGCCAGCCTGACGCTCAGCGAGTTTCAATCCGCGCGCCCGTGAGGGCGCGACGCGGGAGCCGCGACCATCGCGACGACGAGGGCGAAGTTTCAATCCGCGCGCCCGTGAGGGCGCGACGGGAACGATCTGCCGGATCTACTCCGGCAAAGGCGTTTCAATCCGCGCGCCCGTGAGGGCGCGACTGAGTGACTGGCTGGATTTGTGCGAGCCGATGGTGTTTCAATCCGCGCGCCCGTGAGGGCGCGACCGCATGGGTGAAGAAGCTCATGCCGCCGATGCACTGGTTTCAATCCGCGCGCCCGTGAGGGCGCGACGGCCGTCGGCAAGAACTTCCCGACGATCACCGACCGTTTCAATCCGCGCGCCCGTGAGGGCGCGACAAGTGCGCTACATGGGCCTGGTCGAGAAGGAAAAGTTTCAATCCGCGCGCCCGTGAGGGCGCGACGTCCTGAATGCGCTTCAAGGACTTTTGCCGTTGGAGTTTCAATCCGCGCGCCCGTGAGGGCGCGACGCGCCGTGAACGTCGGCGAAAAGTGGGACTACGAGTTTCAATCCGCGCGCCCGTGAGGGCGCGACCACAGCTGGGCTCACCACGTCGCGCAGGCCCGCGCCGTTTCAATCCGCGCGCCCGTGAGGGCGCGACCGGGGTAGCCGCCGCAACTCACGCTTGCCGTGCTGGTTTCAATCCGCGCGCCCGTGAGGGCGCGACGTGCTTGGTCGGCCACTACCGTCGAGACTTCATCGTTTCAATCCGCGCGCCCGTGAGGGCGCGACCTCGTCAGCGAACTGGCCTGCGCCCTGCAGGAAGCGTTTCAATCCGCGCGCCCGTGAGGGCGCGACTCGTACCATCAAAAGTCAAGGGGTCTCGTACCATGTTTCAATCCGCGCGCCCGTGAGGGCGCGACGCGGGGTCTGCGAGGTTGTTAATAGCTTGTTAAGAGTTTCAATCCGCGCGCCCGTGAGGGCGCGACCATGGCCAAGTCCAAGTTCTTCCGCATCGCAGTCGTTTCAATCCGCGCGCCCGTGAGGGCGCGACCGTGGAAAGGTGTGCAGAACATCGCCGCTACCTATGTTTCAATCCGCGCGCCCGTGAGGGCGCGACCCTCGACCGCCTGGCGGCACGCGCAATCGGTGGCGTTTCAATCCGCGCGCCCGTGAGGGCGCGACCCATGATTTCGGTGTATGGCTGTGCCGCATGGGTCGGGTTTCAATCCGCGCGCCCGTGAGGGCGCGACGATGGCGAGACCGATGAGGCGACGCTGGAAGTGGCGTTTCAATCCGCGCGCCCGTGAGGGCGCGACCATCCGAGTGTAAGTTGTTGTGTCCGTTCGTCCCAGCCCGTTTCTAGCGCGAACTCGCGTACTGCCGACTCAAGGTCCGCGCCAAGAACCAGCAGAAACCGCCCAATGCCCGCAGAAACAATGTGTTGGCTTCCCGCGAACCTGTCTAGGTTTCGCCGGACACTTGAGGTTCGCGTCAGTAGATTAACGGCGCTTTGAAGTCGACCGCTGGCTTAGCTCCGACGTGCTCGACCTTGCCTTGCCACTTCGCGCCAAGATGATAGAAGCGGAGGTTGTCGACGCTGGGATCGATTAGGTCACAAAGGCGCCGCCGCAGGACTACCCACTGCGCGGGCTCGATCTCTACTTCAAACACGGAGTATTGAACTCGCTGACCAAGATCACGACAGGCCTTGGCAATCTTGCGTAGCCGCTTCTCGCCCTCGGGCGAAATCGTGCTGACGTCGTAGCTGACCAAGATCATCATGGCTTCGGCTCCGACTGCCTATTTCCAAAGAAATGGAGGATAACCGTCGAGATCGCCGCGCAGGTGTCGTGCCAGCAATTGCGCTTGCACGAAAGGCAACAAACCGATGTCGACCCTCTCATCCAGAAAGTCGTGTTGAAGTTGTTCCCTTTTGCGCTCCTGATAGGCGATGAGCGCCGTCTTGCGAGCATCGTCCTTCAACAAAACGGCTCCGTTGTCGAAGGTCTGGAAGTCTCGCTCGTTCAACTGCCTCCGGTTGATGAGCGAAAGCGCAAGTCGTTCACCAAGTAGGGGACGGAACTCTTCGGCAAGATCGAGCGCGAGGCTTGCCCGGCCTGGACGGTCGCGATGAAGAAAACCAACAGCAGGGTCCAGTCCGACGGATTCCAGTGCCGAACGGCAATCGTGGGTCAACAGGGTATAGAAAAACGACAGCAAGGCGTTGAACGCGTCGCGAGGCGGTCGCCGGTTGCGGCCGCCGAAACCGAGCAACGGTGATTCTGCGCGCACGAGCTGGCCGAATACGCCGAAATAGGCCTGCGCCGCCTCGCCCTCCAGGCCGCGAAGCAGGTCAATGTCGCTTTCCTGCAAAAGCCGGTGAGGGATGCGTTTGAGACGCTTCAATGCGTGCTGGAAGCCCGGCACATCGGTGAGGTTCGCGCCGTGATCGCGCCAACCGCGTGCCAACACCGCACGTTGGTTGTGGATCTTTCCGACAAGCAGGTTGCGAACGATGGCCGCGCAAGGCCCCGGCTCGTCGCTGGCGCGGTACTGGGCACGGCGAAGCAGCACATTGCCCGACACTGGCCCCTCCACACGCGCTAGAAAGCGCCCTTGCGGCGTCAGGTAACTGATGGTTACGCCTCGCTCACAGCAGAAACCCAGAAGCTGCGGCGACACCCCGACGCGCCCGATGCAAACAAGGCTTTCCAGCATGTGTGCAGGCAACCTCGCGCGCTCTTCGCGCTCAACCTCAAGCACGATATTGGCGCCATCCTTGCGCAACCAGGCGCCCTCGGTGGTGACGTAGAGCGTATTGAGCTGTCGACGCACTTCAGCCCTCCTCATCTTCGAGCTGGCGGCGCAACCATGCTTCGATACTGCGCCGCACCAGCAAGCGCGGCCGACACGCGTCAATCAGCGAGCAACGGTCGCAAAGTTTTGGCTCGTAGGTAGCTGTTGGGGTTTTCCCGGAAGCCAGCATGCGCCGTATATCGTCGATGGCCTGACGGGTCAGCTCGCGCAAGACTGTATCGAAGGCTACCTCCTGCCGACGACGCGTTTGCCCATAGAACAGGGCACCTGCCACGACCGGGGTGCCCAGCATGGCCTCCAGGCATAGTGCCTGAGCGCACAACTGCACTTCATCGGCGCGATGCGCCTTGGGCTTGCCTCGCTTGTACTCGACGGGGAAGGCGCGCTCACCGGCCTCGCTGACATGAAACTCGACCATATCAGCCTTGCCGGTAATGCCCAGCTCTAGCGAAAGCAATGGCATGGCGGTCACGGTGCGCACGCCGCGCCGCCGCTCGGCCTTCGGCTTGTCTGCTCGCAGGTGCAACAACCGACCTTCGGCCGTCTGGCGGTTCTCGGCCCATTGCTGTTCCAGATGAATCAGCGCGCACTGCCGCGGGCAGTACAGGTAGTGCTGGAGGGCGGAGATGGGGATGAGGTCGTCGTCTTCCATCGTCCGCCCTCATTCACTCAGACCAACCGGGTGAGCGTCACGCCAACAGGCAGGTCGGCATCGTTCACGGCCACCGTGTAATCAGCGAAGCTGCGTGGAATCTCGGCGTTCTTGCTCACTTGTATCCGCTCGAACAAGGCATGTGCAGGTGCATTTCCGAGCTCGGACTCATGCTTGAACACGTACAAGCCGCGGGTGGCCATTTCGCCGCGCGCGGCAGAGCGGTCATGCTCAAACATCTGGACGAGTGCCTGCCACAGCAGCTCCAGGTCGTCCCGCGAGAAGCCGGTTTGCTTGGCGAGGAAGCTGGATACGAAACCGTGCGCCATATAGAGGCCATAGGGCACGGTGTGTTTGCGGCCCATGGTGCGGTTATCGCCGTCCTGCTTCTCGGCCTCGGCCTCAGTCGCTACCGCCATACGCGTGATCGAATGCTCCTGCGCAATGATCGGATCGGCCGAGCGGGCAAAGGTGAGTTGCACCGGGCCGCGGACCTGGCCGCAATTGACGCCAGTGGACATCACCGCGCCAAAAGTGCGTACGTCGAAGAAGTTCTGACACATCCAGGCGCGGGCCTGGCTCACCGCCTCGCCTCCTTTGCGCTTTTTGTCGTCACCTTTCAACAGCTCCGCCTTGCCGATGCCTTCATAGGCGCGTTCATGCGTCTTGTTGAGGACTGCCTTTTCCTTGACGTAGATTTCGTATGGCGCGGCATCGCCCTTCACCAGACCAACAAAATTGCGCACCTTGCGCTTGAGCGAAACATCGGTGACCAAGCCGTGCCCCGTCTCCGCATCCAGTCGCGGCAGGTTGCCGGCATCTGGGTCACCATTGGGGTTGCCATCCCTCACCTCGAAAAGCAGGACGAAGTCGTAACGGTTGGAAAGGCTCATTGGGATTCCTCCTGATTCCTGGTTTCGGATTTGGTGAAGAAGGCTTGGCGCTGGTGGTAATAACCGAGCGCAAAGCGTGCCTGATCGGCCAGCGACAGCACGCGCGGCGGGAAACTCTCGACCTCGAAGCCCCCCATGATGTCACCGATCAATTTCTCGCGGGCAACAGCCAAGCCGCGGGCGAGCTTGCCAAGGTGGTGTTTGGACAGGCGCAGCAGAGTGGAGAACACCCCGGCCGGTGTGCTGGATGCCGCGCCGTAGTAGCGGTCGCGGATGGTGGCGTTGAGGCCGGGGCTGGCGTCTTCCTGGATTTTCTCCAGTGCGGCAAACAGCCGACCAAGCCGGTAGCCCGGATTGGTGTTGTCGGGATCGAGCATGGGCAGGAACTCCTTCTCGTGGCTTCGGCGGAAGCGGATCTGACGATTGAGGCAGGCCTTGATGGCGGCGGCACGGGCATATGTCACCTGCTGCTCAGCGCGACAGCGCATGACGGCCTGATTGAGCATGGTGACTGGGTATGACAAACCATTGAGGATGGCGCGCATCGCCTCGCCACCGAGGTTAGGCGGGATGTTGTCGGCCTTGTTCAACAGCGCCACGCCTGTCAGTAGACGGAACAACGACAGGTAGCGAGGTTCGTAGTCGGCGTGGACGACCTCGATATCGTCGAAGTGCTGCTTGATGCATCGCGCCAACTCCAACGCCGTGGCCGTCTCCCAGAACCGGATGCTGATTCGGGCCGCATTCGGTGCAAGGCCAAGCACATGAAAACGCGTCTCCGGTCCGCCTTTGGCGAACTTACCGGACTGGACGGCGGTATACAGCGCGCCTACAACTCGTGTATTTCGATCCGGATCATCCTTGGGCGGGTCACCAAACAGATCGGACAGCGCATTTTCGAGCCCGTGCGATTCCTCTGCCCAGAATACGGTGGACGCGTCACCAACTTGAATGCGCTGCGACGATGACAGCAGATGATTCAGGGCAGTGGTGTAAGCGAAGGATGCTTGAATACTGACCGGCGCGTTCTCGCCGTTGCGCTCCCGCTTGCCGTATGACTCGAACGCCCTGGCATTGAAGGAGACGATATTGCAGCCTGCCGGCTGGCCACCCCACACACCCTTGATGACGGACTCGTTCGGCGCAATGGGTACGCCAGCAACCCCCGTGACAAGACAGTTGCCAAGCAGTGAACTTTCGAACCGGCTTGAGGCCAGCGCCGATTCATAGGCCAAGCGAACCGCTGGCCGATGATGCACGTCCTCCACATCACCCATCAGGCGAAAGGTCAGTACGGGATCACGCTTCTCAAAGTCGTCGCGCGCACCGAAGCGGTCAATCAGTGTGCTTGCACTTGCCGGCTCCGCTTGCAAACCGCGACAAAAGCGCCCGACCGCTTCGATACCCGCATCATCCAAGCTCGGCAGCCAGGCTTCCAGCGTGTCGATGAAGCTCGCCAACTTGGCAGCACCCCTGTTGCCTGTACCGAATGCGAAGCTGGCATTGTCCCACAGCAAGTTAGCGTCCTTGCCGCTATTCGTGTGCTTCATTGCCTGCTTGCCGATCGCCGTGACAAGCCTTTCGGACGGAACCGTTTTGCCTTTCTTGATCTCGCCGATTGGCTCCAGATTGACGCATTCGCCTTGGGCATTGAGGATGACGACGTAATCGACACCTCGCCGCACCCAGCCCACTCGCGGCAGACTCTCGGAACGTTCGTAGTAGCGATTCAGTGCTTGCAGAATCATCCCCGCACCTCCTCATTGTCCCAACTCGGCACGTTGACGACACCCCGATCCATCTGCGCACGGAAGAACCGCGGCTGCGGGTCGGCAGCATTGGCGAAATCCAGATCGTGCAGCATGAAGCCGAGCTCGCGTGTTTCCGCGATGGCAGCCGGCTCGGCCTCGGGGTGTTCGATCATCCGAAAGGCCGCCGCGAACTCCCGGCAGCCGAGATAGGGTTGGTTGACGCACTGCCCCTTGCCAGCCCGCCGCTCGAACATCTGCTGGTACTTCGCCGGGTTGGCCTGCGGGTCGCGCGCCGGCAGGAACTCCAGGTCGGCGTGGACGCGGTAAGCCACGTCGCGGAGGAACAGTCCGGCGCGCTGCTGGCGGTCGTCCTCGATATAGATGCCCAACTCGCCCTTGCCCGCCCTCATCGCGGCCTCGACGTTGCGGGTCGAAACCACGCTGGCCACTTCATTGCGGCGCAGGTTGATCCAACGAATCGGCCGCAGCACTTCGATCTTGCGTACATGCCAGCGGATTGCCGGCTTCCACAGGACGGCCTCGTAGCAAGCGCGCGCGGCGGACGGGGTCATCACGTCGTAGCTCACACGTTCCACCTTCATCTCGGGTCGCGTGAAGCAGGCGTAGGGACCAGATAGCTCCAGACAATAGGCTTTCACGGTTAATTCCCCCAAATGGTGTCCTGTGGTCGAAGCAGGATCGGCTCCGGATTCAAGCCGGTCTCGGGATCGTATAGCCACTCGCTCACTTGCACGTACAAGCCCGGGAGGAGGCCTTCGATGTCGCCACGCGCCAGCAATGCCAGCGCCTGCCCCCGGCGCAGACTGACGGTATAGCGTTGCAACTTCCGCATCAGCCAGCGTTGCGGACCATCCTGCTTCAGTCTGCCCAGCAATCCGTCTATTTCGCCATTTTGACCGTTCTTGCCGCGGTAACGCACGACAATCGGCAGACTGTCCTCATCGTCGATGAGCTTGAAGCATTCGGCAGCGGATCGAAACTCAACTGCCAAGTCATCGGCTGACAGCTTTTTATTCGCCATAAAAAGCTTGTCGCAGATACCGGCCTTGTCCAACTGGCAGCCGTGATACAGCCGCTCGAAATAGGCGGCAAATTTTGCTCTTGTGAAGGGCACATCCGGTATGTCGTGCAGCACGTCGCGGCTGGCGTTTTCGCCTTGGCGCAGCAACCCGGGTGGAGCCTGTTTGGGCGGCACGAGTACAACTACTTTGCCCTTGCCGTCGAGCCGCCCCTCGCGATTGCAGCGGCCCGCCGCCTGCGCCATGGAATCCAACCCGGCCAGCGCGCGATAGACGACCGGAAAGTCCACGTCCACGCCGGCCTCGACCAGCTGCGTACTGACAACGCGGGTTGTCGTACCGACCTTGAGCCGCATCTTGATGTCTTCAATGACCTGTGAGCGGTGCGCGCCGCACATCAGAGCCGACAGGTGCAGCGTACCTCGCGGCATGGCCTCCCACAGCGCACGCGCGTCATTGCGAGTGTTGACGATGGCGAGCACGGAATCGTGTGCAGCAAGCGTTTCAGCGAGCTTCGGCCAGTCCGTTGCCTGGTGCCAGTCGCGGGGAAGCTGCACGGTGACACGCTCCAGCGCGGCGTACAGCGCATCGGGCTCGGCGATGATCTCGCGCACCTTGTCGAGGCCGCGCAGGCTCTGTCGCGCATCGAAGTATTGGCGGCTGGCCAGTGCCGGTTGCGTGGCAGTGGAAAGCACTACGCTGGCACCGTAGTGCCGAGTCAGTAGGTTCAGCACATCCAGAATGGGCTGCAAAAACTCTGGCGGCAGCAACTGTGCCTCGTCCAGCACGATGACGGCATCGACGATGTTGTGCAGCTTGCGGCAACGCGAGGTGCGCGACGCAAACAGCGACTCGAAGAACTGCACGTTGGTGGTGACGACGATGGGCGCATCCCAGTTCTCGCATGCAAGGCGCGAGGCCGCGGTTTCGTCGCCAGGCGAAGATTCCGCATTGCTGTGATGCTCGATCACGGCTTCGCCAAAAATGTCGCGGAACACATCGGCGGTCTGCTCAATGATACTGGTGTAAGGAATCACGTGGACGATGCGGCGCTTGCCGTGCAACCGCGCGTGCTCCAGCGCAAAGGCCATGCCGGAAAGCGTCTTGCCACCGCCGGTCGGTACCGTCAGCGAGAACAGGCCGGGATCGCGCGCAGCAGCCGCACGGCATTGCCGCAGGATATCGGCACGCAATCTATTGACCGGGGTGGCCGCGGCGCTAATGGACAGCTTCGCCATGTGCGCGTCGAACAAAGTCGCCAGATTGCCCAGCGGCGGCCAGGTGTTTCGAGACGCGAACTTGTCCGGATCCATGTAGCGCTCGGTATCCAGAAAGTCCGCATCGACCAGTGCCGAAAACAGCATGCGTACCCACAGCGCAAAGCCGTCCTTTCCACCGGGAACGTTCCCGAGACTGGCCTTGAAATCTCCAGCATCGAGAATATCCGCAGGCGGATGTTCGGCCAGCGACTCGACCAGCTCTGCGCGGCTTTGAGGGTTTTCAAACCGCTCACGAAGACCCCCAAACCAATCATCCAGGCCCGCATGGTGACCGGCAATCAGATAAGCCAACACTCTACCAGCCACGCCAAAACGCTCCAGTGCCAGTAGAGCCCCCGCCGTGGAATGCGGCGCCTTGCCGGCCTCGCCCTTGATATGGGCATCCGCCTCGAAACCACTGGCAAGACGGATGTAGCGCTGGAATCGCGACCGGAACTTGCCGAGGTCGTGCCATCGCCCAGCGATGCGCGCCCATTCCAAGCCAAAATGCACTGCAAAGCCAGCAGCGAGATCGCCGACACTTTCCAAGTGATCGACCAAATCATGCGGCGCTCGCCAGTTGCCAGTAGCATCGTGGGCGGCATGAGCTATCGGGTGAGGCTTGTCCATGATGCCACCCTGCATTTTGCCAATCTCAAAAGCTGCGACGGATTCATCCGGGTCTAGGCAGACCGAACAACTTTAACCCGCGGTCGTCGAGTTGGTGATGCCGAAAAGCACGAAGGCCGGGATTCTCACCCCGGCCTTCATTTTGCCTTCGATCAACTTGGCGGCTCAGCGCCAGGGCCATGCCTTCAGCTGGTACTCGTGCGGCGGGGTGTTGCCGGCGAGGTACTGCACGAAGTAATCCCAGCGCCGGCGGGTGGCGTAGGGCGTGGATTCGGCGTAGCCGTGGTGGGCGTTCGGGATGATCAGCAAATCGAAATTGCGGTTTGCCTTGATCAGCGCGTCGGCCACCAGCAGGGTCTGATACGGCGGCACGTTGTCGTCCATGTTGCCGTGTACGAGCATCAGGCGGCCCTTGAGGTTCTTGGCGAAGCTCTGGTTGGCCTGGGCGTCGTAGTTGCTCTTGCCGTCCTTGTCGATGACCAGCAGGCCCTGCCACTTCTCGGCCCAGTCGTCCTCGTAGTTGCGGTTGTCGTGGTTGCCGCTCTCGGCCCAGCCGACCTTGAAGAAATCCGGATAGTGGAACATCGCCGCCGCGGTGGCGTTGCCACCGCCGGAATGACCCCAGATGCCGACGCGGTCGAGATCGATCCATGGATACTGCTTGCCGAGTTCCTTGATGCCCAGTACCTGGTCCGGCAGCGTGTTGTCCTCGATGTGCTCGAAGTAGGCGTCGTGGAACGCCTTGGAGCGCCACGGCGTGCCCATGCCGTCGAGCGCGATCACGATGAAGCCCAGCTCGGCCATCGCCTGGTGGTCGGCGCGCGCGGAGGAGAAGCTGCGTCCCCGCACCGAACCGGTCTGCGGGCCGGGGTAGATGTAGTCGATGATCGGGTATTTCTTCGACGCATCGAAGTGCGTCGGCTTGAACATCATGCCGTACAGATCGGTCTTGCCGTCGCGGCCCTTCACCGTGAACGGGATCGGCGGCACCCAACCCGCAGCCTTCAGGCGCGTGATGTCGGCGACGGCTACGCTGGTCAGCGTGCGGCCGCCCTGCGCATCGCGCAGCACGGTGACCGGCGGCGTGGTCGGGGTGGAGTACACATCGACGAAGGCCTTGCCGTCCGGCGACAGCGTCACCGCGTGGTCGGCCGCCTCCGGCGTCAGCAGCACCGGCTTGCCGCCGTCCAGGCCCACCTTGAAGAACTGCTGGTAGTACGGGTTCACACCCGCGGTGCGGCCGACGCCGCGGAACCACACGGTGCGCATCTTCGGATCGAGCTTCAGTACCTCGGTGACATTGCCGTCACCACTGGTGATCGCGCGCTTGAGCTTGCCGGTAGTGAGATCGTACAGATACAGATGGCCCCAGTTGGTGCGCTCGGAGAACCAGATCGCCTCTTGGGTTTCCGGCAGATAGCGCCAGTTCACCGCGCCGTTGCCACTTTCGTAATACGTCGGCACCACTTCCTCGAACACCGTGCGCACCTTGCCGGTGGCGGCATCGGCGATGCGGAACCACTCGTGCTTGTGGTCGCGCGAGGTGGAGACGAAGGCCAGCGTCTTGCCGTCCGCCGCCCACTTCACGTCGTCCCAGCCACCGTCGGGGCCGCAGCTGGCGTCATCGCACAGGGTGGAGCGGTGCTGGTCGGGCGGCATCTTGAGGCGCGTGACCTTCTTCGCGGCGACATCGATGATCACGCGCTCGATCATCGTCACGTCCTTGTCGCCGACCAGCGGGTACTTCCACTTTTCCAGCTTCGGGTGGCCGACGTTGGTGCCGACCAGGTACATCTCGCCGGTCTTGCGCTGATCCTGCTGGAAGGTGGCGATCCGCTTCGAATCCGGCGACCACTCCACGATCGCGTTGTCGGTGTGCTTCCAGCCGGCGTTGTCGGTGGCGTAGCCGAAGTCCTCCACGCCGTCGGTGGTGAGCTGGGTTTCCTTGCCGCTGGCGACGTCGCGCAGCCACAGGTTCCAGTCGCGGATGAACGCCTCGCTCTGCTTGTCCGGCGACAGCGCGCCCGGCTCCTTGCCGGTCTTCACCAGCGTGGCGCGATCGACGCAGCTCGCCTCGACCGCGGCGAGGTCGCATACATAATGCTTGCTGCGCACGGCGACATCGATCTTCCCGTCCGGCCGCGCCTCGTAGCCGGTGACCGACAGTTTCGCCGCATCGGCGGGCTTGCCGTCGGCCTTGCCCAGCGCGGCGGCCAGCTTCGCCTGGTCGAACAGTGGCGTGGTCTTGCCGCTGGCCGTGTCCATCCGCATGAAGTGGTCGCCATTGGCGTCGTGGTCGACGTACCAGAAGTGGCCGTCGTCCAGCCACGTGACCTTCTGCACCGCGTGGTCGACCAGCGGCACGGTGTTGTAGCTCATGAAGCGCTCCGCCCGCGCGTAGTCGTCGGCGCTCAGCGTGCGCGTCTGCGCTGCGACGCCGGCCGACAAGACGCCCAGGACCAGCGCGCCAAGCACGCGCAAACTGCCGGTTTTCAAACTCATGCTGCGTTTCCCCTGCGAAAGCGTATTTCTGCGGTTGCCGGCCCTGGCGCGGACTCCACTCGACCACCCGATGCTAGCGCGGGCATGACCAATGGCACCCCTGCCATTGGTCCCGATCCGGTCCGATACGCCGACGCATGGACGACCGCGCCCTGCGCTTGACGCGCAGGCGCCGGCCATCGCACGCTGCGCCCTCCGTATTCCCGGAGTCGCGTCATGCCGCAGCGCCTCAGAGTCATCGGCAACTACCTCTCACCCTACGTGCGCAAGGTGCTGGTGTGCCTGGAGCTGAAGGGGCTGGAATACGAGATCGACCCGATCGCGCCGTTCGTCGGCAACGACGAATTCACCCGGCTCAGCCCGCTGCGCCGCATCCCGGTGCTGATCGACGGCGGACTGGAGCTCAACGACTCCTCGGTGATCTGCCAGTACCTGGAGGATCGGCAGCCCACGCCCTCGCTCTACCCACGCGACATCGCCGACCGCGCCCGCGCCCGCTGGCTGGAGGAATACGCCGACACGCGGCTGGCCGATGGGCTGGTCTGGCGGCTGTTCAACCAGCTGGCGATCAAGCGCCACGTCTTCGGCGAGACGCCCAACGAGGCGGTGGTGCAGCATGCGCGCGAGGTGGAGATCCCCGCCGCGCTCAACTACCTGGAACAGCAACTGCCCGAGGACGGCTTCGTGTTCGGCTCGCTGTCGATCGCCGACATCAGCATCGCCAGCTTCTTCCGCACCGCCGCGTTCGTGCACTACGCGATCGACGCCGCACGCTGGCCGCTGACCGCCGCGCTGGTGGCGCAGGTGCAGGCGCTGCCGGTGTTCCAGAAGCTGGCCGCCCTGGAGGACTGCATGCTGCGCCTGCCGCTGGCCGAGCAGCGCGGTGCCCTGCTCGCCGCCGGCGCGCCGCTGACCAGCGACACGCTCGGCACCAGCACGCCACGCCCCGGGCCGCCGCGCGCATCGTAGGGGCGCTTCGGGCTTCAGCGCTGCCGGCGGTCAGCTCCACCAGCTAGTCGACGAACACCCGCAGCCGGGCCGGCATCTGCCGTTGCTGCGGAGCATTTATCCGACTGCCGTCACCGCGCACCATGCGTCCACCTTTACCCACCGGAGCCACCCCATGCAGACCCGAACGCTCGGCAATAATGGTCCCAAGGTCTCCGCCCTCGGTCTCGGCTGCATGGGCATGAGCGCGTTCTACGGCGCCCACGATGACACCGAATCCATCGTCACCATCCACCACGCACTCGACCGCGGCCTCACCCTGCTCGACACCGCCGACATGTACGGCCCGCACACCAACGAAGTGCTGCTGGGCAAGGCGCTCAAGGGGCGGCGCGAACAGGCCTTCGTGGCCACCAAGTTCGGCATCGTGCTCGACCCGAACGACCCATCCGCACGTGGCGTCAACGGCCGCCCGGCCTACGTGCACGCCGCCTGCGATGCGAGCCTGAAGCGCCTTGGCATCGACACCATCGACCTGTATTACCAGCACCGCGTGGACCCGCACGTGCCGATCGAGGAAACCGTCGGCGCGATGGCCGAACTGGTCGCCTCCGGCAAGGTGCGTTATCTCGGCCTGAGCGAGGCCTCCGGCGCCACCCTGGAGCGCGCCTGCAAGGTGCATCCAATCGCCGCGCTGCAGAGTGGGTTCTCGCTGTGGACGCGCGATCCGCAGAGCAACGGCATGCTCGGCGCCTGCCGCCGACTCGGCGTCAGCCTGGTCGCCTACTCACCGCTGGGCCGCGGCTTCCTCACCGGCGCGATCCGCTCGCCGGACGACTTCGACGCCGACGACTTCCGGCGCCACAGCCCGCGCTTCATGGGCGACAACTTCGCGCGCAACCTGCGGCTGGTCGAGCAGGTGAAGACGCTCGCCGCCGGCAAGGGCTGCTCGCCCGCGCAGCTGGCGCTGGCCTGGGTGCTGGCGCAGGGCGACGATGTGCTGGCGATCCCCGGCACGCGCAAGCGCAGCCGGCTGGACGAGAACCTGGGCGCGCTCGACGTGCGACTCAGCGTCGCCGAACTGGAGGCGATCGACGCCGTGTTCCCGCTCGACGCCGCCAGCGGCGGGCGCTACGCCGACGAAGGCATGCGGATGGTCAACGCGTGAGGCTGGGGAATATGGAATCGACAGAGCCGTAGGAGCCCGCTCGCGGGCGATGCTTTTGCTTCTGCGAATCCCGGCTTTCAACAGACGAAGGTCTGGTCATCCCGGCTCTCAACAGACGAACGTCTGGTCATCCCGGCCTCAAAAGCATCGCCCGCGAGCGGGCTCCTACAGGGGCGGCGGAGTAAACTTTGCGGATGAGCAGCCCCGAACACTCTCCGCTCGGCAAGGACACCGTCTACGCCGACCGCTACGACCCCAGCCTGCTGTTCCCGATCCCGCGTGCGGACAAGCGCGCCGAACTCGGCATCGCCGAGTCGCTGCCGTTCCACGGCGTGGACATCTGGAATGCCTACGAACTGTCGTGGCTCGACCTGCGCGGCAAGCCGCAGGTGGCGCTGGCCGAGTTCCGCGTGCCGGCGGCGTCGCCGCACATCATCGAATCGAAATCGTTCAAGCTGTACCTGAACGGCTTCGCGCAGGAACGCATCGCCGATGCCACCACCCTCGCCGCCACCCTGGCGCGCGACCTCTCCGCCGCGGCTGGCGCGGTGGTCGGCGTGCAGTTGCGCGACGTGCGCGCCGACGCGCTGCCGGTGGTCGAGCTGGACGGGCTGCTGCTCGACGGGCAGGACATCGCCATCGACCACTACGGCCCGCCGGACGCCGGCTTCCTGCAGGCCGACCGCACCGCGACGCCGGTGGCCGAAACCCTGCTCTCGCACCTGCTGCGCTCGAACTGCCCGGTCACCGGCCAACCCGACTGGGGCAGCGTGCAGATCGCCTACCGCGGCGCGCCGATCGACCACGCCGGGCTGCTGCGCTACCTGGTCTCGTTCCGCACCCACAACGAATTCCACGAGCAGTGCGTGGAGCGCATCTTCGTCGACCTGATCCGCCGCTGCGCGCCACAGCAGCTCAGCGTGCACGCGCGCTATACCCGCCGCGGCGGGCTGGACATCAACCCGTTCCGCAGCAGCGCGCCGGCCACCCCCGGCAACCCGCGCACGGTGCGCCAGTAGGCCGCCAGCGCGTTGACGCCGCGTGAACGCCGCCGGTAATCGGCGCTTCAGATCGGCCGCGCTAGCCTCGTTTTTGACCACCGGCCACGGGCCGGCATCGACAGCGGAGTTCCCATGACCCGATCCATGTATTCCGTCGCGCTGTACGGCACCCTCCTGACCGGCCTGCTGCTCGGCGGCTGCGGCAAGAACGCACCGGCCCCCGCCAGTGCACCGGCCCCGGCCAGCACCGCACCGGCTGCCACCACGTCCGCGCCGCCGCCAGCCGCCGCCAGCACGG
>NZ_AJXW01000064.1 GCF_000264375.1 Rhodanobacter thiooxydans LCS2
GTCGCGCACCTCGGCCGCGCTCCACACACCGAGGTCGCGCATGCGCCCGAGCACCTTGTCGCGCGCGGCGCGCGCCGCCTGCGCGTGCCGGTCCGGGCGCAGCCGGCTGGGCGACTGCGGCAGCACCGCCAGCAACGCCGCCTCGGCGTGAGACAGCCGCGCTGCCGGCTTGCCCAGGTACGCCCACGAAGCAGCCTCCACCCCTTCGATCGGGCCGCCGAACGGCGCGTGGTTGAGGTAGAGGTCGAGGATCTGCGCCTTGCTGAGGTGCGCCTCCAGCTGCAGCGCGCGCAGGATCTGCACCAGCTTGCCGCGGAACGTGTGCGGAATCGGCTGGATGATCCGCGCCACCTGCATGCTCAGGGTGGAACCGCCCGAGACGATGCGGCCATGGCGCAGCCCGCCGGCCAGGCCGCGCAGCAGCGCATACGGGTTGACCCCGGGGTGGCGGTAGAACCAGCGGTCCTCGTAGTTGAGCAGCGCCTGCAGGTACAGCGGCGACACCTGTTTCGCGGTGGTCGGGTAACGCCACACGCCGTCGCTGTCAGCGAACGCGCGCAGCGGCGTGCCGTCACGCGCCAGCACCACCGTGCTGCCGGCGTCGGGCGCGGGCAGGTGGAGGGGGAACCGGCGGTCGAGGAGCACGGCAACGAGCAACACAGCTACCAACGTGATGCCACAGCCGCCTACGAAATGCCGGATGCGGCTACGCTGTTCCGCTTTCACGTCTCGTACCGAGCTGCGTCATGTTGTTTCAATCAGCATCCACCCGGCTCGACGGGTGCATGACTGACCAACGGCGCTTCCGGACGCTCAATGGCAACGAACGAAGCTGAATACGTCGGGTAATCGCATTCAACAGAGACCCGGTAGTCCGCAGCAATGACCACCGCCTTGCCGCTGACGGAGAGAATGGTCCTCTGTTTCAGCTCCCGAAGCGTCTTGGGTGAAATGAGCGCCTTCACAAAATCCTTGTCATTCCGGAAGCAGATTTCATGTACATGCCCTCTTTGCTTCCAGTAGGGAAGATGGTTGGCTGTTTCTTCATCTGGAATGAAATAGAGTTCCAAGAGTCCGTAGTCCGAGTCAGCCTCGGGATCATTCGACGAGTATCCGTAATGGTAGGTACCAGACACTACGAACCGACCCCGGAACAATCCGACCCCATATTCGCCCAGGGACACAAACTGCACTGGACTGCCGCGTGGGATGGCGTAGCCGAGACCGTCCGTCACATGCACTGCCCTGGAGTCGGCAGCCGAGGCAGAAAATGAAACGAACGCAGCCATCATGGCAATGGCCGTAGCCTTCCACCCGCTCAGACTGAGGGATCGAGCCTGACTCACGGTTCGACCACGCTGATGTTCGCCGGCTCGGCCTTGCCGATGCCGCGCACGGCGGGGCGGTACATGTCCTCCACCAGCGGCGGCGGCACGGTGTACGTGCCCGGCGTCACCGCGCGCACCAGATAGAACACACGGGCCTTGTCGCCGCGGCTCAGGTTCAGCGCGGCGGCGTAGCGGTCGTCGCGGTATTCCTCGTGCACGATCGGCGCGGCCGAGGCGTGCTCGTCCAGGTTGATGCCGTCGATCACCACGCCGGACCACGACTGCGCGCCGCCGAGGTTGAGGTTCTCCACCTCCAGCCCGCCGGGCAGCAGATCGGTGACCAATGCGTCGGGAACGTTCATGCGCGCCTCGATGCTCAGCTCGACGATCAGCGCGTCGCCTTCCTTCAGCGGCCCGCCGCTCCACGGCTTGCCGTCGGTGGTGAACCAGCTGCGGCGCACGTCGATCTGACTGGCGTCGGCGGCGGGCGCCTGCTGCGGGATGCCGGCCACGTCGAGGCTGGCGAACACCGCCGCGTCGCCGGTCGGCTGCACGCTGACGCCGGCGCCGAGCTCGGCCGCGCTGAGCATGCGGCTCCACACGCGCTGGTCCGGCGCGGCCTCGGTCTTGCCGTTCACGGTGATGGTGGCGGCCAGCGGGGCGTTGCTCTTGGCGTCGAACGCCGCTGCCACGCGGGCAATCGCGGCCTGCTCCTGCGTGCTCAGGTACGACCACGACCAGCGGTAATCGGCAAATTCCTTCTGCCGCTGGCGCACGTTCGCGGTGGCGTTGCGCGCCCAGTCGACCAGCTTGGCGTCGTAGGCCGGCTTGCTCATGCCGTAGCTGTGGGTGAGCGCGACCATCAGCGCCAGGTCGCGCAGCTCCGAGCCGTAGTCGCCGACGTACCAGGGGCGCTCCTTGCTCCAGGCGAACGCCTCATCGATCGCCTTCTGCGCGCGCTCGTTGTCGCCCATCAGCTTCAGCGCGATGCCCAGATGCAGCAGCGGCAGCGGGGCGACCAGCTTCTGCCGCTCGTTATCGAAGATCGCGCGCAGCGTGCCCAGCGGCGCGCGGTTGACGCGGGCCAGCACGAAGCCGGAGTACGCCTCGTCGGCGAGGCGCAGGTGATCGTGCTGCTCGTACTCGTAGTACGGGTGGCCGCCGGCGAGCAGGTCGTCGTTGAGCCGCTGCAGCGACTTCTGCAACACGTCCTGCGGCACCGCGAAACCGGCGTCGCGCGCGTCCAGCATGAAGTCCACCACGTACGGCGTGGTGAACGTGACGATCGGGCTGCTGCCGCCCCAGAAGCTGAAGTGGCCGTTGCTGGCCTGGAACGAGGCGATCCGCGACAGTGCGCCATCCACCGCGGCCTTGCGCACGGCGTCGCTCATCACCTGCGCACCCAATGCCTTGGCCGTCTGGCCATCCAGAATCAAGGCAGCGTAGCCCTTGCTGGTGGTCTGTTCGATGCAGCCGTAGGGGTAGCGCAGCATGTCGCGCAGCGCGGCCGCGTACGGCAGCGGCGGCAGGGTGCTCAGGGTGATCCGCGCGTTCACCGTGGCCGGCAGCAGGCCGGCGATCGCCGCGCCGCCGAAGTGCACGGGCTTGCCCGCTTCCAGCGCCAGCGGCGTGGTGGCGACGGTTTCCGGCCAGGCCGGGCGCACCGCGAATTCGAAGTGGCGATCGACCCGGTAGTCGTTCAACTCGGCGTGGATGTCCACCGTCGCCACCGCCGCTCCCGCCTGTGCCGTCACCGGCATGTGCAAGGTGGTGCCGGCGCCATCCTTCAGCGGCACGCTTTGCGTGGCCTTGTCCACCGTGATCGGGCCGCCACCCTTGACGCTGACCTTGGCGATGCCGTCCTTGCCGGACAGGTTCTTGAGATCCAGGCTGATCATCGCCTTGTCGCCGGCCGCCATCACCCGCGGCGTGCTCGGCTCGACCACCAGCGGCGCGCGCACGGTGACTGCGCCGTCGGCGTTGCCGTAGCGGCTGTCGGTGTACGCCAGCACGGCCAGGCGCAGGCTGCCGTTGAAGTCGGGCACGTCCACGCGCAACTTGGCGCTGCCCTGCGCGTCGAACGCCACCGGGCCGGCGAACAGGTCGACGATCTGCACCTTCGGGTTGAGCCGGGTGGCCTTGGGCAAGGCCGCGCCGCTCATGTCGCCGCCGTAGCGCAGCTTGGCCTCGGCGCCGTCCATCGCTTCGATGATGCGGCTGTACAGGTCGTATGCGTCGACGCCGAGCGCGCGCCTGGCGAACAGCCACGCCCACGCGTCGGGCACCGGGTAGCTGGTGATGTTGAGCACGCCCTGGTCGACCGCCGACAGCGTGACGAACGCCTGCTGCCCGGCCAGTCCACTCGCCTGCACGCCGACCTCGAGCGGGTTGCCCGGGCGCAGCAGCGTGGGCGCGTCGAGCTTCAGCGCAATGCGCCGGTCGTTGCGGTCCATCGCCACGTATTCCACGCCCATCGCGCGCGCCGGCGTGGTGTGCTCGGCCGCCTCGCCGCCGCGGAACACCAGCGCGGTCACGTAGACGTCGTGGCGCTCCCACTCCTTCGTCACCGGGATCTCGAACACGGCGCCGGCCTTCGCCTCGATGTTCTTCGTATAGAGCAGGTGGTCCGACTCCACCAGCAGCACGCCGGGACCGTCGTGCGGCGGCGTCACGGTGACCTTCATGGTGTCGCCGGCGCGGTAGCGCGCCTTGTCCAGCGCCAGCTTGACCTTGTCCGGGCGCGCCTCCTTGCCGAGGTTCTGGTCGTCCCAGCTGTAGCCGGCGAAGAACGGGAACACCGTGGTGAGCTTCGTGGCCGGGTCGTACACCTCGACCCGGTAGCTGCCCCACTGCACCGGGAACTCCACGTGGGCCGACTTGCCAGCAGCCACGTCGACGTCCTTTTCCTCGATCAGTTGCAAGCGCTGGTTTGCGTTCGACTGCCAGCCGCCGCTACGCTCGTACAGCCAGTAGAAGTCGCGCAGCTCGCGCTGCAGGCGCACCTTCAGGTGGCTGCCGGCGACCAGGCCGCCCTCGGCATTCGCACGCACGATCTCGAAGCCGGCCGGCGCCTCGCTTTCGGCGCCCTGCTTCGGATCGAACAGCGGGCGCAGGCCGACCAGCGCGTCGGCCGGCCAGTAGGTGCGCTTGAGCAGGCGAGTCACCGCGCGGCCGCCGCTCTCGTACACGCTGCCGGACAGGGTCACCGCCAGCGGCGCGACCGGCTTGACGTCGTCGGGCAGCGCCACGTCCTGCTCCAGCACGCCCTGCGCGTCGAGCTTTGCGTCGACCACGTCGTCGGCGCTCTTCGGCAGCTCGACCGTCGGGTCGCCGAAGAAGGTGTCCTTCATCTTCTCCAGCGGATGCACTTCCGGCGCCACCAGCAGCTTCGCGGTGAAGCGGTTGCCGTCGGCGGGCGCGCCGTACAGGTAGCTTGAGGCGACCTTCAGCTTCAACGGCTCGTTCGGGGCCAGCCGCGGCTGCGGACTGGACAGCTCCACCTTCAACCGTTCCGGCAGGAACTCCTCGACGTGGAACGGGAACGCCTGCACGGTCTCCTTGCTGGCGGGGTCGAGGCGGAATTCCAGCTGCCACAGGCCGGTCGGCGCGTCGGCCGGGATCGCCTGGCTCAGCTCGAAGTAGTTCAGCTGCTGCGGCTCCACCCGCTTCTCGGCGAGCACGCGCCCATCGGGCTGCTTCACGCGCACGAACAGCGACTGCGCCTTCATCGGCTTGCCGTCGAAGTCGCGCAGCAGGGCCGAGGCGCGCAGCGTCTCGCCGGGGCGGTACAGGTCGCGGCCGGACCAGGCATACACCTCGAACGGCGCCTGCCGACGGCCGCTGATGTCGAAGTTGGACACGTCCAGCGCCGGCCGGTTGAACGGCAGCACCGAGACGTCCTTGCCGTGGCGCGCCACCAGCACGTCGGAGGCCTTCACCTTGTACGCCAGCAGCGCGTTGCCGTCGGCGCCCGTCACGGCCTTGAGCTTGCTGCGCCCGGCCGCGTCGCGCACTTCGATATCGACGGCGTTCACCGGCGTGCCGTCGCGCAGCGAGGCCACGTGCAGCAGCACGTTGTCGCGGTACACGCGCAGGTGCAGGCCGAGGTCGCTGACGAAGAAGGTGGCGGTGTCATAGCCCTCCCTGAAGCTGCCGCCGGCCTTGACCACGGCCATGTACACGCCAGGCTGCGCCAGCTCCTTGATGTTCTGCACCGGCAGGTAGGTCACGGTGCGCTCGTTCGGCTCGCCGCCCAGCGTGTAGTGGTTGGCGTAGACCGAGTCGGCCAGCTGGGTGATCGGCACGCGGCTGCGCCGGTCGTCACCCTCGCCGCAGCTGTTGTAGTAGACGACGTCGTGGTCGAGCTCGTAGCTGTCGCGGTGACCGTTGCGCGGGTAGCTGCAGAACAGGTCCGACAGCGCCTCGTCGCGCACGCGGAAGAACTCCACGTCGGCGTCGTGCACGTTCATCGACACCAGCGGCAGGCCGCGCGTGCCGCGCGCCGGCAGCACGCTGCCGTGCGAGGCGAAGCCGACCGCCGCCGGCAGGTTGCCGGAGTACACGTCGTGCTTCACCTCGTGGCCCAGCGTGCGGCCGTCGGCGGCGAGCAGGCCGGCCTTCAGCTGCACCGCGTAGCGCGTGTTCGCCTGCACGAACGGGAAGCGCAGCGTCTTGTTGTCGTCGTCGAGGCTCCAGCTGCCGCTGACCACCTCGCCGTTCGGGCCGGTCACCGCGACCAGCGTGTCGAACGCCTGGGCCGAGGCCAGCGCGGCGTTGAAGCGCAGGATCAGCGCAGTGCGCGAATCGGTGGTCTGCGAGCTGGCCGAGACCAGCGCGAACTCGGCCTTCGCCCTGGCCGGCGCAGAGGTGCTGCCGGCCGGCGCACCCTGCAGGGCCGGCTTGCCGTTATCGGGGCCGCGGTGGCAGGCCGTCAGCAGCAGGCCCAGCAGCAAGGCAATCAGCGCGCGCGACCACACCCGGCGCGAAAGGCACTCGTACGATCGACGCGACATGCGACCTTCTCCCCATAGGTTGATGGAGAGTATCGCCGGAATTCATGGCAGGCCGGAGGCGCGGATCGGGCGCGCAGCTTTCAGCGATATGGCCCCGGCGCGTCCTGCCTGCCCAGCCAGTCGCCCAGCTGCATCAGCACCTGGCCGCGGCCCGGTTCGTTCTCGTTGAACAGCTCGTGGTACAGCAGCGAGAAGAAGCGCGTGGTCAGCTGCCCGGTCGACGCCGCCTGACGGGCGAACTCGCGGCTGCCGGAGGGATCCACGATGCCGTCGCCGTCGGCCACCAGCAGCAGGGTCGGCAACGCCAGACGGGCGGCGTCGGCGATGCATGCGGCGCCGGCGCGGAAGATGAAGTCGGCCAGCCGCGGGGTGATCCAGCCGTGGCGCAGCGGGTCGCGACGATAGTCGACCACCACCTTGCTATCGTGCGAGAGCTGGTCGAAATCCAGCCCGTTGCGCAACGGCAGGTTCGGCGCGACGCGGGCGAGCAGTCGCGCCAGCGCGATCATCCGTGGCGACTCGCGGGTACGCAGCGCCGGCGACGACAGCAGCAGCGCCGGCGGCTCGATGCGGCCATCCAGCACGGCGCGCACGGCCACCAGGCCGCCCATGCTGTGGCCGAGCAGCAGCGGCGGCTGCGGCAGGCCGCCGACATAGTCGAGGTAGACGGTGGCGAGGTCTTCCAGCAGGTCGTCGCCGTGGCGCAAACCGCCGCGACGGCCCGGGCTGCGGCCGTGGCCGCGCTGGTCGTAGCCACGCACGGCGTAACCATGCCGGTTGAACCAGGCCGCCAGGCGCTGGTAACGGCCGCTGTGCTCGCCCAGCCCGTGCACCAGCAGCACCGCGCCACGTGCGCAGGCCAGCGGCCAGTCGCGCAGGAACAGCTGCTGGCCATCGGCCATGGCGAGCCAGGCGGTGGGTTCGGTGCCGTCCGCCGGACGGTTCTGCAGTGCCGCGTGCATGGTGGTTCCGCGTCTGTCTCCTGCCCGGCGCCGTCGTGTGCGCCGGGGCAGGCATCAATGTTCGGTGACCTGCATGTCCTTGGTCAGCAGGTCGAGCTTGCCCTTCATGTCGGCCTGGGGCTGCGTGCCCGCGGTGCCATAGAAGGCGGTGTACAGCACCGTGGACGGCTGGCTGCCCTGGGCGGCCGGAGCGACCACGGCGTTGATCTTCATCAGGTCGTTCTCGTAGCGCGCCACGCCATTGTATGGATACTCGCGCGCCGACAGCTTGCGCCAGCGACTGCTCAGGTCGTCGTCCAGCCCGGGCGGCGGCGCCATGTAGCGCTGCACGTTGACGTTGTTGTGGTCGTCGGAGGCGGTGTCCTTCCACACGTTCACGTCGCCCACGTCCCACACCGGCTTGCCGTCGTCGAGGAAGAAGCGGAAGCCGAGCCACAGCAGGTTGTCCGGCTTGATCGCCTGCACTGCGGACGGATAGGCGAAGCGCAGCCGCTGCGAGGCGTAGCTGAAGCGGTGGTCGTAGTCGAAACCGATGTGGATGTTTTTGAACGCGGCCGGCTGCACCGCCGGGTTGTCGAGGAAGTCCTTCCACTGCGCCAGCGTGCCCTGATAGGTGACGTGGACGAAGCTGCTCATCTCGTCCATGTCCAGCATGCTGTCGTGCTCATGGGAGGGCGGCGTGAAGCGCACCAGCATTACGCTGCCGTCCGGCACCGGCAGCGTGTACGCCACCACCAGCGCATTCGCGTAAGGCAGCGTCCACACGCCGACCTGCCACGGCCGCTGCCAGCGATCGAGGCGGGTCGATTCGCGCACGGGCTTGCCCAGCGAGGTGATCTTGACCTTCTCGCCGGCGACCTCGCGCTGGAACATGCCGGTGCGCGCCAGCAGGTCCATGCGCGACTTCGCGTCGCCATAGAACGTGGCCGCGGCCACCCCGTCGGGCCGGCGCAGGCGGATCAGGCCGTTGCGCGCCACCCCGCCGGTGGCCACGTAGCCGTTGCCGTCCAGCGCGAAATACTGCGACCGCTCGCCAACGCGCCGCCACTCGCCCTCGCTGCCGCGCACGATCAGCGTGGGAAAGCCGTCCAGTTGCGTCTGCTGGTGCAGCAGTCGCGCCGAGCCGGCGCCGTTCGGGAACAGGTTGGCGGACTCCTTCGCCAGCAGCGCCTTCAGCTGTGTGTCGCTATTGGCGTCCATGCGGGCCTGGTACTCGCGGTAGAAATCGTCCAGGCCGACCGGCAGCGCGAACTGCGTCTTGAGCCGGTCGTTCTGCACGGTGTCGAACAGGTCGATCTGGTAGGTGACGCGCGTGTCCATCACCGCCTTGCCGGCGGGCGCATCCAGCACCTCGCGGATCGGCAGCGCGTAATTGAGGTTCTCGTTGGCCGACTTCATCAGCACCACGCCGATCAGCTTGCCGTCCTTGCCAAGCAGCGGACCGCCGCTGTTGCCGGGCGAGGCGGCGGCGGAGAAGCGCATCCATTGCCAGGCGCCGTCCTGCTGCTCCGGCGTGTCGGAGGTGTACAGGCCGTCGCGGATCACCACGCCGGTGCCCAGCGCGTTGCCCACCGCATAGACCACCTGGTTGAGCGCGGGGTTGGCATCGATCTGCAGCGCGGCGTCGCCCGCCGGCGGCTGCGCCAGCGTGAACACCACGAAATCCTTGCCCAGCGAGAACTTCTCGATCTTGCCGATCGGGTATACGCGGCCAGCGGCGTCGCGCAGCTGGGGCGGTCCCCACAGGCTGTCCACGCCGGCCAGCAGCACGTGCGCGGCCGTGACGTAGCGGTTGGAGCCGATCGCGAATGCGGTGCCGATGGAGTAGTACTTGTCGGTGCGCTCCTGGTAAGGCAGCAGCTCCAGCGGCAGCGGCCGCTCGTAGCTCAGCGGGTCGACGGCCGGCTTGGCCTGCACCACCTCGAAGGTGGCCGCCTGGATCTTCGGCAGCATCGACGGATCGAGGCTGGCCGCGCGGGCCGCCGACACCCCCAGCAGACCCAGGCCGGACAGCAGCACCAGCACGCCGAACCGACGGATCACCCCCCCACTCCGTATACGCATGAATTTCCCTTGCACCGGGGCGGCCGCCCGCGGACTCCCCTCGGCATCCTCGCGGACAGCGGCCAGCACACATCTTGGCACGGCCGCGAGCCGCCTGCATGGCATGCGCGGGCCGCTATGCGGGCAGGATGCCGATGCCCCGTCGCGCGACGGAGCATCGGCACGCTCGGCTTACAGCTCGGCGCGGAACTCCACGCCGATGATGCGCGGGTCATTGACGAAGGCGGTGCGGTTGTTGAAGTCGATGGCGCCGGTGATCGCCTGCTTGTCGGTGATGTTGCGGCCGTACAGGGCGACCTCGCGGCGGCCGTAGTCCCAGTTGTAGCCGAGCCGCACGCCGCCTTCCAGCAACGCCTTGCCCTTGAACTCGGCCGAGTCGTACAGGAAGAAGTTCACTTCACTGCGGTAGTTCCAGTCGGTGTAGACGAAGAACTCGCCGCCGTCACCGTACGGGATGCCGTAGCGTGCAGTGAGCGTGCCGATCCACTTCGGCGCGTTCGGCAGGGTGTTGCCGTCGACCAGCGCGTTGCCGCTGGCGTCCAGCGGATCGAGCACGGTGCAATGGTAGGCCGGCGCGCCACACGGCGGCACGGCAAGGGTCCGGTCACGCAGCACGGTGTGGTTGTAGCTGCCGCCGGCGGTGAGCACGAAGTTCGGCGTGAGGTAGGCCTCCAGGTCGAACTCGGCGCCGTAGCCCTCGGTCTTCTTCGCGTTGATCAGGCGGGTGACGTTGATGTCGCCGCCCACCGCGGTGAGCTGCTGGTTGTGCATGTTGTAGCTATAGACATCGGCGTTGAAGCGCACGTGGTTGTCCATGCCGGTGGTCTTCACGCCCAGCTCGTAGCTGGTGATCGTCTCCGGCTTGGCCTGCGAGATGAAGTCGGCGAACAGTACGCGGCCCTGCACGCTGGGTGCGCGGAAGCCGTTGGCGATGCGCGCGTAGACGTTGACGTTCGGGTTCAGCGTCCAGGTGCCGGTGAGGTCGCCGCTCCAGCGCGCGTCGTGCGGCTGCGCGGTCTGCCGCAACGGGCCGCCATTGATCGGCGACAGTACGCGATCCACCTTGAAGTCGCGCGAGTCGTGCGACCAGCGCGCGCCGGCGCGCAGCTCGAAGTCGTCGGCAAGCTGGTAGTTGGCCGAGCCGAACAGCGCCCACGCCTTGGTGCGCTGGGTCTGCATGGCGTAGCCGTCCAGCGCGTGGTTGTTGAAGGTGGCGTAGTCGAAGTTGCTGATCGCGATGTCTTCGTCGAACCAGTAGGCGCCGACCTGCCAGTTGAGCTTGTCCTGGCCGTTGCTGGCCAGGCGGAATTCCTGGGTAATCTGGCGATCGTGCGGCAGCGCGTCGGCGGTCTCGACCGGGAACGGGATGGAGCCCGGGCCCATCGGCTGGTGGAACACCGCGCCGTAGCCGCCGTCGACGTCGCCGAGGCTGTAGGTGGTGGCGTGCTCCAGCCCGGTGATCGAGGTGAAGGTCAGGTCGCCCAGGTTCCACGCCAGGTGCAGGTTGCTGCCCCAGCTGAACAGGTGCTGCTTGTTGCGGCCGTCCTGCGCCACCTTGTCGCGGTCGAAGCCGGGCACGAAGCTGGGGCTGCCCAGCTCGATCGCATTGGCGCGGTTGACCATCGCGCTGCCATCCAGCCAGCGCGCGTGGCCGTTGATCAGCGCGCTGAAGCCGTCGTTCTCGTACAACGCCTGCAGCCGCACGGCGCGGTCGTTGTAGCCGCCCAGTGCATCCTTCTGGCCGGTGAAGGTGTTGTCGATCCAGCCGTCGCGGTGCTGCGCCAGCGCCGAGATGCGCCCGGACCAGTGCCCGCCCAGCGCGCCGCCCAGCGCAGCCTCGGCGTTGGCGGTGCCGAGCGTGCCATACGAGACGCGCGCATAACCACTGGTTTCCTGGCTCGGCCGCACCGACTCGAACTTGATCACGCCAGCCGGCGAGTTGCGCCCGAACAGGGTGCCCTGCGGACCGCGCAGCACCTCGACCTGGGCCAGGTCGAACAGCGGGAAGCCCTTCAGGATCGGGTTCTCCTGCACGATGTCGTCGTACACCATCGACACCGGCTGCGAGGCGTTGAGGTCGAAGTCGCTGTTGCCCAGGCCGCGGATGTAGAAGCGCGGAAATTCGCGGCCGTAGGAAGTCTCGGCGTACACGCTGGGCGCGCGTGAGGCGAGCTGCAGCACGGTGTCGCCGGACTGGCCGAACGCCTCCAGCTTGTCCGGCGTCAGCACGGTCAGCGCCATCGGCACCTTCTGCATGTTCTCCACCCGCTTCGAGGCGGTGACGTTCACCGTCTGCAGTTCGGTGGTCTTGGCGGGCTGCGGCTTGGCCGGCTTGGTTTCCTGCGCCAGTGCGACGCCCTGCGGCAGCGCGGCGACGATGCAGGCGGCGAGTACGGCGAGGCGCAACGAAGTGGCGACGTGCATGGTCGGTCCTTGTGTCGAGGGAAGAAGACGGCCACGGCCAGCCCACCTCGGCGCGTGTCGTCGCGGCATTGTCATACAGCCGCCTTCTTTGTGAAAGGGAAGCGTCGGCGGGTCAGCGTTGCGCGCCGGCGGGAAACACCGCCGGCAGCTGCAGTGCCGCCCGCTGCTCGATCTGCGCGGAGGAGTGCCCAAGCAGCAGCCGGTAGCTGCCGGCGGCGACGCGCCAGCCGTGGCCCTGGTCGTCGTAGCGCGCGAAGCGCACCGCCGGCAGCGCCAGGCGCAGCCGCTGCGTCTGGCCCGGCTGCAGCGCCACCTTTTGCCAGCCGACCAGCCGCGCCACCTGCTCGCCGGGCAGCTGCACGTAGAGCTGCGGCACGTCGGCGCCAGCGCGCTGGCCGGTGTTGGTGACTGCGAACGACGCCGTCACCGCGCCGGCCGCATCCGTGGTGACGGTCAGCGGACCGTAGCCGAAGGTGGTGTAGCCCAGCCCGTAGCCGAACGGGAACAGCGGCTCGCTGCCGCGGCGCTGGAACCAGCGGTAGCCGACGTCGGCGCCCTCGATGTCGTAGTCGACCGTGTCGGCGGGCTGGCCCTGCGGCGGCAGGCCGATCGCGGCCAGGCCGGCGCCGGCGATGGTCGGGCGGGGCAGCTGTGACTCGTCGCGCGGCCAGCTGAGCGGCAGCCGGCCGGACGGATCCACTTCGCCGAACAGCAGCCGCGCGATCGCCTCGCCACCGGCGCTGCCGGGGTACCAGGCCTCCAGCACCGCCGCGGTCTGCGCCAGCCACGGCATCGTCAGCGGACCGTTGTTCTCCAGCACCACCACGGTGCGCGGGTTGGCCTTGGCGACGGCGGCGACCAGCGCGTCCTGCTGACCATCCAGCGCCATGTGCGGACGATCGAACGATTCGGCCGCCCACTGCTGCACGAACACCACCGCCACCTCGGACGAAGCGGCCAGCTTCGCCGCGGCCGCGATGTCCTCGCCGCTGGCGTAGCTGGCCTTGCCGCCGACGCGCCGGGCGATCGCCGCCAGCGGCGCGGACGGGTCGTACATCACCGGGCCTGGCCACACGGTCGGCGCCAGCCCCGGCACCGCATTGCCGCCCGGGGCGGTCACCGCCGACGAACCGCCGCCGGCCAGCACGCCCTTGTCCGCGTGCGCGCCGATCACCGCCACCGACTTCAGCGTGCGCGCCAGTGGTAGCAGGTTGTGCTCATTACGCAGCAACACCGCACCGGCCTCGGCGGCACGCTGCGCCACCTTCGCGTCGGCGGCGTAGTCGATCGGCGCTGCCTTGGCGGGGTGGTCGATCGCGCCAACCGCGAACAAGCTGCGCAGGATGCGCTGCACCATGTCGTCCAGCCGCGCCTGCGGCACCTCGCCCCTGGCGATCGCCTCGCGCAGCGGCGCGGCGAAGAACACCTGTGGGTCGAACGTCTCCCCGGCCGATTGCTGGTCCAGCCCGGCCAGCGCCGACTTCGCCGCGCTGTGCACCGCGCCCCAGTCGGACATCACGAAACCCTGGTAGCCCCAGTCGCGCTTGAGCACCTGGTCGAGCAGCCATGCGTTCTCGCAGGCATAGGTGCCGTTGACGCGGTTGTAGGCGCACATCACCGAGCCCGGCTCGCCGACGCCGAGCGCGATCTCGAACGCGCGCAGGTCCGATTCGCGCGCGGCGACCGGATCGAGCTTCGCGTTCATCGTGTTGCGGCCGGTCTCCAGGTCGTTGATGGCGTAGTGCTTGAGCGTGGACACCACGTGCTGCGACTGGATCCCGCGCACCGCGTGGCCGGCCATCACGCCGGCCAGCAGCGGATCCTCGCCGGCGTACTCGAAATTGCGGCCGTTGCGCGGATCGCGCAGCAGGTTGACGCCGCCGGCCAGCAGCACGTTGAAGCCCTTGCGGTGCGCCTCGCGGCCGATCATCGCGCCGCCGGCCTCGGCCACCGCCGGGTCCCAGCTGGCCGCCGTAGCCAGGCCGGACGGCAGCGCCGTGGCGACGTCGCTGCTGTGCGCGTTGAGCGGGCGCGCCACACCCAACCCGGCGTCGGTCTCCTGCAGCGCCGGCAGGCCCAGCCGCGCGAACGCCGGCGTGCAACCGGCCGAACCCAGCGCGCAGGCCGGCGCCGGCTTGCCGTCGGAGGCGCTGCCGTAGGCAGTGGTGATCAGCTGGAACTTCTCGTCCTGGCTCATCGCCTGCACCACCAGCGCGGCGCGCGCATCAGGGGACAGCGAAGCGTTCATCCAGGGTCGCGTCGGCGGTTCCCCGGCCGCCGTGGCAGTGGCCACCACGGCGAGGGCGAAAGCACAGGCGGACAGACGGCGCGGACGACGGGACATGGGCGACCTCGGGCGAAGAAGGAAGGCGGCTGACGGCACCGCGCAGAGTGCTAACGTAACGTTTTCAGCGCAAGCCACTGGCGTCACGAACCGGCGCTTCGCGCTTGCGTGCAGCGCCGATGGTACCCATCTTTCGCAGAATCATGTCGCCCTCGCTCGCCGAGTTCCATCCTGCCGTCGCCGCCTGGTTCCGCGGCGCGTTCGCTGCGCCCACCGCGGCGCAGACGGCCGCGTGGCAGTCGATCCGCGCCGGAGCGCACACCCTGGTCGCCGCGCCGACCGGCTCGGGCAAGACGCTGACCGCGTTCCTCGCCGCGATCGACGAACTGGTGCGCGAGGGCGTGGCGCACGACGGCGTGCTGGCCGACGCCACCACGGTGCTCTACGTGTCACCGCTGAAGGCGCTGTCGAACGACATCCACGTCAACCTGGAAGCGCCGCTGGAAGGCATCCGCGCGGAACTCGAAAAACTCGGCCTGCCCGACGTGGCAATCCGCACCGCGGTGCGCACCGGCGACACCCCGCAGGTCGAGCGCAACCTGCTGCGCAGGCTGCCGCCGCACATCCTGGTGACCACGCCCGAATCGCTGTACGTGCTGCTGGGCTCGGCCTCAGGACGTTCCATGCTGTCGGGCGTGCGCACGGTGATCGTCGACGAGATCCACGCCATCGCTGGCAGCAAGCGCGGCTCGCACCTGGCCTTGTCGCTGGAGCGGCTGGAGTCGCTGTGCCAGCGGCGGTTGCTGCGGATCGGGCTGTCGGCGACGCAGAAGCCCATTGAGAAGGTTGCCGACTTCCTCGTCGGCGCTTCTGCCCCTCCCCCGGCTGACAGGGGGAGGTTGGGAGGGGGTAAGGCTCTTGATCTTGGGTCCAGGAGCAAGAGCACTCCACCCCAACCATCCCTGCGACCGAAGGAAGTCCCTTTAGGGGCGAGCAGGGGAGGGAGCAGCGCAACCATCATCGACGTGGGCCATACCCGCCCGCGCGACCTTGCCATCGAAGTTCCGCCCGTCCCGCTCGAAGCGGTGATGTCCAACGACGCCTGGGAACTGATCTACGACCGCCTTGCAGTGCTGGTGCGTGCGCATCGCACCACTCTGGTCTTCGTCAACACGCGGCGGATGGCCGAGCGCGCCGCGCGCCACCTGTCCGAGCGGCTGGGCAAGGAACACGTCGCCGCACACCACGGCAGCCTGGCCAAGGAGCTGCGGCTGGACGCCGAGCAGCGGCTGAAGCGCGGCGAGCTCAAGGTGCTGGTGGCGACCGCCTCGCTGGAGCTGGGCATCGACATCGGCGAGGTCGACCTGGTCTGCCAGCTCGGCTCGCCGCGCTCGATCGCCGCGTTCCTGCAGCGCGCCGGCCGTTCCGGCCACAGCATCGACGGCACGCCGAAGGCGCGGCTGTTCCCGGCCACCCGCGACGACCTGGTCGAATGCACCGCCCTGCTCGACTGCGTGCGCCGCGGCGAACTGGACGCGCTGGTGATGCCGCCGCAGCCGCTCGACGTGCTGGCCCAGCAGATCGTCGCCGAGGTGGCCTGCGCCGAATGGGACGAGGACGCGCTGTACGGGCTGGTGCGCCGCGCACATCCCTACCGCGACCTCGCCCGCAGCGAATTCGACGCGGTGGTGCGCATGCTGGCCGAAGGCTTCACCACCCGCCAGGGCCCGCGTGCGGCGTACATCCATCGCGACGCGGTGAACCGCCAGCTGCGCCCGCGGCGCAACGCGCGACTCACCGCGCTGACCTCCGGCGGCACCATTCCCGACACCGCCGACTACAAGGTGGTGCTGGAGCCGCAGGCGATCATCGTGGGCACGGTCAACGAGGATTTCGCCGTCGAGAGCATGGCCGGCGACATCTTCCAGCTCGGCAATGCCAGCTACCGCATCCAGCGTGTCGAGCGTGATCGATTGCGGGTGGAGGACGCGCACGGCGCGCCGCCGAGCATCCCGTTCTGGCTGGGCGAGGCACCGGGGCGCAGCGACGAACTGTCGTTCGGCGTGTCGCGGCTGCGCGAGGAAATCTCCGCCTTGCTTGAGCCCCTCTCCCTGCGGGAGAGGGGTTGGGGAGAGGGTGCGGGCGAAGCCATAAACCCCCACGCTCCGCCCGAACCCTCACCCCCAGCCCCTCTCCCGAAGGG
>NZ_AJXW01000065.1 GCF_000264375.1 Rhodanobacter thiooxydans LCS2
CCCCCAGCCCCTCTCCCGAAGGGAGAGGGGCGCAAAGCGGCCGCGCTCGCCTGGCTACACGACGAACTCGGCCTCCCCGACCCCGCCGCGCAGCAACTCGTCGACTACCTCACCCGCGCGAAAGCCGCGCTCGGCGTGCTGCCCAGCCAGCGCACGCTGGTGCTGGAGCGCTTCTTCGACGAATCCGGCGGCACCCAGCTGGTGATCCACACGCCCTGGGGCAGTCGCATCAACCGCGCCTGGGGCCTGGCGCTGCGCAAGCGCTTCTGCCGCCAGTTCAACTTCGAGCTGCAGGCGGCAGCGACCGAGGACGCGATCGTGCTGTCGTTGTCCACCAGCCACAGCTTTCCGCTGGAGGAAGTGGCGCACTACCTGCACTCCAACACCGCCGAACACGTGCTGGTGCAGGCCCTGCTCGACGCCCCGCTGTTCCCGGCGCGCTGGCGCTGGAACGCCGTCACGGCACTGGCGCTGCCGCGCTTCACCGGCGGCAAGAAGACCCCGCCGCCGCTGCAGCGGATGAAGAGCGAGGACCTGCTCGCCGCGGTGTTCCCCGACCAGGTCGCCTGCCTGGAGAACATCGTGGGCGAGCGCGAGGTGCCGGACCACCCGCTCGTCAACCAGACCCTGCACGACTGCCTGCGCGAGGCGATGGACGTGGACGGCCTGCTGGCGATTCTGCGCCAGCTCGAAGCCGGCGCCATCGCCATCGTGGCGCGCGACCTCACCGCACCCAGCCCGCTCGCCGCCGAGGTGCTGAATGCCGCGCCGTACGCCTTCCTCGACGATGCACCGCTGGAGGAACGGCGCACCCAGGCGGTGCAGACGCGTCGCTGGAACGCCGACAGCGCCGACGACCTCGGCCGGCTCGATCCGGAGGCGATCGCCGCGGTACGCGAAGAGGCGTGGCCGCAGGTGCGCGATGCCGACGAGATGCACGAGGCGCTGATCTTGCTGGGCTTCGTCACCCTGACGGAAGTCGACGCCAACCGCGGCTGGGGCGAGCGACTGCAGGCGCTCGCCAAGGCAAAGCGAGCGACACGCCTCACTGTAGGAACGCACCCTGTGCGCGATCGCTCTTCGTCACCCGGCGAAGAAGCATCGCGCACAGGGTGCGCTCCTACAGAGATCTGGACGTCCGCGGAGAACCTGCCGCTGTGGCAGGCGCTGCATCCTGCCGCCCCGATGCAGCCGCCGATCGCCGCACCCACCGAGTATGCCGCGCAATCCTGGACGCGCGAGGACGCGATGCTGGAACTGGTGCGCCATCGCCTCGGCGGACTCGGCCCGGTCACCGCGAATACCTTGGCCGCCTCGCTGGCCATCGATACGGGCGAGGTCGAACAGGCCCTGCTGCGCCTGCAGGCCGAAGGCTACGTGATGCAGGGTCGCTTCAGCGCCGATGTCGCGGATACCGAATGGTGCGAACGCCACCTGCTGGCGCGCATCCATCGCTACACCATCGGCCGGCTGCGCCGCGAGATCGAGCCGGTCAGCCGGCGTGCGCTGATGCGCTTCCTGTTTGACTGGCAGCACGTGTCGGCGGCCACCCGACTGAGCGGGCCGGACGCACTGGCCGCCACGCTGGCGCAGCTGGAAGGCTACGAGGCCGCGGCCGGTGCGTGGGAGAGCGAGTTGCTGCCGGCGCGCATCGCGGACTATTCGATCCACTGGTTGGACGAGCTGTGCCGCGCCGGCCGCATCGGCTGGGCCCGCCTGCGCACCGGCAGCGGCGGTGGCGGCGGTCCGGTACGCAGCACGCCGATCGTGCTGCTGCCACGACGCGGAATGGCCGTATGGACATCCGCCGCTGGCGGCACCGATGGTCAGGAAGTCCTGTTGTCGTCGCGCGCGCAGGCCGTCGCCGACGCGTTGCACGAACACGGCGCGTTGTTCTTCGACGAACTGCTGGACATCGCCCACCTGCTACGCACTGAACTGGAGGACGCGCTGGGCGAGCTGGTCGCCGCCGGCCGGGTCAGCGCGGACAGCTTCGCCGGCCTGCGTGCCCTGCTGCTGCCCGCGGCGAAGCACGACGGCGGGCGGCACCGGCGGTTGCGGCGGCATCAGTTCGGCGGCATCGAGGATGCGGGGCGCTGGGCGTTGGCGCGCGGCGCGGCCGCGGGCAAGGCCGAGCCCGACGCCATCGAGCACATCGCACGCACCCTGCTGCGCCGCTACGGCGTGGTGTTCTGGAAGCTGCTGGAACGTGAGGCGCCGTGGCTGCCGCCGTGGCGCGAACTGCTGCGCGTGTACCACCGGCTGGAGGCGCGCGGCGAGATCCGCGGCGGCCGTTTCGTCGAAGGCCTGGTCGGCGAGCAGTTCGCCCTGCCCGAGGCGATCGCGCCGTTGCGCGCGGTGCGCTCGCGCGCGGACGACGGCGAGCTGGTCTGCCTCAGCGGTTGCGATCCGCTGAACCTGGTCGGCACCGTGCTGGTCGGCGACAAGGTGCCGGCACTCGCCGGCGCACGCGTGCTGTACCGCGACGGCATGCCGATCGGCGCGCTGGTCGCGGGCAAGCTCACACCGCTGGTCGAACTGTCCGCGGCCGACCTGCAAATGGCGAAACAAGCCCTGCTGCGTCATTCGCCCACAGTACCGCTGGCACAGGTCGCTGCAGGCTGAGGCGTGCCGCGAGGTATCAGACCAGCGTCGACACGGCCAGGCTGGCGTTGTAGCTGCCATGCAGGATCATGGCTGCCCACAACGACCCCTTGTTCACCCTGATGATCGCGCACGTGGTGGCAAGCGTCGTTATGGCCACCGCGGATGTCCAATGGTGCGTCAGCTGCGGAACATGCACCAGCATAAACAGCAGCACCGACGCCACCGCGCCGGCGAAAGCATTGAAATGCGACGCGACCACCGAGAATGCCACTCCCCGGAAAAGCAGCTCCTCGACAAACGGCGCCACGGTGATCCCCGCGATCAGCCAGAAATAAAGCAGGGCCTTTCCATGCGTCGTGTACATGTCGATAGCCGGGCTGCGTGGGCTGGAACCAGAGGGGGACGACGTATTCAAGGCGAGCACTACCGCCGCTGACGCGACACCTCCCAGCACCGACAACATGACCTGTTTGCTCACAGGCACAAACAGGCCCATCGCAACGATCCCGCCAACATTCGACCACAGTCCGTAGTAGTACCTGACCAGCAACCACACCCCGCCGGCAGCCAGCCCCTCGCCCAGGAGACCCGCGTAAGCCCCAATCAACCGCGCCTGCTCGTCGGGAAGCTGAAGGATGCGCTCCGGACCGATCGTGCCGGCGGCCTCGACCATCAGCCGGATGACCAGATAGCCCGTGAAGATCCATAGGCCGCGGGAACAGGGAATCCTTGATCCATTCATCGCATCAGGGTCCGAGGTTGATCGACCACGCATGCCAACAGCCCTGGTGCGATCCGGACAATCGACCCGCCGTGAATGATCCATCACTTGCCGCTCCAAGCTGTGCCGGGTGGCGATTGTTCGCACGGCGGCGAGAGCCGTCCATAAGAAGATTTCGCGCTTGACACGCAGCGCACTATGGATCACGCGCGCAGGGCACATTCGCCGCCCAGCCGCTGGCTATGCACTAGAGCTTGAGGTAGATGCCGCGCCGATCCATCGCCCACACGATCAACCACCACAGCGCGACAAACACCACGGCGAACGCCAGCGACGGCACGTATGGGCCGAAGCGCGGTGTCATCCAGCCGGCGAGCAGGTGCTGGTAGAGCGGCTCCGGCCAGCCCAGCGCGGGCAGCGCGATCTGCATCAGTTCGGAACCGGCGTAGGCGGCGATCGCGTTGATGCCGAAGCGGCGGCCCCATGCCGGCCAGCCGCGCCGGTCGATCAGCATGTGGAACGCCAGCAGCGCCAGCGTGGTCCAGCCGCTGGTCCACAGCACGAACGAGGGCGTCCACAGGTTCTTGTTGAACGGCAGCCACCATGACCACAACGCGCCAAGCAACAGGCACGCGGCACCGGCCAGCAGCAGCGTCCGGAGTTTTTCGCGGCGCAGCCAGCACCCGGCGCGCAGGCCGAGCAGGGTGCTGGCCAGCGACGGCAAGGTGGAGAGCAGGCCTTCCGGATCGTGGCCGCGGCCGGTCGCCGGATCGATCAGGTAGACGAAGCGGCCGAACAACGCACTGTCGAAACGGCTGGCGATATTCGTCCACGGCTCCAGCGAGCCGCCGAGCAGGAGCAGCCCCCAGTAGCCGAGCAGCAGCGCCGCGATCGCACACCATTGCGTGCGCGGTTTTGTGTAGACCGCGAACAGCGCCACGCCGGCGAAGCACAGCGCGATCCGCTGCAGCACGCCGGGAAAGCGCAGGTGCGCCTGCGGCAGCCACCACGCCGCCAGCAGGTTGATCGCCACGCCTAGCGCGAGGATGCGCAGGGCGCGCCACATCGCGGCGCGGGTCAGCGCGGACGGCGAAGCGCCCTGCTCCAGCCGCGGCAGGATCGCCAGCGCCACCGACACGCCCACCACGAACAGGAAGAACGGAAACACCAGGTCGGTCGGCGTGCAGCCGTTCCACGCCGCGTGCGCCAGTGGCCAGTAGACGTGGCTCCAGTCGCCCGGATCGTTGACCAGCAGCATCGCCGCCACGGTGCAACCGCGCAGGGCATCGAGCGAGGCGAGGCGTTTCATGCGGAGTGCAAACACAAAAATGCGGGAACACCTCCCACTGCGAGGAGGTGGCCGGGTTGTGCAGGATCGCGGAAAAGATCAAGAGCGGACCCCTCACCTGAAGGACTCCCTTGCGGTCGCCCAGCCCTCCCCTGCGACCGAAGGGAGTCCCTTGCGGACAAGCAGGGGACGGAGCAGATGGAGCCCTTTCGTAGGGTGCAACTCATGGCGTGAGCGCCACATTGCCGATCGCGTACAGCGGCCCGTCGATCGGCACGGTGTAGACCAGGCACAGGCTGCGCTCGCCGGTCTGCGCGGGCAGCTGGGCCTGCAACTCGAACCGGCTGGGGCCGTGCACGGGATCGGGCAGCGGCATGCTGGCCAGCACCGCGCCGGCGCAGGTATCGGCATGCACCACCAGCTCGCCGAACGGCGTGGCGTGCGGGCGCGCCACCACCAGCTTCTGCTCATGCGCCAACGCGAAGTTGCGCGGCAGCCGCACCGCCTCGACGCGGATCGCGCCGACGCCATTCAGCAGCGTGGGCGGGAACAGCTGGCAGGCATCGAACACGTTCACCGCGTAAACCGGCTGCGTGCCCTGCGCGTCGGGCGTGGGCTGCAGGCGCAGGCGGAAATTGCTGCCGGGGCAGTTCGCCAGCGCCGTGCCCGGCAGACTGAGCAAGCTCGGGCGATCAAGCACGCGCTGGCGCGGCGCGGCCAGCACGCTGCCGTCTGCGGCGAAGCTGGCGGCGCGCACGGTGGCCGGCAGCGTCACGTTGAATGGTGTGTCGTAGCGCGGCGAGCCCGGCGTGGGCGTGCTGCCGTCCAGCGTGTAATGGATGACGCCGAAGCCGGTCTGGCTGGCCAGCGTCACCGTGGCGTTGCCGGTGGCCAGCGCCACGTTGCGGTCGACGTCGATGTCCACGGCGAAGGCGCTGTCGGCGTAGGCGACGTGCTGTGCGCGGTAGCGCGCGAACTGCGGCGGCAATCGGGCGAGGAAGCCGGGCCAGCCGTTGGCGACGGGTGGCGACCACGTCACTTCGCTGAGCGCATCCAGCCGCGGGAACACGGCGTGCTCCACGTGCGCCATGGTGGGCATGTGCTCGGTCCACACGTTGGCCTGCACGCCCAGCACGTGCCGTGCCTGCGCCGCACCCAGTACCGCGGGCACGGTCGGGAAGGCGTACACACTCTGCAACGATTCCACGCCGAGGCGACCGGCGTACTCGTCGGCGAGCTCGCCCTGCACGTGGTCGAAATACAGCTGCGGTGCAGGCGCCATCACCACGTCGTGGCCCATCATCGCCGCCTTGATCGCGCCGTCGGTGCCGCGCCAGGACATCACGGTGGCGTCGGCCGGCAGCTTGTCGCCGTCGAGGATCTCGTCCCAGCCGACCAGCTTGCAGCCGTGCTGGTCGAGGTACTGGCCGACGCGGTCGATGAACCAGCCCTGCAGCGCGTCCTCACGGGTGATGCCGAGCGCACGCATCTTCGCCTGCACCGCGGGCGAGGCCTGCCACTGGTCCTTGATCGCCTCGTCGCCACCCACGTGGATGTAGGTCGAGGGGAACAGCGCCATCACCTCGTCCAGCACGTTGCCGATGAATTCGAAGGTGGCGTCGTCGACGTTGTAGAGGTACGGGTTGATACCCCAGTCGACCGACACCGGTGGGCGCTGGCCGGTGACGCCGAACTGCGGGTACGCGGCGACCGCCGCCTGCGCGTGGCCCGGCATGTCGATCTCCGGCACCACCGTGATCTGGCGCGCGGCGGCGTAGGCGACGATGCGGCGGATCTGCGCCTGGGTGTAGAAGCCTCCGTAACGCTGCGGCTCGCCGTCACGCCCGGCACCCGGCGGCGTGCGCCACGCGCCGATCCTGGTGAGTTCGGGATAGCGCTTGATCTGGATGCGCCAGCCCTGGTCGTCGGTGAGGTGCCAGTGGAAGGTGTTGAGCTTGTGCTGGGCCATCTGCTCCAGCAGGCGCTCGATCTCGGCCACGCTCTGGAAGTGCCGCACGGAATCCAGCATCAGGCCGCGCCAGTCGAAGCGCGGCTGGTCGCGGATCGACAGCGCGGGCACCTCGACCGCGCCCTGCTTCGCATCGGGCGTGAGCAGTTGCCACAGGGTTACCGCGCCATAGAACAGGCCGGCGTCGTCGCGCGCGGTGATGCGGATGCCTTGCGGCGTGACATCCAGCGCATAGCCTTCGCGGTTCGCCACCGGCGCGGCGGGATCGCGCTGCAGCACGATCGCGCCGGCGGCGGCCGCGCCGTGCTTCAGCGGCAGGCGCAGGCCGCGGGTGCGCGCGACGAGGTCGGTCAACCAGGCGCCGGTGCGGCGGGTCGAGGCGGCATCGTCGGCGAGCACGATCGGCGTGTGCGCATCGACGGTGAAGCGGCCGGCATCGACGTGCAGCTGCGCCGGCAGCGGCAGCAGCGCGGGCGCCGACGGCTCGGCGGCTCGCACGAGGCCAGCGAGGCCCAGTGCCAGGCTCGCGCAGCCAAGCAGGATCAAACGGCGGGTCATCGGTGGTCTCCGTCGCGGCAGTGGCGTCACGCTAGCAAAAAAACGGGTCCGGCAAGCTGAGCCCGGACCCGCGTGGGGAGGATGGCGAAACCGTCCCTGGCTCGCGTCACGCGCGAAGCGTCAGAGCTTGAAGCGCAGGTTGAGGTAGTACTGCCGGCCGTTGTCGTAGAACGCGTACGGCTGCTTGCCGTAGGTCGCGTTCTGCGTGTAGTACTTCAGCTTCGGGTTGTTGAGGTTCATCGCGTCCAGCGATAGCGAGATATGGTCGTTGAGCTGGTAGCCCAGCGACACCGCGAGGTTGCCGATGCCCTGCTGGAAGTAGGTGTCGGTACGACTCACGCCGGCATAGAACGCCGAACGGTAGGTGTAGCTGACGCGAGCGTTGAACTGCTTGTTCTCGAAGTAGCCCGACACGTTGTAGGTGTTCTTCGAGGTGCCCTGCAGCGGCTTGTCGCCGGTGGCGTGGCCGTCGGCATAGGTGTAGTTGGCCTGCACGCCAAAGTTGTCGCCGATCGGCTGGATGTAGTTCAGCTCCACGCCGCGGACCTGGCCGTTGACGTTGGTCGGCACGCTGATCAGGTAGTTCGAGAACACGTCGTGGCCGGCGGTCTGGCTGGCCGGCATGTCCTTGAAGCTGCGCGTCTCGTTGCCGAAGTTGACGTAGTCCTTCAGGTTCATCGCGTACACGCCGGCCGACAGCAGGCCGCGCGGCGCGAAGTACCATTCCACCGCGGCGTCGAAGTTGCTCGCTATCAGCGGCTTGAGCTGCGGATTGCCGCCGCTGCCGGTGTGGGTGAGGTCAGCGGCCGACACCGAGCCGGCCAGCGCCGAATAGTCCGGACGGGTCATCGTCTGCGACGCGGCGAAGCGCAGCAGCAGGTCGTCGCGCACGGCGAACTTGAGGTTGGCGCTGGGCAGGAACTTGTCGTAGCTGTGCCGGTAGGTGTTCCAGTAGTAGTCGCCGAAGGCCGAACCGGTGATCGGGCCGGTGACCGAGCTGGCCGCGGCGTCGGACGCGGTGCTGGAGTAGCCGATGTCCTCCTTGGTCTTCACGTAGCGCACACCGATGTTGCCGCTGGCGATGCCGGACTCGAAGTTCAGCTGCAGGTAGGCGGCCGAATCCTTCTCCTCGACCTTGTAGATGTCGTTGAAGTAGAAGCGCGCGACCGGGTCGCGGTTGGCGAACTTGCCGTCGATCCGCGCCAGCTGGGCCGGCGTCCAGAACCAGATCGGGCCGGGGAAGCTGCCGCCGAGCGAGCCGTTGAAGCCGCCCGGATAGCGGCTGTAGGTGCCGGTTGGATACGCCGCCGGGTTCTGCCAGTCGGAAGCCCAGTTCGGGCCCTGCGCCACCTCGAACGGATTCTCGCGGGTGTGCTTGGCGTAGCGGCCGCCGAACTGCAGCGAAGTGAACGCGTCGTTGTCGAAGCTGAGCTCGCCGTCGAACTGCGCCCAGTCCTCCTTGTCCTTCACCTTGATGCCCTGGCCGCCGAAGATCCAGCCGGCTGAGGGCAGGATGCCCGACGGCGAGCTGTTGTCGCCGCCCAGCGTCCAGTTGATCGGCTTGCCGAGGCCGCGCATGTCCCAGCTGGCGCCGGCGCCACCGGCGGTGCCCAGCTCGATCACGTCCTGGGTCGGGCTGGAGCCGGTGCCGCGGGTGGTGCCGAGCTGGCCCTTGAGGTTGAGGTGGTCGGTGACGCCCCAGTTCGCATCGAGGGTGAGGTACTTCGATTCCGACGACGCGCCGGGACGGGAGATCTGGTCGTACACGCCGTAGGCGCCGGTGCCGCCGGCGATCGAGCCGCTGGTGACCACGTTGTTGTTGATCGAATTGGCGGTCAGCACGCCGCCGCTGGCCAGCGCACTGCTGGCCCACATCATGTAGTTGCGGTTGTAGTTGTCGGCCTTGAGCTTGGAGTAGAAGCCGCTGAGGTCGAGCGTGAGGTTGTCGGTCGGCCTGACCTGGAAGTCGATCACGCCGCCCTTGCGCTCGCGCTGCTGGGTGAACAGCACCGCGCCGATTTCGTTCGGGTAGTACACGGTGTTGCCGCCAACCGTGGCCGGCAGGTAGCCGCCCACCACTTCCTGGCCGTTACGCTGCAGGCTGCGCTTCTCGTAGAAGCCCTGCACCAGCACGCCGACGGTGTTGGCGTCGTTCTTCCAGTTGAACAGGCCGCTGAACTGCGGCTTGGTGTCGCCGGGCAGGTCCGAGTACACGCCGCCGATCGAGGCCTCGGCAGTAACCGGCTTGGCGAACTCCAGCGGCTTGCGCGTGATGATGTCCACCGAGCCGGCGCTGCCGCCTTCGACGATGCTGGCCTCGGAGGTCTTGTGCACCACCACCTGGCTGACGATTTCCGACGGCAGCAGGGTGTAGCTCACGCTGCGCCCCACCGTCTGCACCTGGCTCAGCACGAACCAGTCCCCGGTGCCCACGGTGTGGCCGTTGACCAGGGTCTGGGTGAGGCTGGGCGCGGTACCGCGCAGGCTGACGCGGTCGCTCTCGTCGAAGCCGCCTTCGCTGGCGCTGGACGAGCTGATGTTGACGCCGGGCAGGCGCTGCAGCGTGTCGGCCACGTTCTTGGCCGGCAGCTTGCCGATGTCCTCGGCGGTGACCACCTCGACGTGCGAGGCGGCGTCCTTCTTCAGCGCCAGCGACTCGGCCTCGCTGTTGCGGATGCCGACCACGGTGACGGTGGCGAGCTCCTTCGCCTTGGCCTTGTCGGCGCGGCTCTGGGTGGTGGTGGCGCTGCCCTGCGCGGCATCCTGCGCGTACAACGCGCTGGAGACGCACAGGCTGGCGACGATGCTCGCGGCTAGCAATGTCTTGCGGTTGTTCATGATCTCCTCCCCTCAGAGGCTGGCTCGAATCAAGACCGGCATGACGACGGTCGCGGACGTTGTGTGGTGGTTTGGCTTGGCGCCGTGTCGCCGGACGGTGCCCCTCTCATGCTCCCGGGCGTTCATCCAGAAACCAGCTTGCGGCGCCGATGACACCAAGCTGGCCGTGCTCGATCAGTTGCACTGGAACCTGTTGCAGGTAGGCGCGCATCACGCCCTTGTTGAAGTAGCGCTCGGCGAAGCGGCTGGCCAGCAGGAACGGCAGGATCTGCGGCAGGATCCCGCCGGCCAGGTAGACCCCGCCGCGGGCGCCGTACAGCAGCACCAGGTCGCCGACGAAGCTGCCGAGCAGGCCGCAGAACACCTCCAGCGCCTCCACCGCGGCGCCATCGCTGCCGGCCAGCGCCGCCGCGGTGACTTCCGCCGGCGTCAGCAGCTGCGCCGGGCTGCCGCGCAGCTCGCACAGCGCGGCGTAGAGCTTCAGCAGGCCGGGGCCGGACAGCGCATCCTCGAACGACACGTGCGCGCGCTCGCGCCGGAACAGCCGCAGGATCTCGATCTCGCGCTCGTTGCCCGGCGCCAGCGAGACCTGGCCCGCCTCGGTGGCCAGCACGTGGGCGCGCGGCCGGCCCGGCAGCAGCACCGCCGAGCCCAGCCCGGTACCCGGCCCCATCACCAGCACCGGCCCGTCCGCGGGCGCCGCCGCGGTGTCGATGACTGGCCGGGTCTCCCCGGCCGCGATGAACTGGGTGGCGTAGGCCAGCGCCTCGAAATCGTTGATCACCGCCAGTTGCCGGATGCCGAGACCGTCGCGGATCTCGCGGATCGACACTGGCCACGGCAGGTTGCCGTTGACGATGGCGTCGTCCAGCACATAGCCGGCGCAGGCTACCGCGCAATGGCGCAGCTCGCCGCGCAGCGACGCGTGCGGCGTGGCGGCCAGCTGGCCGACGAAGTCGCGCAGCATCGCGGCCAGGCCAGGCCAGTCGGCACAGCTGTAGCGGTGGTAGTGCAGCACGCTGACCGGCCGCGGGCCGGCGGCGTTGCCGACCACCAGGCCGATGCGCGCATGCGTGCCGCCGACATCGGCGGCCAGGAACGGCTGCTGCGGGCCCGGGCCGGACGCACCGACCGTGCCCGACGCCGACATACCGGCCTCGGTCGTCGCCGGCACTGCCGCCGCATGACGCTGCTTCGCGACTTCCCCCACTGGCTTCTCCCGTGGCCACTGGCCCCGCCCCGGATGCGCTGAGGCGCGCCGGGTGAGGCCTGATTCGGGCGGAGTCTGCGGTCGCAATGACAACGTTGTCAACAGCGCTCGCGACGGTTTTCGGAACATTCGATACGGCAACGCAACATAACTGTCATGACACTCCTGAGCCGCCGTTGATGAAATCCTTTGGATGGCCATATTTGCCGGGTAAACGCACAAACGTGCGATGGCACGGCGCCCTGCTGCGACGCCACAGCGAAGCGTCCGCATGGCCGCCCGGCTCACGCCGTCGCGGCTGTCTCCCGGGACCCATCAGGGCGTCCGATTGACAACGTTGCACTTTTCGGCAATTAAGGAGACATTGCTGCCTGCCCCCGCCACCCGGCCGGGCGGCACGGTGACTCCGGGGAGAACCATCCATGGCAACCACGCTGGCGGCGGCGCCGTCCGAACGCACCCATCTCGGCCCGATGCTGGTGATCGGCCTGCTGTTCTTCATCTTCGGCTTCGTCACCTGGCTCAACGGGCCGCTGATCACCTTCGTCAAGCTGGCCTTCGACCTCGACGACGTGAACGCGTTCCTGGTACCGATGGCGTTCTACCTGTCGTATTTCTTCCTGGCGCTGCCGTCGTCCGCGGTGCTCCGCCGCACCGGCATGAAGAAGGGCATGGCGCTCGGCCTGTTCGTGATGGCGCTCGGCGCGGTGCTGTTCGGCCAGTTCGCCACCATGCGGCTGTACCCGGGCGCGTTGACCGGGCTGTTCGTGATCGGCGCCGGGCTGTCGCTGCTGCAGACCGCGTCCAATCCCTACATCAGCATCCTCGGGCCCATCGACAGCGCGGCGCAGCGCATCGCCTTCATGGGCATCTGCAACAAGCTGGCCGGCGCGATCGCCCCGTTCGTGTTCGGCGCGCTGGTGCTCAGCGGCATCGGCACGTTCGGCCAGCAGGTCGAGTCGGCGCCGACGCCGCAGGCGCGCGAGGCCCTGCTCAACGCGTTCGCCGGCAAGGTGCACCTGCCGTACATGGTGATGGCGGCGCTGCTGGTGGTGCTGGCGATCTGGATCGCGCGCTCCTCGCTGCCGGAGATCAGGCCCGCCGGCGCCAACAGCGAGCAGGCGATCGGCCACAGCGACGGCGGCATCTTCAGCTTCCCGCACCTGTGGCTGGGCGTGCTGTGCCTGTTCCTCTACGTCGGCGTGGAAGTGATGGCCGGCGACGCGATCGGCACCTACGGCCAGGGTTTCGGCCTGCCGCCGGACGCCACCAAGCACTTCACCTCGTACACGCTGGTCGGCATGCTGGCCGGCTACCTGGCCGGCCTGGCGCTGATTCCGCGCTTCATCACGCAGCAGCGCTACCTGGCGGTATCGGCCGTGCTGGGCGTGGCCTTTGCGCTCGGTGCCTGGCTCACCCACGGCTACCTCTCGGTGGCGTTCGTCGCAGCGCTGGGCTTCGCCAACGCGATGATGTGGCCGGCAATCTTCCCGCTGGCGATCAATGGGCTCGGCCGCCACACCGAGGCAGGCTCGGCGCTGCTGATCATGGGCATCGCCGGCGGCGCGGTGGTGCCGCAGCTGTTCGTGCACCTGAAGCAGCACATCGACTTCCAACTCGCGTTCACCGCGCTGGTGGTGCCGTGCTACCTGTACATCCTGTACTACGGGTTGGCCGGTCACCGGGTCGGCCAGCAGCGGACATCGTGAGACAGGAGTTCGCTACGGCCCGGCCATAAGCTAGGATGCTCGCGCCGCCGTGCCGATGCGTGCGGCGCCGCCGGCACCATGGCGCGACCGGCGACCAGTCCTTTCGATCCACGAGGTTCAGCGGGTGCGCAGCGCCACCATCAAGGATGTCGCGGAACGAGCCGGCGTCTCGCTGAAGACCGTCTCGCGCGTCATCAACAACGAGCCCTCGGTGCACGCCCGCACGCGCGAGAAGGTGCAGCGCGAGATCGACGCGCTCGGCTACCAGCCCGACCCGTCCGCGCGCAGCCTGCGCAGCACCCGCGCGTATGCGATCGGCCTGGTCTACGACAACCCGAACGCGCACTACGTGATCAATCTGCAGCGCGGCGTGCTGGCGGCGTGCCGCTCCAGCGGCTTCGGTCTGCAGATCCACCCGTGCGACTCGTCTTCACCGAAGCTGGCCGAGGAGTTGCGCGAACTGGTGCACCGCTCGCGCCTGGCCGGGCTGGTGCTGGCGCCACCGATGTCCGAGCAGCCGGCGCTGATCGGGGCGCTGAGCCAGGCGCAGGTCCCGTTCATCCGCATCATCTCGGCGCGCAAGGACCCGCAGGACGGCCACCCGTGCGTCTACGTCGACGACCGCGACGCGGCCTACGCAATCACCGAACACCTGATCCAGCTCGGCCACCAGCGCATCGGCTTCCTGTGGGGCGGCCGCGAACACCGCTCCAGCCTGGAACGCTATCAGGGCTACGAAGACGCGCTGAAGGACTACGGCATCACGCTCGACCGCAAGCTGATCGTGCCCGGCGACTACACCTTCGACGACGGCTTCCGCGGCGCGCGCAAGCTGCTGGCGCTGAAGGAGCGCCCCAGCGCGATCTTCGGCAGCAACGACGAGATCGCCGCCGGCGTGCTGGCCGCGGCGCATTCGGACGGCATCAACGTGCCGTACGAACTCTCCATCGCCGGCTTCGAGGACAGCCCGTTCTCCAAGCAGTCGTGGCCGGCGCTGACCACCGCCCGCCAGGCCACCGAGGACATCGCGCGGCACGCCGCGCAGCGGCTGATCGGCGACCTGCAGCGCGAAGCCAACGGCGAGCCGCCGGTCACCCGCAACGAAGGCTTCAGCCCGGAGCTGGTGGTACGCGGCTCCACCGCGCCGCGCAACACCGCGCCATCCGGGCGCGGCGGCCGGCGCAAATCCGCTACCTGACGTTGTCGGTCTGCCCAATGAAGCGCGCGACGTTGTCGTGCAGCTGCTTCAACGACGTCTCGTGCGCGTACACCATGTGCCCGGACGGATACCACGCATAGCTGATATTGCGCTCCAGGCTGGCCGGGATCGGCAGGTGGTGCATCTCGTAGTCGGCGGCGAAGTACGGCGTGGCCAGGTCGTAGTAGCCGCCGTGCAGGGAGACCTTGAGGTTGGGATTGGTCTTCATCGCCATGGCCAGGTCCGGCATCACATTGGTCGAGGACTGCAGCGCCTCGCCATGCACGCCGGGCGCCTTGTGCGAGAAATCCCAATGCTTGATGTCGGCGAACAGCCGGTACTGCCGGCCCTGGCCGAACTTCAGCTCGCGCCGCACGTAGTCGTTGAACGCGGCCACGTACGCCGAGCTGATCGCCGAGGACTGCGGGTCGTACTCGGAATCCTTGCTCAACGGGTCGATCGACGGCCCCGCGAAGCGGCTGTCCAGCCGGCCGGTGGTGATGTCGCCGTCGGCCTGCAGCTCGTGCTCGAACATGCCGCCGGTCACGCGCAGATTCGCCTTCAGCAGGTAGGCCACCGGCAGGCCGGTGTACTCGTGCAGCTTCTGCGCCACCGCCTGCCTGCGCGCATCGTCCAGGCGCGAGCCGGCCATCAGCGCCTGCGCGTAATCGCCCAGCGCGTACTGCTCCACCTCGCGCAGGAACGGTTCCAGCGCGGCCGGCTGCTGCGGCAACTTGTGGTGGTAGAACGCGGTGGCGGCGAAGGTCGGCAGCGCCAGTTCATACGGCAGGTCGATGCCCGGGTTGAACTCCGCCCCGTCGATGCTGGTGTCGAAACTCAGGATCTGCGAGAGCAGGATCACGCCGTTCAAGTCGACGCTGTCCTCGTTCTCCAGGATGTTCGCCAGCACCGCCGAGCGGGTGGTGCCGTAGCTTTCACCGAACAGGTACTTCGGCGAATTCCAGCGGTCGTACTTCGACAGGAAAAGAGTGATGAACTGGGCGAACGCATGGCCGTCGCCATCCACGCCGTAGATCGCCTTCTGGCGATCCTTCATCTGTTCCTCGCGCTTGGATTTGTCCGTCTCGGTCGCGATCAGCCGGCTGAAGCCGGCGCCGGGCGCGTCGATGAACACCAGGTCGGAAGCATCGAGCAGGCTGTAGTCATTGTTGACCAGGCCGTACGGCGCCGCCGGCGTGTGGCTGTCGTCGCTGGTGACCACGCGCTTAGGCCCGAATGCACCCATGTGCAGCCACACCGTGGCCGAACCGGGGCCGCCGTTGAAGATGAAGGTGACTGGCCGCTTCGTCGCTGCAACGCCCTTCTTGAAGTACGCGACATAGAACATGCTGACCTGCGGCTCGTCCTCCTTGTCGCCCTTGCCATGCAGCACCAGCGTGCCGGCCACCGACTTGTAGTCGACGCGATGCCCCTCGACCGATACCGAACCCTCGCTGGCCGACGACTGCGGCTCGACCAGCGCCGCGTCGGGCTGCTCCGACTTGGCCTTGTCGTCTTTCTTGTCCGGGGCGGCGACCGCGACCGCGCTCAGCAGCAGCGCACACGACAACGCGACGAGAGGAAGTTTGCGCATGTCCCGAAGTCCCCATGACTGGGACGCCATCGCCCCGAAGCGTCGCAGCATAGGCACCGCGACCGCGCGATTTCATAGCCCAGAAGTCACTGCTCAGCCGGACGCAATCACCCCGATCGCCAGCAGCGCCAGCGCCACGCCCGCCAGGTTGAGCCGGCTCAGCCGCTCGCGGAACAGCAGCAGACCAACCACGGCGCCCAGCGCGACCACGCCGAGATTCATGCTGGCGAACACCAGCGCCGGGTGCTGCGGCAAGGCGCGGTGGCCGCGCAGGTAGAACAGGATGTTGCCGAAGTTGGCCAGGCCGAGCAGCAGGCCGGCCAGCGCGTTGCGCGCGGTGAAGCGGGTTTGCCCGCGCGCGCGGCGCCATAGCTGCAGCGCGAAGGCGACCAGCAGGGCCAGCGCGAACATCGCCTGTAGCGAGGCGCCCAGCGGCACGCCGGCCTGGGCCACGCGCTTGAACAGGATGTCGATCACGCCGAAGCCGACGAATACCGCCAGCGGATAGAGCCAGCCCGCGGCACCGCGCTCTGCACTGGCCTGGCCGCTGCGCCAGACCATGCCCAGCAGCGCGAGCAGGCCCAGCGCGATGCCGAGCGCCTTGAACGCGGTGAGCCGCTCGCCGAACAGCACGAACGCGGCCAGCAGCGAGAGCAGCAGCGACAGCCGCTGCGCCGCGTCGCTGCGCACGATGCCGGCGTGGCGCACGGACGCGGCCAGCGCCAGGAAGATGGTCGGCAGCAGCACGCCCAGCGCGACCAGCGCCAGCCACGGCGCCCCCGGCGCGCGCAGCGTGTCCAGCGACGGCTGCAACAGCAGCGCGGTAAGCGCACCGGCGGCCACGTAGTTCCAGGCGATCGCCTGGCCCACGTCGACCTCGAAGCGTCGCGCCAGCTTCAGCAGCACCGACACCAGCACGCTGCACGCCACGCTGAGCAGTACGTAGATCATCCCTGGTTCCGGCAGCGGCAAACCGCCATTGTGCCGCAGCGCGGCCAGTGCTCAGAAGGCATCCAGCGGGATTTTCAGGTATTGCACGCCGTTGTCCTCGGCCGGCGGCAACCGGCCCGCGCGCATATTCACCTGTACCGCCGGCAGCAGCAGCGGCGGCACGGCCAGCGTGGCGTCGCGCTCGCGGCGCAGGGCGACGAACTCGGCCTCGCCGACGCCATCGCGCACGTGGACATTGCCCGCGCGCTCGGCGGCCACCGTGGTCTGGTGCGAAAACGTCTCACGGCCGGGCGCCTTGTAGTCGTGGCAGAGGAAGATCCGCGTGCTGCCCGGCAGCTCGAAGATGCGCCGGATCGAGCGGTACAGCGTCGCCGCGTCGCCGCCGGGGAAATCGCAGCGCGCGGTGCCGTAGTCGGGCATGAACAGGGTGTCGCCGACGAACGCCGCGTCGCCGATCACGTGCGTCATGCAGGCCGGTGTATGGCCGGGCGTGTGCAGCGCCAGCGCCTCGATGCCGCCGACCATGTAGCGCTCGCCATCGGCGAACAGATGGTCGAACTGGCTGCCGTCGCGGGCGAAGCCGGCGCCGGCGTTGAACAGCTCGCCGAAGGTCGCCTGCACGGCGCGCACGTGCTCGCCGATGCCGAGCCGCCCGCCCAGCTGCGCCTGCATGTACGTCGCCGCCGACAGGTGGTCGGCATGCACGTGCGTCTCGATGATCCAGTCGACCGTCAGGCCCTGCGCCTGCACGAACGCCACCAGCGCGTCGGCCGACTGGTGGCCGCTGCGCCCGGACGCGGCGTCGTAGTCAAGCACCGCATCGATCACCGCGGCGCGGCGCGTGGCTGGGTCCGCCACTACGTAGCTGAAGGTGTGGCTGGCGGCGTGGAAGAACGGCGTCACATCAGGCAGTGGCATGGAAGCTCCCCCGCTGGGTGATCGAAGCGCGGCCGCCCGCGACTCAGGCTCGCGACTTCCGTGGGCGCGATTTTTCCGCAGGCGCGCAATAGATGCCATACAGCGCGTCGATGATCCGTTCGGCCGGCCCGGGCGCGAGCGCGTACCAGATGGTCTGCGACTCGCGCCGCGTGTTCACCAGGCCTTCCTCGCGCAGCCTGGCCAGGTGCTGCGAGAGCGCGGACTGGGCCAGGTCGGGCAACTGCTCGTTGATCTGCCCCACCGACATTTCATGCTCTACCAGCAGGCACAGCACGCGCAGGCGCTGGGCATTGCCGAGCGCCTTGAGCAGGCGCGACGCATCGTCCGCGCAGGCGCGCATGGCGCCCAGATCTGCATGGTTCGGTAACGGCATGGCTGCGCCTCCGGTCGGTGCTGTCGGCTGGGTGTAGGGCTTGACTTTAGCACAGCCATCTAAATAAGCTATGCCTAATGTAGATTTTCTATTCGCAATATTGACCCTGGTCAAGCCGCCACATCGCACGAGCGCCTACCGTGGCAGTCGGCTTCAGCCGAGATGAGCAATCCCGTTTCCACACACCTCAGAGGAGTGTCGAGCCATGGCAAACATCATCATCCTTGGAGCAGGCTTGGGCGGCATGTCGGCGGCTTACGAGATCCGCGACACCATTGGTGCCGAACATTCGATCACCGTGGTCGGCGAAGGGCCGCAGTTCAACTTCACACCTTCCAACCCCTGGGTGGCGGTGGGCTGGCGCAAGCAGGACGAGATCCGGGTGGACGTCGCCCAGCCGCTGGCCCGGCGCGACATCCATTTCATCGACGCCAGCGCCAGCAAGGTGCACCCCGCCGACAACCAGATCGAACTGGGCGACGGGCGCAAGCTGGATTACGACTACCTGGTCATCACCACCGGGCCGCGCCTGGCGTTCGAGCGGGTGCCGGGCAGCGGGCCGGAAGGCTACACGCAGTCGGTCTGCACCGGCCCGCACGCGCACCGGGCCTGGCTGGCCTATCAGGAGTTCCTCAAGCACCCGGGGCCGATCGTGATCGGCGCGGCGCAGGGCGCCAGCTGCTTCGGCCCCGCCTACGAGTTCGCGATGATCGTGGACACCGATCTGCGCCGGCGCAAGCTGCGCGACCGGGTGCCGATGACCTACGTCACCGCCGAACCGTACATCGGCCACATGGGCCTGGGCGGCATCGGCGACTCCAGGGGGCTGCTCGAATCGGAGCTGCGCCAGCGCCACATCAAGTGGATCACCAACGCGCGCGTGAGCTCGGTCGAATCCGGCGCGATGCATGTCGAGCAGCTGGACGAGCGCGGCCAGCTGCAGCAGGAACACAGCCTGCCATTCGCCTTCTCGATGCTGCTGCCCTCGTTCGCCGGCGTCGACGCGGTGAAGGAGGTCGAGGGCCTGGTCAATCCGGGCGGCTTCGTGCTGATCGACGAGTTCCAGCGCAACCCGCGCTACCCCAACGTCTACGCCGCCGGCGTGTGCGTGGCCATTCCACCGGTCGAGGTCACCCCGGTGCCCACCGGCGCGCCCAAGACCGGGCTGATGATCGAGTCGATGGTCACCGCCATCGCGCACAACCTGCGCGACGCCATCGCCGGCAAGCAGCCGCATGCGCGCGCCACCTGGAACGCGATGTGCCTGGCCGACATGGGCGACCGCGGCTTCGCCTTCATCGCCCTGCCGCAGATTCCGCCGCGCAACGTGACCAAGTCGATGACCGGCAGGTGGGTGCACCTGGCCAAGGTCGCCTACGAGAAATACTTCCTGCGCAAGATGCGCAAGGGCCAGGCCGACCCGGGTTACGAGAAAGTCATCATGGAGGCGTTCGGCATCGAGCGCCTGAAGCCGGACGTCAAGACGGACTGAGGCGCCAGCCGCATGACCGCCCGCGCGAGGCTCTCCCCATCAAGCACCGACCCGCCGCGGCACCCACCATCCATCCACTGCAGGAGAACAACATGACTATCGAAAACGCGGTACGGGCCTTTGCCGGCGCGGTGATCCTGATCAGCCTGGGCCTCGCCCACTTCGTGTCGCCCGGCTGGTTGTGGGTGACCGCCTTCGTTGGGTTCAACCTGTTCCAGTCCGCCTTCAGCGGCCTCTGCCCGCTGGCCATCATCCTGCGCAAGCTTGGCCTGAAGCCGGCTTGCGCGATCAAGTCATGAACGCGCCGCGCGCGAGTGAGGCAACCAACATGTACTACATCGTGGAATCGAAAAAATCCTTCGAGGACGCGGTCCGCGATCTCGACGCCGCCGTCAGTCGCCACCAGTTCGGCGTGCTGCACGTGCACGACCTGGGCGCCACCTTGCGCAGCAAGGGCTTCGCGTTCGCCGGGCAATGCAAGGTGTTCGAGGTGTGCAGCCCGCGCCACGCCGCCAGCGTGCTGGCCACCGATCTGCGCCTCAACATGGCGCTACCCTGCCGCATCTCGGTGTACACCGAGAACGGGAGCACGCGCATCGGCATGATCAGGCCGGTGCCGATGCTCGGCATGCTCTCGCAGGACGCCTCGCTGGCCGCGATCGCGCAGGAGGTCGAAAGCGCGACCATGCGGATGATCGACGAGGCCGCATGAGCATGCGCCACCTCCGCTCGCTGCCCGCCGCGCTGCTCGCGCTGGGCCTGCTCGCCGGCTGCGGCGGCAAGCCGAACGCCGGCGACGCCGCGGCGAAACCACCTGCGCTGGCGGCGATCGTCGTGCGCGCGGAGGACGCGCCGCGGCAACAGCTCTGGGACGGCGTGGTCGAGGCCGTACAGCAGGTGACGATCACCGCGCAGACCAATGCACGCGTGCGCGAACTGCCGTACGACGTCAACGACGTGGTGGCCAAGGGCGACGTGCTGGTGCGCTTCAGCGACGTAGAGCAGCAGTCCGCGCGCCAGGCCGCCCGGGCACAGCTCGCCTCGGCCGAGGCGAGCTACAAGGATGCGCAGGCGTCGTTCGGGCGCATCGAGGCGGTCTATGCCAAAGGCTACGTGTCCGCCGCGCAGATGGACCAGCAGCGCGCTGCGCGCGATGCGGCCCGCGCGGCGCTGGATGCCGCGCACGCCCAGCTGGCTAACGTCGGCCAGCAGCTGGACTACACCGTGCTGCGCGCGCCGTTCGCCGGCATCATCACGCATCGCTTCGTGCATGTGGGCGAGGCCGTGCAGGCGGGGCCGCCGTCGCCGCAGCCGCTGATCCAGCTGCAGGCACTGGACCAGTTGCGGGTCAACGTGCAGGTGCCGCAGAGCACGGTCGAGGCGATCCGCCAGTTCCACTCGGCGCAGGTGCTGAGCGGTGAGCAGCGCATTGCGGCCGGCGCGGTCGAGGTGTTTCCCTATGCCGACCCGCAGACCCACACGTTCAACGTGCGGCTGCCGTTGCCGGCGGACCACGGCGGCCTGTATCCGGGCATGACGGTGAAGGTGGCGTTCGCCACCGGCGCGGCGAAGCGCCTGCTGCTGCCCGCCTCGACACTGGTGCGGCGCGGCGAGCTGGTCGGCGTCTACGTGATCGATGCGCACGGGGTGAGCCTGCGCCAGCTGCGCACCGGCGAGCACGACGGCGACCGCGTCGAGATCCTGGCCGGGCTCGACGACGGCGAGCGCGTGGCCCGCGACCCGCAGGCGGCCCGTGCCTGGCTGGTTGCGCGGCACGCCGGCGGCCAGCCTTCCAGCGGCGCCTCCGCCGATGAATGAACCTGCCCGACTGGGTATCTCCGGACGTATCGCGCGGGCGTTCCAGGCCTCGCAGATCACCCCCTTGCTGGCGCTGGCCGGGCTGCTGCTGGGCATCGCCGCGGCGATCATCACGCCCAAGGAGGAAGACCCGCAGATCGAAGTGACCATGGCCAACGTGCTGGTGCCGTACCCGGGCGCCAGCGTGCAGAGCGTCGAGAACCTGGTGAGCTTTCCGCTGGAGCAGAAGGTCGCCGAGATCAAGGGCGTCAAGCACGTCTACTCGATGAGCCGCGCCGGCATGGCGGTGGTGACGGTGGAGTTCGACGTCGGCGTGCCGCGTCAGCAGGCACTGGTCGACCTGTACAACAAGCTGTACTCCAACGCCGACTGGGTGCCGCCCGGGCTCGGCGTCGGCCAGCCGCTGGTGAAGCCGTACGGGATCGACGACGTGCCGATGATGGCGGTGACGCTGTGGTCCGACCGCCCGGAGACCACGCCCGAACAGCTGGCCAAGGTGGCGCATACGCTGGAGACCGACCTCAAGCGGGTGCCCGGCACGCGCGACGTCTACACCATCGGTGCGCCGGAGCGCGCGGTGATGGTCGAGCTTGACCCGGCCAGGCTGGCCACCCACCAGCTCGGCGTCGCCGATCTGGTGCGGACGCTGAAGGCGGCCAACGTGGCGGTCGACGCCGGCAGCGAGATCGGCGACAACCGCGACCTGCCGGTCAAGGCCGGCCGCCTGCTGATGAATGCGGACGAGGTGGCGCAGCTGGTGATCGGCCTGGCAGACGGCCGCCCGCTGTACCTGTCTGACGTGGCCCGCGTGGAGGCGGGCAGCAACCACGTGACGCAGCTGGCCTCGTTCGGCACGCCGCCGGGCCGGGCCGGTCCGCTCACCGGGCTGGCCCCCGCGGTGACCCTGGCGATCGCCAAGAAGGCCGGCAGCAATGCCCACACCATCGCCGGCACCATCCGCGAGCGGCTGGACGCCTTGCGCGGGGTGGACATTCCCGCGGGCGTGCACGTCACGGTGACCCGCGACTACGGGCAGACCGCCAACGACAAGGCCGACGAGCTGCTGCTGCACCTGGGCCTGGCCGCGCTGGCGGTGGTGCTGCTGGTGCTGCTGGCGCTTGGCTGGCGCGAGGCGGTGGTGGTCGGCACCGCCGTGGTGGTGACGCTGGCGGTAACCCTGTTTGCCTCGTGGGCGATCGGTTTCACCATCAACCGCGTATCGCTGTTCGCGCTGATCTTCTCGATCGGCATCCTGGTCGACGATGCGATCGTGGTGGTGGAGAACATCCACCGGCACATGGCGCGCGGCGACAAGGGGCTGCTGCAGGCGATTCCCGCCGCGGTGGACGAGGTGGGCGGGCCGACCATCCTGGCGACCTTCACGGTGATCGCCGCGCTGCTGCCGATGGCCTTCGTCGGCGGGCTGATGGGGCCGTACATGCGACCGATCCCGATCAACGCCTCGGTCGGCATGCTGATTTCGCTGGCGGTGGCCTTCGTGGTCACGCCGTGGCTGGCCTACCAGCTGCTGCGCCGCCACGCGCCGGCGGCCGACGCGGCGGAGCACTCGCGCATCGACGGCTTCCTGCAGAACCTGTTCACCCGCGTGATGCGCCCGTTCCTCGGCCACCCGAAGGCGGCGCGCAACCGCCGCCGGCTGTTCTTCGGCATGAGCCTGCTGGTGCTGCTGGCCGCCGGCCTGGCCGGGGTCAAGCTGGTGGTGCTGAAGATGCTGCCGTTCGACAACAAGTCCGAGTTCCAGGTGGTGCTGAACATGCCCGAGGGCTCGACCCTGGAGCAGACCCAGCGCGTGCTGGTCGAGCTCGGCGGCGTGCTGGACGGCGTGCCGGAAGTAAAGGACTACCAGCTCTACGCCGGCACCTCGGCGCCGATGAACTTCAACGGCCTGGTGCGCCAGTACTACCTGCGCAACCAGCCTTACCAGGGCGACATCCAGGTCAACCTGGTCGACAAGGGCGAGCGCCAGCGGCAAAGCCACCAGATCGCGCTGGCGGTGCGGCCGGCGCTGGCGGCGGTGGCGCAGCGCTTCCACGCCCACCTGGTGGTGGCCGAGGTACCGCCGGGGCCGCCGGTGATGGCGCCGATCGTGGCCGAGATCTACGGGCCGGACTACCGCGACCAGCGGGGGGTCGCGCTGGCGCTGGCGCAGCTGTTCGAGCGCACGCCGGGCATCGTCGACGTCAACCTGAGCACGGAGAACCCGCAGGCGACGCGCCGGCTGGTCGAGGTCGACCGCGCGCGGGCCGCCGCGCTGGGCATCAGCCAGGCCGACATCGTCGACGCCCTGCGCACCGGCATGGGCGGCACGCCGGCCAGCTACGTGGCGGACGAGAACGCCAAGTACGCGGTGCCGATCGTGCTGCGGCTGCCGCCGGCCGCGCTGGGCTCGATGGACAGTGTGCTCAAGCTGCGCGTGCGCTCCGCCGCGGGGCAGCTGGTGCCGATCTCCGAGGTGGTGAAGGTGGTTGCCCGGCCATGGGCCGACGCGGTCTACCACAAGGATCTGCTGCCCTATACCTTCGTCACCGGCGACGACGCGGGCAGTGAGGACAGCCCGGTCTACGGCATGTTCGGGCTGGTCGGCAAGATCGGCCAGACGCGCCTGGACGGGCGGCAGCTGGCACAGGAGTTCACCGGGCCGCCGACCAGCGACAGCGGCTTCTCGGTGCGCTGGAGCGGCGAGTGGGAAATCACCCTGGAGACGTTCCGCGACATGGGCATCGCCTACTCGATGGGCCTGCTGCTGATCTACCTGCTGGTGGTCGGGCAGTTCCGCAGCTACCTGGTGCCGCTGATCATCATGGCGCCGATCCCGTTGACCGTGATCGGCGTGATGCCGGGGCACTGGCTGTTCGGCGCGCAGTTCACCGCCACCTCGATGATCGGCATGATCGCGCTGGCCGGCATCATCGTGCGCAACTCGATCCTGCTGGTGGACTTCATCAACCATTCGCTGGCGGCGGGGCTGAGCCTGGAGGATGCGGTGGTCGAGGCCGGCGCGGTGCGCGCCAAGCCGATCATCCTCACCGCGCTGGCGGCGATGCTCGGTGCGTTCTTCATCCTCGGCGACCCGATCTTCCAGGGCCTGGCGGTGTCGCTGGTGTTCGGCGTGCTGGTGTCGACCGTGCTGACCCTGCTGGTGATTCCGCTGCTGTATTACGGGTGGCTGGCGCGCGACGGCGGCCGTCACCTGCCCGGTCGCGACGCGGGCTGAGCACCGGCCGGTAGCCGCACGCGGATCATGCCGGCGCCGCGGCGAGGCGGCGGGCGACGCGCGCGAAACTGGCGGCCGTGACGGCGTTTGCCGGCGCAAAGAAGAACGCGGTGGCGCGGTCGACGTGGTCGCCGTCGCGGATCGGCAGGCGCATCGAGTGGATGCTGAGGTCGCCGAACTCGGGGTGGAAGAACGGCACCGTGATCGCGCTGAGCGGCGCGGTGTGGCAGCGCTGCCACAGTTCGACGAACTCCGCACTGGCCGCGCTCAGCGCCTGGATCAGCCGGTGGAAGCGCGGGTCTTCCGGGTGCGCCGCCTGGTTCATGCGGAACATGCCGAGCAGGTTCAGGGCGCCGTTGTCGAAATCCGGGTACAGCCGCCGCCGTGCCGGGTTCATGAACGCGTTCCACAGGTGGTTGTCGGCAAACGGGCCACCGAACTCGCCGAAGTCGTACAGGCATTCGGCCATGCGGTTCCAGGCCAGCACGTCGAACACCGCATCCAGCACGAAGGCCGGCGCCTGGTACAGGTCCAGTACTTCATGCATCACCGGCGGCAGCGTGAAATGGTGCTCCGGCACGTCGGTGCGGGCCAGTCCCATCAGCGCGAACAGGTAGGCCTGGTCGGTCGGCGACAGCGACAGCGCACGCGCGATCCGCGCCAGTGCCGCAGCCGACACATTGATCGCGCGGCCCTGTTCCAGCCACGTGTACCAGGTGACGCCGACCCCGGCCAGCGCCGCCACCTCCTCGCGGCGCAACCCCGGGGTCAGCCGGCGCGGCCCGCGCGGCAGGCCGGCCGCCTCGGGCGCGAGCGCGGCGCGCCGCGCGCGCAGGAAAGCCTTGAGCTCGGAGCGTTGCATGGCAGTGCGCATGGGGGTGCCCGGGTGGTAGTGGGAGTACCGGCAGTGGGGACTGCCTTCCCATGCTAGCGGCGGCGACCTACCGTCGCCTGTCCCCCAAGTCATGTGCCTGCACGCGATCGTGACGCCGGCGGCGTCCCCCGCCGCACCGGCCGCATTGCCGCAGCCCGTCACGGCGCGCCATGGGCAGACGTCCTTGTGTCATCCATGCAGGAGATCGACATGTCGTTACTCCCCGTCCCCACCGCCTTGCACGCCTCGCATGCTGACGCGCTCACCGATTTCGTGGCGCATGCCCAGCTGATGCTCGACCCCGCTACCCCGGAATCAGTGCGCCGCGATGCCGAACCCCGTCTGCTGGCGCAACTGCCGACCCTGCTGGCGCTGGGCGTGTTCGAGCTGTTCACCATCCGCGACCCGGCGCTGCGCGCGCTGGTGCACGACGAGCTGCGGGCCCAGCGGCCGTGTGCCGCCTAATAGGTTGCCGGAGCAAATACAACTCAGCATATATTTGCCTTGACAAATATACTTGAAGCAATAGAATACGCGGCTATGAACACCGAGTCGCTCGCCTTCGCCACCCCCCAGGAAAGCCTCGGCATCCTGCTCGGCCTGGTCCGTGCGGAGATCGTGCGGGCGATGGAAACCGAGCTGGCGGCCAAGGGCCTGAACCTCAGCTTCACCCAATTCCTGATCCTCAAGCGGCTGGCCCGGCTCGGGCCGATGTCGGCCAGCGAGCTGGCCCGCTCGGTGGAACTGGACGGCGGCGCGATGACCCGCCAGCTCGACCACCTCGAGGGCAAGGGCTACCTGCGCCGCTGCCGGCATGAACAGGACCGGCGCGCCCTGCGCATTGAGCTGACTGACGCCGGCAACGCGCTGTGGACGCAGCTGGTCGACTGCAACGAGCGCGTGCTGACCGCCGCGCAGCGCTCGCTGAGCGAGGCCGAACAGGCGCAACTGCAGGACTACCTGGAGCGCGTGTTGCACGCGCTGCGCGACAAGAGCTGATCTCCCCCTGGACTCCCCCATGCGTCTGCATCAACTGGCGGCTGCGGCTGCCCTGACCCTTGCGCTGGCCGCTTGCGCCAGCAGCGGTGGCCTGCATCCAGAAGGCACGCCGACCGATCCGTCCACCCTGCAGGCCGGGCGCAGCCTGGCCCAGCTCTCCGCGGCCGCGTGGCCATCCACCGACTGGTGGACCGGACTGGACGACCGGCAACTGGACGCGCTGATCGCCGAGGCGCTGCAGGACAACCCCGGCCTTGGTGTGGCCGATGCGCGCGCCCACGCCGCGCAGGCCGAGGCGGGGATCGCCGACGCTGCGCGCGGACCCAGCGTGAACGGCACTGCCGCGGTCTCCGGTGCCCGGCCGCCGGCCGCGCTGCTCGGCGACAAGGCACATTTCGCGGTGGCCAAGTACGGCTACGCCAGCTTCAAGTGGGATCTGGACCCGTGGGGCGGCAAGCGCGCCGCGTGGGAAGCGGCGCTGGGCCAGGCGCGCGCCGCCGAGGTGGACGCCCGTGCCGCGCGCATCGAGCTGTCCGGCAACGTGGCCCGCGCCTATGTCCAGCTCGGCTACGCCTTCACCCAGCAGGACCTGGCCGACGCCGAGCTGCAGCGCGCCGGTTCCGCGCGCGAACTGACCCGCCAGCGCGTGGCCGCCGGCATCGACAACCAGGTCGCGCTGAAGCAGGGCGACGCCGAAGTGGCCAGCGCCGAGCAGCAGGCGGCACTGGCCCGTCGCGCGGTCGAGGCGGCGCGCTCGTCGCTGGCGGTGCTGCTGGGCAAGGGCCCCGACCGCGGCCTGCAGCTCGAGCGGCCGCGGCGGCTGGCGCCAGCCGCGCTGGCGGTGCCGGCGAACCTGCCGCTGGAGCTGGTCGGCCATCGCGCCGACCTGGTCGCGGCGCGCTGGCGCGTCGAGGCCGCCGGCAAGGACATCAAGGTGGCGAAGACCGAGTTCCTGCCGGACATCAGCATCGGTGCGATGGCCGGCCTGGTCAGCATGGGCGGCGCCAACCCGCTCAGCCTGGCCGGGCGGTTCTTCCAGGTCGGGCCATCGCTCAGCCTGCCGATCTTCGACGGCGGCCGCCTGCGCGCGAACCTCGCCGGCAAGGATGCGCAGTACGACCTCGCCGTGGCGCAGTACAACCAGACCCTGGTCGGCGCGCTCAACCAGGTCGCCGACGAACTCTCCGCGCTCAAGTCGCTGCAGACGCAGATCGCCGCCCAGCAGCGCGCGCAGGATGCCGCGCAGCAGGCCTGGGAGCTGGCCGAGCAACGCTACCAGGCCGGCATCGGCAGCTATCTGGAAGCGCTCAGCGTGCGCCAGCAGCTGCTCGCCACCGAGCGCGGCAGCGCCGCGCTCGAAGCGCAGCAGGCCGATCTTTCGGTGCAGCTGATCCAGGCCCTCGGCGGCGGCTACCAGCCGCGCACCGATGCGGCCGCCGCCACCCCGTCCCTCACCCCGTCACGTTCCTGAGGCAGCCCCATGTCCAGCCAGACCATCCCTGATTCGAGCGGCGCCGCGACCGCCAGTACGCCGGCCGCCGCACCGATGAGGAAGCACCCGCGCGGCGTGCTGCTGCGCCTGCTCGGCGGCGTGGTGCTGCTCGCCGTGATCGGCTGGGCGCTGTGGTACTTCCTCGACGGCCGCTGGTACGAGGGCACCGACGACGCCTACGTCAACGGCAACGTGGTGCAGATCACCCCGCAGGTGCCCGGCACCGTGGTCAGCATCGGCGCCGACGACGGCGACCTGGTGCATGCCGGCGACGTGCTGGTGCGACTCGACCCCAGCGATGCCGACGTGGCGCTGGCCGAGGCGAAGGCCAACCTCGCCAACACCGTGCGCAAGGTGCGCGGCCTGTACTCCAGCGTGAACGGCGCACAGGCCGACGTGGCCGCACGCCAGACCGCGGTGGACAAGGCGCGCGCCGACTACCAGCGGCGCGTGGCGCTGGCCAAGTCCGGCGCGATCTCGGCCGAGGAACTGGCGCACGCCAGCGACGCACTGACCAGCGCCGAGAGCAACCTGGTCACCGCCCAGCAGCAGTACCAGACCAGCAAGGTGCTGGTCGACGACACCGTGGTCGCCTCGCACCCGGACGTGCAGGCTGCCGCGGCACGCCTGCGCGCCGCCTTCCTCGACGACGAGCGCGCCACCCTGGTCGCGCCGGTGGACGGCTATGTGGCCAAACGCTCGGTGCAGGTCGGCCAGCGCGTGCAGCCGGGCGCCGCGCTGATGGCGGTGGTGCCGCTGCGCCAGGTGTGGGTGGACGCGAACTTCAAGGAAACCCAGCTCACCGACATGCGCATCGGTCAGCCGGTGACGATCGAGTCCGACGTCTACGGCGGCAAGGTGGCCTACAAGGGCAAGGTGCAGAGCCTGGGCGTCGGTACCGGCAGCGCGTTCTCGCTGCTGCCGGCGCAGAACGCCACCGGCAACTGGATCAAGATCGTGCAGCGCATCCCGGTGCGCATCGTGTTCGACGACCCGGCCCAGCTGGACCAGCACCCGCTGCGCATCGGCATGTCGCTGAGCGTGGATGTGGGCCTGCACGATCGCAGCGGCCCGATGCTCTCGCAGCGCTCGCCGAGCAAGCCCGCCTTCAGCACCGACGTCTACCGGCAGCAACTGGCCAGTGCCGACGCGACGATCACGCAAATCGTGCACGCCAACATGGCCGGCGGCAAGTAACCCCAAACCTCTGTGGGAGCCCGCTAGCGGGCGATG